>JAJZOG010000018.1 GCA_021811585.1 bacterium
AGAATTTTAATTTCATCGCGCTCACCTTGGGAAAGGTGCGCGTATTTTTTTTGATGTCATACCAAAAGTCTAACGCCGTTTAGTGTTGCACTTCAAACCTGACTTTCGGACGGGCATAAGGAGGAAAAAATGGAGGAAGCAAAGGGGGTTATTGAGCCCGATTTTGCAAAATCCGTTAGAGATTTTGTAAAATTACAAACCTTTAGATCCCTTTTTAGGTCTTACATAAAAAACGAAGAAGATCTTTGGAGGTTGACATTGTTCTGTGTCAGTGATTTTGTAACAAATGCGTGGAAGCGGGAGATGCTCGAGCTCATGCGCATGGCCGGCGCATTTACATATCCGCTGTTGATTGTTGCCGTGGACGTTCGCAACCTGCACGGCATAAACACAATTTTCGGATATGAAAACGGGGATGAATATCTCAGGATAACAAAAGAGGTGCTGGAAGGTTCAATAAGAACCGGCAAGGAGCACCACCGCGAAGGCGAGCGTGGCACTGATTGGGTGTTTAGATGGGGAGGGGATGAGTTTATCCTTATTTGTTCCCTACCTGTGAATGAGGGAGAGACCCCTCAAAGTATTGAACGGCGAATTGAGAATTTAAAATATACCAGGGAAATAACTTTCCGTACCAAAAAGAGGCCAAGGCGCGGACAGTTAAATTTCTCGGTATATGTTGCATGTGCAGTGGCTGGCTCGCAGAAGGATTTTCCGCGGGCCATGGAAGCCACTTTCCGCCGACTTTCCGATAAAAAAATCCGCTTCAGGCGGAGGCCTCCTAAATAAATATTATGGGTTGCATGCCGCTTTGCGCGGCGCATGCGCCTCCTAAGAGAGCGTTTCGATGTTTTCGATCCGGCTCTCTTTTTTTATTTTTGGAGCTTGGGGTATGCGCGTGAGGTTGTATTAACCATACGATGACTGTTTATTGCTGCGTTGATAAAATGCCCGTGCCTGCCGAATATTAATTTAATTAATTTTTTACAATGCCTATCCATTTAATGCCTGTCCAAAAAAAAAGGCGCAAAGAAAAAGGAAATGACGAGCGTGATCTGGAATTTATTTATGACGTTAAGCCGCGCAGCCGTTTCCACAAATTTGTTTATCCGCAGACATTGGATGGCGGAAAAGTTGGCGCGATGCGGCTGCGGCCAATGCGCGGAAAAAAGAAAAAAGAATAACTTTCAAGACGATTTTTTAAATTCCAAGCTAGAGCGCATCCTCGCCCGAAATTTATTTTTAAATTCCAATCCAAAGTGTATTTTTTTTGAGAGGGCATAAGCGCGTTGAATATTTTATTGCTTTGTGCGATAATATGGTTTATGAAAGGTCTTGATATCCAAAAGGTTCCAAAGCGCGGCGAACATGGCGGCGAACATGATCGTGAACGCGGCGCGCACGCTTTTTTAAGCAGCGAGAATCTAAGCGCTGAAAATTTAAGCGCTGAAAATTTTTTAAATTCCGAGCGCGGCAAACAGCTTCAGGCGGACTACGCTGCATTATCTTTGCCCGCGCCTTTTGATGCGAAAAAATCAGGTTTGCCGGAAGCAACTCCATCGGAAGCCGCTTCCCCGAAAGCTGTTTTAGCAGAGCCAAGCCAGCCAAAGCGCCCGCGCATTTTTAAATTTAAAATTGCCTATGTCCTCGTTCCTTTCACGATTTTCGTCCTGCTTGCCGGCACGATAATAGGCGCGCGCTTTGTAAATTTCGCCAAATCGGTTTCACTTTCGCAAACAGGATTTTACCAATCGGTTTCAAACGACATCGGCTCTGTGCTCGGGAATCATATTCACGTCCTTAAAAATTTGGATATGTCGGGCATTGCCCGGGCAATCCGAAACAAGCAAAGCATAAATGTGCTCTTGCTCGGGTATGGCGGCAATGGCCACAGCGGCGCATATCTCACGGATTCCATTGTTGTCGTGCACGTAGATTTCGCCACAAACCAAGCGGCCTTTATTTCAGTGCCGCGCGACATTTGGATAAAAATTCCAACCAAAGGGTATGACGGCAGTTATTGGAAAATAAACGCTGCTTATGAATTGGGCATGGATCAGGCGCACTATCCTTATAAACTGCCGCAATTTGACGGCCAGCAGGGCGGCGGCAACATGTCCAAATACGTTGTCTCCGAAGTTACGGGCCTGCCCATAAATTATTATGTTTCCATGGATTTCGACGGCTTCCAAAAAATAGTCGATACTTTGGGCGGCGTGGAAGTGAATGTTGAAAATGCGTTTACAGATTATTCTTATCCGGTCAGCGATCAAAACGCGGACGGCGCCTGGTGTGACGCACCGGACAATACGCCAACCGATTGCCGCTATAAAGTAGTGCATTTTGATGCGGGTTTGCAATATATGGATGGCGAGCGCGCTCTGGAATACGCCCGTTCCAGGCATGCCGCGGGAATAGAAGGTTCTGATTTTGCGCGTTCCAAGCGCCAGCAAAAATTGATGGCAGCAATAGAACAGAAGGCGCTGAATTTGGGCATGCTTCCGAGGATTTTTAATTTAATGGATGATGTTCAGGGGCATTTTCAAACCGATCTTTCGCTTGCCGATATAAAGGATTTATCGGATTATTTGCCAAAGGTTGATTTTAGCGGCGCAAAGCGCGTGGGGCTGACAGATCAGGCCCTGCTTGTTTCAAGCTGGTCTTCTGACGGCCAATGGATTTTAATTCCCCAAGCAGGGATGGATGATTGGAATGATGTTCATTCGTATATATATGATGAAGTGAATGGAATCAGCGTGGGGCCAACAAAAGCGCCTGTAAATGCGGCGGCGAGCACGACGGTGAGCACACCCATAAAAACGCAAGTAAACGCGACGGCAAATGAACCCATAAAAATGCCTGCGAACGCGCAAGTAAACGCGACGGTAAACGTGCCGGTAAAAGATTTTGCGCCCGCGAACTATTTGTTAACAGTTCCTGCCAGCGGAAATCAAAGCCAAAATTAAAAAATAATTAAAATAAAATTAAACAAAAAATTATGCCAAACAATGCACAAGCACAAGCCGCAATTCAGCGTCCTTTGCAGGCGCCAAGGGCCCGCGATTACGAATATGCGGTAATTTTAGGATTCATTATCGGCCTTTTCCTTATCCCAACCGAAATGAATCTTGCCAAACAGCATCATATTAGCGTTTATATTTATTGGCTCACCTTTTTTGCTTTTCCTGTTTTGGCTGTCATCGGGTTGTTTATCACCCGCCTTCTTTTCTCGCGAATCGCGGTTTTGTGGCAATTTTCAAAATTCGCGCTCATCGGTATTTCCAACACCGCGATCAATTTCGGCGTTTTGAATTTTTTGTCTTTTGCTTCAGGTATTGACACCGGCTTATTGCCGGCGATTTTCGCGGCAGTGGCATTTTTCGCAGCCACCACAAACAGCTACATTTGGAATTCGCACTGGTCTTTTAAAAACAATAACCAGCGTACGCCCGCGGAATTCTTGCAGTTTTTTGTGATCACTTTTATCGGTTCAATTATAAATATCGGGGTTGTATATTTGGTTGTCAATAAAATCCACCACGGCGCCAACATCAGCCCGCAATTATGGCTGAACATCGCCAATGTTATCGCAACATTAATAGTAATGTTTTGGGATTTCTCCGGATTTAAGTTTATTGTTTTCAGAAGCGCGGAAAAGTAGGCGGGAGGTGGTAGTTAGTAGTTGGTAGTTAATAGTTAGTAGATGGTAGTTGGTAGATGGTAGGCGGGAGTTTAGAGAGTTATTTTAAAAAAAAGCATAGATGCTATCTGTGCTGGTCTTATTCGGACAATTCGTTTTTAGTCAGAATTTTGTCTCAGTCGTGACGCGAGGGTTGAGGATGCCTGGGTGGAAATCCCCTGGCGTCAAGTCGCTTATAAACTTGCGCACTGGCTCTCGTGGTTGATTCGATAATTGTGTCCAGGACTGGACTTTGAACCATTCCGCGTCTGTTCGTGTAGGCGGTGATTTCTTTTTTTATTTCTCTGGCCGAAATCGGAGGAGAAGTTTTTGCTTTGGCAAATCTCTTTTTGGAATGTCTCTGTGGTTGACGCATCGCGCGTAACCTCCTTGTTAGATTATGGACAATGATAGTTTAGTAAATATGCATTATTTGTGCAACTGTATTAAAGAGCGAACGCTCATTCTGAATTAATGTATGTGCAATATCCGCGGCAAAACGGTTCCAAGCAAATATCCTCCCAAGCCGGAAAATGCGCCTACAGCCAAAACCTGCAGGCCGCTTTTAATATAATTTAAATTTGCAAAGCGCGCTTTTAAAGCGCCGATGCCAAAAAGCGCAATAAGGGTTAGGCCCATAGAATAATAGATCGCAGTGCGCACGGGAACAAAAAAATATGGGAGCAGCGGTATTGCCGCGTTAAATAGATATGAAAGCCCGACGAAAAAAGCATCGCGCAATGGCGTGCCAAAAGGGTTGGGATCAAGGCCCAATTCTTTTTGAACCATTGTTGCGAAAAACGAATTTTCATTTTTCGCCAAATTTTCCACTATTGCCAAGGCGTTTTCGCGCGGCAAACCCTCGTGTTCGAAAAGCGCCGCCATTTCCGTTTTTTCATGTTCAAAATCATCTTCGATTTCTTTGCGCTCGCGCTTAATTTCGTGCTCGTGCACTTGGCCTTCTGCCTGGGAAGCCAGATACGCGCCGGTGGCCATGGAAAAAGCGCCGGCAAGGCCTTCGGCGATTCCCGCAACCAGAACAATGTGGTTGTTGAGGAAGGCCCCGGCAACGCCGGAAACAACGCCAAGAGGAACCAGCAGGCCGTCTTGTGCGCCAAAAATAAATTCTCTGATTTGGGAGAGGTTGCCAATGCGTTCGCGTTCGGATCTGAAATGCTCTTTGTGGTCCTTGTGCTTTTGCATGCGTTTATTATATCCGAATTTTAGGCAAATGAAAACTTTTGTCACGATAAGCTCGGGATGGCTTCTGCGGAACAAAAATAAAATCAGGTAAAATTAAAATCACCCTCTTTTTCAAGAAGGTGATTTTAATTTTGTGTGCATGGCCAGCTGATGTGGCGTGATCTGCGCCGAGGCCTACTGGTCTGAGCCGCTTGCTTTTTCTTGTTCTTGTAAATTGGCGTGGGAATTTGCGTGAATCAATGCGTTTGAATTTGGGATTGAAACATTTACGGTTGCGGAATTATTTGAGTTTGCGTTTGCGGATGTGTCCGAAGTGTTGGATGTGTTTGAGGTGTTGGATGTGTTTGAAGTATTGGATGTGTCTGTTGCATCCGACGAATTTGAATTTTCTTGCTCATTATTGCCGCTTTCCGTGTTTTCATCGCCGTTGATTTTTATCTCTGATTCGTTTGTTTGCTCTTTTGCCTTGAGTTTGGTGATGACATTCTCGATCGCGGCTGCACTATTGCCGTTGCCCTTGGCTTTTAATTTCGCTTCCACTCCTGTGAGAACGTTTATGGCATTTGAAAGTTCATTTCTTGCCTGGACAATATTTTGGTCTGTTTGCGTTTGCGCCTGCGTGCTTGTATTTGATCCCGCATTCGCATTCGCATTTGTGCCCGCGCCGGAGCCGGTATTTGCTTGGGCAGAAAGTTCATCAAGCTCATGGGCGCGCTCTTCGGCGAATTTGGTTGCCAGCGCGGCTTTGGCTTGTTCAGAGAAAGCCAGGTGCATTTCTACGTTTTCCGCAGCTTTTTTAACCGGGAACAATGCGTCTCCGGGCTTTGCGGCAGTGGAGGCAAACGCCGTTCCGCCAATAAGCGAAAGCCCCAGAATTGTTGATGCTATGTATTTAATCATTTTATTTCTCCTTTCCTGCCGTATATAACGCCAGGCAGGGAGGTTTGTTTCTGAAGCAGAAGCAGAGGCAAGCTGATTTGCCGCGCGCTCTTCCGTATTTATGCGCGAAAGCAGCGCCTGCTTGATTTGAATCTTGCGCAAGGGATGCAGCAGCGGCTCGCCGTTTTTAATTGACTGCAGTGCCGAAATCTCTTTTTTAAATTTCTTGATGCTAAAAATCATAATCATTCTCCATTATATCTTTCAATTTTTTTAAAGCGCGGTGTTGGGAAAGCCGCACGGAAAGATTTGTTTTTCCCAAAATCGAAGCTGTTTCGTCTGTCGTGAAATCCTGTATAAAGCGCATCTCTAAAATTTCTTTGTATTGCGCCGGAAGCTTATCAAAGCATTTGCCCATTTCTTGTGCCAGAAATTTGTGGTCTATTTCCACTTCCGCCCCGTTCACAGTGGCGCCCGCGGCAATGGCCGTGGTTTCTTCCAATTCTTCCATTTCGGGCATCCTGTATTGCTTGCGGTAAAAATCATTTATGGTGTTGCGCGCAATGGCGTAAAGCCATGCTGAAAAATTCAGATTTTCCATCTTCAAATTTTTCAAAGCGCGCCAGGCCTTTATAAAACTTTCTTGGAGGATATCTTCTGCCGTTTGCTGGTCATGAACTTTTATTTTGATGAACCGGAAAATTTTATCCGCGAAAAGGTCATATATCTCCCCAAAAGCGCCCTGGTCCCCGCCTTTTGCCTTTTGGACAAGCTCTTGTATTTGCATTGTGTTTTTCAACATAGATAACGTAATAGATAACGTAATTTTGGCAAATTTGTTTCAGTAAAGCAATATGGGTCCAACCCAAACCCCCAACCCAAACCCCTAACCTAAACCCCCAACCTGAAAATATTAATTTAATATGATCGCTAAAAATTAAGAGCAAGGGAAAATTATTGACTAAATGAATAAAAAACAGTATAATTAAAAGTTGAATTTTTGAGGAGGATTTATGAAAGCAAAAGAGAGCGGCTCCTAGCTCCTTCACGAAAAAAAGTGCGTATCAGGTTGAACTGGTACGCACTTTTCAATTCTAATTTTGGAAATTTTGGATTTTTCTTCCAAAATTTACATTGTGGCTGATCCTGACGACTGCTGGTTTTTGCAAACTTTGCAGTGGCTCGGGTGCCTGAAGAGTTCCCAAAGGGCGGACAATCCGATTAATATATAAATTACGCTTAGGACCGCGCCTGTGCCGAAAATGTGTGACAAAACGTCATAGTGAGAGACGCCCACAATTCCCAAGTTCAATCCGCCGATTATCAGTAAAATAAAGGCAATTACATGTAGTGTTTTCAATTTTTTCACCCCCTTTCGGGCTTATTTTGTTTTAGTTTCTCCTATGTTTATTATATAACTTTTTATGGTTTGGCAACAGAAGCGTCGTGGATTAAGATTGGCTTATTTAAGCCATCGAATCATTTTTCCACTTTCTTCGGAGATGATTTAATCCGCGATTAAGATCCTGTTCTCACGCTTGTGCGTCCAAAAATTTTTCTAAAATTTTGATCGTTTCGCGAGCTTCATTTATCACAAAAAGGTGATTGCCGTTTTCCATGAAAACAAGTTCGCATTGCGGAATTTTTTTGGCCATGCCGCTTGCGTGCCGCGCAGGAATTACGGTATCTTTTTTGCCGTGAATAATTAGTGTGGGAATGTCGATGCGGCTCCATTTATCGGCGCAATCGGTTTCATAAATATGCCTGAGGCAGAAAAAATACGTCCGCAATCCGGTGTTGCCGATATCGGCGATATTAAGCTTCATGTCCCAATCGCTTGCGTTCGGGAATTTGGAATAATCAATGTGCCGCCCGGATTTTGTCCGCGCAGGCAAAATCGCGGCGATTTTTGCAGCGGCTTTCACCGCCATCCCGGCCATTTTTGCCGTAGGCGCATCGTCGGCGCTAAAATTCGGGCTTAGAAAAACAGCGGACCGCGCCATGCCTTTGTGCCGAAGCAAAAATTCCAGCGCCGCGAGCGTGCCGAACGAGTGGCTGATCAAAACAAAATTTTTTACGCCCAAGCCGCTTGTAATTTCAAAAATATCTTCCGCGAAATTCACGATGGCGTATTCGCCGAATTTTTTAAAGCGTTTGGATTTCCCGTGCCCGCGCAAATCCAAATTTAAAATATTGAAATTTTTTGAGAGGGCTTTTTCATATTCTGCCCACGAAGAAGCCGAGCCCGTGAGGCCGTGCACAAACACAAGCGTTGTTTTTTGCGCCTGCGGTCCCGGGCCGCTTATGCGGTAATAAATTCCGGATGGCGTGAAAAATTCTTTCATTCGCCGTTGCGTTAGATTATCCAATAATTATCAGGTCATCTCGAACCAGGATGGCGCCCGCCTTAAATCATGAAAGATTTCTTAAATCGAAAAATTTTTTTAAAATTTGTTTGTGATTGAAAGCCAAATCGTAATTATCGATATTTTTTGCATCAATATAATCAATCTCGGAAATTTCTTCGGTCTTAAAATGCGGTTCGCCCTCAAAGTTTCCGGCATAAATATATACATCCCACGGATATTGTTCGTTGGCAGCCCTATCCGGAGAAATTTGATCTTTAAGTATTTCAACCAATTCTGGCGTAAAATCCACACCCAATTCTTCCTTAACTTCACGCGAAACCGCTTGCTCCGGTGTTTCGCCTTCATCCAGCTTACCGCCAACCAATACCCATTTGCCTTTCCCGCCGCCTCTGACCCTTCTGCCGATTAAAACTCGCCCGCCTTTTAATAAGATTGCCCGGCAAACAATTTTCTTAAATTGTTCTTTTGATTCCGGAAATGGCTCATTCAATTCCGGATTATGTAAAGATTTTTTCATAAATATTATTTGCTAATGTAACTTTGGTAGCCCATCTCGGGATATTGCTC
>JAJZOG010000015.1 GCA_021811585.1 bacterium
AGCAAAGGCATTCTTACCGTGGCAGTGGTTACCAAGCCGTTTACTTTTGAAGGCATGAAAAGAAAAGACGTTGCCGAAGAGGGCTACGCTAATTTGAAAGATAAAGTCGATGCCATTATCAGCATTTCCAATGACAGAATCCTGCAGATAATTGATAAGAAAACTTCTCTGATTGATGCTTTTAAAACCGTTGACGAGGTCTTGCGGCACGGCATACAGGGCATTTCCGATTTGATTACCACCCATGGCATTGTGAATGCGGATTTTGCCGATGTGCGCACAATTACCCAAAATGCCGGAACCGCCTTAATGGGCATTGGCATAGCCGAAGGAGATAATCGCGCGGCAGAAGCCGCCAAAGCGGCAATTAATTCGCCTTTGTTGGAATTGGCAATCGACGGCGCCAAAGGCGTGCTCTTTAATGTCACAGGCGGCAAGGACTTGAGCATGTTTGAAATTGACGAGGCAGCCAAAATAATCACCAAGAGCGTTGATCCGGAAGCCAAGATTAAGTGGGGTTCTGTAATTGATGAAAGTATGGGTGATAAGATAAAGGTTACTGTTATTGCAACAGGTTTTGACGAGATGCAAAGGAAAATGAGCAGCATCCGTTCCGTGGAACTGGAAGAAAATAACGGTTCGTTTTACGGCGGGCATTCGTTTGGGCGCGATGTGCATGGCGAGGCGCGCACCGAAGCGCGCACTGACATGCGCAATGACATGCGGGATTTTAATAAGCGCATGGATGATATAAAGCGCGAAGAAAAATTCGAACAGCCGGCAGCGGCAACGCCAAAGCCCGCGATGCCGGCGCACCAGCCGAAGCAATCAAACTCTGTTTTGCCTGACATGAAAAAGCCAAGAAAGCCGCTTTTCTCCGCGTTCGCGGATGATAACGGCGGTTCGGACGATTCTTCGTCCGCGGTTCCTGAAAACGACGAATTGGATATCCCCGCTTTTATCCGCAAAAAAATGAAATAATTATTAATTAATTTTTAATTGAATGGAAAATCAACAAATGGAAAACCAGCAAGCAAGCGAGCGCTCGGAAAGCAAAGGAGCGTTCCCGACATTTAAGAAATGGGATTGGGATTGGATCTCGGCGATTTTATCATTGGTGGTGGTTCTTTTGCCAGGCATCCTGGTTCGCATTCTTGCATTTAATCCGAGTTTTGATACCTCCGCGCCTTCGTATCAGTTTGTGGCATCGTCCGGATTTAACAGCGCTGTCATATTGATTGCTTTCATTTTGGCATTAGTTGCGCTTTATAAAGCAAGGCATTCCGGCGTGCGCACCTTGGCATTGCTTACGCTCATAGTTTGCATTATAAGATTTTTGGTCCCAACATTGGGATAGCATTGGGAATCGAGTAGGCCTGATCTCGGAAAAGAAATTAGATCTCGAAAAAATTTGGAACACATCGGCGGCAAGGAATAAATTCTTTGCCGCCATTTTATTTTTCTATCAGGTTGCACTTTAGATTAGAATTTGCGCCATTTACAAAAAAGAAAATTTCTGCTATAATTTAAATGCATTCGAAACCGAAGGTCGATTCGAAACGCAGGCGCCTTTTGTTTGCACCAGATCTGGCAAGAAAAAGGCAAGAAACAAAAACAAAACAAAATTTAATAACATGACTAAAGAACATTATATAGTTCTTCCTTTACTGTCTTTTGTTGTCCTGAATATGGGATTCCTTTTTGTGGTTTCATATTCCGGGGCAACTTTTAACGGAGCGGCGAAACCGATCCCAACCCCTTTTGCTTTACAAAATATTTCCGAACCGCTTGCACAAGACACTGCTGTAATCGGGCAAAATTTCGTCTGGAGCGTGCAAACGGCGTTTGAGGCGGTTAAGGTTCCGGCTTTGGCTTATTTGGGAATTCCTTCAAATTCGGCAAGCGCAGCCATGGCTGCCAATACCTCGGATGGGCAGGCGAATGTTCACGCGTTTTTCGTGAATCCTGAAGTGCTTGGTGCGGTTTATGCCAACCCGGCTTATGTAAATTCAACTATTTCCCCGTCCTCGCAATAGCAAGGCAGGGTTTAGAGCTCTTTTAAAGAAAAATAAAACAAAAATGATCCCGGGACAAGCTCTCGGGATTTAATTTTTACGTGTTTTTGCGGCTCTCTGCGGGTGCGAAGCAGCGCTTGTGGATAAGAGCCATATTTTGGCACCCGGTTTTCAAAAAAATGGCATTATATAGCCGTTTCTTGGAAATTTGCATGACACTATATGTAGTGCTAATATGTTTTTAGACACACCACATATAGTGTCTTATAGAAACAAAAACAAAAGTAAAAATCTGCCTTATTTCGCGGAAAACATATAAATTTATGCATTGTTTAAATTGCGCCAATGAAGATACAAAAGTGATTGATTCCCGCGTTGCGGGCGATGGCGTTGCTATTCGCCGCAGAAGAGAGTGCCCTTCCTGCGGTTTTCGTTTTTCCACTTACGAAGAAATGGAAATTTTAGATCTCTCGGTATTAAAAAGGGACGGTTCCAAAGAAACTTATTCGCGTGAAAAGCTGGATCGCGGCATCAGGCGCGCTTTCGAGAAAAGGCCCATTAGCGACGAGGATTTCAAAAAGCTTATTTCGCAAATAGAGCAGGAGATTCAAAGAAAGGCAGCTTCCAATGAAATTGAAAGCTCGGCCATCGGCGATATTGTTATGAAAAAGATAAAAAAATTCGATAAGGTTGCTTATGTCCGTTTTGCCTCGGTTTACAAGCAGTTTGAAGATATAGAAGAATTCAAGGCAGAATTGCAAAGATTATAAAACAACCGCCACATATTAACTAACTACCAACTACCAACTATTGCCTACCGTCTACCACTTGCCAACCACTACCTACTACCTACCAACTACTATCTACCAACTACCAACTACTAACCATTAAGCAAAACAAAAATGTCCGCAGAAAATCTGCAAGCAAGAAAACGGAATGCCCTATCCGAATTAGGGGAAAAAATATTTTTAGACCGCTACGCGGTTAAAGATGTTAAAAAAGAGACGCTGAAAATCGGCGATGTTGCCATTATTAACGTTAATTTAAAAACAGGCCAGCGGGAAATAGGCACGGTTGAAAGCATAAATGCGGAGACAAACGAAGTTTCCGTGCGCTTGCGCGACGGGCGTTTGGAGTTGCGGGCCATGGAGCACGTAGACAAGCCGCTGGAAACAGTTCCCGAACAAATGTTCGAGCGCATTGCAAAACATATCGCCAGCGTTGAACCCACGCCTGAGAAGAAAACAGAATGGGAAAACAATTTCCGCAATTTGATGGATGATTGGAAATACGTTCCCGCCGGAAGAATTTTTACAGGAGCAGGCACAGGACAAAATCTGACTTTTTATAACTGTTATGTGCTTCCTTGCCCGGATGATTCCCGCGGCGGCATTTTTGAGCGGCTTCAGCAGATGGCGGAAATTATGTCCCGCGGCGGAGGCGCCGGCCTGAACCTTTCAACATTGCGCCCGCGCTACGCCTATGTTAAGGGCGTCAACGGAAGATCTTCCGGCGCGGTTTCCTGGGGCTCTGTTTACAGCTTTGTCACGGGATTAATTGAGCAGGGCGGTTCAAGGCGCGGAGCGCTTATGCTGATACTCAATGTCTGGCACCCCGATGTTTTGGAATTTATCAATTCCAAGCGCGAGGCGGGCAAAATAACGAACGCAAACATTTCCATAGGCATTACCGATGATTTTATGGATGCGGTAAAAAACGACAGCAATTGGGATTTGGTTTTTCCGGACACTTCCGATCCCCTTTATAAAGAACATTGGCAATCCTTCCAGGGCGATATTAAAAAATGGAGAGAAGCCGGCGGCAAGGTTTTGAAGTATAAAACCATGAAGGCGCGGGATATTTGGACGCAAATAGTGGAATCGGCCTGGGCCTCTGCAGAACCGGGAATGTATTTCGTGGATCGCGCCAATTACATGTCCAACTCTTATTATTACGCTCCGCTGCCGTGCACGAATCCATGCGGGGAACAGCCGCTTGCCCCATGGGCGGTCTGCAACCTCGGACATGTTAATCTTGCCAAACATCTGAACCAGGGCGGCAATGATGTGGATTGGAATCTTTTGCGCCAAACGGTTCAGCAGGCGGTGCGCTTCCAGGACAATGTCATAGATGCCACTCCGTATTTTTTCGAAGAAAACAAAAAACAGCAAATGTCCGAGCGCCGCGTGGGCATGGGCACCATCGGCCTTGCGGAAATGCTTATTAAGCTCGGCATAAAATACGGAAGCGCGGAATCGGAAAAATTTATCGGCAAGCTCTACCAATTCATAGCGGTTACCGCTTATGAAACTTCCGTTGCTTTGGCGCGGGAGAAAGGCGCGTTTCCGATGTTTGATGCGGAAAAGTTTTTGGAAAGCGGATTCATGAAGCAAATGCCGGAATATATCCGCAGCCAGGTGCGCCAATACGGCATCCGCAATGTCACCATCCTGACGCAGGCGCCGACAGGAACAGTGGGCACGATGGTAGGCACGAGCACGGGCATTGAACCGTTTTATTCTTGGACATATTTCAGAAAAGCGCGCCTTGGCGTTCATGAGGAAAAAATTCAAATTGCCAAGGATTGGCTGGATGCGCATCCTGGCGAAGGCCTTCCGGATTATTTCGTGAATGCCATGCAATTGACTCCCGAAGAGCACGTTCGCGTTCAGGCCGCTGTCCAAAAATGGACAGATGCCGCAATTTCCAAAACTTGCAACGCCCCTTCGGCTTATACAATCGACCAGACAAAAAAGCTTTACGAGCTTATGTACGACCTCGGCTGCAAAGGTGGCACAATTTACCGGGACGGTTCGCGCGACGAGCAAATTCTTGCCACTGACGGCGACAAGCTCGGCAAAGATGCTGCCGATCAATTAAAGAAAATGGGCAAGCTGGAAACATCCCCGGCTGTTGTTAAGGCCGAAGAGAAATCCGTGATGCAGGTGGATGCCAACAATCCGAACAAGATTATTGTTAAACAACTGATGCAAAACGGGACGCGCTATGAAATTATTCCCCGCGAGCGGCCGGATGAAATGCGCGGCACGACTTATAAAGTAAAAACCCCGTACGGCAACCTTTTCATCACCATAAACGAAGACGAGCACGGGCCTTTTGAGGTTTTCGCCACATTGGGAAAATCCGGCGGATTTTTCGCGGCGCTCACCGAAGCCCTGACGCGCCTGGTTTCCCTTTCCCTGCGTTCCGGGGTCTCTGTTGAAGCAATCATAAAGCAGCTGAAGGGAATCCGCAGCAGTGAGGTTTCATTTGCCGACGGCGAAATTATCTATTCGCTGCCTGATGCCATTGGCAAGGTTTTGGAAAAACATATTAACCGCAGCCAGCAAAAGCTGCAGCTGAATTTTAATGCCGGCAAGGCCCCGCGGGAAGATATTATTGAGCATGCGGTAGAGACGGTTACAGAGCGCACCAATCAAACCGAAGCCACGGGAACGTATTCGCTCCGGCAAAAAGTTTCTTTGGCTGATTACGGCCACGCGCCTGTCTGCCCGGATTGTTCGGCAATGCTGAAGTTTGAAGAGGGATGCCTGAAGTGCACTACCTGCGGATATTCAAAATGCGGCTAAACGCCGGGTTTAAAAATGCCGGGAGGCAAAATGCCAGGTTCAGAAATCCTCAAACGCAATAATTTAAAAACTTCCGGTTTCCACGCCCCTGCTCAGCGCAAGGGGCTTAATATTTATTATTATGGCAAAGGCAAAGGCAAAACCTCGGCTGCCATGGGCTTGGCAGCCCGCGCTGCCGGCGCGGGCATGAATGTCCTTATTTTGCAGTTTGTGAAAGCGCGAAGGCCGAAAAAAGGAAAACAGCGCCGCAGCGGCGAATGGCCGATTTCTTCCGAAATTGTTTTTTTTGAAAATATTGCGGCGAAAAAAAATTTGGGCACAACCCAAAGCGGCAGAAAAATTAAAATCGGGCGCATAAAAACTTTGCAAACAGGCCGCGGGTTTGTGGGCATACTCGGGGATCGGAAGAAAAAGGCGGTGCATGTTAAGGCGGCAAAGGACGGCCTTGCGCTCGCGCGCAAATTTGCGGCTTCCGGGAGATATGGCCTGATAATTTTGGATGAGCTTGTTTCCGCCCTGGAGCTCGGGCTTCTTTCGCAGGCGGAAATTATAAATTTAACCAAGGTCAAGCCGGCGCATTTGCACCTGGCCTATACGGGGCACGATCTTTTTAAGGGCATCCTTGCTGTTTCGGATTTGGTTTCGGAAATGAATATGATTAAGCACCCTTATTATAAAGGGATACTCGCTCAAAAGGGGATTGATTTTTAATGCGCGGCGGCATATGAAAATTTTCGTCAAAGCGCATCCGGGATCCAAAAAGAAATCGGTTTTGCGCGTTTCGGAAAATATTTTGGAGATTTGGCTTGGCGAGCCGGCTATCGAAGGCAGGGCAAACCGCGCCCTGATCCGCATTCTTGCGCATTTTTTTAATGTCAGCCAAAGCGCGGTGCGCCTGGTGCACGGTGAAAAATCCAAAAGCAAAATGTTTGAAGTTCGGCTTAATTAAAATTAATTTAATTTCACGCGTTCACGCCGCACTTTTGAGCCGCCTTGGCATCAAATTCCATTTAGGGCGCGATATTAATGGCATCTTTTTCCCAAAAATGGTAAAATTTAGGTATTATGAAGCCCATAGAGCCAAGGACATTAAAAGGTTTCCGCGATTATTTGCCGCAGGAGCAGATTGCGCGGAGCCGGATGATGGAAAAGATAAAAAGGGTTTTTGAACTCTACGGTTTCGAGCCCCTCGAAACCCCGGCGCTTGAATATGAAGACGTCCTCGCGGGAAAGTACGGAGATGAAGGCGAACAGCTGATGTATCGCTTCAAAGACCACGGCAACCGCGATGTGGCAATGCGCTACGATCTTACAGTGCCGCTTGCTCGCGTGGCCGCCCAGCATAAAAACGATCTTGCCAGGCCTTTTAAACGGTACCAAATTGCCCCTGTTTGGCGCGCTGAAAATACCCAAAAAGGGCGGCTTCGCGAATTTTACCAGTGCGACGCCGATATTGCAGGTGCGCCCCTGGGAATTTCCGATGCCGAATGCATTGCGGTCATAGAGGCGGCGATGAAGGATCTTGGCATAAAAAAATTTGTTATCAAGGTAAATAACCGGAAAATTTTAAATGCCATAATGCTGACCGCGAAAGTGCCGCCTGAAAAAATCATTCACGGCATACGCGCCATTGATAAAATAGAAAAAAACGGCGCCAAAGCCGTTGCCGAGGAGCTGGAAAAAAAATTGGGCATGGAAAAGCACGAGGCTGAAGGGCTTATCCGCCTGGCATCGACAAAAGTGCCTGATGTCGGCGCCCTGAAAACATTCATGAGCAAATATATTTTGCGCCAGCCGCAAGGGAAAGAGGGCTTTGACGAGCTTAACAAAGTTTTTTCGGCGTTAAAAGAATTCGGCGTTTCGCATGCGGAAATAGATTTGTCATTGGCGCGCGGCCTGGATTATTATACCTCGACTATTTTTGAAACAATCCTTACCGAAAACATGGAATCGCGCAGGTTCGGTTCTGTTGCCGGAGGTGGAAGATACGACCATCTGCTCCGCCTTTTCACCGGCCAGGATATTCCGGCCATCGGCGTTTCCATCGGCCTTGACCGTCTTTTTTCGGCAATGCAGGACGCAGGGCTTGCGGAAAAAAGCGGCACGGTTAAGGTTTTGATTTTGAATATGGATAAAAATCTGGAAACGGATTATCTGAATATTTTATCGCAATTGCGCGCCGCGGGAATTAACAGCGAATTTTATTATGAGAGCGCGGACATGAAAAAGCAGTTTTCCTACGCCGAAAGCAAGCACATTCCTTATGCCGTCCTTTTCGGTGCAAACGAGAAGAAAAAAAACGAGATCACGGTGCGGGATCTTAAGACCAGAAAGCAAAAAAGTTTAAAAATGAGAGAGCTGATTCGCGGCTTAATTTAGGATTGCGCTTGATTCAATTTAGAACAGCGCTTTGTTTTGCGGTTTCCGCGTGGCCGAGAGCCAAAAAGCTCTGCACTAAAATTGCGGAGATTTCTTCGTGGGTCTTGTGTTCGAGATTTATCGTGTAAGGATTCCCCGCGATCGCTCCCATTTCTTTTTTGCCGAACAAGAATTTGAAAAGCGAAAGGCCGGGAGTGGTTTTTAAATATACCGGCAGGATCGTAAGATTTTTGAATTCCGAAACCAGTGCTGCTGCTCCGCGGCCGATGCCGGGACGTTCACTGTCGTCATAAATCCTTTTGCCGTAAGGAAAAATAACCGCGGCGCGGTTGTCCGCAAGCGCCGCGCGCAAATCTTTCAGCGAAATATCCAGCCCTTTGCCGCGGATTGCCGGCGACGCTCCGAGAACCTTCATAATCAGTCTTGAAAAAGGGTTTTTAAAAAACATCTCCGCGGCTATAAAGCTTAATGGAAACAGTTTGGAAGAAAAAGGGAAAAGCGTGCCTATTATAAAAGAATCCCAGTAGCTGCGGTGATTGGAAACAATAAGCAGCGGCCCGGAAATTCCCCGGAGTTTTTCCATGCCTTCCCTGTAAAAATTACAAAAAATTTTCATGGCCGCAATGGTTGCGAGCCACGCAAGGCGCTGGGCAAAAGATGTAATAAATTTCATAATCATATATAATTGTATCAGAGTTTTTGGTTTAAGAAACCAAAACAACAAAATTAAAAATTGTGGATAAAAAAATGAGCAAAACCGTTGCCAGCCAGTTTCCGGAGGGATTGGAAAGCCAATTTCATCGAGTTTGGTGGTTTGTTGCCTTGGATTTAATCGCTTTCTGGGTGGTTTGTAAGAAAAAGATTCGTAAATTTTTCGGCTTAAAAGCGCCGAAAGTGAACAGCATGCTTTATGACGGCTTAAGCAAATATTGCCGCGACGTCAAAGATACCGCGACTTCCTGGCGCGCCCTGGATATTGTCTATAACATGAAGCCCTTTGCAAAGCCGCAAAACATGTCCGAACGGCTTTACAATTTGTATTACGGGATGGAAAACGCGCAGGCAGTGCGCAACAGGCGCAAAATTATTGCCGCGGAAATCACGGATGCCATTAAGCGCGCAGGCGCAGCCGGCCACAGCAAGGTTCGGATTATGTCCGTTGCCGCCGGCTCCGCCCAATCGGTTATGGAAGGCATTGGTTCTGTGCCGGAAAATGTCGACAAGGTTTTGCTTTTGGATATAGATCCGAAAGCGATCGAACATGCAAAAAATCTCGCCGTTGAATCCGGCATTGGTGCGAAATTCGACGGTGTTGCGGCGCATTTCAAGGAATATTCGAACCACGCCGAACCGTTCCGGCCGCATGTCGTGGAAGTTGCCGGGCTTTTGGATTATTTGCCCGAAAATGTTGCTGTCGAGTTTTTCCGGAACATTAAAAAGCGTTTGCCGCGCGGAGGAACCCTGCTTACTTGCAATATCGCGCCGAATAAGGAACAGTATTTTTTGAAGCATGTTATTAATTGGGGAAGAATGATTTATAGGGAAGAAAGCGAATTGCGCGGAATTTTGGAGCAGGCCGGATTTTCCGATATCCGAATTTTCCCCGAACCATTGCAGATTCATCAAATAGCCGTCTGCACGGCAGAATAATTTTTAAAAAATATGAGAGAAAATTTTGAAAAACCGGAAATTGAAAACCGGGAAATTAAAAAAAACGATTTTGAAGCGCAATTGTTGATCTTAAAAACAAAGCTGTTCTTAAAAATAAATCTTCCAAATAAAAAATAAAAATGCATTTGTACGCGGTAATCTCATCCCTGGTTAATTTCGTAACGGCTATTATTTTGTGCCTGGCGATTTTATCCAAGGATAAAAGGACCAAGCTTGATTTGCTCTTTATTGTCTTGGGCCTAAGCTTGGCTGTCTGGAGCTTTGGGTATTTTTTTTGGCAGATCGCCGACAGCGCTTCCGAGGCCTTGTTTTGGTCGCGGTTTTTGATGGCCGGCGCCATTGGCATCGGAATTTTTTACCTCAATTTTATTTTTGAGCTTTTGGGCGAAGCGCGCCCGCGCAGGGCTTTGCTTATTTTTTCAGACGTTCTTTTCGCCCTTTTTTTGTTTTTTGATTTTACAAAATATTTTATTTCCGGAATAAAGGCGGTGCCCGGCTTTGCTTTTTGGCCGGCACCGGGCCCGGTCTTCAATGTTTTCATTTTCGCCTGGGTTGTTTACATGTGTTACACCACCTGGATGCTCTATTTGGGGTATAAAAAATCAGACGGAGTTTTTAAGCTGCAAATCAAATACGTATTGGCGGGGTGCACTATCGGCGTAGCCGGCGGCCTCACAAATTATTTTCTCTGGTATGGAATCAATATCCCGCCGTGGGGAAACATTCTAGCCTCCGTGTTCATCGCTTCCATTTTTTATTCCATTATCAAATATAAATTTTTCAACGTCAAAGTTATCGGCACGGAAATTTTCGTTTTGGCTTTGATAGTCAACAGCGTTTGGCAGGCGTTTTCCGGCCCGGCATTGCAAAATATTTATGTTCCTTTTATTTCCATTTCACTGACAATGCTTGTCGGCGGCCTTTTAATCAAGAGCGTGCTTGGAGAAGTGCGCGCCCGCGAGCAGCTGCAGGTCCTTTCCGCGCGGCTTGAGGACGCAAATAAGCAGTTAAAACAGCTTGATAAGGCAAAAAGCGAATTCCTTTCCGTTGCCTCCCACCAGTTGCGCACTCCCATGACGGCAATCAAAGGATATGTTTCCATGCTTTTGGAAGGCGATTTTGGCGAGATTCCGGAAACGCAAAAAGCGCAGCTTCACATTGTTTATGAATCAGCGGAACGTCAATTGCAGCTTGTTGCCGACCTTTTGGATTTATCAAGGATTGAATCCGGAAGAATGGAATTTGCTTTCGGCCCCGTGAATTTATGCAAGCTGGTGGAAAACGTCCTGGGCGAATTAACTGCCAAAGCAAAATTAAAAGGGTTGTATTTGTATTTTGATAATGTCAACCGCTTTTGCCCGGATATCCGCGCGGACATGGAGAAACTCATGGAAGTTGTCACCAATTTGGTGGATAACGCCATTAAATATACCAAGCAGGGCGGCGTTACAGTGCGCCTGCTTCAAGATGGCCAGGAAATACAGCTTTCCGTGGAAGATACGGGCATCGGCATTGCCAAAGAAGACCAGCCGAAGATTTTTGAAAAGTTTTTCAGGACAGACGCTGCCAACGAAGTTACGCGCGAGGGCACTGGCCTGGGCGTTTATGTTGTTAAAAAAATCGTGGAAGCCCATGGCGGAAAAGTTTGGTTCACAAGCCAGGGCCTTGGCAAGGGCACAAAATTTGTTGTGAGTTTTCTCGTGCCAAAATTGCCCATAAAAGAAGAAAAAGTTAATATTGCTTCGCTGGAAGCGCTTTAAAATGTTTTATTTGGAATTTTAAGCCGCTTCGCAGCGTTTTTAAAAAGCCGTTTTTCGGATAAGATTAATTTTAATTTGAATTTAATTTATAAGTGTTAGGGTTTGCCCATGGGCAAACCCGCTATTTTTATTTTGTGCCTCTTGGCATTTGTTTTTGGCGCTTTCTTCGGCGCGATTTTTCCGCTTGCCTTGCATTTTTCTTTTTTTGCGGCAAGCGCCTGCGCTTGCCCGTTGGCCTCAAGCATTTTATTTTTTTGGCTTACAAAACCCATTCAGCCAATGCCGGCTAAAATCGCCTTGCTTGCAGTTTGTTTTGCGATCACTGGCCTTGTGCGCGCGGAGTTTGCCCACAAAACAAGCGCCTATATTTCTCTTTACAAGCAAAAAACTCTTTTTTATGCCCGAGTTGTTTCAGACCCGAAACTTTCCGCGCCGCAATCAAGCAGTAAAAGCCCGAATAAAAAGCCGCGGCTTTCCTTCCAAACCCTGCCGCAAGGTTACAAGCAAAAAATATTGGTCTACACTTCCGGCTCTAAAAAAATCTCTTACGGCGATTTTATCTTTTTGCGCGGCAAACCTTCTGCAGCCAAAAATTTTGCTGGTTTTAATTATATCCAATATCTGGCAGCTAAAAATATTTACGCGCAGATGTATTTCCCAGAAATTTTTTCCTTGCGCCCCGGCGGCAATTTCGCGATTTCCAAGGCTTTGGCTTTCAAGCACCTTGTTGTTTTCGATCTGCGTAAGAATTTAAGTCCAGCCCAGTCAGGCTTGGAAATCGCAATTTTAACAGGCGATAAATCCTTTATGGAGCAATCGGATACAAACGCTTTCAATGGCACGGGCCTTGCGCACATGATTGCCGTTTCCGGCTACAAGCTAACCATAGTTTTAATTTGGCTTGAAATAGTGATCCTTCCTTTCGGGAGGCGCAAGGCGGCGTTTGCGAGCGCGGTTTTTTCTTTTCTCTATTTAGCTATTTCGGGTTTTGCGCCCGCGGTTTTAAGGGCCGCGATAATGTCGCTCGTGTTCGTTTATTCGAGGTTTGCGGGAAAAAAATTTAATCTTTTAACTGCACTGGCGCTTGCCGCAGCAATTTTGGTTGCAGTGAACCCGCTTATAACAGCTTATGATATCGGTTTTCAGCTCTCGTTCCTGGGTATCGCAGGCATTATTGTTTTCGGCCCATGGGTGCGCAAAGCGCTTGCCGCAGCCGCGTCTAAGATTAATTTTTTGCGCGCTGCCTTTTCTGCCGATGCGCTCGGAATTAAGGAAATCTTTATCACCGGAATATCGGCGCAGGCCGCAACTTTTCCGCTTATTATTTATTATTTCCACCAATTTTCCCCGTTTGCTCCTTTGTTGAACGTTTTGGCAGTGCCATTGCTTCCTTTTGCGATAATGGGCGGATATTTGTCAGCGGTTCCGGCAGCCGGCAAAATTTTTTCCTGGGCTCTTGCCCCTCTTTTGCAGTATTTGCTTTTGCTTGCCAGGGCTTTTTATTTTTATTGAAACAAATCCGGCAATCTGGTAAAATAAAAAGGAATTTATTTTACAATCATTAAAATAGACCAAATGTCAACGACCACAAAAATTGTTTATACCGTGGTTGCGCTAATCATAGTTGCTTTTGTCGGCGGTTTGATAGTGCATTACCACAACGCGCGCAACGAAAGCGCGCAATCAAATTCCCGGTCCTCCGGGCAGCAGCCGCAACCGTCGCAGCAGCCGCAGCAAACGAGTTCCGAAAATTCCGCGGCCACTGCTTATTCCGGGTGTCCCAACGGCCAGGACGTCAACAGCATCGATCCCGCAACAGGCAGGTTCAAGCCCACCATAGACGTCAATAATAAAGTTGTTACTTTGCAGACCACTTTCGGGAACATAGGAATTCAGCTTTACGGCAACGATGCCCCAAAGACAGTGGAAAATTTTATTTGTTTGGCGCAAAAGGGATATTATAACAACACTTTTTTCCATCGCGTGGCGCACGGGTTTGTAATTCAGGGCGGCGACCCTACCGGCACGGGCAGCGGAGGGCAAAGCATTTACGGCAAGCCGTTTGCAGACGAGCTTTATCCCGATACTCCTTCATACAAAGCCGGTTATTTGAAAGGCGTTGTTGCCATGGCAAATTCCGGGCCAAATACCAATGGTTCGCAATTCTTTATTCTGCTCGCAGATCAATCCGGCCTCCCGCATAATTACACCATTTTCGGGAAAGTGATTGCCGGCCAAGATGTTGTCGATAAAATCGGCGCCTTGCCGATAGCTGTGCCTGTGTTCGGGCCTGATGACGGCACTCCGGCAACCAAGGTCTACATTCGGAATGCGGTGGTCAGCGATTTGAAAAATTAAATTATATAAGCCAATAGAAGGAGCAAAGAATGGATTTCCCGATAACCAATACCAAAGTGCCTAATTTGGAAAGAGTTTTCGACCTTGAAGACCCTGCCCAAAGAAAAGAATATTTCCAGGCAAAAGCCGGCGATGAAATAAAAAAACTTCAAGAATATTTGAAACAGGGCAAGGCCTTCATAGCTTTTTTGATAGGCAAAAAAAATTCCGGCAAAGGCACTTATTCGAAAATGTTTATGGAATTGATGGGCCCGCAAGCCGCTGTGGGCCACCTTTCGGTGGGCGATATTGTCCGCGACCTGCATGCGAAAATAGACAAAGGCGAAGACAAGTCCGACCTCATGGATTTTTTGCAAAAAAATTATCGCGGGTTCAACGGCATTGAAGAAATAGAAAATTTGATCACAGGCAGGAGCCAGGCAAATTTGATTTCATCAGAGCTTATTGTCGCATTGGTCCGCTATGAAATTAGCAAGCGCCCGCGCCAAGCTCTTTTCATTGACGGTTTTCCGCGCGCGCACGACCAAATCAGCTACGCCATGTTTTTAAAAGACCTGGTTGGTTATGAGGGCGAACCTGATTTTTTCGTTTTCATTGATTTGCCCAATACCGTCATCGACGAGCGCATTAAATACCGCGTGGTCTGCCCCGTTTGCAAAACGCCGCGCAATTTAAAGCTTTTGGCAACCAAAGACGTCGGTTATGACAAGGCCTCGGGAAAGTTTTATTTGAAGTGCGACAACCAGGCGTGCAAAGGCGCGCGCATGGAAGGCAAGCAAGGGGACGAGCTTGGCATTGAGCCGATCCGGGCGCGGCTTGAAGTTGACGACCAGATTTTTAAGCGCCTGCTGGAAGTTTCCGGCGTGCAAAAAATTTACCTGCGCAACGCCATACCTGTTTCGGAAAAAGACAAGCTTGACGAATACGAGCTGACGCCGGAATACGAATACGAATATGATCCCGAAAGCGGCTCCGTGGAAACGAAAAAAAAGTTATGGCTTGTGAACGACGACAACGGCATCCCTTCGTTCAGTTTGCTCCCGCCTGCTGTCGTGATTTCGCTGATAAGGCAAGTGACAAAGGCCCTGGGCCTTTAACCCGCTTATTTTTTATTCGCGAGTTTCTTCAGTAAATTGAAAATTCCGCCTTGCCGTTCCGCGAGGCGGCGTTTTATTCTTGATCGCGCCCCCGAGGTTTTCGCGTAATTCAGCCAGTCCTGCGAAACGGCAACCGGTTTTTTTGATTTGATGATTTCCACCATGTCGCCGCTTTTCAGCTCATAATCTATTTTCACCATTTTGCCGTTGACTTTTGCGCCCAGCATGTAAAAGCCCAAGTCAGTATGCACGTCAAAGGCAAAATCCACGGGCGTCGCGCCTTCGGGCAGGTCTTTAACATCGCCTTTGGGCGTGAATACGAAAATTCTGTCCTTGAAAAAATCTATTTTAAGCGCGCGCAAAAATTCTTCCGGATTTTTTAACTGTTCGTGCGCGTTTTGCAGATCTTTTACCCATTGCAGGTTCATTGCCGCGCCGCTGGTTTTGCCGCTTTCGTCGTAAAGCCAGTGCGAGGCAATGCCTTTTTCCGCCTGGTCGTGCATCTGTTCCGTGCGGATTTGTATTTCAAAAACATTTTTATCCGCGTCAAAAACAGTGGTGTGGATCGATCTGTATCCGTTGGGCTTGGGCAGGGCTATAAAATCTTTGACGCGCCCGGGCAAGGGCTGAAGATGTTTGTGGATGGCGCCCAAGGCAGCGTAGCATTCTGCGGTTGATTTCGTAATCACGCGCAAAGCCACCAAATCGTAAATCCTTTCCATGTCGCCGTCGTATTTTTTTAATTTTTTAAAAAGCGAATAAACGCGCTTGACCCGCCCGCTTATGTTTTCATATTTGACGCCTTCGGTGTGCAGGATCGCCGCCAGGTCTTTCTGCAATTTCTTGACGGCGATTTGCTTGCCCTCAAGCGCGCTCTCGAGCATTTTTTTCGTCTCCTCGTATTCTTTCGGATAGGCGATTTTAAAAGCGCTGTCTTCAAGCTCGTCTTTCCATTCCCCGATGCCCAGGCGGCTGGCAATGGGCGCGTAAATTTCAAGGGTTTCCTCGGCAATGCGCTTTTGTTTTTCTTTTTTCACGAATTCAATGGTGCGCATGTTGTCGATGCGGTCCGCAAGCTTAATTAAGATAATGCGGATGTCTTTGGATGTTGCCACAAACATTTTGCGCAAATTTTCAACATAGTATTCGTCCTTGCTGTTGCGCAGGCGCACTTTGCCGAGCTTGGTTACGCCGTCAACCAGCCGGGAGATTTCTTCGCCGAAAAGCTTTTTTATGTCCGCGAGCGTTGTTTTGGTATCTTCCGGCACGTCGTGCAAGAGGGTTGCGGCAATGCAGGTGGCCTCCGGCAAGATCTCCGCAAGTATCAGGGCCGCGCCGATTGGATGCACAATGTAGTCGGCGCCCGAAAAGCGCTTTTGCCCGGCATGGGCCCTTTGCGCCGAACCCAAAGCCCTAAGAATAAGATCCTCTTCTTTTGCGGTGAATTTATGTTGTATTTTGTCCAGGAAATCCATATAATTCAATTTATCAATAAAACGCTTAAAGATAAAGCGCATGCCCGAACTCCCCGAAGTTGAAACCATAAAGCGGCAGCTTGAGAAAAAACTGAGAGGCAGGACAATCAGGAATGTTTTGGTGCGCTCCCGTGCAATGGTTAAATTCGGCGCAGGCAAAATCCCGAATGCGAAAAGGGGATCAGCGGCGCAGGCAAAAAAATTTGCGCAAACATTGAGAGGCAAAAAAATAACGGGCTTTGGCCGCAGCGGGAAATTTTTAATCATTGAAATCTCCGGCGGCTGGCGGCTGGTTATCCATTTGCGCATGACCGGCCAGCTGATATTTATTGCCGGCGGAAATTTAAAGCGCCCGCTTTTGCTTTCGCGCGCAAAGCGCGCCCAAAAAGAGCTTTTGCCTTCGAAACACACGCACGTTGAAATCGAATTTTCGGGTGGAGGGAAACTTTTCTATAACGACGTCCGCAAATTCGGGCACATGCGCCTGGCAAATAATCGGGACTTTGAAAAAATTATGGCTCGGGCGGGGCACGGCATGGACGCGCTCGAGATAAATGCCGCGCACTTTTCGAATTTGCTGAATTTGCGCCCGCAAAAGCGCATCAAGGATTTTTTATTGGACCAAACAGCAATTGCAGGCATCGGAAATATTTACGCGGATGAGGCGCTTTTTGCCGCGCGCATTTCCCCGTTGCGCAAAACCGGATCCCTTGCACCTGCCGAATCCCTTATCCTGGCGTCGGCAATCAAGAAAATTTTGCGGACAGCAATTAACCACGGCGGATCGTCGCTGAAAAATTACGTAAATGCAAGGGGCGCTGCCGGGAAATTTTCCGCACGCCACAAGGTCTACGGCAAATCCGGCAAGCCGTGCCGTAATTGCGGCAAGCCCTTGCGCGCGCACAGGATTGGTTCGCGCACGGCAACTTTTTGTCCCAATTGCCAAAGATAAAAAGTTAAGGGATAATAGTTAGTAGTTGGTAGGTGGTAGTTAATAGTTGGTAGTTGGTAGTTGGGAGGGGAGGTGGTAGTTGGTAGTTTACATTTATAGATTATAGATTCTGCTATGACTGATGAAAAATGGAATGAATTAATAGAGCGCGCCAAGCAAAAATTTGCCGATGTTTCCGCATACACCGAAGATCTCCTCGTGGCAACCGGAGAAGGCGAACAAAAGCAGGGCACCAGGGATGTTTTGGAATTTTCCACGCCCTTGGGGAATTTCCGCATTGTCCGCGAGAATAAGCCCGTGCTTTTGGAAAAGAAGATGCATTTTTCGCATCGCCAGGGCCAGGCAGCGCACAGCGAATATCTTTTTTCGGACACGGAATTCACGCATAAGGTCTTTATCTACAAGGAAGATCCTCGTTCGGGAGAATTCGACAAGGTTGATCCGGAAAATATCGGTTTTTTGTTTTAAAGGGGCATATTTTGCGCGAGATTATAAAAACAATAAAATATTTTGATTTGCAGGACCATTGCCTTACGCTAGTGGAGATTTCAAAGTATTTTTTGCGCGATAATGATTGCGGCGCATCCGCGGGAGCGCCTGCCGGTTCCGCAGCACATGCCGATTCCGCAGCGGTTGCCGGTTCCGCAGCACATGTTAGTTCCGCAGCACATGCGGACTCCACAGCGCCTGCCGGCCCAGCTGCCGGCGCGGAAATTCCGTTAAGCGAAATTTTGAATTTTTTGGAAACCAGCCCGGAAATTTCAACCGAATACGGATTTTATTTTTTGAAAGGCAGGGAAGATCTCGCGCGCCAGCGCCTGGAAAACAATTTTTTTGCCGCCAAGCGTTTTAAGCGCGCAAAAAAATACCTGCCTTTTCTCCGCCACATGCCTTTTATTCGCGGCGCTGCGTTAAGCGGATCCGAAGCCATGGGCAATTCGCGCCCTGACAGTGACATAGACCTTTTTATCCTCGCCAAAAAAAATCGCGTTTGGCTGGCGCGCCTGTTTGCCACCGCATATTTTCAAATTTTGGGCATGCGCAGGCACGGCAAAAAAATCAGCGATAGGTTTTGCCTTAACCATTATGTCGGCGAAGGCAAATATTTGGACAAGGATCAAAATCTTTACACAGCGGTTGAATATGTTTCATTGATTCCGTATTTCGGCGGCCGGGCGATTTTCGAGTTTCAAAAGCGGAATATCGGCTGGATCCGAAATTATTTGCGCCAGCCGCATATATGCTATTGCGAAACAGCCGAACATTCTATTTTCCAGAAAATTTTTGAATTTTTGCTCGGGGGCTTTATCGGGAGCGCCCTGGAGCGCTTGGCGCGTTTCTTTGAAAAGGCCCGAATCCGTTCGTTGCCGGGCATTATAATAGAGGAGGATGAGCTCTCTTTTCATCCTCAAAGCAAAGGGCAGCAGGTTTTAAGGCGTTTTGCCGGCGAATCCTAAAAAAAAATGCCCGCGGAAAAGAGCCGCCGGCCCGGCTGTTTGACAAACGGCGTTTTTCGGATAAAATATATAATGCACTTAGCAGTCAACCATAAAGAGTGCTAAAGGAGAAAAAATATGAAAATCAAGCCAATTGGCGATCGCATCCTGGTGAAGCAATTCACGGAAGAGGAAGTTACGAAATCCGGAATCGTGCTTCCGGCAACCGCGGAAAAAGAAAAAAAAGCCCAGGGGAAAATAGTGGCCTTGGGCAATGGCGGAGAAATAAGCCGCCTCGGCCTTAAAGAGGGCGATACGGTTGTTTTCGGCAAATATTCAGGCGAAGAAATAGAAATTGAAAATGAAGAATACCGGATTTTAAGCGTCAGCAAGGAAAAAGACGACAGCGACGTTCTGGCGCTTGTCGAATAGCGCCCGCTGCGATTTAAACTTATAGTTTATAGAAAGGAATTTAAATACTATGCCAGCAAAAGACATTAAATTTGGATACGAAGCAAAAAAGGCAATTAAAGCCGGAGTAGACAAGGCCGCAAACGCGGTTAAGGTTACGCTCGGCCCGACCGGCCGCGCGGTTATTTTGGATCGCGGGTTCGGATCCCCAAGCGTTACGGATGACGGCGTTACCGTGGCGAAAGAAATTGAGCTAGAAGACAAGTTTGAAAACGTCGGCGCCGCGCTCATAAAAGAAGTTGCCAATAAAACCAACGAAGCCGCGGGCGACGGCACGACAACAGCGACAGTGCTTGCGCAGAAAATGATAGACGAGGCCTTTGCCATTGTGGCCATGAATTCTTCCAAAGCCAACGATATTAAGCGCGGCATGGATAAGGCCGTGAAGTTTGTTGTCGAGGAATTAAATAAAGTTAAGAAAGATGTTAAAAACAAAGAGGAGATAGGGCAGGTTGCCACCATTGCATCCCTTGATAGCGAAGTTGGCAAGCTTATTGCCGAGGCCATGGAAGAAGTCGGACATGACGGTGTTATTACGGTTGAGGAAGGTCAGACAATCGGCATTCAAAAAGAAGTTGTTAAAGGCATGCGCTTTGACCGCGGCTTTGTTTCCGCGTACATGGTTACAAATTCCGAGCGCATGGAAGCCGTTTGGGACGACCCGTACATTTTAATAACCGATAAAAAAATCTCTTCGGTGCAGGACGTCTTGCCGCTTTTGGAAAAAGTTGTGCAGTCGGGGAAGAAGGATCTGGTAATTATTGGCGAAGACGTCGAAGGCGAGGCGCTGGCGACATTCGTGCTCAATAAATTGCGGGGTACTTTTAATGTGCTGGCTGTAAAAGCCCCGGGTTTCGGCGACCGCAGGAAAGAAATGCTCCAGGATATCGCCGTGCTCACAGGCGGCCAGTATATTACGGAGGATCTGGGATTGAAGCTGGATGTCACCGAACTCGCCCAGCTTGGCCGCGCCCGCAAAGTCATCGCCACAAAAGAGCATACCACAATAGTTGACGGCCAAGGCGAGAAGGCGGCCATAGAAGAAAGGGTTGCGCAAATTCGCACTGCCTTGAAAGAAACGAAATCGGATTTTGACAAGGAAAAATTACAGGAACGGCTGGCGCGCCTTTCCGGAGGCGTCGGCGTAATTAAAGTCGGCGCATTTACCGAGACAGAGATGAAGGCAAAAAAGTTTAAAATTGAGGATGCGTTGAATGCGACAAAAGCAGCTGTTGAAGAAGGAATTGTCGCCGGCGGCGGTTCGGCTTTGGCAAAAATAGCTCCTGCTTTGGATAAGTTTGCGGCGAAGGTTTCGGAAAACGAAAGAGCCGGCGTTTTGATTGTCCGCAAAGCATTGGAAGCGCCTTTGCGCCAAATCGCAGAAAATACCGGGGTTGAGCCCTCGGGTATAATTTCATACGTGCAGGCAAGCGGCGCGCATGAAGGTTATGATTTTTCAGCATACAACGAATCTAATTGGGAGGCCGGCCGCGCGGATTTATTTGAAAAAGGAATTGTTGACCCTGTAAAAGTTACCCGCCTTGCTCTTGAAAATGCGGTTTCAATCGCTTCTACTTTGGTGACCGCGGAAGCAATTGTGGTGGATAGGCCCGAGAAAAAGGAAGGCCCTGCTGTTCCGCCAATGCCAGAATATTAATTCAGCCAATGCCTGTAGATAATCTTAGTTAGCCCATATTTTTTCAGGATAAAAATACAAAAAATTCCCTTAAATAAGGGAATTTTTGTTAATTTGAACCATAAAAGCTTGACAAAAAGAATACCATATGATAATATCCTGACATAAGTTTTTTAAAAATTTAATTCCCCCACAGCAGCCGCTCGGAACCCATATTTATCCTTGTCGGGTGGGTTCCATTATTAGCGGCTGTGGGAAAGGTAGTGAGCGCGGGTTTTCGGCAACCAATGGGTTGCCAATCACCTCCCGACCTCCCGCGCTCACGCGGGGCGGATTTACCCGTCCCGCATCATACGTCGCCAGCCGCCATGCGTGCTGGCTGGCGACGTTAACACCGGAAGGGGGCGCCTTTCAGGCCTCCCCTCACCCGACGTCCCCTTCCGGTCGTCGTCTGCGCTGCCATGTGGTGGCAGCGCGATTCCGGGTGGTTTTGTTGAACCACCCAAAACCGAGGTCAGGCAGCCCGCCTGCTCCTCTACCGCAAACCCAAGGAGGGTTATGCAGAAAAATTTGTACCCTCCCTAGCATAGCGCTAGGGAGGGTACTCCACATAAAGACCGCCCGCGAACTAAGAAGTTCAACGGCGGTCAATTTTATATATTGCAATTACGCCGGCCACCGGTTGTACTTCAGATTAGAATTTGTTGGTCATCGGTAGTACTTTAGATTGGAATTTGTGCGTCACCGGTAGCACTTCAGATTGGAATTTGTGCTAAAATTGTTGACAATTTTATTAAAATAATGTATAGTATTTTGTCATGCAAAACATGACTCATGGCTCCTGATTTCGCTTAAACGGATTGGGGGCAACTCTAAGGGTTTGTTTGGGTTTGTTTAAAATGAACCTTTAAAGTTGAAATTTCAAAAGGCCGTAAGGCCGAAATCCAAAAGGAGGGATAAGGAGGGATTATGAAAAGATTAATGTTTGTGGTTTTGTTCTGGATAGGCATATATATGGTATTAATATATGCCTATGGAAAAGCAACCGATAAAATTTATCGGTTGCAAGATCAACAGGACGCCGCGGCATCGCGGCAGGTCCAGAAAATTCTGGATAAAAATGCCGCGAAGCGCGCGGTTGAGCGCGCGCTTGACCGGGAACATTCCCGGCCGCCGCGGCGGCACGTCCGAGTTGCTCCGTCGGCAACATCAGGCGCTCCGGTGCCTGAGGTTCCGACACGATAATATCTTTTTTTAAGCCGCCACGGCCGACGCAACATTGTTTTGCGCCGGTCGTCTTTTTTTATTAAATGCCGTTTTATAATTGAAATGCCGCTGATTCTTGAAAGAACCAGCGGCATTTAAAGCTCATTTACCATACCCTTACCCCTCGCCTCGCTTACCCCGCCGCCGCTGCTTTTTTGTGGCGGCTATCGCATTTTTTTAAATATACATCAAATTCTATATCCCTCCATTCCGGCTTAATTTCTTCAATAATCCAAACCCCGTGCAAAGGGTGGTCCATTTCTTGGATTACGAAGAAAAATAACGCCAAGAGGTAGGTGCCTACAAAAACGGAAAACAACCCGTCTTGTAGCGTGCGATTCTGCAACATCAAATATGCGATTATAATTGCAGAAATCGCAATCATCAACGTATGCACCAGAGGGGATATAGTTTCATCGCGCAAGCGCAGGAAAGTATCCATATCGTTTTCACGCACTGCGCGGTTCATTGCCATTCTTTTTTTCCACACCGTGTCGAATAAAACGGCGGCAAAGATACTGAACACAACTCCTATCATATGGAAGAGTGGTTCAGTTTCCCTGCTGACAAAAAATTGGAATTGGTGCCCAAAGGCCTCAAATGTCCAATTTCTTTCATAGCATACTTTATACCAGCAAATGTCGGCAAAAGCGCCGACAACCACGGGCCCAAAAGCAACCACGAGGCATTTAAAAAAATTTCTGAGAAATTTTTTGCATGCCTTTGCCTTTGACCCGCGCCGAACTTTTCGCGTGTAGAGCATGACAGTCCTCCTTGCAAAAATTTGGAACGAACAGATATTATAAAATAAAAAGATAAAAATGTAAAGGACTTTGGAATTTTGAGAATTCAGAGGCAGCTTGGCTAACTGGAATTGCTTTGACACAAATTGGTTTTTCCCTTAACATTAACATTGTCATATTTAAAAATCTTTAATATTTTCAAGAATGGCAGTACCAAAAAAGCATAAGACCAGGTCAGGCAGAAACCAGAGAAGGTCGCACCACGCTCTTAAGATGAAATCGTTTGCGCTTTGCCCGAATTGCAAAGCGCCGGTTAGGCCCCACGAAGTGTGCGCCTCTTGCGGATACTACAAAGGCCGGCAAGTAATAAAATAATTTAAGCGGTTTTTTAAATCGCAAAAACCATGGCAAACAGGCATCTTTCCAGGACAGTGGCAATGCAAACGCTTTACGAATGGGATTTCAACGGAAAGAAATCCGCGCTGCGGAATTTGGCGGCAGAGAATAAGAAAAATTTTGCGCCTGGCCTTGAAGACGAAGAGTTTATTTATAATCTCCTCGATGGGGTTGAAAAAAATCTTCCGCAGATTGATGCCACGATAGTGGAGACGGCTCCCGAGTGGCCGTTGGACCAAATCACGATTATTGACAGGAATATTTTGCGGCTTGGAATTTACGAATTGCTTTTTGCCAAAGAGGTGCCGCCCAAAGTTGTCATTAATGAAGCCGTGGAACTTGGTAAGACCTTTGGCGGAGAATCCTCGGGCAAATTCGTGAACGGGGTTTTGGGCACGCTTTATAAAAAAATGTTTCCGGCAGAAGCGGCCTCGGAGAATCCGGAAGAGAGCGGGGCAGGAAACCAGGAATCAGATTCGGATAAGCAGGAAGCAAGCGGTTCGTAGGATTCGGGAAGTGGTTGACGGCCGCTTTGCCAAAAATTATTTTTTAAGTATAATATTGCTTAGGTTAAAATTTTAAAAAAGAAATGAACAAAAACGAACTAGTTGAATCATTGGCAGCCAAACTTGGGGTCGCCAGATCAGAAGGAGAAAAGGTTTTAAATTCCTTCGTGGATGTCATAACAGAAGCGCTCCGCAAGGGAGGCGAGGTGAATATAGCGGGTTTCGGACATTTCGAGGTGAGCTCGCGCGCTCCCAGAGAAGGCGTTAATCCGCAAAATCCCAAAGAGAGGATCCGGATCGGCGCTGTCAAAGTACCCAAATTCAGAGCGGGAAAAAATTTGAAAGACGCGGTCAGGGCCGGGGGGCCGGGTTCAATTGGTTAGGGCTTAAATCCCAATTGAGGAAAATTTGCGGGATATGGCTCAATTGGCTAGAGCGCTCGCTTTGGGAGCGAGAGGTTCCCGGTTCGAGTCCGGGTATCCCGACCATATTAATTGGCGCATGTAATAGTGCGGCTTTTTTATTTTGCGCGGTTTCAAGCAGGTTTTTTTTGTTTCTTTATACAATTCTTTTTTTTGCCTCGTCCGGTATCATCAACCTAAGCAGGATTTCCAAACTAAACTGAGCACACGAAAACCAAATTCACGGAATCGGAATGGACAGGAAATGGACATACATTCAAATGTTACAAGGCCCTATATTTTTGTTGCCCTAATTTCCTTGGTTGCAGCTGTTTTTCTTTCGGCTCGAGGACATTTGGAGTATGGGCATACTGCTTTTGCTGCAAGCGGCAAGGCCGTCACAAGCATAACGCGGTCTCCGGGTTATGCCTATTCCCAAAGCACTGCTTTGGGATTGCAAAAATCAAAACAAATGTATTCGATTTCAGTTTTGCTGGCGATTTTAGGCGCGATTCTCTTGATCTTGCATGCCTGGGGAAACCGGAAAAACGATTCGTAACGGCCTTAAGCGGATCCCCAAACAGGATTCGCTTAAGCCGCAGCAGCTGGAAACTTACGTGGCAGCAGCTTGGAAATATGGCAGTAGCTTAGAAACTTAAATGAAAAGGAAAAGGTCTCGCTGAATGTTAAAAATAACCGGCATTATTCTGCTTATTATATCTTTAGCCCTGGCGGTTTTTGTTTTCTATCGCAATAATCCCAGGTCTTCGGAGCCGATAATTTTTTCACCGCGGGAGATTTTGGGCGGCACCTGGCACGCTTATAAATTGAATTATATCGAGGCGTCCACAGGCAGAACCGCGGATTTTTCCAAGGGCAATATCAGCACTTCCGAAGCCGAAAGTTATGCCATGCTCCGTTCGGTATGGTGGGATGACCAAAACACGTTTAACCAAAGCTGGTCCTGGACGCAGAAATTTCTCCAGCATAAAAATGACCATTTATTTTCCTGGCTTTACGGCCAAGAGCCTGGTGGCAGTTACGGCGTATTAACCGCGCAAAGCGGGCAGAACAGCGCCAGCGATGCGGATGAGGATATTGCTTTGGCTCTGCTGTTTGCAAGCAAAAGATGGGGCAATGTTGCGTATGAAAATGACGCGCGCGCAATCATCCAAGATATTTGGAGCAAAGAAGTCGCCGTGATCCGCGGGCAGCCGTATTTGCTTGCTAACAATATCGAGAAAACTTCCGGCAAGCAGGATTACATAATGGACCCTTCTTATTTTGCGCCGTACGAATATAGGATTTTCGCGAAAATCGATCCAGCCGACAATTGGAACGGGCTTGTAGATACCTCGTATCAGGTTCTTGAAAACAGCGCAAAAATGAATCTGGGCTACGGCAGTTCGGACGGGCTTCCGCCGGACTGGATCTTAATTAATAAAAATACGGGTGCGCTTGTGCGCGCCCAAAACCAGAGTTTGGATTCAAATTACGGCTACGATGCCCTGCGCATTCCTTTCCGTTTGGCATTGGACTGGTCTTGGTTCAAAGACCCGCGCGATAAGCAGGTGCTTGCCGGCTTTTCATTCCTAAATGGGCAATGGCAGGCAAACCATTCTTTATATGCCGATTATGCCCACGACGGTTCGGTTGTGCAAACGCAGGAAATACCCGCAATGTACGGCGGTGCCATAGCGTATTTTATGCTTGAGCATCCGAACGAGGCCAAGCAGGTATACGCAAGCAAGCTTGCATCGCTTTATAATCCGGACACGCTTTCCTGGGCTTCCACGCTAAGCTATTACGACGACAATTGGGCATGGTTTGGGATCGGGCTTTACAATAATTACCTTATCAATTTGTATGGCGCAGGCAGCAGCGCAGGCAGCAGCTCAGGCAGCAGTTAAATAAAATAGGCGGTTGGCAGCACAAATAATTAATCAAAAAAATTTTATGAGAGAAAAAGATGATTTTCTAAAAACGAATGAGATTCCCGCCATCCTGATTGCCGCAAATTATGTGCTGGCGTCCGTATATTTTTTCCTTATTGCGTTTTATTTCAAGCCCGGAAATCCGTATCTTTTCGGCTTGCTTGTTTTTACCGAGGTCTTCCATATTTGGCAGGCATTCACTTTTTGGTACACGATCTCCGCGCTCAAAGCGCCGGAGCGGAAATTTGATCCAAATTTCAATCCGCCTGTTGACGTGTTTATAACGGTTTGCGGGGAGCCGGTTGAGATAGTTGAAGAAACCGCGATTGCGGCGCTGAACCTCGATTATCCGAAATTTAAAATTTATCTGCTCAACGACGGCTTTGTCCGGAATAAAAAAAATTGGCAAGAAATCGAAGCGCTTGCAGAGCGGCTCAAGATAGGTTGCATTACAAGGAGAGTTCCGGGCGGCGCAAAAGCGGGGAACATAAACAACGGCTTGGCGTTGAGCGGCGCGGAATTTGTCGCGGTTTTTGATGCCGACCACGTGCCGCGCCCGGATTTTTTGCGCAAAACAGTAGGTTATTTTTCCGATGATAAAGTGGCTTTTGTCCAGACGCCGCAATATTATAAAAATCACGCGGACAATTATATCACTTCCGGCGCGTGGGACCAGCAGGAATTGTTTTTCGGCCCCATTTGCCGCGGCAAGGACAGGATGAATTCGGCGTTCATGTGCGGCACCAACATGGTTTTGCGGCGAAGCGCGATCATGCAAGTTGGAGGCATGTGCGAAGATAACATTGCCGAAGATTTTGCCACCTCGGTGTTTGTGCATCAAAAAGGGTGGAAATCCGTGTACGTGCCCGAGCTTCTCGCCGAAGGCCTGGCGCCCGAGGATTTCCGTTCTTATTCGCGCCAGCAGTACAGGTGGGCGCGCGGCAGCTTGGAGGTTTTGTTTTGGTACAACCCGCTTTTCAGGAAAGGATTAAGCTTTAAACAGCGCCTGCAATATTTGGCGTCGGCAAGCTATTATTTTTCCGGCGCGGTTATTTTAATAAACGCAATTTTGCCCGTGATATTTTTCTTTACCGGCCAGGTGCCGCTGGTAATTTCCACAATGTCATTGGCGGCGATTTTCCTGCCGTATATTTTCCTCACGGTTTATACTCTCGGCGTGGCAACGAATTTCTCGTACTCGTACAAAGCAATCGCGTTTTCGATCGGATTGTTTGATGCGCATTTGCGCGCCATTGTCTCGGTCTTATTCGGCAAGCGAGATGCCTTTTCCGTAACCGCAAAGCGTTCGGAAGCGGGCAATTACATTCATATGGTAATACCGCAGCTGATTTACGACGGCATAGTTGTTGCCGGCGTATTTATTGCCGCCGCGCGCGGAGGAATTACGCCCGCGTTTCTTTCCAACCTGGCTTGGGCATTTTTGAATGTCATAATTTTCTCGGTATTCATGGCAGCGGCGTTTCCGCAGGCGCAAAAAGTCAGGGAGCCGGTCAGGGTGGCGGCTTGAGAAAGAATGCCTGCCAATCAATAAATCTAAAAAATAAATCAGCAATGTTCAGCCAATACGTCAATCAATATATAAGCAGAGTGAAAGTGCGGATCTCCAGGGACAAATTTTCCAGAGAAGAGCTTGAGTACGAAGAAGACCGCGTCCAGGCCCCTGGGTTGAAGAAGAAGTGGTTTGCGCGAAAGGGCGCGGTCTTCGCTTTTATATTTTTTTTGATGGCCTTTTGCGGAGCGTTTTCGTATTTCGGCTTGATGGGCCAGAGCTTGCGGCTGGATGAGGCGCAAAGCATGTGGCAGACGCGCGAAACGCCCCGGGCCATGCTGAATACCATCGCGCAGGACGTGCACGTGCCGCTTTATCATTTAATTTTGCATTATTGGCAGGTATTTTTTGGGAATTCCGTTGCCGTTGACCGTTCTCTTTCGTTGATATTTTTTCTGCTGACCATCCCGGCGGCGTACATGCTCGGCAAAGCCGCCTTTGGTGAAAAGGTCGGAATTTTTACGGCATCCCTCGTGGCGCTTTCTCCGTTTTTAAATTGGTACGGGAGTGAGATACGCATGTACAGCATGCTTTTATTTTTTTGCGTTTTGAACCAATATTTTTTTGTGAAGATTTTTAGCGCCAAGCCGGAGCACCGGCGCAAAGGCGGCGCATGGGCGGGGTATTTTATCACCGGGCTGCTTGGAATTTTTGTGCATTACTTTTTTTGGCTTCAGATTTTGGCGCAAGCGGTTTTCTTTTTTTTGAACCGCGCGGAATTTCCGAAAAAGTCGCTGTCTAAATTTATCGGCATCACAGTTTTTTATATCCTGGCGCTTTCGCCGTGGCTGTATTATGTTTTTAAGCTCGGGTTTGCCGCGAATACTCAGCCGCTTTTGCCAAGGCCCACGAGCGTGGATCTGTTTAATACGTTTTCGCAGTTTGTGTACGGATTTCAGGACAATGCCATAAATACGGTTTTCGTTTCTTTGTGGCCGATCGCGGTTCTGTTTGCATTTTTCTCATTGCGCAGGGATCGGCGGACTGCCGAGCGCCGGAAATTTCCAACCTACGGCGGATATTTTTTATTGGCTTCGTTTTTGCCGGTTATCCTTGCTTTTGTCGTGAGCTTTGTGATTAAGCCGGTTTACCTGCCGCGCTATTTAATTTTTGCCGTGCCGCCTTTGTATGTTTTTGTGGTTTGGCTTTTGTTTTCGAAATACCCGCGGCGGCTTTCCATCGCCATAGCTTCACTTCTGGTTTTGATAATGTCCGCAGGTTTGGTGAACCAAACAGTTTCCGCGGCCACCCCGGTGAAGGAAAATTATAAACAGGTGAGCGCCTATTTGGACGCGCATGCCGCACCCTCGGACATAATTGCAGTAGCAGCACCTTTCACAATTTATCCCGTGGAATATTACTACAAAGGAGATTGCCAGATCGTCACTTTGCCAATATGGGACAGGTATGCGCACGGCCCGATTCCCGCGTTCGATGCGTCTAAATTGCCTTCGCAAATTTCAGAGATAGCCGCGGGGCACACGGACATCTGGCTGGTTTTGAGCTATGACCAGGGCTATAATTCCAAAATTAAATTTTATTTAGACACCCATTTCCAACGGTTGTATGACCAGGGTTTTTCGCAAGGACTGAGTTTGATGGAGTATAAGGTGAGGTATTAGGGTCCAACCCAAACCCCCAACCTAATACCCCAATCTAAACCCCTAATCTAGCTTTGTCTCAAACAATTAATTAAAACTTAATGGCATTTGAGTATGTATATTTAGAAGGTACATGAATATTAATTTCTAAATATATGTCTTTTGCTCGGAAATTTAAACCCAATGCGATTTACCATGTATATAATCGCGGAAATAATAAGAGACAGTGCTTTTTTATGCCGTCCGATTATATTTATTTCATGCAAAAATTAAAAAAATGTTTACTGTCAGAGCAAAAATGCTCTTTGCTTTTTTATTGTTTGATGCCCAATCATTATCATTTGGCTTTCAAAGCCGAAAAAGGCCTTGACATAAGCAAAATTATGCAGCGTTTAGTGGTTAGCTATACGCAAATGCATAATGCCAAATATAAGCACGCCGGACATGTTTTTCAAAGTAAATACAAAAGTAGATTGGTAGAAGATGATGATTATTTTATTTATCTCTCAAAATACATCCATTGCAATCCAGCAAAATTTACCAATCCATATGAATACAAATATTCCTCGATAAAGGAATACATAAATGCCAGCAAAGGATGTTGTGATACCAGGCCTTTGCTGGCATTATTCAATTTTTCTAATAACGAATATTTGGATTTTCTCAGAGGACGTATTCCCAAACAAAACGAAACTTTGGAGAAAATATTAAAAGAATCTTTATTAGATGATATCTTTTAGTTCAGGTTTTCGATGATTTTTTAAATCCCGATTTTAGATTGGGGGTTTGGATCAGGGGTTTAGGTTGGGGGTTTGGGTTGGACCCTACCACTTCGCGTTTTGAGCCAACCCCAGCGCGTAGTCGGGCCAGAATGTTCCGGCCGAAGGGCCGCCGTTACATGTGCCGTCGGACGATCCGGGCTCTTTTACCCAGAGGAACGCGTCCACAAGCGGGTTGCCTGTGTCTGTTGTTGGCAAATATCCAAGCGCCATCCCGGACGGGTTGCACCACTGTCCATTCGAACCATTCCCGTTCCTGCTCCTATCAATTACGGCACGCTTCCCGGAAATTCCGTACTGCGATTGTAAAGCCGAAACAATCTGCCCGGCATAATCTATATTTTGCTGGTCAGTATAAAAGTTTGAAACATTCAGCGAAAACCCATCCGCGCCTGCCACATCCGCCCGCGCCAAATTAGCCGCTGCCTGTTGCGGCGTAAGCCAGTCCGGATGCCCGATGTCCAGGTACACCGCTGTGTTTGGATTTTGTTTGAAACGGCTTACCGCATAAGAAATTAATTGGAATCTTTGCGCGAGCTGGTCAGCGCTCAAGCAGCTGGTCAGTGCCAGCGCATCCGGTTCCACGATTACCGCCGCGCGCCGCGCACCTATCGCATTGGCAAAATCATTCACTTCACTTTCGTAATTGGTGCTGTCCGTGCCGCCCGCGGAATACTGGCCGCAATCGCGGTAAGGTATATCGTAAAGAACCATTACCGGCATTGCGCCCGCGTCTGCCGCGTTTGTCACATAATTATTTACAGCATCGTAGATATTGCTAATCCAATCTTTGGAAAACCAAGCCGCAGTGGAACCGTCGGCGATTTTTTGCATCAGCGAAATATCGTAAGATCCCGCGCTATTGTTGTTGCGAATCCAGTTTGCTGCATCGCTATTCGGATCAACCCAAAGTTTTTGTCCACTGAAAAGATTTTGCGATGTTGCGGTTGTGGAATTTGAGGTTGATGATGATATGGGCGTTGTTGTATTTGATGTCGTTGAGGAAGTGGTTGTTGGTGTTGAGGTTGGTGTTGAGGAAGATGTTGTGGTTGTTGTTGAGGAAGATGTATTTGATGGTGATGAGGATGTTGATGTTGTCGTTGAGGAAGGCGTTGTGGTTGATGTTGAGGATGGTGTGGTGGTTGATGTTGCTTGAGGTGTTGTGGTTGATGTTGAGGATGGTGTTGCGGTTGATGTTGAGGATGGTGTTGCGGTTGATGTTGCCTGCGTTGTTGCTGTTGTTGCGGTTGCTGTTGCGCTGCCGCCAACCATGATCTGCACAGATGCCTGCGCAATTTCATTCCCGCTCAGATCCTTGGCAACAAACGTGATTGTGTATGGTCCGCTGCCTTTCCATGTCCATCCGCTGAAATCAATGTTCGCTATTTTTACTTGTTGGCCGCTTGCGGTTTGTCCGTCTGCCATGGAATTAAGTTGGCTGGTATCAACTTGCCAATACATTTGATAATTATTGAGCGGCATGCCGGCAACTTGCGCTTGTAATTGTTCTGAACCGGAAACTGTGGTGTTGTTTTGCGGCCAGGTAATATTAACCGAAGGGGCTGGTGCTGGCGAAGGTGCGGCTGAAACAGTTCCGTATTCGGGCAAGCCGTTTGCAACGGTAATTGCAACTGATTTTTCGCTGAGTACGTTGCTATTGAAATCCTCAGCCACAAAATTAATGTTATACGGCCCACTGCCTTTCCATGTCCATCCGCTGAAATCCACCGAGGTTTCCTTATGCGGATATCCATTATAGTTGCTCGGCATGTAATTTAACTGTCCGCTGTCAACCTGCCAGAACATATTGTATTGATCAACCGAAACGTTTTCAAGCATTGCTTTGAACGGCTGGGTTCCGGACATTGGCTGGGTGCTTACCGGCCACCAAATATCTATTGTTTGCGCGTAAGCGTCGGCTTTGTTCACGCCGAAAGCCGCGGTGCTAAAAGATGCGTTGCCGGAAGATGCGTTGCCGGAAGCCACGTTGCCAAAACCCATCATGCCGAAAGCTGCGGTGCCAATTGCGCCAAGCGGCGCAAATGAAATGCCGGTTATCATCGCTACTGCCGCGAATATTGAAAACGCGCGTTTGCTGATAAATTTGTCCAGCTGTTTGCTGCCGGATCTTTTGTTCTCAGAATTGCTCTTGTACATATTATCCTTTGGTTAACAGTTAAATCAGCGTAAGTTTATAGATGCCGTTCAAACTTGTCAAAAAAAAATCGCAAAAAGCATTTTAAATAAGTTAAAATGGAGAAGATTTTTTTAACTTGTGAATAACTCTGCAAAACTTGCACAAAAAAATCGGATTTTGCGCCCTGTGCAAAGCGATTTTTTGTGCAAAGATTAAAAAAATTATGGAAAGCGACCAAGGTTTGTACCTGCTGCCGGAACTGAGATTAAAATTTTATTAAGGTTTCCCGATAAAAAAGCACCTGGTGGGTAAGTTGGGGAAATAATTTTTGCAAAAACGCATGAATTGTTAGTATTACGGCGGATTCCCGCCTTGTGCTAATGGCCATATGCCCGCGAACAAAAAAACAAATCATTTTGTGGAAAATTTTCCATCTTTTTACAGTGCAAATGATTAAACAAGCGGCTATTCTTAAATCGCTTTATTCATTAAGCTCTTAATTTTTCATTAAGGGCCTCGAAAAGAGGTGATATCAATGAAAAATATCTATGCCGATGCCGCCGAAGATCAAAAGCGAAAAGAAGAAGAGCGCCGGCGCAGGCAGCAGGAAGAGGAAATTGAGGAGTAAATTTTGAATAGGAGGAGGTGATTATAATGGCCAACAAGAAAGAGAATTCCTCGCGCGGCAGGCGTGGATGGTTTGGTGACAGCGAGCGCCATAGAGCCGCGGGGAGGCAGGGCGGCCGCAGGCGCCACAAGAGGAACACAGAATCTTCGCAAGAACGCAACGAATAGTAATATCGATAATCGAATAATTATCGGTATTGTTGATTGCGGTTGGTAAAAACAATTGGCACCGGCGATGATTGTGATTGGCAAAATCGGTTGGTGCCGGTTTGGTTGCAGTCGGCAAATTTGGTTGCAGTCGGCAAATTTGGTTGCAGCCGGAAAAATTGGTTGCAGTCGGCAAAATCGACTGGTGCCGGTGATGATCGCGATCGGATACTGGGCACAGTGGGTTGTCCATGCCGCGCATAGCATGGCACATATCACTATAAAACAAACGGGCTTTTTAAAGTCCGTTTGTTTTTTTGCACTGCGCAAATTTGATATTTTGTGGCGCCATTTTTAAGTTGCTAAAAGCATAAGAAATTTGTTAAAATAGTAGAGTAAATTTGGCGCAATTCTCCGCCACTTTCGCCTCGCGGGTATCTATTGCATAACCCGTATTCGTTTCGCGGGCATTTATCGCATAACCCACATTCGCCTCGCGGGTATCGTATAACGGTTATTATCTCAGTTTTCCAAACTGATGATACGGGTTCGACTCCCGTTACCCGCTCCAAAAATTTTAAATTTTTTTATTGATTTTCGTATGCAGATCATTGTCAACGGTTTGGCTGTAGAATACGCGGATGAGGGTCGCGGCCGCATTTTGCTTCTGCTCCACGGCTGGGGAGACAATTTGCATACTTTTGATTTTCTGGCAAAAATTTTGTCGCAAAATATGCGCGTGATACGGCTGGATTTGCCCGGCTTTGGGAAAAGTGAAACGCCGCCAAACGCGTGGCATGTGGCTGATTATGTTGCATTTGTTGCTGAATTTTTGCGAAAAATCGGAGTTGGCAGTGCCGGGGTGACCAGCGCCGAGGTTGGTAGTGTTGGTGTGCGCAATACCGGGGTGAGCAGTGTTGGTGTGGGTGATGCCGCGGTTAGCAGCGCCGGGGTTGGCAGCGTGGATTTTATCGCCGGCCATTCTTTTGGCGGGAGGATCATTATTAAAGGAATCGCATCCCGGGGGTTTTCTGCGGAAAAAATTATTTTAATATCATCTGCCGGAGTTGCCAGACGCGGGAAAATGCGCGCGGCTCTGTGGAAATTTTTTGCGAAAGCCGGATCAGCGGCCATGCGCATGCCGCCGCTAAATGCCTGGCGCGGCGCTGCGCGAAAAAAATTATACAGCCGGCTTGGAAGCGATTACGCAAGCTCGGGTGCCGGCGCGCTTAAAGGGACTTATTTGAATATTATTAATGAGGATTTGGCCCCTGCCGCAGAGCAAATTAAAACGCCAGCACTTTTGATATGGGGTGAAAAAGATGATGTGACGCCTTTGGAAGAAGGCGAACGGCTTTCCAAACTTATTTCCGGTTCGCGTCTGAAGGTGCTGCGCGGAGCCGGACATTTTGTGCATCGCGAGCAACCCCGCGAGGTCGCGCAATATATGAGTGAATTTATCTTTTCATCCGAGGCATCATCCAAGTCATCATCCGAGGCAAAGAAATGAGAAATTTTTTTTCACGATTCCATCCGCGCTATCCGCGCATTTTGGTATACATGCTTCAGCAAAGCGAATACAATATTCGCGATTATTTATCCTGGCTCGCTTCTGTCCGCGATTTTTCCAAAGTCGAGCGCCGCAAAAAGTTCACGCCGACATTGAAAGCGGTTTTGCTCCTTTCTTCCGCCTGGGTGATTTTGGCGGTGATAATCGCCCTTGCAATCGGAGGCCTCTTCCTTTTCAAAAAACCCGAAAATTTTATTTTCTTTTTTGCGCTTTTCCTGTTGGCGCCGTATTTGCTCGCGTGTTTGATTATAATTCCGCTCCTCGGGCTTAATGCCGCGCAATTCCCCGTTGAGATGCGCATTATGAATCGTGCGCGAAAAAAGCTCTCCGCGCATCGCGGGTTGAGAATCGCCATCGCCGGAAGTTACGGGAAAACAAGCATGCGCGAAATTTTGCGCGCGGTTCTATCTGCGGGGAAAAAAGTTGCCGCGCCGCCGCATAGCTATAATACGCCGCTTGGCATTGCGCGATTTATCAATACTTTAAAAGGGGATGAAGACCTTTTGATTTTTGAGTTTGGCGAATATTATCCCGGCGATGTTAAAAAGTTGTGCCGGATTGTCGCGCCGGAAATAGGAATAATTACAGGCGTGAATGAGGCGCATCTGCAAAAATTTAAGGCCTTGCAAAAAACCGCCAAGACGATTTTTGAACTCGCACAATTTGTCGCGCCGCAGAATTTATATATAAATGAGGAGAGTGCGGCGGCAAAGGAAAAGGCCGCGCCCGGAAATTTCTTGTACAGCAGAAAAGGGGTGTGGCAAGAGCGCCTTGAATGGAAAATCGAGAATGCCGCGAGCGACCTTTCGGGAACATCTTTTAATATTTCCAATCCGATCGCCGGAATAAATTTGCAGCTCCATTCGCATTTGCTTGGCCTGCATCAGGTTGGCCCGCTTGCATTGGCAGTTGCGTTGGCCGCGCGCCTGAAAATTTCCCCTGAAAAAATTAAAGAAGGAATTGCTGCCGCACGCCCGTTTGAACATCGTTTGGAACCGATTCAGGATGCCCATGGAGCGATTACTTTAGACGATAGTTATAACGGCAATCCTGACGGCGCTGCCGCGGTGATAGATTTTCTGAGTACGCTTAAAGGCCGCCGCCGTTTTTATGTTACGCCCGGGCTTGTGGAGATGGGCGCGCGCACCGAAGAGGTTCATAAGGAAATAGGCCGCGCGTTGGCCGTCGCCGGAATAGAAAAAGTTGTTTTGATCCGCGATTCCGTTACTCCATATATAGAGCGAGGATTGAAAGAGAATAATTATAAAGGGGATATAATTTGGTTTGATGATGCCCTTGCCGCGCTTGCGGCATTGCCGAGCATGAGCGCCGCGGGCGATGTCTTCCTCATTCAAAACGATTGGCCGGACCAATATCGCTAAATGGGTCCAACCCAAACCCCCAACCTAATACCCCAATCTAAAACCCTAATCCAGGGTTTTTTGTTAAGTATTTAAGAAGAAGTTAATAAAAAGTCCTTTAAAAGTGCATTATTTTTTAGGTTAGGGTTT
>JAJZOG010000003.1 GCA_021811585.1 bacterium
TGTAGAGTTAACACCATAAGGTGACACTATGATAGTCTAAAGGTGACACCTGTTAACTAACTAAAACAATGAAAACAGCTAAATATGCACGGGCAGAACGTAACCGCTGGTATGCCCAGGTAGAAGTGAAGAAACTGGCGGTAAAAGAAGCGAACGTAAAAAATACGATGGTAAAAAAAGCGGGGTGAAAAAGCGGGCAATTTGGAACAGAGCATTCAGTTTGGCTTGGCAAACATATCTGTAAAGCTTTATGAAAGCTTTACAGCTCCAGTTCGGAGCGCAAGTTCGGAGCGCAAGTTCGGAGCACCAGATTAATTTGCACTTATTGCACAAGACAAAAATTCGCGACAGCAAGGACTTGAAATTACCGGCAAATACGGCTATAAAGGATAAAGAAATAAATATGGCACTTTCGCTGATCAAACAGCTGAACGGCCAGTTCCAGCCCCAAAAATTGAACAGCCTGGCGGCCAGTTCCGGCCGCAAAAGCAAAAAATCGTAAGTAACAGATTTAATGGCAATGTTTTCGGCGAATTTGCGAAAAGAAAAGCAGTATGAAAAACAAAAACAACGCGTCAGGTAATTCCCGCGAAAGCGGGCGCTTGGCAAAGTATAAAAAGAAAAGGCGATTTGGCAAGACCGCGGAGCCGGAAGGCGGCTCCGAAAAATTAAAATCCAAAAGTGCGGGTGCGGCTTTAAACTTTGTCGTTCAAAAACACCGCGCCTCGCATTTGCATTATGATTTCCGCTTGGAATATCAAGGCGTTTTGCTAAGCTGGGCGGTTCCTAAAGAGCCGTCCTTAAACCCGCGGACAAAGCGGCTGGCCATGATGGTGGAGGATCATCCTCTTGAATACTGGAATTTTCACGGCACAATTCCGGAAGGAAATTACGGCGCCGGCACGGTTGAAATCTGGGACCGCGGCAATTATGTGCCCATTGCGCCGCCCGAGAGGGGCAGTGCCGCGCCCGAAAAACCGGCAACGCGCGCGGAAAGCATGCGGATTATTACAAAAGGAATCGATAAAGGGCATCTTACTTTTATTCTCAACGGCAAAAAACTTAAAGGGGAATTTGCGCTTATCAAGACGCGTTTTCGCGGCGGAAATTCCTGGCTGTTAATAAAAGCCAACGACCTTTACGCAAAGCGCGGCGAAAAAATTGAAAACATGCGCCAACCGATTTTTTTAGGGCTACGCGCGGATAAAGCGCCCGAAGAAGTGCGGCGCAGAAAACCCGAAACATCACGATCACAAGAAAAAAACTGGCTCGACCTGAAGCACCTGGATAAAATTTTTTGGCCTGCGGAAAAATTCACCAAAGGCGATTTAATAGAATATTACCGCCAAACCGCAAAATACATTCTCCCCTATTTAAAAGACAGACCCCAGTCCCTAAACAGGCATCCTAATGGAATAGCCGGGAAAAGTTTTTTCCAAAAAGATGTCAGCGCATTGCGGTTGCCGGAAGGGATCAAAGCCAAAACCCTGCGCTCGGAAAGCGAAGGCCGAACTATAAAATATTTGATTTGCCAGGATGAAGATTCGCTTTTATATTTGGCAAATCTCGGCTGCATTGAAATTAACCCCTGGAATTCGCGCATACAAAGCCCGGATAAACCTGATTATGCTGTCATTGATCTGGATCCCGAGGACGCTCCTTTCGCAAATGTCGTTAGCGCGGCTTTGGCAGTGAAAAAAATTTTGGATGCCGCCGGCGTGGAAAGCTTTTGCAAGACCTCTGGCGCAACCGGCTTGCATATTTATATCCCGCTGGGAGCCAAATATAATTATAAAGAAGCAAAGGAATTTGCGCGGTTTATTGCTGTTTGGACAAACAAAAAATTGCCGGAAATAACCAGTTTGGAGCGAAGCCCTGCCAAAAGAAAAGGAAAAATATATTTGGATTACCTGCAAAACCGCCGCGGACAGACCTTGGCATGCGCCTATAGCGTACGCCCGCTGCCCGGTGCGCCTGTTTCCACGCCGCTAAAATGGAATGAAGTTAAGCCCGGCCTTAATCCGAAAAAATTCACGATGAAAAACACGCTTGCGCGCATAAAAAAAGTTGGCGATTTATGGAAACCGGTTTTGGGTCCAGGAATAAATATGGAGAAAGCGCTGTTCAACGCAAAAACCCGGGGCTTTTAAACCTGGGGTTAATGCGCTGTTCAAAGCAACACAGCCGCTAAAATAATACTGCTTACGGAAACTATCGCCAAAAAAATCTTTTTAGGGAATTTATAAAGGCGCTTAAATCCGCATGCAGACCGCTGGTTTGCTGGTTGCCGCTGCTGTCCTGAGCCGTTGCCTGCATCTGAAAATCCTGGCCAGTGCCGTCTGCCGTGCCGGCCTGGTCATAATTTTGCTGGTCAGGTTGATCAGGAGTTTGTAAACCAACGGAATCGGAAGAATCCTGCGAACCGGAAGAATTCAAATCCGATGAAGAATTAGAAGAATCGCCAATACTACTGTCTCCGCTCACATTGGAATTATCGTCAACAGAAGTTCCTGCCGCACCATAATTGGAACCGGTTCCTGCAGAGGCGCCTGCCGAGATATCATACGAACCGCTGTCTGCCGGTGCCGGCATATCATATGCGCTGCTGTCGGAATTATCGGCATTCGGGTCGCCAAGGTTATCACCCGAATTAGTACCAGAACTATCACCCAAATTATCACCCGAAGCATTACCTAAATTATCACCTGAATTGTCATATGAAGTGCTGTCCGGAAAAGTACTGTCCGGAGCGCTTTCAACAGAAGGATTATCCGTCACAGAAGGATTTAGATCAGGTTGATTAGAAACAGAGGAATTCGAAGGATCTGAAACAGAAGGATCTGAGACAGACGGGTCTGAGACAGAAGGATCAGAAGAACTTGGTATGGCCATACCTATATCTGCTGGTTGCGCCTTTGATGCCTTTCGCGCCCTCCGTGTCTTGCGAACCTTGGCCGCTTTGCGTGTCTTATTTTTCTTGTGCATTTTCTTTGCTTTGCGTGCGTTTGGGTTCTGCACCTTATTTCCCTTGCGCACCTTTCGTGTTCTGCGCACCTTTCGTGCCTTGTGCACCTTACCCGCTACCCTTGGCGTATGCTGTTTGTGCGCCTTTTTTATATGCTTTCTACCGTGTTTTCTTGATTTTATTGCCTTGTGCGCACGAGAAAGCCCGCGCCCGGCATGCTTGCTCGGCACTATATTATTCGAATTTCCTGCCGTATCAACGCCGTTCAAATTCTGGTTTGCCGCTGCATTGGCTGCTGCGCGATTTTTCTTTAATCTCCGCGCTTTCCTGACATGCATCTTGGAGAGCTTGCGCTGGGCTCTTGTTTTGCGCACATTTCCAGTTCCGGATGCTTTTTTTGTTTTCCGAACTTTCCGGACTTTCTGCGCTTTTTGAGTCGTATTTGTTTTCCGCGCTTTTTGAACTGTTTTTGCCTTCCGCGTTTTCCGCATTTTTTTGGAATGCGCCACGCTGCGTCCGCGCGCTTTATGAGTTTTAGCAAAGCGCCCGTTTTTTAAGCGCGGCCTTGCACCTTGATTTTTCACTTTATAATGATGCCTGCGAATATGCTGAACGTTGGCATTATTTTTATGGATTCGGCGGGTTGCAGCCCTTACCGTTCCTGCGCCCGAGAAGAGCACTGAACCGGCCATGACTAAAACAGCCAAAATATATTTCAATTTCATGCTTTTGAATTAATTATTATGCCAGCTGGAAAACTACGGCGCCATAATTTTCTCGCTTCTACTCCTTATACTTTTCCATCATTAAAAAATCCTTAACTTTTTTTCCAAAAACCGCAAACCCCAAACCTCCACCAACTAACTTCAGGCGAACAAAAAACAGGCGTGAAAACACACCTGTTTGGGCGCAAATGGCACCCATAACTCATATGTGAGAATGCGCCAATTGTGCCACCCGCAAATTTAACCGCCGAACACCGGCGGCCAAAAATTCTGTTTTGCCGGGCCAGAGGCCGTTTGGAAAGGCAGGCAAAATTTCCAAGGCGCGAATACATTCCGTGCCGTACAAATGCAAGGAATATAATTGCAGGCCAATGCGGAACAGAGTGACAAGCGAGCATGCCCGCTGCCTGTCGGGGTTCATTGCCGCATATGTTAAGGCAGCAAGCGCACCGGCACTTTCATAGCCCCCATGGTTTGCATAACCATGGCCTTCGCGCAACTTCTGAGGCACTTCCCGATTGTACACAGCGCCTCCGAAGCACACTTGGTGGATTTTTTCTGTAACTTTTCCTCGTCCGGTTCCGCCAAGCGGGATTTCAGAAATTTTAATATCTTCGTGGATATATGTATGGCTAAATCCATTCCTTATAATGGCCCGCGTGATCGCATCGGGCTCATCATAATCGACCAAAACTGCATAATTCCCAATTGTCCCTAAAAACAACCGCGGGAATTTTGCCATTTTCTCACCCCCTCCTTAAAAATCAGCGGCACTTACCGCTTAATCTTTATACCTTATTAAATTAATTTAAGCAATTGTCCAACATCTATTCTGGATAAATTGGCACTTTAAAATAAAAGCACGGCCTGATTTTTTTGATCAAACCGATCATTCTAAAACTAAAACCTTTTCTTTATTTGCGTTTCTTACAACCTTTCTCGGTTGCCGCACGCTTCACTATCTGGTGACCCCGGCAGGGCTTGAACCTGCGGCCTTCAGCTCCGGAAGCTGACGCTCTAATCCAACTGAGCTACGGGGCCGTGCTGGTCGGGATACCCGGAATCGAACCGGGACTACACCCACCCCATGGGCGCGTACTACCACTATACTATATCCCGATATTGATAATTCTGTACTTTACCTTCGAATTTTCTATCACCTCGTAACTTGTGGCATTCATTATTTTAAAAATTTAATCATTACTCTATAAATCTTGCAAATGTTCCTTAAGTATATCGGTTAGTACACCTGATAATCTTTCAGATTTTTCACTGACTTGTGCATCGGGTGCATAAGTTTGCCTGATACTTTCACCGCCTTTTGTGATACCGACGCCAACCACGACTATTCCTTTTCCCCTTAACCTGCGAAGTACGGCCTGAACCCTGTCGGGATCGCTACTGAGCCCGTCCGATAAAACAATAACTATTTTCTTTAATTTACCTTGCGTTATTCTGTCTATATCTCCCGGATCAAGATTATTTTCAATGCCTTCTAAAGCCAAAAAGTCACATGTATTCTCACCGCTTGTATCATCCAATGCCTTATAGACGGCGACTCTTTGCTTTTCGGTAAGATCGGATGATAAAGGTTTAAGAATTCCAAGCTCTTTTTCCGAACCAAATGACCATGCCTCGGTTCTGACATTTAAATCTTCTTCAAGATGGCCCCTGGCATCATCGAGATCCTTGGAAAATTCTCTTAAAGCTTCAAGAATAAGAACCATCGCCTTTTTCTGTTCAATCATTTTAACGTTGCCTTCATCATCGCTTTCATCCATGGAACCGGAACGATCCCCGACAACGGTAACATCAAATTCTCCAAAATGTTTTTTTACGCTTTTTTTGACTTCAATTGTTTGCCATACTTCGGGTTCCAAATTTCCAGTTTTTACGGCTGCCACGGCTTCAGCCGGCCTGATTAAAATATCCCCTTCGGCGGATGGCAATTTTGGCTTCAAAGATGGCTTGATACGCTCGGAAATTATTTTTCTAAAAATCTTTCTGAGTTCTTCTATTACCAATTCGTTTGTTTCCGGATTTGATATGTTTTCAATCTGACGCCAAAAATTTTGATAATTATGGAGGTCTTCGACGCTCACGCCTTCCTGCCTGGCATATGCCTCCTCGAACATTTCTTTTTCATTTTTGAGTTGCTCGCCCTTTCCTTTGTAATCTTTTACAGCTTTATCAATAACATCCTGCGGCAATGCCTGGTCGGGATTATTTTCAAAAAATTTCTTATAGTGTTCTTTAAAATAATCTTCCGGGTTTTTCTCGTCCCGCTTTGGGCCTTTGGGTTGCGGATCAGATTCTGGCTGCTCGGAATCGCCGTCTTGCCCATCCCGTTGATCCGATTCCGATTGTTCCCCTTTTTGATTTTTATTTTTTTCTTGCTCGGCATCTTCCTTAAAAAATTTTTCATAAACAGGTTCCAGGATTTGCTGCTGTAATTTAATACGCAAGGATGGCGGAATATCGGGCCTGCTGGCATAATCCAAAAGGCCGGCGCCGTTTTTGTTTTTTACCGCTTTCAGCTTATTTATTTCCGCCCTGACGGCAGGATCAATATTGCACTGTTCATCAGGCAGCATTGATTCCCGAAGCAGGGCGTATGCAAACTGTAAATGTTTTGGCAGATTGATTAAATCGCTTTCGGGAAAAAGATTTTCTTTATATAGTTTTCCTCTAACTTCAGATTGTGAAGGAGCGCGGCTGACAACCGATCTGTTCATTCTTACATCATCCCAAACATTATCAAAAAGTTTCAAACGCGCGGCTTTAACAACTCTTGCGCGATGTTTTTTCCACAAAGCAAGCCCGCCGCGTTCGGCAAGCAAATCTTTCAGTTCTCGGACATGTTCAAATTCATGCAAAAAAGCGAAAAAGGCCTTTGATTCAGAATATCCTTTTTCGGTAAAAAATCTCGGGTCGCCGTACAAATCTCCCTTGTCCAAATCAACCGCAAAGGAATTCAATCCCTCGGGAGCTTTCTTAACTTTAATCGATGAGTCGCCCGCATAAGTTTCAAAAAAATCACGGTTTGTCTGAAAAAAATCCAGCAACTGTTCCGTGCCTTTATCTTTCTCTTTTACTGCGGAATCCTTTTGATCTTCCGAAGATCCCTCAATTCTTATTTTCATGCTTGCCTCCCAAGATTGTCTTGCATCAATTTTTGAATGTGCCGCGAGCAGGCATGTTTAACCAATCCCTGATATGAGGCAAAATTATTTTTATTAAGCTTTCGGAACATTCGCCTTAGTGTTTTGGTTCTTAATATTTTAAAATGAGGGAAGCAGACAAATCCTAAAAAATCAATGCCATTATGATACTTTCCCATCAAAATCTTATCAGAATGTAAGCCAAGCCGCAAATGCGATAACAAATAATTTTCAATTGAAATTTGGACTTTTTCGAGTTCTTCTCTCGACCTGCTAAGTAAAACCAAATCGTCACAGTAACGGATGTAAAAAGGAATTTTAACCCGGTGCTTAATAAACTGATCAAGCTCATTCATATACACATTGGCAAATAACTGTGAAGTTAGATTACCGAGTGGAATGCCACCAGGAAAACTGTGTAAAATTTCATGAATTAATTTTAATGTTCTTTGCTCGTGAATTGTTTTTGAAATAATTTGAAGCAGGATTGAATTGTTGACTGATTTAAAAAAACTTTTAATATCAAGTTTTAAATACCAAACCGTCATCGTATTGTTTCTAGAAAGTGTCCATGCTTTTTGCTGCAAACGAGTGACTGCGGCATGGTGGCCTTTATTATCTCTGCATGAGAATGTATCAAATATGAACTTTCTATTAAAGACCGGTTCAATAATTCTGAACACTGCGTGATGGAGCAGGCGATCTCTTACAGTTGGTTTGTGAATATGTCTGCGCTTTGGATCACACACATAGAATGATTGATACCCGCCATGTTGATAAGTTCCATTTTTTAAACTATAATATAAATCGAAAACATTATTTTCTAAACTAAGTTCAAATTCCAGAACATCTATCTTGCTTGCTTTTCCAATCCGGAATTCTTTCCAGGATAAAAATAAATTTTCGATTGAAGTTATCCTATCAAAAAAATTTTCCGCATCATGACAGATAAGCTCACCCCCCCCCCGGGGTGGAACAAACTCAACTGTATCATAAAACTTATAATTTCTATAAAAGTTGGTACGGGCGGGGAAAATCCTTTCCAAAAAAAGATAGATTTTCCATAGCCCAAAGAGTTGAAAATTTAACTCTCGATCTCCTTGTTTGTATTACTCGGGCATACAAGATTAAAAATCCGAATCTAAAGAAAAATTTAATCTTGGAAGCGGATATAAAATCAGAAAACATAAAAATATTAATTCGGCTGGCGAAAGATGTAAATGCCATTCCGGATAAATGGTATATTCCTTATCAAGAACAGCTGAATGAGATTGGTAAAATGATTGGTGGCTGGATCAACTCACTTTAAAATCCCGACGAATCGGGATTTTAAGTTTAAGAACTTCTAACAGACACACGCCGAGATTGTCGTTCGAATTGTCGGGACTGTTCCTGTTGACGTTCAAACCGTTCGAGTCGAAATTACCGACATTAACAAGGTTGCCATCAGAAGTAAGCGCGTGTCTTGCCTATCTCCATCAGTTGCAACATAGGTTCATCCTAAAAAGGTAGTTCCCATTGTATAAAAACGTGGCGGCATTATTCCGCCCAGAGAAAGACAAGCAG
>JAJZOG010000008.1 GCA_021811585.1 bacterium
GAGGCAAAGGATGCATTATTATGCTTTTATTTTTTATTTTACTAATGTGTTCAGGGAGTAATACATATTTGCCTTTATACTTTCCATATTCTTCCGCGCTCTCGAATCTCTCTTTTTGTATTCTAGTTTGATATATTACGTCGACTTGGCTTAAAACGTGTTCCATATTTTCTGTTTCGGAAAAACCAACATCATGCCTGGTTAGGTACTCTTTAATGCCTTGCCCAATTTTGAGGTCTGGCGGAGAAACAAAAAAGATTTTAATTTTATTATATTTTCCGAGTACATACGACAAAGATCTCACTGTCCTGCCATTTTTAAGGTCGCCTATCATTGCGATGCTAATATCATCAATATACCCCAACTCTTTTTTAATAGTATAGAGATCCAGCAGTGCCTGCGTAGGATGCTGGCCTGTTCCATCTCCGGCATTTATTATGGGAACAGCCGAAACGTCCGCGGCTTTTTGCGCCGCCCCCTTTTCATAATGCCGAAGGACAATCACATCCGCATAATTTCCGACAACTCTGATTGTATCTTCCAGTGTTTCACCTTTTGATGCGGAAGAGAATTCTTTGGCATTTTCCGTGCTGATTACCGCGCCGCCTAATTTTATCATCGCCGATTCAAAAGAAAACCGAGTCCTGGTACTCGGTTCATAAAAGAGGCATGCCATAATTTTCCCGTTCATACAATTTTCTTTTTGTCGTTCGAATCGATCGGCAATATCAAAAATTTTTTGTGTTGTAGCTGTATCAAATTGTTGTGATTCAATAACGTTTTTCATTTTTATTATATTAGCAAGGATTTTCTATCCTGCCAAAACTTCGCAATACCCGTTTGGCTTTTTATTTAGCCGCCCTTTCAGCGCAAAACCAGAGGCAAGCTTGTGTCCGCCGCCGCCGAAAAGCTGGGCAATGCTCGAAACATCCACGCCCTTGCCTTCACACGCACGAACGCTTCCTTTTATAAGTTCGCCGTCCTGGCGCACGAACATGGAAAAATCCGTCCCGGGAATCGTATTTAAAATATCCACAAATCCTTCAAACGTCCCTTGCCGTATTTCCAGGCCAGAGAGGTCTTCTTCGCTCAAAATACAGAGCGCCATTTTTTTTGCGCGGTCGATTTTTGCGTTTTCAAGGGCTTTGCCCCAGGCGCGGAATGCGGATAAATCTTTTTTGTAAATAAAATTTAGCGGCTTCTCGGGCCGCGCGCCAAATTTCAAAAGCTCGCCACCTGCCTTGAGAGTTTCTGCAGTAGTGTTTGGGTGCATGAAAGACCCTGTATCGTGGATAATTCCGGTGAGCAGGCAGGTTGCCATCTGTTCGCTAATTTCCGTTCCCAGGAATTTAAGAAAATCAAAAACCAGCTCAGCCACCGAGGATTTTTGCGTATCAACCACATTGGTTTCTCCGAAATTGCTGTTATCCGGATGGTGGTCAAAATTCAGAATCGGCAAATTGCTTTGCATAATTCGCGGAATATGCGTACGCGCCGGATCGCAGCAGCCAAACAAAATAATCCCGTCGTATTCGTCGCTCCCTGATTCTGAACCGCCTGCGTCCCCTGCGGCTGGAATATCTTCTTTGACTTGCTCCTGCATTGGTAAAAATTGCAAAGAACGGGGTACCCCGCCAGCAGCTGCCAAAGCGAATTGCTTGCCTGTCTTTTCCAAAACGTGCGCTATTGCCAGCATGGAGCCAAGATCATCCCCGTCTGTGCGGATATGTGTTGCAAGCATGAATTTCCGCCTGCTTTCGATAAAATATTTTGCTTTTTTAAAGTTTTCGCTATTCATTTTCTTTGCGCTTTTCGATTTCTTCGGCTTCATCTTTCAGGCGCTTGAAAATTTCATCAAGATGTTGGGCGTGCCGTGCGGAAGTGTCCAGGTAAAAACTTATTCTTGGCACAATTTTAATTTCCATGGTCCGGTTAAGCTCGCCTTGGATTTCAAAAATATTATTTTTAAGGTGATTAAGGATTTGTCCGTCTTCGCCGTTCACAATGCTTATCCAAACCTTCGCCCATTTTAAATCGCGCGAGGTTTCAACCTTGCTGATTGTTACAATGGCATTGATATTTTCCAGGTACGGTTGCAGAATCCCGCCTAAAATTTGTTGTATAAGCGAGTTTACTTTTTCAATCCTATTGGTTTTGCGCTGTTTTGCCGGCATCGAAGCTCTTGTCTGAAAGATTTTTTGCTTTCAATTTTTCTTCGTAAGATTCCAAGACATCTTTTTCTTCAAGCTTAACTGCTGTTTTAATTTTCATCCCGAATTCGTCGCCTTGTCCCACTTCTTTCACTTCTATTTTACTTTGCTGGAGTTCCAAAATCTCGCCTGTGCCAATTTCCTGCCCCGCGCGGCTGATCCCTATTTTACCCGCCTTTTTTATCATGCCATCGCTCACCCTGCCGCCAATAATCATGCGTCCTTTTTCAGTCATGAAGATTTTTAGGATTTTTGCTTTTCCAAAAGAAGTCCGCACCAGTTCCGGAGAAAGCATTTTAACAACAGCGGTTGTGACGTCTTCGATTAATTCGTAAATTATATCGTATAAATCAATTGTAACGCCCTGCTGTTTGGCAAGGTTTATGGCTTTTGCGTTTGGCTTGGTATTAAAGCCGATAATAATTGAATGTGATGTTGCGGCAAGATTAATGTCGTTTTCGGTAATTTCGCCGGCGCCTTCCGAGATAACGTTTATTTTGACTTCATCGTTTTTAAGTTTTTCCAGCGATTGCTTGATTGCTTCCAAAGAACCCAAAACATCTGTTTTTATAATCAGGTTTAAGGTTTTACTTTCAGTATCTCCTTTAATGTGCTGGCTTCGCGTGATTCTGCGGGTGCGTTCTTTCCGTTGGATTTGGAAAGCGCTGTTTTTCGCTTCTTCCAGGTTCGGCATTTCGCGAAGAATATCGCCAACCTGGGGCACTTCTGAAATCCCGGAAATCAAAACAGGAGATGAAGGCAGCGCGTCTTTAATTTTTTTACCGCGGTCGTCTTCAAGCGTGCGAACCCTGCCGTACGCAGCGCCTATTGCCACAATATCCCCTACTTTCAAAGTTCCGTTTTGAATTAAAACCGTTGCTATCGGGCCCTTGCCTTTGGAAAGATGCGCTTCAATAACCGTGCCAAGCGTTGTGCCGCTCGGGTTTGCCCTTAGGTTTTCAATTTCCGCGGCGAGCAAGATCATTTCAAGAAGGTCGTCAATCCCTTGGCCGGTTTTTGCGGAAATTGGCACTGCAATGGTTTTACCGCCCCAATCTTCCGTGAGCACGTCGTTTTCGGCAAGCTCTTGCTTTACGCGCAGGAGGTTGGCATTTTCCTTGTCAATTTTATTTATGGCAACAATAATAGGGGTGTTTGTGAATCTCGCCCTGTTTATCACTTCAATGGTTTGCGGCTTAACGCCGTCATCGGCAGCAACAACCAGAACAATTATATCCGTAACGTTTGCGCCGCGCGCGCGCATTTCGGAAAATGCTTCATGGCCTGGCGTATCCATAAAGGTAATCGGCTTGCCGTTCTTTTTTACCTGGTATGCTCCAATGTGCTGCGTAATTGCCCCTGCCTCGCCGCTGACAACATTTGTTTTTCTTATGTAATCGAGCAGGGAGGTTTTGCCGTGGTCAACATGCCCCATTACCGCGACAATCGGCGGGCGAGGTTTTAAGTTTTTAGGATCCTCGCGTTTTAAAATTTCATTTAATGAATTTGCTCCAAGTTCCAGGGTTTCCGCATTTTGTTTTTCCCCCACTTCAAAACCAAGCTCTTGCGCAACGATTGCAGCGGTATCGTAATCAATTTCTTCGTTAATGTTTGCCATTACCCCGTTTTGCAAAAGCGTTTTAATTACCGTGGCAATAGGCAGTTTTAAAAGTTCAGTGTAATCCTTAACTTTTATGAATGGCGGCAGGGGAATTTTTATTGCTTCTTTCGGAGTTGCGGGTTGCTGCGGTTTTGCCTTTAAAGCATCCATAATTTGCCTGGCAAGGTAATTATCTACTTTTCGGGCGCGCGGAGACAAAGAAATACCTGCTTCCGCAACTTTCTGCCGAAGCTCTTTTTCGTTAAGATTCAATTGTTTTGAGAGTGAACCAATGTCCATAACCAACTAAGTATACTTATTTTCGCCTAAAAAATCAATTTTTCTCAAATTTAAAACGCGGTCCTTTGCCGCGTTTTAAATGGGAAATCGCGAATTTATTTCCAACGTTTCATTAAGATGTTGTAAATAAATATTTCCACAACAATGGCCAATGCAAGCACTATCGGAGATAGCATAAGCACTGCAAGTCCCAGGGAATCAGTTAAACTTATAATATACATTAATAAAAAACCAAAAGCCAACGCCGCTATAATACTGAGAATTGGGATTCCAATAAGCGCGGTATTGTTTTGTTGTTGAGCTTTTTTTCTAGTGAGAAGTATGGTAATAATCAAAGCAATGATTAGTGGTACGAAGATAATTAACACCCCTACTGCATCCTTTTTAAAACCATATAGCACAGCGAAGCAGAAGATGCTGAAAACAAGGGTGCTGAGAATTGGGATTCCCAGGGCAGCGCTTTTTGTTCGCTCCATTTTCGGATTTAAAATATTTTCCCCGTAAGGTGCTTGCTCGAGTGTTTTTGGTGCAGGTTCGCGATAAAAGCATTTTCCGACAAGCCAGAAAACAAGTATGGCAGCACCAATATATATTGAAGGCGCAATGAATACCATGCTATCTAGTAAACTAAGTGCAAACAAATTGTGTATTGGGACCGTTCCAATTGATGAAAAAATTAATGATTCTAGCATCGACATAATCGGAAATGTCAGAATTGCGGCAACTGCGCGAATAAAGAAAATAAACGGGTTTGAAAATCTTTGCCGTCTTTGTAGAGAGTTTTGGGTATTTGGGGGCGTGTTTATATTTTGGTCGTCCATGGCCAAAGCTTATCAGTTTTAGTGCAAAGCTACAAATTGCTCCTTTTTACTGCCTAAAACTTTGGATTTCTGATTCTAAATTCTAGGCCTTTAAAACGTCCTGTCTTTTCCAACTAATATTTTAATTTTGCCCGGGATCAGTTCAATTGAAACAGGAAATTTGGAGACCTCTTTGCCATTCATGAAAATTTTATAATTTGTCGGCTCAAGAAATTCAATTTTTTTGCATTTAATTGAGCTGGAATTGGTAATAAGCTCATAACAGCCATTTTCAATGGCTTTTTTGAATTTTGTGGCATGGAGGCGCGAAAGTTTTTCTAAAATCAGCAAATCCAAATATCCGTCTTGCGGGTTGCCGATGCTCCCGCTGGCGCACATTTCCGTGCCCCTGGTATTGATTAACAGCGCGCCCATCATTTTCGAGGTCGCCGTGTATTGGCCGTCAATCCTCATTTTTACTTCTGCCGGCATGCCGGCAAACAATTTAAGTGCCGAAAAAAAACCAATTTTGCTGTTTGTGAGCGTGCCCAGGCCCAATTCCAAATAACTGATGAAAAAATTGTCGTTTATCTTGGCGGCATCAATTTTTTCTATTCTCCTGCCGGCAATTGCTTTGGCGCAAGTTAGTTTATCCGTCATTCCCAAAATTTTCCCAAGCTGGGTATTGGGTGAAAAAGGAGCGAATCCCAAAATAAAATCCCGATCCTTAACCGCGGCAAGCATCAGGTTAAAGGTTTCGTCTGTTCCGCAGGCAATCAGTGTTTTTGCTCCCCTGCTTGCCGCTGTTTCCACAAGGTCTTGAATGGTGCGCAGAGGGGTTATTCTTGCCATTTCCCCGTTGATATTAAATTCCGTCAGCAAACTTTGCAATTCTGTTTGCTGCCTTTCAAATTCTTTCTGCGGAATATTTAATGTATCCAAGATATAATAATACATGCTCGTCTGCGCCCTCGAGTTTAATGTAATTGGCTGGCAAGCAAATCAAACTGCTTGCTATTTGGTTTCTTCAACAGGCAAAACCGGAACCGCTGCTTTTGCTTGCATCTGGCATTTTCCTGCAAAATAGGCCCCTTCCTGCACTTGCAAGCTGCCGCAGAGTATGTCCCCCACAACCTTGCCGCTTTTACCCAGCATCAGTGCGCCGGAAACATTTACGTTTCCCTGGACATTCCCGTTAATTACCGAATTTTCCGCCTCAATATCAGCGGTTATATTGGCGCTCTCGCCCACCAAGAGATTTTTTGCGGTTTTTATTTTGCCCGCAACCGTGCCATCCACCCTCAGGTTGCCGCGGCTTTTTAGGTCGCCGTCAATTTTTACGGAAGGCCCGATGACGCTTTCCGTGTTATCGCTTAAATTGTCGTCCTCCATTAACTGTGCCTGTTTCTTGTCCATTATTTTCATATTTTTTTAATTATTTTTAAAAATTAGTTGCCGATTCTATTGCGCCGCGCTCTTCTTCTGTTAAGCTAAATTCTGATTTGGAATTCTTTATGGGTTTTGCATAAATCCTGTTCACTTCCCTGCCGTGCATGGAGGTTATGACTACGCCGTTGTTACGCCCGTCCATTATTGCCAAGCTGAAACTTAAATTTCCGCCATTGTCGTTAAACGGGTTGTATCTGGTAATGCCTATTTTTTGGATTGAGATTGTTTGAATATCCCGCAATTCTTTTACAGCTTTTTCCGTGTAGTCCTGCTGGCCCGCAAGTTCGTTGAGTTTTTTATTTTGGTTGATTATAACCTGTTCCAAATTTTCGGCGCGGCTGCCTTTGAAAAAAGTATTGCGCATCTTCTGCAGGCCTGCCGCTAAAACCACGGCAATTATGGCCAAAACCAGAGCCGCCAAAGAGATTATTAAATTTAAATTTTCCAGGGTCATAACCATTTGCATAATACAAAAAAACAGCACTGGCGGCAAATTTGCGCAGAGCCCGGGGTGATGGTATAATTTTCGCATGCAAAAGAATATGCCCAAAACCTACGCAGCACTCTCGTACGAAGAAGAGTATAAAATTATAAAGAAAGATTTATTCAGGGTTCTAATTCTGAATTCAATCTATTTAATTTTAATTCTCGGACTTTATTTTACGGATAAAAAATACGGCTATCTGGCACACATATTTAGCCGGATAATAAAATAGAATAGATTGGAACACTCATATAAAAAGCGGCCATAAAGGCAGAGGTGGCTTAGAAACTGTTAATGGCAGAGCTAGGTATAAATTTAGTAAAGTCGAAACCGATGCTCAAAATGAAATTAAACCTTTAATTGAACGGGGTGAAATAAAAACACCTAAAGCCCCTGAGGATTATGATAATAATATAAAGGCAGTTGAAAGAGCGGAATTGTCGGTAAGAAATAAAGTTGTTAATGGTTTAGAACAGTTAGACAGAGAAGTCCCAATACCATGGAAGGAAAGTGATTTAGTAAAAGAAGTATTCCAAACAAAAGCACCGCTTGCTATCCGTGCACACGAAGGAGAGGAAGAACAATTCGTAAATTCTGTACTTCAATTGATACATGATGCACCCAAAACTCGTGTTGGTCTTTTACGACTGCGCCAAAATTTCGACAATATTGTTGATGAAGAATATCCAACTCTTTACAAAGATTATTCAATGAAACCGATAAAAAAGTATGTTTTAAATCTAAGACATACTTTTAATGATTTTCTTGAAAAACAGTTGCCTGATGGCAAACTTCTAGATGGAGTAGGATTAAAGGATTATTATAAACAGCAAACTAATTATTTGACTGCAAAAGAGATGATGGCTGAAAAAACCTCACGAGAAATTGATAACAATGATACTCGTTGGAAATTATATCTTAAAAAGAATCCTAATTTTGAGAGAGCAATCAATGGAATTAAACGCTATTCCTGGCTTATACCAGTTGGAGGTGTTCTATATCCATTTAGGACTCCAATAGAAAATGAGATGAAAAAAATATTTCCATTTTTAGGAGCAGCTAAAAAAAAGCCAAACCCAAAATGCAATTTAGCTTCCCGATTCAGTAGAGGCAACCAATACTAAATATACGATAGCTAAAAACGGATTAAATACAAACAGTATAAAGAATCCTAAAATTTCTAAAAGTATAACAAATATACCAAATATCCAATATAACATATTCATACGCCCTTACCCTATACCCTGTAGAGTTAACACCATAAGGTGACACTATGATAGTCTAAAGGTGACACCTGTTAACTAACTAAAACAATGAAAACAGCTAAATATGCACGGGCAGAACGTAACCGCTGGTATGCCCACGTAGAAGT
>JAJZOG010000006.1 GCA_021811585.1 bacterium
AAAAATCTTTGTTTGAAGATATGTTTTTTTGGATGCTTGTGGCTGGTTTTATTGGCGCGCGCTTTTATTATGTGCTTTTTTACCCGCAGTATTTCCAAGGCAATTGGCTGACAGCGCTCGAAATTTGGCGCGGCGGTATTTCAATTTACGGAGGCGTTTTGGGAGGGCTTTTGGTGCTTTGGGGTTTTGCGCGGAAAATAAAGTGGCAATTCTTGAAACTCACCGACATTATTGCTCCGGCCTTGCCCCTTGCCCAGGCAATAGGCAGATTTGGGAATTTTTTTAATTATGAAGCATTCGGCAATCCTACTAATTTGCCCTGGAAAATGTACGTGCCCCTGCAATTTCGTCCGGCAGCTTATGCGCAGTATTCTTATTTTCAGCCCACTTTTTTATACGAAGCCATTTGGGATGTTTTGGTTTTTTTCTTTGTCTTGTGGTTGGGGAAAAAAACAAGCAGAACAGGCGTGCTTACAGCGGCATATCTTTTGTTTTACAGCATCGGCCGGTATTTTATAGAAGGCCTGCGCCTGGACAGCGCTTTTTTCGGAAATTTTCGCGGAGACCAAATCACCGCGGTTTTGCTTATGATTGCCGCATTGATTATAATGGTAAGGCAATATGCAAACCGAAACGCAAAGTAAGCAAAGAAATTTGAAAGCGCGGGCTTTGGCGACTATAAACAGGCAAACCGTTGCCGTGGGTTTTGCAGTTTTGTATGTTCTCTTGGCATTTGGCTTTAGCGGCGTTTTCCGTTTCTTTTTTGCGGCCATGGCTTTGTATCTTGTTTTGGTCATGAGCTATAACTTTTTTTCTTTGCGCGCGCAGCGGCTTTATACTTTTTGGTCCTGGCTTAGGCCGCTGTTCTTTTTCGCTTCGCTCTTTGCCATTTATTTTGTTTTGCCTTCAGAGGGGCTGCGCGTTATTTTCTTGATTTTATCGGCTGTGTTCATTTATTTTTCCGAAAGCGCTTTGCATTTAATTTCGGAACAGGCAATTTTTTTGCAAACGCTATTTTCTTATTTTGGCCTTTGCCTGGGAATTTTTTCCTTGAATTTTTATTTCCTTCCGCAAACAACAATTGTGCTCGCTGCCTTGCTTTTGGTTACATATCTGCTGGGCAGGGCATCATTCGAGAACGTGCCTCAAACCGCTGCGAAAAAAAATTTTTACGCCTGGCTTATTGCTTTTGGCATGGCAGAGATCTGCTGGGCATTGCTTTTTCTGCCCCTGCATTTTACGGCGCTGGCGCTGATCTTGTTTAATTGTTTTTATGCGCTTTGGATCCTTTCATATTACCAGCTTTTTAATAACCTCGGAGGCAAAAAGGTCTCGTTCTATATTATTTTCCCAACAATTATTATTGCGTTAATTTTAATAGTAACTCCTTGGAGATGAAGAAAACGGCTGTTAATCGCGCTGGCCGGAAGTTTCATTACCAGAACCGCTAATCGCCCCATTCATTATTAATTAAGCAAAATGTTAACAAAAAAAATAATCTTGTTTGTGGTTCTTTGCAGCTTTATAATTGGCGGCATAGGCGGATGGTTTTTTACTTGGTATTTGATCCCCAAGCTTAATACTGTTTCCTGGCTCGTAAAATATAATCTTGTGCCGAATTCCGCGCCTTTGGTGATCAATACGATAAAAGAAGTGCGCGTAAACCAAGGCGCGGATACTGTGGCCGCGATTCAGGCAGTAAGCCCGTGGGTGGTTGGGATTTTGTCAGGCACGGATTTGCAAAACTCTTCGCTCGCTGGCAGCGGAATAGTGTTGACTTCGGACGGCCTGGTTGCTGCGACAAAAGCAGCGGTTTCCGCTGCCATGCAAAGCGCCAATTTTTCCGCTGTTGAAAATTCGCAAGGAAGCGTGGCGTTAAATCTTGTCTTGGCGGACGGCAGCGTTAAGCAGGCCGAATTTCTCGGAGCAGATCCTGCCAGTAATTTGGTATTTTTAAAAATTAACAATGCTTCCGGCCTTTCCGCGGCATCCCTGGGATATTCCAAGGATCTGCAATTGGGCGAGCGCGTTTTGGCTCTTTGGCCTTCGCTTGCGCCAAGCCAGGCAAACGACGTTATCGGAAATATAAGCTCGCTTGATGATGAAGGAATGGCAGGCCAACTGTATTCCAGCGATCAAATTTATTCGAGCTTTGAAGTCGGCGGCTTGGACCATTCTTCTATTATGAACGGCTCTGCGATTGCTTCTCTGGATAATAATATCCAAGGCTTGTATGACAACGGCAAAATTATAAGCGCAGATACTATCCGCAGCGCTTTTGAAGGCCTTGTCCAAAATCAAAAAGTAGCGCGCTTGTACCTGGGCTTGCATTATGAGTACATCTCGCAAGCAGCCGCGGATTTGTATTACGGCGGCACGCAAGGCGTTTTAGTTTACGGAGATAAAAAAACCCCGGCAGTGGTTGCGGCAAGCCCCGCTGCAAAGGCCGGGATTTTAGATGGCGATATAATCACTGCCATAGACGGCGCGCCTGTGAATGCATCCTCGACTTTTGAAGACCTGTTATACAAGCATTCTGCCGGGCAAAGCATTACGTTCACAATTCTGCGCGGCAAAAGCAAATTTGATATTAAGGCTGTTTTGGGGCAGGAATGAAACTTTTAATTACCGGCGGCGCCGGTTTCATCGGTTCAAACTTCGTCCATTATTGGCTTGAAAAACATCCTGCCGATGAAATTTTGGTGCTGGACAAATTAACTTATGCCGGCAGTTTGGAAAATTTAAAGGGAGCCGCTGACAAAATAAAATTTATCCATGGCGATATTTGCGATAAAGGCCTTGTTGCCGAAACAATGCAAGACATTGATACTGTCGTGCATTTTGCGGCGGAGACGCACGTGGACAGGTCTATTTTGGGTCCCGAAGAATTTGTGCGTACCAATGTTTTCGGCACGTTTGTTTTGCTTGAAGCGGCGCGAAACGCCAAAGTGCGCCGTTTCCATCACGTTTCGACAGACGAAGTTTTCGGCATGATTCCCTTGGACTCAAATTCAAAGTTCAGCGAAGAAACAAAATACGACCCCTCCAGCCCGTATTCCGCATCCAAAGCAGGCGCAGACCATTTGGTGCGCGCGTACTGCCGCACTTTCGGCCTTCCTGCCACAATCTCAAATTGTTCAAATAATTTCGGCCCCAGGCAATTTCCTGAAAAATTAGTCCCTTTGGCAATTACGAATTTGCTCGCAGGCAAGAAAATTCCAATTTATACGCCTGGCAACCAGGTACGCGATTGGCTCTATGTTATTGACCATTGCCGCGCCATTGAATTGATTTTGGAAAAAGGCAGGATAGGCGAAACATATTTAATAGGAGCGCAGCACGAAGAATTAACGAACCTGGAAGTGGTCCAGGCAATTTTGCGCCTTATGGACCTGGGTGAGGATATGATAGAGTTTGTCCCTGACAGGCCCGGGCATGATGTAAAATACGCTCTGGATTGGAGCAAAATAAAAAATGAGCTTGGTTTTGAGCCGCAATACGGGTTTGAAGAAAATTTGCGCAAAACAATCGGCTGGTATAAGGAAAGGCAACAGGCATGAAAATTCTCGTGATCGGGTCGTTTGGCATGCTGGGCAACGAAATAGCGCGGCAACTTGGGAAAAAAGAATCCGTAGACCTTTATGCCTGGGACGTGGGTGATTTGGATATAACGGATTTTCCGCTGACAGAAGAAAAAATTTCAAACTTGATGCCAAAAGTAATTTTTAATTGCGCGGCTTACAATTTCGTTGATAAGGCCGAGGATGAGCGGGAATTGGCCATGAAAATAAATTTTAAAGCCGTTGAAAATCTTGCAAAAGTAGCGGAAAAAATCGGTGCAATTTTCGTGCACTACAGTACGGGATATGTGTTTAACGGAGAAAAGGGCGGCGCATACGCCGAAGATGAAAAGCTGGACCCGCAATCGGTTTACGCCAGGTCTAAATTTTTAGGGGAAAAGGCGGCGCTGGAATTTTGCCGTAAAACTTATTTGATTCGCTTAAACCAGCTTTTTGGAAAATCGGGCGCCGGCGCGGCTTCGAAAAAAGGGTTTGTCGACATGGTTTTGGAGTTGGCATCTTCCGGTAAAAAAGAATTGGATTTTGTTTCTGATGAAATCAGCACGCGCGCGTATGCGCCGGACTTGGCAAAAGCCAGCATTGAACTTGTCTTCGGCAAGTATCCGTTCGGGATTTATCATCTTACTAACGAGGGGCAGGCCAGCTGGCATGAATGGGCTTCAGAGATTTTGAAAATCAAAGGCGTGGAAAATGTAAAAATTAATAAGGTGAGCGCAGGGGCATTTGTGCGGAAAGCCGCGAGGCCGAAAAATTCGTCGCTTGCCAATACGAAATTTCCAAAACAGCGGAAATGGCAGGATGCCTTAAAAGAATATATAATGGAGCAGGAATAATTTTATGAAAGGCATTATTTTGTGCGGCGGCGCCGGTTCGCGCCTTTATCCGCTTACAAAAATCACATCCAAACAGCTTTTGCCTGTATACGACAGGCCCATGGTCTTTTATCCCCTGCAAACCCTGCTCTCCGCCGGGATAAGGGAGATTCTCTTTATCGCGGCTCCTGAAAGCGCCGGAGATTTTTTGCGCTTGCTCGGCTCCGGCAAAGAGTATGGCGCAAAATTCACTTATGAAATTCAAGACCGCCCGGAAGGCCTTGCCCAGGCATTTATTATCGGGCAAAATTTTATTGATGATGACAATGTCGCTTTGATTTTGGGAGATAATATTTTTGAAGACGATTTTTCTTCGGCAATATCGAAATTTAAAAGCGGCGGCCATATTTTTGCGAAAAAGGTGCCGGATCCGGAGCGCTTCGGAGTTGTGCGCTTTAATGAAAAAATGCAGGCAGAAGAAATCGTCGAAAAGCCGCTCGGGCGCATTTCCGATTACGCGATTACCGGCTTGTATATTTTCGACAGCCGCGTTGTTGAGGTCGCAAAGAATTTGGAAAAATCCGCGCGCGGCGAATACGAAATAACGGACGTGCAAAATTGGTATCTCCGAAAAGGGGAACTTCAGGCCACTGCCATAGAGGGGGAATGGATTGATGCCGGAACTTTTGATTCGCTTTTGAAAGCCAATAATTATGCGGCGCGAAAGCATGCGCAAGAAGCCCGGCAAGAGAAAACGCAAAATACGCAAGCGCAGGGCGCTCGGAAAATCGCCAACCAAAATGTCTGAAAACATACAAAATTTTTCAGCCGCGGTTATAAAAAGACAAAGGATCATTTCAGTCGCGGCGATTTCCATAATTTCTTTTTTGGGGCTTGAAGCGCTGGTTTACGTCAATAATCTTTATCAGCCAAGAATTTATATTTATCTCAGCATTTTTGTTTATCTCTTTTTGGCTGTTTGGCTTCATTTTTTATTTGATTTGCATTTCAAGGAAACGCCGGATTATGCCGTATCCTTTTTAAAGGCCATGAAACGGCGTTTTGCCCATTTCATGTCAGCGGCGTATTTCCGGCACTTTCAAAATTACATGGTTTTACCGGCAATATTGTATTGGGCATCGGTAATCATGATCGGCATAAATTTCGGCCATCTCCCGCTTCAGCAATTCGTGGCCATTGTTACGGCATTGTGCCTGATTGCCTCTTATTCGCTTTTCAAGGAAATTTTCCATTCCAAATTCGCGCCCGTCCGCGATGCGCATTTCCACGTGCTTGTTTACATAAAAGTTTATGCCGCCTGGCTCATGTACGCCGCTTCTTTGGGCGTGGTTTGGTATTATTGCTTTTCTCCTTATGTTTTTTATCTCAGCGTTTTTCTGACAACCTTCCTGCTTTTTTACCAGGCCATGTTTCAAACAGCGCAATTAAGCTTTGACCATGCTTTATCAGCCGTTGTTTTTTCGCTTTTCCTCGCGGGTCTGGCTTATTTTGTTTACGGGCTTTGGAATGTTAATTATTTCAGCGCCGGCATTTTTCTGGCAGCCGCATACAATTTTTTGTGGCACATGTTTTTTGCCCTCAATAAAAAAATGCTGACGCGAAACTTTTTTATGCAGCAGGCGCTCATATTCGCAATTATAATTGTCATGGTTTTCAGCGTTACGAATTTCAGCGCGCGCATAGGCGGGTGCTGAAATGCCGGGTTCTGTTTCCCAAAACCTGAAAAATAAGCTGCTTGCGGCTGGTGATCGCAAGAAAAGCGTTTCTTTTGCAAAATATTTCAAGACAGGAAAAGGCCAGTACGGCGAAGGGGACATTTTCTTGGGCATCGCGGTTCCTGTCCAGCGCAAAATCGCTCTGGAGCACGCCGCGATTCCGCTGCCGCAATTGCGTTTTTTTCTGCAAAGCAAGATACATGAATTCAGATTCACGGCTTTGGAAATTTTAGTTTCCAAATATAAAGCCGCTCCGGCAAAAGAAAAAGCCGCGCTGGTGAAATTTTATCTTAATAATTTGGACTGCGTGAATAATTGGGATTTGGTGGATACTTCCGCCCCGCAGATCCTCGGCAGCTTTTTATTAAACAAGGACAAAAAGATTCTGATGCGCCTGGCGCACTCCAAGAATTATTGGCATAGGCGGGTTGCGGTTGTTTCCACGCTTGCTTTGATCAGAAGCGGAAGCCACGGAGATGCCCTGGAAATAATAGCTTTTTTGCTTTCCGAAAAGCAGCACGATCTTATCAATAAAGCCATGGGCTGGATGCTCCGCGAAATAGGCGATTGCTCGCGGCAGACCGAATTGGCGTTTTTGCGAAAATATTCAAAAAATTTGCCGAAAATAACTTTGCGCTATGCTTGCGAGCATTTGCCCAAGCACCTTTGGCGCGGCCTGGCAAAGCCCAAATCCAGCGCGGCGTAAATGCCTAAAAGTCAACCCGGCTATTGCATTTTTTCTTTTGCGGCCTAATATATTCATGGGCGGTCTCGCCAGCATGTTTTAGTTTCCCTCTGGGATTTTTTAAGGCTGCTTAACCGGACCGCCTTTTTTGTGCAAATTGCCATTTTTAAAGTTTTTATTTTATACTATATGCGTAAGTAAATTACAAACAAAAATGGCAAAAATTTTAAGGTTAACGGCGCGCGAGGTTTTGGATTCGCGAGGAGATCCCACGGTGGAAGCTGAACTTGTGCTGGAAGGCGGATTTTTTGGCAGGGCATCTGTGCCGTCCGGAGCTTCTGTCGGCAAGCACGAAGCAGTGGAGATCCGCGACGGGGGGCATAGATACGGAGGCAAGGGAGTGCTTGGTGCGGTTGAGAATGTTAAAAAAACAATAGCCCTGTCGGTAGTTGGGAATGAATTTTCACAAGCCGAATTTGACAGGGCTTTAATAGAATTGGATGGCACTGAAGATAAAAGTCGCCTTGGAACAAATGCCATTTTGGCGGCTTCGCTGGCTTTTGCAAAAGCCAGCGCGCAATCGGAAGCGTCGGCGCTTTACGCATATTTTGCTTCCATATCGAAATTGGGAACGGAAAAGAAAATTTTACCGGTTCCCATGATGAATATTTTGAACGGCGGCAAGCACGCGCGCGGGTCAACGGATATACAGGAGTGCATGATTGTTCCCGCAGGAGCGCCGAGCTTTAAAGAGGCGCTGCGCTATGGCGCCGAAGTTTTCCATACGTTAAAAGGAATTTTGGAAAACCGCGGGTTAAATACCGCTCTTGGCGACGAGGGGGGATATGCTCCGCAGCTTGCCGGCAACGAAGCTGCGCTGGAATTAATTTTGGAAGCAGTGGAAAAATCAGGGTACAGGCCCGGCAAGGATATATATTTGGCAATCGATGCGGCTGCCTCGCAGTTTTTTGAAAACGGAAAATATAATTTATATAAAGAGGGCGAAGCGCTGGATGCGCAGGGCATGATAGATTTGTACGCCGGGTGGGCTGACAAATATCCGCTGATTTCCATTGAAGACGGCTTGGCTGAAGATGATTTTGACGGCTTTGCGGCGCTGACAATGAAATTAGGTAAACGGATCCAAATTGTTGGTGATGATTTGTTTGCCACAAATTTCAGGCGCTTGCAAAAAGGCATAGAGGCACATGCCGCTAACGCGATATTAATTAAGTTGAACCAAATTGGAACGGTTTCAGAGACAATTGATGTGGTTAAAGGAGCATATAAATCCGGTTTCAAATGCATTGTCTCGCATAGATCCGGAGAGACAGAAGATTTTTATATATCTGATTTTGCAGTTGGCTTGGGAACGGGGTTAATAAAAACAGGGTCTCTTTCTCGCGGAGAGAGAACCGCGAAGTATAACCGCTTGCTTAGAATTGAGGAAGGATTGGGTGAAACAGCATATTTCCCGGGTATAAAAGCATTTTCTCGATAATTTTTTTGCTTAAATAAGCCAAAAAATACTTAGAATTAGCAAAAATCCCTTTAAATATTGACTTTTTTATTTACGGGTATGCTATAATTAATTTGAGATAATTAATATACAACTATGGGAAAACCAATGAACAAATCTCAACTGCTTCAGACCTTGGCTGAAAAGACAGGTAAGAGCAGGAAGGAAGTCGCTGAATTGCTGGATTGCTTGGTAAGCACGGCATACAGTGAAGCTAAAAGGAATGGCGAGTTCACCATCCCGGGACTTGGCAAGCTCCAGAAGAAAGATCGCGCGGCCCGCATGGGAAGAAACCCGGCAACCGGCCAGCAAATCCAAATCCCAGCCAAAACAGTTGTAAAATTCCGAATGGCAAAAGCCGCCAAAGACGCAATCTTGGCATAATTGCCGCTAGAAATAAACTCATTTAGAGCTCCGCTTTCATATGCAGCGGAGTTTTAAATTTGCGGGATGGCGCATTTTCAAAAGCTTGCGGATGGTATATTATGTAAGCATAATCAACCATATTTAAATTGGATCAAAATGAAAATTTATAAAAAACGCATTGAGTTGGAAACCAAAAAACAATTTGAAATTATAGATATTACGCAGAGCGTGCTCTCTGTTTTGCAGGAGTCAAAAATTGCGAACGGCCAGGTTATTGTATTCGTGCCGCACACAACAGCATCCGTGCGCCTGAACCATAATGAGCCCTTGCTTATGCAGGACATTATGAAAATGATGTATCGCTTGGCGCCTGTGGATATAAATTACGCCCACGATGTTTTTGAAATCCGTGAAAATGTTTCTGTTGCCGAACGTTCCAACGGGCATGCGCACGTAAAAGCCTTTCTGCTCGGATCTTCGGAATCCATTCCTATAGAAAACGGAAAGCCGTTACTTTCCGATACTCAAAGCGTTTTCTTTATTGAACTGGACGGTGCAAGAAAACGGAATTACATAGTGCAGGCAATGGGGGAATAGCAATTGCGGGAATCCCAATTGGCGGATGGCATTGGGTGTATAAAGTTATTTATCGCGTTCCCAAATATTCAACCACAAAATTTGTTGTCTGCCCCTGATACAGGATCTGCTTTTCAGCAACGCCGATTTCCGTGAATTCCGGATTCAGGATATTGGCACGGTGTTCCGGACTTTTCATCCAGGCGGCTTCCAAATCAGCCGGCCCGTAATAATTTTTCGCGAGATTTTCACCCGCGCTTTTGAAATCATAGCCGGCGCGGCGCAAAAAATACCACGGAGTTTTGCCCAGCGGGGAAATGTGCGCAAAATAAAAATGCTTTTGCATGTCAGCAAGTTTCAGGTTTGCCGCGAGGTCCAGATCCTGGTTTTCTTTTAGGGGCGCAAGCCCGAGTTCTTTTCTGTCTAAATTTCCAGCGGCAATGATATTTTCATCATTCATGCTTTTTTCCGAATGCGCCTGCGAGGAGGAATAGCTGAACAGGAGCAAACAAAAAAAACCCAAGCCCAATGTAATATATTTTATTCTCACTTTTGTTTTTGTTTCGAAAACTTCAAATTTCTGTTATTATTATAGCAGAAAAAAATATTTTTGTCCATGAATTTTAAAACAGAAAATTTTGGCAGCGGGGGTGGCCCCAAAATGCGAAAAATCCGCGTGATCCCGAGGCATTTTTTTGCCGCGATTTTCATTTTATTCGCCATTGTTGCTGCCGCGATTTTCATTTTTTATTCCTATTTGCGAAAAGGGATGGATACGCCCTTGAGCGCAAATGCCGCCAAGCGGATGTTCGTTGTTTTACCCGGCCAGGATGCTCGGCAAGTGGCAGGCGCCTTGTATGGCGGCCATTTTATTGCCAGTGCATTTGCATTTGAAGAATATGCAAATATTACCGGAGAGGCGCAAAGGATACAGCCCGGGAGTTATGAAATTTCTCCGTCAATGGCACCGCGCCAGATTTTGCTTGAAATTATTGCAGCCCAGGAGAACCAAATCAAAATTACCATTCGCGAAGGTTGGGACATTGATGATATTGCCAATTATCTTGCCGCGCAAAATGTCGTTCCCAAAGGCGTGTTTGTCGCGGCTGAAAAAGAAAAAGCGCAAACTTTCGATTACTTCGGCGAAAATCCCCGCGTGCGCACTTTGGAAGGGTATCTGTTTCCGGATACTTATTTCATCCCCAAAGGCAAGCCGGCAGCCGAGACAGCTGATGATATCTTGGATAAAATGCTTGCGAATACTAAGGAAAAAATCAATGCCGCGATGCTGGCACAAATTCACGCTCAGCACAAAACTGTGTATGATATTTTAACGTTGGCTTCAATTATAGAAAGGGAAGTCGGCAGAAACAAAAATGTTTTAACTTCAAAAGATGTCAGTGAGCTGCAAAACGAACGTGAAATTGTCGCTGGAATTTTTTATAACCGCATTGAGGCGGGCATGCCGCTGCAAAGCGACGCCACCGTTGATTTTGCCAAAAAGATTTTGGGCCTGCCCCAGAGTACGCCCGGCGATAAAGTTAATTCCGCGTACAATACATATTTATACGTCGGATTGCCGCCCGGCCCGATTGCCAATCCTTCGCTGAATTCCATAGAGGCAGCAATTAATCCCGCCAAAACCGATTATCTGTATTTTTTGACCCGCAGCGACGGCACTGCGGTATTTGCCAGGACACTGCAGGAACAGGAGGCAAATGCGCAGAAATACTTGGGCAGATAATTGCAGATAGATATCCGGGGCAACCTAACTGACTTGGAACAAAAGTAAGGAATGAAAGCGGCGAAGCCGGTTTGACCGAAACCTTTGAAAGTGCTATATTTCTTTTAAGAATAGAATATTCCAAAGAAAGTCGGCGCTCTCGGGTAAAACCCAAACAGAGCATAATCCGCAAATGCGGCACGCCTACCGAGGAAAACGCGCGCAAATGAATTTTGCGCATGGGCACTCGGTGAAAACCGAGATTTTATTTTATCGGGATATGGTCGGTCTATTCGGCAAATAATGGAATTCATTTAAACGCAAATGGCAGTTACAAGAAAGAAAAAAGAAAGCATTTTAGGCGATCTTGAGGCGCGGCTTGAAAACGCGAAATCAATAGTATTCGCGGATTACCGCGGCACCACTGTTAAAAAAATAGACGAGTTGCGCAGGAACATGCGCAAAGAAAATGTTTTTGCAAAAGTGGCGAAGGTCACTTTGCTGAAAAAAGCATTGCAAAAACAGGGCATAGATATTGGCGCGGTTGATTTTAAGGTCCCCGTGGCGGTCGCTGTTTCAAAAGAAGACGAAACCGCTCCGGCGCGCATTCTTAACGCTTTTGCCAAAGATAATAAAAATATCGGCATCTTGTTGGGAATTGTGGATGGCAAAGTAATCACCGCAGGCGAAGTCATGGCTCTTGCTACGTTGCCCACAAAACAGGAATTGCGCGGGAAATTAGTCGGCACCATTGCCGCACCAATATCATCGTTCGCAAATGTCCTTGCGGGCAATCTGCGCAAATTGGTTTATGCCTTAAATGCAATTGCGGAAGTTAAAAGATAAAGTCATTAACTATTAATTGAAAGGATTTAAAATGGCAGAGGATGTAAAAGTTGAAGTACCGGAGAAATTCAAGCCCTTGGTTGACCAGATAGAGAAGCTTTCGGTTTTGGAACTCTCCGAACTTGTAAAGGTTTTGGAAGACAAATTTGGCGTTTCCGCCGCTGCACCGGTTATGATGGGCGGATCTGCGCCTGCTGCAGCCGGAGCGCCCGCAGAAGAGAAAACAGAATTTACGGTTGAACTTACAGAGGGCGGGGCGAATAAGATTGGCGTCATTAAAGTTGTCCGCGAAGTCACGGGACTTGGTTTGAAAGAAGCCAAGGATCTCGTTGATGGCGCGCCAAAACCGATTAAGGAAAATTCTCCAAAAGCAGAAGCAGAGGAAATAAAGAAGAAAGTGGAAGAAGCCGGCGGCAAAGTTGTCTTGAAATAATTTTTTGCCTTTGGATTTAAAAACAGCGCCCATTGGGGCGCTGTTTTAATTTATTCTTAATGCGTGAAAAGTAGAATAAACGCAACATAGAAGCTAACCGCTGTGAAATATGAAGGCAGACGAAGAAAAGCGTTTTTTATCCGATGAAGAATTGGCGCGAACCGCCTTGCGCGATCCGAGTGCTTTTTCAAATTTGATGAACAGGCATAGAAAACGGCTTTTTAGTTTCATCAGCGCTAATTTGATTAAAGATTGGGATCAGGCGGATGATGTTGTCCAGGAAACCTTTATAAAGGCATATTTAAACCTGGATAAATTCGATTTGGCTAAAAAATGGACTACTTGGCTGTACCGTATCGCTATCAATACCGCGTACAGCCATCTTAAAAAGCCGAAAATCCACAGTTTGGAGAGCTATTATGTTTATACGCTTTCTACGGGCGATGTACCGGAAAGGGCGGTAGAGAATAAGATGCAAAAGGAGAAAATCGCGCAGGCGATTTTCTCCTTGGAATCCAGGCACAAGCTAATATTAAATTTGTACGTTGAGCAGGAGCTTACTTATGAAGAAATGAGCAAATTACTCGATCTTAGCAGGGGCGCAGTTAAAAACAGGGTTGAGTCGGCATTAAAAAATTTAAGGATTATTCTGGGGCCGCTTGAATAAAATTATTGCATTTACTTGAATCGCGGCTATTGCATTTTTAAGAGCCAAATATTTTGGCCGTCAAGGATATAAGCAGATTGTTTTTGTTCATCAATTGCAAAGTTTTGCGGATTTTGCAATTGATCTGATTCATATTGCTTGATTATATTGCCTTGCTTGTCAAAAACAATTATCCGTTTGAGATTCGGATCCAAAACATAAATAAAATTGGTGGCAGTTGTGGCATAAATTTTGGCTCCTGCCGAGAATGTCATCCCTGAACTTGCGAATGGCTCCTGCCGGCCCCCCACGTATTTTTGTATTCCTTCCGTGGTTAGCAGGTATATCGGGCCGCCAATGGCAAAATCCAGTGCATTGCCAAGATTTTCGCTGCTCCTGAAATAGGGGATGTCTTTCCCGCCAGACAGCGGCGTGCTTATAATTTGATTTTGCGATTTATCCATCGCATAAACTTTCGTAGGTGCGCCGTAAAAAGCCATGCCGGAATCATTCGCGGTTAGCGCGCCTTTTTGTTGCACCGCGGTTTGCGCCGAAGGATTTATAGCGTATAAATTGCCTTGGCTGTCTTCAGCTATAAAAATGCCGTTAATGCTTCCTATATCTGCCATTTCAGGTATCTGCAGAGTGAAATTTTGGCCCATGCTCTGCGTTTTGAGGTTAAAAGGCGTAAACAGGCCTGCCTTAATATCTGCCGCAAACAAGTCCCCGTTTGCCAAGAGCAAGGCATTTGCGCGGCTATTAACAGAAAATAATTTTGTTGCCGTTATATTTTGAATATGCTCAATTAGGTTTTGCAGCTGATCGATTTCGGACTGCAATTTGCCTTTTTGAGAATTTATACTGGCATTTGAGGGAATGCCCTTTAATTCCTGTTCGGCCTCGTTTGTCAGCGTCACAGCTTTGCCCTGGTCTTTGAAAACATAGGCAGTATTGGCGCCGTCTATCTTATTTTGGACATCAGTCATTTTTTGCTGCAGAGCTTTTGCGGCCTGCGCCTTGTTTCTGACGTAAACAGTTACTCCGATATTCAGTATAAAAAGGATTACAAACACCGCGCCCGCGGCAAAGAAGAATTTTTTTGCCTTGGGAAGGTTTTTGATCCTTTGCAGGTCAGTATATTTCTTTGCCTGCTCTTTTATTAAGGCCGCATTTATTTTGGGCAAATTTATATTTGGCATGCGCTGTTCTTTTGAAAGCAAAACAGTGTGTTTTATAAATTTCCGTATTGCGTTGGCAGATGCGCCCAGAACGGATTTTGTTTTTTGCATAAAACTTTGCGAACCAGAGAGCGCGGCGATATTCATGATTTTTTCGCTTTCCAAAGCAGGCCCCTCGTTGAATTCCAAAACCAAAGTGCCGAAAGAAATGCTGTCATCCGCAAGCTCTTTTACCAAATCAACAATCACCTGGCAAGCCGCATTTATAGGCAATTCGCCGAGTATTTTTTGGAGCCGTTCAATGGAGAGATAATTGAACAGCTGGGAAGTGCTGAGTATCAGGTAATCCTTTTTCTTAATTTTTCCGGCTGCAAAATTTTCGAAGATTTTCAGCGGGTTTGGCTTTGGGCTGGAATCGGCAATATCGGAAAATTGTTTGTCACGGAAAAGGTAGGCATGCATTTTGCCGCACGTGGAAATGTAAAGATTTTCGTTTTGCCTCGCCGATACGCAGGAATTCATGTGCCCGAACCAGGTTACTTCTTCGGAGCCGGCCGCAAGTTTTGCCAGGTAATCGTTGATCTGCGCAATGCTGTTTTCGAAGTTATTCGGATTTTCCCTGCTGAAATTTCTTTTTAATATGTTTTCAATATTTTTAGCAATGCGGTCAAACACGCCTGGTGAGGCCTGTGATCCCGGAGCAATTTCCATGATAAAATAAATCTCCGAATTGGTTTCCTGTATTTTTTCGGAGAATAATGAAATAAAGCCCTTTGAGAGCCGCTTGCTGCTTATAAATATTTGACCTGCCTGTGTTTCCAATTCTGGCATTCTATTTTCGCTGCTCTTAAAATATCACAAAAATAGCAAAAATTCAAAGAAAATTTAAATTTCCGCGCTACTGTGGTATACTTGTCTGGCGGAAGAAAAACTATGATAGAAAAGATTATTCCAAACAAAAAACAGCAGAGAATTATGATTTTTATGCTGGCCTGGCCAAGGCGCGCTTTTTTTGCGGGAGAAATAAAACATAAAGTTGGCGCATCAGGATTTGACCAGGCGCTTTCGGCATTGGCAAAATCCGGTTTTATTTCATCATTCAAAAAACGCGGCAATAAATACGTCATGGTTAATGCCAGGCACGGTTTTTATAACCAGCTGCGCGCAGAGGCGGTTAGGATTTTGCGGAATAAGACAGACGATGAGCTTTCAAAAACGCTTAAAAATTTAAAAGGGTTAAAAGCGGCCGTGCTTTCCGGAATTTTTGCCGGGAATGCGAGCGGGGATTGTGATTTGGTCCTGGTGGGAAACTTGCCGCAGAACAGGGTGAATAAGGTTGTGGGCAAAATCGAGCACTTGGTGGGACAGGAAATAAATTATGCGGTATTTGAACCTGCGGAATATAATTACAGAAAAAATATTTTTGACCGTTTTATGAAGGATATTTTCGAGAATGAGCATTTGGTGCTCATGGATAAGGTGAAGTGATTGATAAGGTAGGGTTATTGATAAGGGAAGTTATTTTACAAAAAACCAGGTTCTAAGGAGAACCTGGTTTTAGCTTGGTGGCCGCTATTGCGGCCGGCAATCAGGTAGCCAGTGTGGAGCGATTATCCACCCTGGCCCCTGCAGCGACACCGTGGGTCTTAACCCACGAGTGTCGCCGTTTGAACAGCGAACCGTGGGCTCGGCGCCGCTGGAAACAGCGATGCTGCTACCAGGGCCGACTTTTTTCCGTTTCCCGTCCACATATAGGTGGACTGGAAAAGAAAAAAAATTATAGACGATTTCGGTGCCGCTTTGGAGCGGTTGAGCTTGGCTCTGGTATTGTCGCTGCCGCGGCTGTGCCTGACCTTGATATTGTTGTTGCCGCGCTTGCCGCTGCCGCGTTTGGTGTGCCGTTTGCTCGCACTGCGCACAATATATACTATTATGAATTTGCTGCACCTCCCGCGGCGTGCGGTTGGACTGCAACGCAAGCGCAAAATTTTGTGCCGCTAAACTATTTTTTTGCATGTTTTGATAGGTTCTGCCGATGAGCAGGGTGTTCAAAACCCCGCCGGCAAAACTTAAGGCGCAATTCCCTAAGGTACTATAACAACCGTTATAGTACTGCGGAAAATATTGCGCCTTGGCGGCAGGCGGTGCCATCATGGCAACAAAAAAAACAACAAACAAAATGAACTTTTTCATTTTTCCTCCTGAATAGGACTGGAATCAGAATTTTCCCTTTTTCAGAGAAATGCAAATATACTATAAAGTATACCGTCTGTCAAGCAAAATAATTTGTACAAAGTCCGTAAACTTCCTATAATGTATTCAGTAAAAATAAAAAGAACAGATGAGCTCAATTTATCAAATTTATAATCAATTTCTAAGCTATTTTCCAACAGGCCTCCATCCATTCATTTCTCTGCTTTTGGGAATCCTGATAATTTACGGCATAATCAAAGTTCTTCAGCGCGATTTTATTTATATAATTTTGCTTATAATTTTGCTCCCAGCATCAGTGCCAATCCTGGAAAATATTTGGAAATCATTAGCCAATATTATTACCTTCCTTTTAAAAAAATAAATAAGCCCCAAAAAGGCAACCCAAGTGGGTTTTAAGGACAAGAATATGTCATATGGCAATTCGTATGATACTGTCCGCGGGGAAGATACGGATAACCGCAGCTGCGGAATTTGCGGCAGGCGGTTGGATTCTTCTAATAGGTCCTCGCAAAATTCCGAGTACTGCAAATATTGCATGCCCGGAGATGGCGAAGAATTGGAAGATGGTGATTTGTAGCTATGGTTTAAAAAGACGCATGGAGCGTCTTTTTAATTGCAAGCGCGTTTTTAGCTGTGGATAATTTTTTTCATTTACTTGGTTTCTTAAGGATTTATAGGATTGACATAAAGTGAACGTTCGTTTACTATTGCTATGTAAACGTATTATATGCAGGAATTGAGTGAAAAACAATCCAAGGTTTTGGGTTTTATAATTTCGGAAATTCGGGAAAAAACATTACCCCCGTCATTTTCGGAAATAGCCAAGTTTTTAAGAGTGGCATCGAAAAATTCCGTTGCTAAAATTTTGAAAGTCCTTGAGGACAGTGGTTATATAAAAACAAGCGGAAAAGCCAGGGGCATTGAAGTTTTGGATTCAAATGGCCAATCAATTCTTAAAGGAATTGTTTCAGTCCCAATTTTGGGAAATATTCAGGCAGGCCTGCCCACTTATGCAGAGCAAAATATAGAAGATTGGATAAATCTTCCGCAGACACTGGTGAAAACCAGGAGGGATGTTTTTTTGCTCCGCGTGCGCGGGGATAGTATGAAAAATGCTGGAATTTTGGCAGGCGATCTTGTTATAGTAAAACCAACCAAAGAAGCGGTTCATGGGGATATTGTGGTTGCTTTATTGCACGATGAGGCAACGGTTAAACGTTTTATTAAAATTCAGAATAGGGCATATTTAAAACCGGAGAACGAGAATTATAAAAACATATACCCAAAAGAAGAGTGGACAATCCAGGGTAAAGTAGTTGGTGTAATTAGAAACTTGGAATAAACAAAAATGTCGGAATTCGAAAAAATAAAAGACATATTAATTAAAGACATGCAAAAGCTTTGCGCGCATTGTAGCAGCGGCAATTTTCCTCACGAGTGTCCGATAAAGCATATTTCCGCGGAACTTGCGGGAATAAGAGGCGTACCGCTTATGGTTAATAGTGAATTTCGAGGCATTATTTTTAAATAATGTTTACTGATGTAAATGAAGCAGTTGAAGTTGCGGTAATTTTCAAGAAAGATTCGGTTCGCCCGTCTATTTTAAAATGGGGCGGCCGTATTTATAAGATTGAGAAGATTAATATGGTCCACAAATTCCTTGTCGGGCAAACCTTGACTTATTGCTTTTCGGTTTCAGACGGCCATAATTTTTTCAAGCTTTTATTTGATACGCAAAAACTGCGTTGGGAGCTGGAGCAGGTCTATCACGAAGGGTAACCATGAGTTTTTATTTAAAAGACCTCCCGGCTTTAGAAAGGCCGCGTGAACGGTTGTTGCAGAGCGGCGCCGGTTCGCTTTCATTGTTTGAATTATTCGAAATTATTTTTTCACAGGGCAGTAAGAAAAATAATGTTTTTCAGATTTCCAATAATTTGCTTGCTCAATATGGTTCGCTGGCGCAAATGCGGCAAGCCACTATTCAGGAATTGTGCCAGATTCAGGGTATTGGAGAGGCAAAGGCAGCGCAATTGCATGCGGCAATTGAGCTTGGCAGAAGGTTGTTTGCGGAAAATAATACTCCGAAATCAGGTGCCATATTGGATACTAATCATGCCTCTAAGCTCGCACTTTCATATTTAAAAGATAAAAAGAAAGAACATCTCTTGTTGTTTTGCTTGGATTCCAGATCCCGGCTTATCGTGCGCCCGCAAATAATATCAGTAGGCACTTTAAATTCTTCGCTTGTGCATCAGCGGGAAGTGTTTGATTGCGCAATCAGAAATCATGCCGCGCAGATTATGCTGGCACACAACCATCCGTCAGGGGACTTTACGCCTTCATTCGAGGATTTTGAAACCACAAAAAATATTGCCCTTGCAGGCAATATAATGGGCATAAATTTGCTGGACCACATTGTTATCGGCGCTGATAATTTTTCCAGCATTAGAGTGGCAAATCCTGAAATCTTCGATGTTCAGAAAACAAACGCCATACGATATTAAATTTTTCTTAGCTTTGTGCCTTCAGGCGTGTCCAGAATTTCATATCCTTTGCTTTCGATTTCTTGGCGAAGCTTGTCCGAGGTGGCAAAATCCTTGTTTTTCCTTGCATTGTTGCGCCTGCGCAATATTTCTTTGATCTCCCGGCTAAGCTTGTTAGCGGAAATAAATTCTTTTTGCAATGCCGCATTTCCAAGCTCAAGCCCAAGTACCTTGTCGAATTCCAAAAGCGTGGCAAATTTATTTTCGGGCTTTTCGCTTGCTCCCAAAAGTTCGTAGGTTATGGCAAGCGCTTCAGCTGTGTTCAGATCATTATTAATGGCTTGCTCGAATTTTTCATATGCGCCTTGGATTATTTTTCCCGAATCGCCATGCGCCTGAATTTTTAATTCAGCCGCTTGGTCTTGGAGCTTCACAAAGCCGTTTTTAGCCGCTTCCATGGATTGTTTTGTGATGTTCATTTGGCTGCGATAATGCGATTGCAAAACCAAAAACCTAAATTGCAATCCCTCTAATTCTCCGGCTTTTTCAAGCTCATCCAGAATTAGAAAATTGCCCAAGCTTTTTGACATCTTTTTGTTTTCAACCAGTATGTGCTCCGAGTGCATCCAGTAGTTTACAAAGGGCTTATAAATTGGCTGGGCCTGAGCTATTTCATTAGTGTGGTGCGGAAAAAGCAGGTCAATGCCGCCGGTGTGAATATCTGTGCCGCTTCCGAAAGCATCATGATTTATGACTGTACATTCAATGTGCCATCCCGGCCTGCCTTGGCCCAAAATCGGATGATCCCAAAAAATTCCTCCATCGCTTTTATCGCGCGCCTTCCAAAGCGCGAAATCCGAAAGATCATCTTTGTCATATTCATCCACTTTTACGCGCGCGCCTATTTTTTTGCCTTCCAGGAATTTGCCGCCCACAAGCGCTCCATAGTCCCCGAAATCATTTTGGTATTTTTCGATGCTAAAATATGTGGAGTTGTCTTCTGCTTTGTAGGCATAACCTTTTTCCATGAGGCGCAGGATAAATTCCTGAATTTTTGGAATTTTCTCCGAAACCTTCACAAAACGTATTTGCGCCGCATCAATATTAATCCTGGAAAGGTCGGAAAGAAATCTTTCAAAATATTCCTGCGTAAAACGCGAAAGTTCCTGCGTGCCCGCGCCGGCGCCGTATTTTTTTATGGTATTGGCAATGGTTTTATCATCCACATCCGTAATATTCATCACCCAGTCAACTCCATAGCCGTTGAATTCCAGCGCCCGTTTTAAAATATCCGGGAAAATATATGCACGCAAATTTCCCAGATGCACAAGGTTGTAGACAGTCGGGCCGCAAGTATAAAGTTTTATTTTTTCGCTTTTGCCGTGCTCAAAAATTTCGTTTTTGCGGGCAAGCGAATCGTAAAATTTGAAATCCATGGATTAAGTTTAGCAATAGGCGGCTGAATTGACAAAAGCACACTGCCGGCTGCCTTAGAACCACTTTTTCTTTTTGAAAAACAAGAGCATGCAAAGTGATGCCGTTGCGGCGATAATCAGGATTATCCAGAATGCGTTAGGATTTGTTTTTAGCGGCATGTTGTCTATGTTCAGGCCGAAGATAAAAAGAATCAGCGTGGCAGGAAGGAAAATGCCGGAAAAAATAGTAATTACTTTTGTAATTTGGTTCAGGCGGTTTGTGGCCAGCGATTGGTTGGCATCTTGCATGGCTTCCATGGTTTCTTTCTGCGTCGCAAGGATGTCCCAGATGTTTTCGGAATGTTCCAGCAAATTCAAGTAATAATTTTTGCTTTCGTGAAAAAGCATATACGGTTCTTTGCGGGCCGCGAGTTTTTTTAAAATTAGGTGGTGGGTTTTGGTAATGCGCCTGAAATCTATGATGTTTGTCTTCATGAGCGAAATTTTTTCAAGCATGGAAACATCAATATCCGAAAAAATGCCGCTTTCAATTTCATTCATGTCTTTGCTGATATGGTCAAGCAGCGGAAAACTGCGCCTGAAAAGCGATTCCAAAACCTTGTATAGCAGCCAGCCGGAATTTTTTCCCATATATTCCCGGCGAATTTCTTCGTTTTCATCCGCATTGTTAAATGTGCGAATCATTGTGTACATGGATCCGTCATGGATTGTCAAAAGATAATCCGTGCCGATAAGAAAATCCACTTCAGCGGGGCGTATAACCCTGGTTTTTTTATTAAATACAGGGAAAAGCAGAACCATGGTATTGTGGCTGCCGTGTTCCTCGAACTTGGCGTGCTGGGATGCTGAGGTGATATCCGTCAGGTCCAACTCGCCGAATTTGAAATTTTCTTTGAGGTAATCGATTTCCTTTGCGCCAGGGTTTATAACGTCTATCCAGCGCAAATGCTTTGTGTGGATGATTCTTATATTCATTTTTGTGTTTATATTTGGTTTCGCTTATTGTGCGGTTGTGTGGATCTTACCTCAGGTTGGCTTGATCCTACCTCGGGCTGTGCAGAGAGGTCCTCTACATGTCCTGGACTTTTACCTTCGAATATATTATATTTTTTTGTTGGGAAATTAGCAAATATGATATAATCAATTTATGATAAACCAGGAATTTGAACATATCACCCCGCCTTTTCCGCCTTCGGAAATGCCGGAATTAAAAGCCAAAAGCTCGGAAACCGCGGCAGGTACTGGGGAAGCTTTGCTGGAAACCCCGCAAAATACAGGGGTTTTGCCTGAGGTTGCCCCGAGTTTGGAAACGCCGGAGGAAAATCGTTCGGCACCAGAAGCGCAAGACGAAAAATATGCGCAAGCACTTAGGAATTTGGAACAGATGATTAATGGCGGCGCAAACCCCGCTGATTTTAAAATAGGATCAAATCCGGATAAAGGAGAGATATCGGCAAGCATGCTGAATGATGCGGTCTATGGCAACGGCGGCCGAACCGACCATGGCAACGCCGATGGCAATGGCGCCAATAGCGGCAATGGCGGGAAGAAAAACACATAACCAATATACGAGCTTACTAATACACAAGCTTAAATTTTAAAAAGCTTATAAAGCAATTTGAGCCCTGTCCCAAAATAAAAATAAAAAATGCCTGATATCCAAACTATTTCTTTTCCGGCCATAGACATGCTGTATTTGTCTTTGGCTGTGCTGCTGGCAATTTTTTGCACAGTATTTTTTTATTTTTGGCGCAGGCACAGAAAATATACCAAACGGCTGCTGCCGCGCGCCAGGGCCTCGGTTTTTCTGGAAATACAGATGCCCAAGGAAAACACGGATAAATCCGAGCAGTCGCCAAGAAGCGCTGAAGAGCGCAAAGGCCTAATCGCGGTTGCCGAACAAATTTATACGACAATCTCAAAAGCAGGCGAGCATAAAGGGCTTTTCGCCAATCATGATTTTATTTCTTTTGAAATCGCCGCGGTGAACAAAAAAATTTCTTTTTACATTAACTGCCCGCGCAACCTGCGGGATCTCATAGAAAAGCAGGTGCACGCGCAGTATCCGCAAGCATACATTGAAGAAGTCCGCGCCTACAATCCTTTCAGCGGCTATAGCGAACAATCTTCAGCCGAGCTGATTTTGAAAAAATCCTATTATTATCCCTTCCGCACTTACAAGGAGATGGAATCAGATCCGCTTAATGCCATTACCAATGCGATGTCCAAGCTTGATGAAGGGGAAGGAGCTGCGGTGCAGCTGGTTATAAGCCAGGCGCCGGCAAAATGGGCGAAAAAACCGCGCCGTGTTGCCTTGGAAATTCAGCAAGGCAAAAATCCGGAAAACGTTGACAAGGGATTTTTTTCCGGGCTTGTTGACGAGGTTTTCAAATCCGACGCCAGTCCCGATAAAAAAGATTTGAGCGGCGAGAGAATGCCCATACATCTGACGCCCATGCAGCAGGAAATGGTTAAGCGCTTTGAGGAGAAGGCGAGCAGGCCGGGATTTAAATTTAATTTGCGGCTGATCGCGTCGTCAACTTCCAAGGAAGCGGCTGAAGCGCACATGAGCAACATGCTTTCGTCATTCATGCAGTATTCCATGGATCCTTTCAACGGCCTGAAAGTGAAAAAGAAAAACAGCGGGACCATTATAGTGGATTTCATACTGCGCGCTTTTCATGATTACGGCAATTCGAATATCGTAAATACCGAAGAGCTTGCCAGCATTTGGCATTTGCCGACGCCTTTTATAGAGACGCCCAACATAAAATGGCTGCTTTCAAAAAAAGCCCAGGCGCCTTTGGATGTGCCAAAAACCGGCGTGCTTTTGGGGCAAAATGTCTATCGCGGCGTGAAAACGGAAATTCGCATTGCGCGCGACGACCGCCGCAGGCACATGTATATTATCGGGCGCACTGGAACCGGGAAGTCCCAATGGCTCTCAAACATGGCAATTCAGGATATTAAAAACGGCGAGGGGCTTTGCGTGGTTGATCCGCACGGCGATCTTATTGAGGATATTCTGAAACAAGTGCCTGAATCGCGCGCAAAGGATGTTATTTTATTCGAGCCCTTTGATACCGAGAGGCCCATGGGTCTGAACATGTTGGAAGTGAAAAGCGAGGAAGAAAAGGATTTTGCGGTTCAGGAAATGATTTCAATTTTTTACAAGCTGGTTACAGACCCATCGTTCCTTGGCCCGATGTTCGAGCATTATATGCGCAATGCCATGCTCACGCTTATGGCTGACAGCGAATACCCGGGAACCATCGCGGACATACCCAGGATTTTTACAGATACGGAATTTCAAAAATATAAATCAGCCAAAGTTGCCGATCCTGTTGTCCGCAATTTTTGGGAAAAGGAAATGGCAAAAACAACCGATTACCATAAATCGGAGATGCTCGGTTATTTAATTTCCAAGGTCGGCCGTTTTGTGGAAAATTCCATGATGCGCAACATCATCGGACAGCCGAAATCGTCTTTTGATTTCCGCGAGGTAATGGACACTGGAAAAATTTTGCTTTTGAATCTGGCAAAAGGCAAAACAGGAGAGATTAATGCGAAGCTCATCGGCTTGATCATGGTTTCCAAATTGCAGATGGCGGCGCTTTCCCGTTCGAATATTCCCGAAAGCGAGCGCAAGGATTTTTATTTGTATGTCGATGAGTTTCAGAATTTTATCACCGATTCTTTTGCCACTATCCTTTCCGAAGCCCGCAAATACCGGCTTAACCTTGTTATTGCGCACCAATATCTGGGACAGCTGGCCCAAGGCGCGGGCGCCCAGGGCGCTGCCACGAACGATTTGCGCGATGCGGTATTTGGCAATGCCGGAACAATGGCCTGCTTCCGCATTGGCGTTGAGGACAGTGAGGTCATGGCAAAAGAATTCGCCCCTATTTTTAATGAGTTTGATCTAATAAATATTGATCGTTTTAATGCTTATGTAAAATTGATGATAAACGGCACTGCTTCCAAACCGTTTAATCTTGCTACCCCTCCGTTAATGATCGGCGGCTCTGTGGAGATTGCCAACAGGATACGCGATCTCTCCCGCGCAAAGTACGGGCGCTCAAAAGCGGAAGTTGAAGAATATTTGCTTAGGACAAGCCAAATAGGCGAACAATCCGCTGTTTCCGGGGGCATGGAAGAGGGCAGGGAATTATAAAATTTGAATTATCCTCAGTTAATCCTCAATTTAATCCCAAATCAGAGTTTTCTCGTGATTAAGTTTTTGTTATAATTGCCATTGCGATGCCATCGTGGCTTTGATACAAAAATAAAAGAAGATCGCAAAATAAAAACAAAATAAAACAAATTAAAGGAAAAATATGGACAAATTATCGAACCTAGCCCTAATTTCCCAAATGATTGAATCCGCGGAAAAAAACATCCAATCCGCAAAACAGCTTCTCCGGGAGATGATGGGCGGCAAGGAAATAAACTACGGCGGCGCAAGCGGGGCGGCGCCAAACCTGAGCGAGAAAGCGCAGGTGCTTTCAATTTCAGAGGGGGGCAAAATTATTGAGGGAGTTTTTGACGGCCAGAACATGATCGGGCCGGATAGCAAGCAATATCCAGTGCCGGCAAATTATGCTTCGAAAAGCAAACTTGTGGAGGGCGACGTCTTAAAGCTTACAATTGCGGATGACGGTTCTTTTATTTATAAGCAAATAGGGCCTGTGGAACGCAGAAAAATTATTGGAACGCTATCAAAGGATGAAAAAGGCGAGTATAAAGTTGTCGCTGAAGGCAGGCCTTATAAGGTTTTGCTCGCATCGATAACATATTTTAAGGCCGAAGCAGGAGACGATATAACTATTGTTGTGCCCAAGGATCACGAAAGCCAGTGGGCAGCGGTTGAAAATGTCATTAAAAAAACGGAAAATCCCGCTGATGCTGAAATGAGCGCCGGCGGCATAGGAGAAGGGCAAAAGACATCCTCAGATGAAGAAGAAATGGACGAAATCTAAATTATTCCGGGAGGCCTATAAATTCATATTGGTCGGCATTTTGAACACCGCTCTGGATCTCCTGGTGCTGAATTTGCTAATAGCGATAACGCACAGGGGTTCAAAAGGTTTTTACTATTCTTTTTTTAAGGGCGTGGGATTTATTGTTGCCTTGGTGAACAGTTATTTTATGAACAAGGTTTGGACATTTGCTTCGCGAAAAAGCAAAAGGGCTTTTGAATTCGGCCAGTTTGCCGTTGTGAGCATTTTGAGCTTGCTTGTGAATGTTTTGTCTTCCTCGTACTTGGTAAATAATTTCCAGGCGCCTTACGGCCTGATTCGGTACTGGCCGTCGATTGCGGCTGTTGTGGGCACTGCCGCAAGCTTTGTTTTGAATTTTTTGGGCTACAAGTTTTTCGTTTTCAAAAAAGAGAAAACAGAGCTCCTGCCGCCGGCCTAGTTTGCGCGTTCGCGGCGCGGAGCACCTTTGCGCTTTGTGCTATACTTAAGGCATGAGTTCATTGTATAGAAATTACCGGCCGCGGACTTTTTCCGAAGTGGTGGGCCAGGAGCACACAAAGCAAACCTTGCGAAACTCGGTGCAGGCCGGGTCTTTCGGGCATGCTTATTTGTTTTCAGGGCCGCGCGGCACAGGCAAAACATCGCTGGCGCGAATTTTGGCGCGTGCAATTAATTGCGAGAATCCGCAAAAAGGCGAGCCCTGCAACGGGTGCGATATTTGCCGGCAGTTTTTAAGCGGCACTGGTTTGGATTTGGTGGAGATTGATGCGGCTTCAAACACAGGAGTGGAGAATATCCGCGAGATCATTGAAAATTTAAAATTCAGCCCCACGCAGGCGAAATACAAAGTTTTTATAATAGACGAAGTGCACATGCTTTCCAAGGGAGCTTTTAACGCGCTACTCAAGACCTTGGAAGAGCCGCCAAAGCACGCGGTTTTCATTCTGGCAACAACCGAGGCGCACAAAATTCCGCTGACAGTGGTTTCGCGCACGCAGCGCTATGATTTCAGAAAAATAGAAAATGCTAAAATTTTCGAGCATCTTAAGTTTGTCGCCAAAAAAGAAAAAATCAAAATTGACGATGAAAGCTTGCAGTTGGTTGCCAATGCTTCCGAGGGGAGCTTGCGCGATGCGCTTTCGATTTTGGAAAAATTGTCGGCTTTCGGGGCAGTCGATTTGGCGCAAACAGAACAGTTATTGGGAATAGTGAATGTTGCTGCTTGTCAGAAGTTGCTTGATTTGCTGGCGCAGAAGTCGGCGCGCGGCGCACTGGAATTCATCTCGAAAATATTTGCCGACGGCACTGATCCGATCCAGTTTAACAAGGATTTCCTGGAATACCTCCGCAAGGTTTTACTCGTCTCCATGGGCGGTGATTTTGCTTTTGCGCTGGATAAAACACAGCTGGCAGAGCTTGGGAAACAGGCAAAAAATATCCGCCCGGCACAGTTGCTCCACATTATTCGCCTGTTTCTGCGTGCAAACAAGGATTTTCAAATAAGTCCGAGCGACGATTTGCCTATACAGATAGCTATTGCGGAAGCGTGCTTGGATACAAGCAGTGCGCCAAACCGCGGCGCTTCAAACCAAAGCCAAACAGAAAACAATCCTCCCGAAACCGCTCAAAAAAAAAGCCCTGAAAGCGAAACCGTGGCAAACGAAAATATTTCCAAAGCGGAAGCGGATGAATTTTCCGCCGCGCCCGTAAACGAGGACGCGGTGCTTGCCGCATGGCCCGCCATAATGGAGCAGATTAAAGAACAGAAGAGCACATTTTTCATAGTCATGAAAAATGTTTCTGTTGCAAGCGCGCGCGGCAATATTTTGGAAATAAAATGCTCTTACAAATTCCACAAAGACAGCATTGATAAAAATAAAGAAGTAATTGCCGGAATACTGCGCGAAAGGTTTGGCGCGAATTTCCGGATTAACGCCGTACTGGAAAAGAAAAAATCCGACGAGCTCGGAGATGCTTCCTCGCTGGCAGTGGAAATTTTCGGCAACGAAGCAGCGTAATTTTTTATCTCAAATACCTATTTAAAAAATTTCATGAGCACGGGCAAAATAAATGCGCAATTAATGCGCATTTTAATATATGACACAAAGATACGGGCGCAACCGAACTGGACAAAAGCGCAAATAGCGAGGCTCATGAAAAAACCGTAGCGAGCGCGCTAAAGCGCGGCAAAAAGTTAAAAGAGAAATGCACAAGCCAAGCGCAGTTTGCGGCTATCTTCCGATAGCGTTTTTAACAACGGCTTTTACAGTATTGATAGGTATTGAAAAACCGATGTTGTTGGATCCTTGCACTGTCGCGACGTTTATTCCCACAATATTGCCGTTCAAATCTATTAACGGGCCGCCCGAATTCCCGGGGTTAATTGCCGCATCTGTTTGAATTACTCCTGTAAGCGTCTCCAGGTTTCCATTTTCATCCGATGCCTGAATTGTGCGGTTTAGGCCTGAAACCACTCCCAGCGAAACAGAATTATTGTATTGCCCCAACGCATTGCCTATGGCAATAACCGTCTGACCAAGCTGAAGCGTTGAAGAATCGCCGAAAATAACCGGCTTAAATCCTGATCCGGCAATTTTTATAATGGCAATATCGTTATTGGGATCCCTGTATATTACCTGCGCGGTTTCCTGCTTGCCATTTGAGAGCAGAACAGTGTAGCTTGCGGTTGTGTCCGCAACCACATGTCTGTTTGTCAGAATATATCCGTCAGACGAAATTATAAACCCGGTTCCAGCGCCAACTTCCTGAGATTTCGTCTGCCCGGTTGGCACATAGACAGGAATTTGTACGCCTGAATTTTGGAAAAAGGGGTCGTCGCCAAAAGGATTTTGATAGACAACTCTGTATTGCGGAACGTCTTTTGAAATTACCACCGAAACCACCGAAGGCACTACTTGCGCAACAGCTTCTGTTGCCATTTGGCTTTGGGATTTCTGTTCCACCTGCTGGCGATTGGCAATTTCTTTTAGTGAAAGAGCCGAGGAGTTGCCTTGCGTGGTTACGGAATCCAGCGCCGAACGCAAGCCGGATATTTGCTTTTGCAGAGCTTCTATTTTCGCATTGTAATCGTTTTGGGTTGCTTTTTCCTGCCCGCGCGCCCAATAAATTCCCGCGCCACCGGCGCCGGCAAAGAGAACGGCAACCAGCAAATATGGTATGAGTTTTTTAATCATGGTTTTCATGCTTATATTTTAAAAAACGTTAAAGATTTTTTCAAGCACCTGCCAATGCTGCCTATTAAATATACATTGAAATTTCGCCGAATATTTCATTATGATATACTGTGGATATGAAAGAAATTGAAGTAAAGGCAAAGATTAAAAATAAAGCACTGGTTTTGGGAAATTTGAAGAAACTTGGCTGCAAAATGTCGCAGCAAATATTCCAAAAAGACGATATTTTCGTGCCGCAGGATGTACGGGAGGTTCCCACGGAAATAGGCGTACCGGTTTTGCGCATCCGCAAAAACGGCACAAAAAACGTTTTAACTTTGAAAATGCGCCTGAGTAATGGTTTGGATAAATTGGAAAAAGAAACGGAAATTTCCGATCCCAAAGCCATGGAGGGAATTATTCTGGCGCTTGGGTTTAAAAAAATATCCACAGTTTTCAAAGCGAGGATTAAAAGCAAGTATAAAAATTGGGAGGTTTGCATTGATGAAGTTGAAGGGCTGGGCCCGTTTATAGAAGTGGAAGAATTATCCGAAGATGGCGATAGTGAGAAAATCCAGAAAAATCTTTTTGCCTTTTTGAAGGGCTTGGGCGTAAGGGACCAAGACCGCGAGCATCATGGCTATGATGTTCTGCTCTATTTCAAGTCCAAGAAAAAGTTCAAGTCCGGGAAAAAGCAGGCAAAAGGGCGTGCGATAAAAATTAAATGAAAGGAATTATTATGGAAACCCAAATTGACAAAGATAAAACAGCGCTGGTTGTAATTGATCTTCAAAAAGGGATTGCCGGCATGGATGTGAAGCCGCACGCGGCGGCAGAAGTGATTGCCAATTCCGCGAAGATTGCCGATGCTTTCCGCAAAAACAAGATGCCCGTGTTTTTGGTACACGTGGGAGCATCCCAGGACGGAAAGGATCGCTTGAATCCTATTGTTGACAGCCCAAATCCATGGGGAAACAGAACGCCATCCGAGGATTGGAGCGATATAGTGCCGGAGATGGGGCCGGAGCAGGGCGACCAGGTAATTTTAAAAAAACAGTGGGGCGCATTTTACGGCACTGATTTGGATTTGCAGTTGAGACGGCGCGGAATCAATACCATTGTCTTATGCGGCATTTCCACGAACATAGGCGTGGAAAGCACGGCGCGTTTCGCGTTTGAATACGGGTATCAGCAAATTTTTATTGAGGACGCCTGCTCGGCAATGTCCGCAGACCAGCATAAAAGCACCGTTAAAAATATTTTTGCCAGAATAGGCAGGGTGCGCACCACTCAAGATATTTTGGATGCGTTGGCATAAAGGCACTATTTTGGTAAGCTTTTAATTGGTAAGCTTTTAATATGAATCGAAACCCCGAACATTCTGTTCCAAAAGATGCCAAATGTGTCTTTAATGGCGTGCTTTTTGAGGTCTGGCAATGGCAGCAAAAAATGTACGATGGCAATACGCAAACCTTTGAAATGCTTAAACGGCCTGATACGGCAGTTGTGATTGCCATAACCCCGGATAAAAAATTTATCGTGCTTGAAGAGGAGCAGCCAGGGAAAGGCAAATTTTTCAGTTTGCCGGGCGGCAGATTTGACGAGGCGGAAAGCGACGGATTGCTGGCGGCGAAACGCGAACTTTTGGAAGAAACGGGTTATGCTTCCGAGAATTGGGATTTGTATTTTGTGCAGCAGCCGGCATCCAAGATAGATTGGCTGATTTATTTTTACATTGCAAAAGAGAGCGTAAAAATTGCCCCGCCCCGCCTTGACGGCGGCGAAAAAATAAAGCCGGATCTTTTAGATTTTCAGGAATTTATGAAATTCATGCTTGATCCTAAATTTACGGAAGTGGCTTTGCGGATCAAGGCGCTGGAAGCTGCGGCAGATTTATCCAAGCTGGCTGAAATGAAAAAGAAATTCGGAGTTTAAAAATGCGGGAATACACGGGAGAAAATAATATTAATTCGCGCGGAGCTAAAAAGATGCATGAGCATGTAAGGCAACTGAAAATGCAAACTGCACTTGCGATCATTCGCGGCGCTTCACACAATTTTGTTGAAGAAGGGAAGCAGGAAGAGTTTTACAAGGAAACAGTTGGCTGGTTTAAGGGTTTCCTTTAAATTTATACAACCTTACCATTGCCTGCTTGTTTCAAAATAGGCATAAATAATAAAATAGTATAAATATTTTAGAAGGCCTTGCTCAAGAAGTACTTCTATCGATGGATAAATCCATGCTGGGCGTTTGGAAAATTGTGAATAAAAAAAACCGGCGAAACGTAGTTTGCCGGTTTTTAGCATGAAAACGTTTTGGGGTTATGAGGAGCAATTATAATGCTCGCTCACTTTCCACACGCCGTTTTCGTTTTGTAATAAGATGTACGAATGCGGCTCATCGTGTTTTTTTAGCATATGGCCGCTGGCATGCAAAAAGAAAATTTCTTCCCTAGTTTGCACGTTGGTTTTTTGGCGGCCTTGGATGATTTTTAAAATTGAAATTTGGTGCTCCGATCGCCTGATAAGGCGGTTCCTTTTCACCAGGAGCTTGCGCACGGCCTGTTCTGCATCCAGTTCCGCCTGGCTTTCGGGAATGACGCATTGCCGAAATTGCGCAGCAAAGCATTTGTTTCTCGGCTGCTTTAGCCAGCTCAGGCGTCGCCTGATATATAATTTTAATGCCGCTTCTTCCGGTGACAGCTCGATGCTCCCCGCCGGCTTTCTCATTTTGTTTTCCTCCTTGGCGTTTTCAATCTGAAATTTGCCGCAAGCGCATCCTCGTGCCCGCAACAAAAGAAATTATAGCATCTGTGCAGAATTTTTAAATTTGTGGATATCTTTTTCCACAATTGACGCATTATGCTAAAACTTTATTATTCAGGAAGATTAAAAGGAGATTAAAAATATATGAGATACTTTTATTTCTGGAGCCCGGCTTATGGCTGGGGATGGCTATTTGTTATTGTGTTTTGGGTATTGGTTGTTTTAATTATCGTTGCGATAATCAGGGCCATTGCCGGATCAGGATACTATCGTAATTATAGAAACGAGGAGAGTGGAAATACTGCTTTGCAGATTTTGAATGAGCGTTATGCACGCGGTGAAATAGCAAGAGAAGAATATGAGGCCAAGAAAAGGGATATTTCAGGTTAAGGCAAACTCGCGCGCCACGCGCCCGGCTTTTATTTCAATTGCTCCGCCAAAAATAGCAGGTCATCCATATTTCGGAAAAGTATGGACTCAATTTCAAGATTCCGCGCTGCCTCAACGTTCGCGATTCTGTCGTCAATAAAAATTGCTTGCCCGGCCTCAACGTCCAAGGCGTTTAAAATAAATTTGAACGCCCTCTCGTCGGGTTTTAGAAAGCCGGTTTCCGAGGAAATGGCAATCCGGTCAAAATAACCCGCAAGCTTATGGTCATTAAGTATTTTGCGCAGAAAAGTCGCATCAGCGTCCGAAAGCAGCCCTATTTTGTATTTTGACCTCGCTTTTTTGATCAGTTCAATAACCTGTCCGTTTATAAGAATCTGATTTTTCATATCAGCTAAAACATGTTCAATTGGCTGTTTGGCTTTTTCCGCTACCACGCCGATAAATTGTTCCTCGGTAAATTTGCCCAGGTCAATTTGTTTCGAAAACGGTTCGTAATCAAAATCCTTGCCCAGATATTTATCTGCCAAGAAATAATTAATATTCGAGCAAATGACGCCAAAGAAATCAAAAATTATGGCCTTTTTCATATTATTGTGTGCGTTTTTGGATTAAAATTAAAATACAATCAAACTAGGTTTTCTAACTCTGTTATTGTCTCGCTATGTTTTTAACTCTGCTATTACCTGCCATTGATAATATTGTAAGGCCTTTTTTGATTTTTTACTAATAAAGCAGTTCCGCATATTTTTGCTCGCGTGGCGTGGTCACGGTTGCAAGCGTTTTACTCCTCTGTAAAGGTAAGTAACCTCGCGTACATTTCCGATATCAAATATTTTCATTAGCATTCTTGTTGGACCGGGCGCGCACCCGCCATGCGGAGGGCAGCCATATTTAAAGAAATTTAAATAATACTGGACAGATTCCAGAGACTTTGAATTACGAAATAACCCTACTACTTAGCCGTTAATCTTAGGCAAAGCAAAAACAACTTGGTTTGCCCAAGATCATCGGTTAGGCACAAGTTGTAGTTTTTGTTTCTCTAAAATTACGCTAT
>JAJZOG010000014.1 GCA_021811585.1 bacterium
TTGCGGAGGGGGATCCAATACCCAGCCGCCACCACCGCCCCCACCACCTGCTCCGGCAATCGCTGGTGTCGCCAATGCCAGCGGCACGACGATCACCGGGGCTATTTTGGACACTGCAATTGTGATTCAAGGTGAGAACTTTGGTGCTTCTCCTTCAGTTACAATTGGCGGTGCCGTGGCAACAGTGGCGCCAGGTTCCACTGATACGGCAATTAACACAGCCGTGCCCGATGGGGCCAAAACAGGCAGTGAGACCATCACTGTCTCAACAACAGCCGGGTCGGCAAGCTTTCCTTTTACGGTCTGGGGCAAACCCTCTGCCGTTATTAGCGCAGCTGCACCAACATGCGTGATAAACCAGCCCTGCAATCTGAGCACAACAGTCAGCAATGTACAAAGCTGCACTGTAACCTTGACAAATTATGGAACCAACAACGTCTCCGGTGATCAGTTCACTGACCAAGCCGGCGCTTTCCCGTTTACATATGACGGGTCTAATTTCACATTTACAGGACAGCCAACAGCCGATAGCTTGTCGTATGATATCAATACAGGCATAATCGGCAATTCTGCGGTTTGGAATTTGCAGTGTGTTGCTGATGACGGGCACACAACCACCTCAATATCAACAGTACAGATTTCCACCAAGGTTCCTCTGGCTCCGGCAGCTCCGAAAATGAACCCTGACACATTTAGTCCGACCGGTTCTTGGACAGTAATAATTTCCAGCGACCCATCGGATAATAATGGTTTCGGTTCGTTTGTTTCGCGGAACATAAATGCGCAGAACGCGCAGGGTTACTGGGGGAGTACTTGGGGGGATAACTATGGAACCCCAAATCAGCCGCCATCGTGTGGAGCTGGCCTTGGATGGCTTGATCCACAGCATGCCCAAGGTGGAATTACGAATTATAATACCACCCCTGGTCAGTATGAATTCATTATCTGTAATGCCGGTATCTCACCAACAGATAATTCTGCGGGCGGCAACACACAATCGTTGCAACCAGGCATGGAATACATCGTCGCCTCATCGTCAAACATCCAGCAAAGCGGGTTGGATTCCGTCCAGCTGGTTTCTGCCGGCGGCCAAAAAGGGGGGCAACTGCTAATTTATGGCCAAGGGCAGAAAATTGCTGCTGGCTTTCAACTCACGGGCGAAATCAGCGGTTTTGCCGCTGATGGGAAATGGGCATATGTGCCAAACCTGGCATCTTCCGAAATTACCCGGGTGAATCTGGGTAATCTGCGGGCAGATGTTTTGGTTCTGCCGCATGGTCTGCACCCCGCGCTCGTTGCAGCAAATTCCTCGGCCGTGTTTGTTACAACGGCTGAAGGAAAACTGTTGGAGTTGAATGCAGCGGAAAAATCATTCAGCATCCTTCCTGCCAAAGCGCTCGCAAGAACTGCTGCGGTGTGGGATGGAATGCTGGTGATAATTTTGCACAGCGGCTCTGCTTTAGAGCTTGTCTCAAAGTTCGGCGTTGCCGCCTCCTATCAAATTGGCCTTAAAAAGGCCGATAAGATTGTGGTGGTGGACAGTACCGCTTATATTGGGGCGCTCAACTCGAGGCAGGTGGCGATGATTGATCTCGGATCTGGCCTGCAAAAGCAGGCATCATTAGCCAAGGGTTTGTGGAATTTTTCCACATCTGGCGGGACAGTGTATGCCTCAGAAGATGGCGGGAAAATTGAACGTATTGCCGCAGACGGCACTGTCAGCGGCTATGCGGATGTTCGGCCGCGCGATTTGGTAAACGGCTTCGTGGTGAAACGAAGCGGGGTACTCGTTGAGAGCAAAGACCGGATGCACCTAACGGTGCTGAAGGTTTCTCCGCGATCGCAGTGATCCACGGCGCCGGTTTCGCGCCTCCTAAACTTTTGGAAAATATTTCAAGGCAGATAGCAAACTTAACCAACGCTATCTGCCTGTTTTGTTTGGCGCGGATTAAGCGTGATAATGAAGCCAAAAATATAATTTTATTCTGCCTCGGATTTCTGTTATACTGTTTTCATGAATACAGCCATAATCATCCTAATAATCATCGGCTTTGCGGCGGTAATATACCAGTTAAGGAGCAGCCGGCAAAAAAAACAGGAAGATCCTGCTTTGAAAGTGATGATTGAATGGATGAAGCAGGTGAAAGAGGGAACAGAGGCGAACCGCCGGGAAATGCAAAAATCTCTGGACGGCACCAACAGGGCGATTAACGACCGCCTTGATAAAGCCGCGCAAGTTATCGGCATGGTTACAAAAGAGCTCGGGCAGATGCAGGAGATCGGCAAATCGCTTTCTTACGTGCAGGATTTCCTGCTTTCAGCAAAAAAGCGCGGCAATATCGGCGAGCAAATTATGGAGGAGATGCTTAAGCAGTCGCTTCCGCCGCACATGTTTTCCTTGCAGTATGCGTTCCGCTCCGGCGATATCGCTGATTCCATTGTGCGCATCGGCGATAAAATCCTGGCAATGGATTCGAAATTCAGCATGGAAAATTATCGCGCTTATATCAATGCGGAAACAGAGGAGCAGCGCAAGGAAATGCGCAAGCTTTTTGTGCGCGACATCAAAAAGCGCATTGACGAAATTTCAAAAAAATATATATTGCCCGAAGAAAATACTTTTGATTTTGCCTTGATGTATGTGCCTGCGGACGGCGTTTTCCATGAAATTGCCGATGACGTGGAAATTTACGAATATGCGCGCGCAAAGCGCGTGCACTTGGTTTCCCCGTCGACTTTTTATTATTTTTTGCATGTTTTGGGAATCGGGCTCCAGCGCGAGCGCATCAACGAACAGGCCGAACAAATTTTAAAAATAATTCAGGGCCTGAAAAAGGATTCGGAAAAGTTCGGTTCCAATTTGGCGGTTCTCACCAAGCATGTTAATAATGCCAAGCAGACGCTCGATCTTGTGGGTTCTTCGTACGAAAGAATCCACAGCAAGATAGGGGAAATGGCAGGGTTGAAATTGGAAAATAGCGGCGAAACAGGCGCGCTTGCAGCGCCGCAAACCGAGGATTTCAAAGATTAAGTTTAATTCTTTTTTAATTTAACTATTAAGCAAAACATTATGGCGATCAGAAATCCTTCACAAAGAGTGGGCGTGTTCGTGGATGTGCAGAATTTATATTATTCCGCGCGCAATATTTATAATGCCCGCGTGAATTTTAATGAAATTTTAAAGGCGGCTGTGGGCGACCGCCAGCTTTTGCGCGCCAATGCTTATGTGGTGCGCGCGGACATGCCCGAGGAGCATACTTTTTTCGAGGCGCTTGATAAAGCAGGTTTCCAGGTAAAAATGAAAGACCTGCAAACTTTTTACGGCGGCGCGCAGAAAGGCGATTGGGACGTGGGAATATCTGTTGATATCATTAAACTGGTGAGCAAGCTCGATGTTGTTGTCTTGTGCACCGGGGACGGCGATTTCGTGCCGCTTATTGAATATTTGCAAATGTCCGGCTTGCTCGTGGAGGTTGCGGCATTCGGCAAAAGCACATCCAGCCGCCTCAAAGAAGCTGTGGATGATTTTATCGATTTGGACGAAAATACGAAAAAATATTTAATCCCCATAAAGGGTTTTAGGATATTTCATAGGAATGGAAATGCAAACGGGAATGGGAATGGGAATGGCGCTGCCGGCGGCGAAGGTGGCTTGCCGAAAAAAGGCTTGAAAAAATCCTAATTTGATGAAAGTTGTACTGGATACCAATGTTTTTATAACCGCATTTAAGGACGAGTATTCTTATCAGAAGCGGATTATAGATGAAATTATCGGCGGACGGCTTATGGCTTATGCCAACAGGCAAACTTTGCGCGAAAACCACCTTATTTTACGGCGGATGATAAATGACGGGGCGTATTTGAAGGAACTTAACAATCTTTTTGCCAAAATAAACGTGGTGGAAAACAGGCGGCAAATTCACGCGGTCTCGGATAAGGAAGATAATAAAATTTTGGAGTCAGCCGTGGAGGCAAGGGCCGATTTTTTGATTACAGAAGACCGCGCGCTTTTGGAGCTGAATCCGTTCCGAGCGGTTAAAATTGTGGAGCCGGGCGAGTTTTGGGTTATATATGAAGAAGAAACCGGCGAAGATCCCTGGCAAAAATGGATTAAGTTCGTAAAAGGGAGCGGTAATTAATAGTTGGTAGGTGGTAGTTGGTAGTTGGTAGTTTATAGTGGAGGGTTAATAAGTGTTATGAAAAATATTGGGAAAAAGCCACTAAAAAAATTCGTGCAAGCATCGGTGCAAGAAGTTGTGCAAGCAGCTGCGCAAGCAGCCGCGCAAGAATCCGTGCCGCCTGCCCAAGCAGCCATGCACACAACTTTGGCAAACTTGAATGATGCGCAAAAAAAGGCAGTGCTTTTTGGCAGCGGCCCTTTGCTTATTGTGGCAGGCGCGGGCACTGGCAAAACAACAGTGATAACGCGCAGGATAGCGCACCTGATTTCTTCGGGCGTAAAGTCCGATGAAATTTTGGCGCTCACTTTCACGGAAAAAGCCGCGGCTGAAATGGAAGAACGCGTGGACATACTTTTGCCTTACGGATATCACGATTTGTGGATTTCAACGTTCCATGCCTTTTGCGAACGCATTTTAAAGCAGCACGCCTTGGATATAGGCGTTTCCAACGATTTCCAGCTTTTGGATTCTGTCCAGCAAAAAATTTTAGTGCGGAAGAATTTGGAAAAATTCGACTTGGATTATTACCGGCCCCTGGGCAATCCTTCGAAATTTATCAATGAGCTTGTGAAATATTTCGGTAAGCTTAAAGACGAAGAAATTTTTCCGGAAGAATATCTGGAATATGCGCAGAAGATCAAGTTGGATAAGGATAACGCCGAATTTGACGAGGGCGAAGCGCAAAGATTGAATGAACTTGCAAATGCCTATCACGTTTATCAAAAATTGCTGCTCGACAACAATGCGCTGGATTTTGGCGACCTTATAAACTACGCGCTGAAGCTTTTCCGCAGGCGCAAAAAAATTCTTGAATTTTATCGCGCCAAATTCAAATATATTTTGGTAGACGAATTTCAGGACACAAATTTTGCGCAATACGAGCTGATTAAGCTGCTGGCCGCGCCGAAAAATAATCTGAATGTCGTCGGCGATGACGACCAGAGCATTTATAAATTCCGCGGAGCTTCCATTTCCAACATCATGCAGTTTAAAAAAGATTTTCCAAGCGCGGCCGAAATAACGCTTGCGGAAAATTATCGTTCCACCCAGGATATTTTGGACCTTGCCTACAAATTCATCCAGCAAAATAATCCCGAGCGCCTGGAAGCGCAGCTTGGCCTGAGCAAGAAATTAATTTCACCCCTCAAGGGAAAAGGGGAAATAGCCACGCTTTCGGCGCCAACGCTCGCGGATGAAACCGAGGCGGTTGCAAAGAAAATCGAACAAATCCATAAAGAAACAGGCGCGGATTGGAACGAGTTCGCCGTGCTCGTGCGCGCCAACGACCAGGCCGACGCGTTTATTTCCAAATTTTCCGCCAAGGGCATCCCTTACACATTTTTCGCCAACAAAGGCCTGTACAAAAAGGCATTCATCGCCGACCTTATCGCTTACATGCGCCTGATTATTGATCACCATGACAGCGCGAATTTATACAAGGTTCTGTGCATGGAAATTTTTAGAATCAACCATGACGATTTGGCAACCATCCTCCATTTTGCCCGCAAAAAAACCCTCTCGCTCTACGAGGCATTGCAGGTTTCCGAAACAATCGGGGGAATAAAAAAAGAAAGCGCGGAAACAATCCGCACTTTGCTCGGCATGCTTTCCGCGCACGCCTCCCTGGCGGCGCAAAAAAGTGCCACAGAGGTTTTTGTGAAGGCGGTCCACGATTTGCAAATAGGGAACCGGTTGAACGAAGATACTTTGGAAAATTCGCAGGATAGGAAATTGCTGGAACAATTTTACCGGCGCATGGAAAAGTTTACGGCAGAAAACGCGGATAAATCCCTGAAAGCATATCTGGATAATTTGGATTTGGAAGAAGACGCCGGGGAAGAGGGCAAAATTGATTTTGATCCGAACCAAGGACCGGAAAGCGTAAAAATTTTGACAGTACACTCTTCCAAGGGCTTGGAATTTTCTTATGTTTTTATTGTTAATTTGGTTAAGCAGCGCTTTCCAAGCATGAATAGAAAAGACAGCATTGAAATTCCCGCGCCGTTGCTTAAGGAGGCCTTGCCCGAAGGGGACGTGCATCTCCAGGAAGAACGCCGCCTTTTTTACGTGGCCATGACTCGTGCCAAGCGCGGTTTGTATTTTACTTATGCTTTGGATTACGGCGGCGCGCGCACAAAACCGCCTTCGCAATTTTTAATCGAACTCGGGCTTGTCAAAGAGCCGCAAAAAAGCGTGGAAATTCTGCGCAAAGAGCAGAGCATCGCGAGGCATTACAATTACGATCCGCACGTTTTCATGCCCAACGCGTTTTCGTATACGCAAATTTCCGATTTCAAACGCTGCCCCATGTCTTTTAAATATAAATATCTGATACATATTCCGGTCGAGGGCAGCGCCAACCAATCTTTTGGAATTACAATTCATAAAACCTTGGAAGATTTTTTGAAGAGGTATAAGGCAGGCCTGGAAATGACCCAGCTGGAATTGTTCGGCACGGCGCGCGGCAAAAATGACGGCGCGGAGTCGGCTGCCCGCAAGCTTGCGAGTGAGGAGTTGGCTGCCCGCAAGCCCGTGAACGCGGAATCGGGCGATAAAGTGGCATCTAAAATTTCCGTTGAGGGCGAGCTGTTTAAAATTTATGAGAAAAATTGGATTGATGAATGGTATGAAACCAAAAAGCAGAAAGAAGAATTCCGGGAGCGAGGCAAGAAAATTTTGAAGAGTTTTTATGAGGAATTTGTCCAAAATCCCGTGGCGCCGAAATACATTGAGGAGAAGTTTAATTTGAAATTGGGCGAATATTTTTTTAGCGGCAAAATCGACCGTGCCGATGCCGAGGCTCAAGGCCTGGATATTGTGGATTATAAAACCGGTGCGAAAAAAGAAGAAACCAAAGAAGGCCGCCGCCAGCTTATGATTTACCAGTGGGCGGCGCAGGAATTTTTGAAAGAAAAAGTGGTTGGCCTTAAGTATTGGTACTTGTTCGATAATGTTTTTTCCGAAAGTTTTGTGGCCAGCAGCGAAGATATTGCCGAGCTTAAAGCAGGGCTTTTGGAGGATATCGAGGAAATTCGCCGGGCGGTTGCGCAAAATTCTTTTAAAGCGCTGGATGCTAAAATTAAGCATGACTGCAAGTTCGAGAATTTGGAATAAGGCGGATTTTTATGGTATAATTTTTGCAAGCCGGCGACAAGCCGGCGACAAGCCGGCGGTTTGGCTCCTCGCCATGCGCCGCACTCGCCATGAGCCGCATATGAAATGCGCCATGCATGTAAAATCCGCGTGTAGCGAGGCACCGTGCATGTGAGGGCCGTATACGCAGGTGCCGTATACGCTGCGTAGAAATGGCTACCATCAATGCTTGAAAACGTAAAAAGACAATTCGTGCTCCTGCTTTTGCTCTCGGTATTATTTTTATTTTGCACGATTGTCATCATCGCGTTTGTGGATCCGTTTGCCGCGCATTGGCCGCTTATTTCGCTCTTTTATTTTTGTTTATTCCTTTTTTGTTTCAGTTTTTCCACTTTTATTTTTTATTTTCTGCGCAACAGGTTTTCAGCAGGCCTTTACAGCAAAAAAATAGGCGCCGCAGGCCGCGAAGCGTTTTTACTTTCGGTTTTCGCAATCGTTTCGCTGGCGCTGGCTTCAAAACAAATTTTGTTTTGGTGGACGGAAATGGGGCTGGCAGTTATGCTGATCACAATTGAATTATATTTTTTGATTTAATCCTTGGCGCGGTGGCGCGCGCAAAATAAAAAGTTCAAAATAAAAATATGGATGTCAACCAATTTGCTTCGGAAAAAAATTTGAAAGACGCGAGCAGCGGCAATATCGGCGCTGGCAATGGAAATATAGGCAATGGATCACAGCCGCCATCTCCGAAAATACCGGAAGAACTTGTTTTTAAAGTGATGCCCAAAGGATTTCCATTGCCAAAAATAAATTTTAAACAACCTGCGCCCGAGCCTGTGGCCATGGCCGCGCCTCATTCAACCGCGCCGGCGCCATCATCATCATTAGCATCGTCGCCATTGCCTCCGCCGCCTCCACCACCACTGCCGCCACAATCATCAGTGCCGGCGCCACAATCATCGCCGTCACCATTATCAGCGCCACGATCCTCGTCGCTACAATCATCACCATCACAATCATTATATGGAATACCCCAAACTTTTGCGAAAAAAGCATCGCCGGTCCCACCTTTAAAATCCTTGCCAACCTCGATGCCGCCCCCAAGGGCAGCTCCAATTTCACAGGTTCAATTTTCACATGCTTCGCAGGCAGCGCAACCGCAAACTCCGCAGCTCGGGGCCGCTGGCGCACCAGCATCAAATAATGCAGGGCAATCTCCTAATGCAGGACAATCTCCGAGTTCACTCGGCCTGCTTCAGAACGATTTTGATGCCGGCCTGTTTCAGAGCAGAATGTCCGGCAAGAAAATTTTATTTTTTGCCGGCATAGGAATTATTGTTTTGATTCTGCTGGGCAGCGGCATTTATGCCTACACGCGGCTCTCGAAAAAATCTCCGGCTCCAATTCCCGCGTCCCAAACAGCCGGTTCCGGGGAAATTCCGGGCAGCGGAAATTCACCGGGAGCAGGGTCGTCGCCAAATTCGAGTCAGACCCCGTCCGTACAATCTCAAATACCATCTTCTTGGCTGCAAAAATATTTCGGTGAAACTGTCTGCGCAGACCAAAATGTCTGCGGCGATAATGCAGATCCTGATCACGACGGCCTCACAAATTTGGAAGAATACAAACTCGGCACTGATCCGAACAACCCCGACAGTTCTGGGAGCGGGATTGCGGATGGCGATAAGGTTCATGTTTTTAATTTGGATCCGCTCTCGGATCACACCGCGGGCATTTTAAAATACACCGATGCAGGCGATTTAAAATATAAATATAATTCGCGTACGCACCAGCCATTCACAGCCGAAGATTTGGCGAAAATCGCAGCGAACATAAAACAATATGGGTTGCACGAACCCACAATTATGACCTTAGGACCCGATCTTGTAAATTTTTACACCAACGGCGGCGGTGTGGCGGCGGGCGGGAATTCGAGCCCCACAGAAGAGCTTAACCGCGATACCCAGCGCGCGGACACCATCAAACAAATTAGCTTTGCTCTTATAAAATATCAACAAAGCAACGGCTCGTATCCGGATACAAATGATTTCACGACAATGATAGCAGATATCCAACCCATTCTTTCCGCAGGCCGAGCGATAAATACAACGGATCCGCTTAACACGCCCCCTTATATTTATGGCTACCAGTCCGTAAATAGCGGCGCGGATTTTAAGCTCTCTTATTTTTCCGAAACGCAGAATCAGGAAATTGATATTGATGCCGCGGAAGCCCTGCAGGAGTACAGCAAGGATCAGGAAGACCAGCATGATGCCCAGCGGCAAAACGATTTGCAGCAAATTGCAAATGCTTTGGAATTGTACTCGAATGACAATGCCAACCCAGCCGATCCTTCACAAAAGGTTTTTCCTTCAGAAACAAGCTGGAAAGAGGCGATTTCAAAATATCTTTCGCCAATCCCCGTTGACCCGAAAACAGACCAAGATTACACTTACACAGTTTCCCCGGACAACACACGTTTTGCGATTCAGGCGGTTTTAGAAGACCCTCCGACAGGGGACAAAGGTTATGTTTGTTCCCAGGATGGGTGTACGTATTACTAGGGTTACTGGGGTCCAACCCAAACCCCCAACCTAAACCCCTGATCCAAACCCCCAATCTAAAACCCTAACCTAAAAAATAATGCACTTTTAAAGGACTTTTTCTTAACTTCTTCTTAAATACTTAATAAAAAACCCTGGATTAGGGTTTTAGATTGGGGTATTAGGTTGGGGGTTTGGGTTGGACCCATATGCAAAATATTATTACTGCAAAAGTTTTAGAATGGCACAAGCATCCAAACGCAGACCGTCTGCGAATAGTCAAAGTGGATGCGGGGCCAGAGCATGGAATTATAGAGCCGGTTGTGTGCGGCGCGACGAACTTTGATGTTGGCGATATTGTGGTTTTGGCGCTGCCCGGCGCGCACATAGCGCAAAATATTCACAGCGAAACGCACGAGCCATTTATTTTAGATAAAGCCGTAATTCGCGGCATCCAAAGTCAAGGGATGCTTTGTGCTGCCTTTGAATTGGGCCTTAGTAGCGAGCCGGAGCCGATTATTTTAGTACTCCCTTCTGGAACCCTTGTGGGTAGCGAGTTTCAGCCACAAATGGTATAATTTTAAATTGTAACCTGGCCAACATCAGCCAACACCAACTCACGGCACCCATATGAACATCACTATTACCTCGGATAAAGAAAAGCAACTCAAAGAAACCCTCCAAAGCAAAACAGATTTTCAGAGCCAGCGCATCAGGCGCTATTTAAAGATGCCCGATCTCTCGCGCACGCCCGGCAGTCCCATTTATGAGCTTGCCCAGCGCATCACCAACCTCCATGAATTTAAAAATTTCGATATCATAGAAGTGCCTGAAATCGTCCCCGCGGACATTAGTTTTGACCTTTTCGATTTTCCGCCGGACCATCCGGTGCGCAGCCCTTCGGACACATATTATATTGATCCCCAAAATATTCTCCGCACCCACACAACAGTAATGTGGTATTACTACCTCATGAATGAGGATATAAAAAAGCGCATCGCCGCAGGCGAGGCGGTTGGTTCGCTTTGCTACGGCAAAGTTTTTCGCAAAGACGAAATTGATCGCCGGCACATGAATATTTTTCATCAAATGGACGGCTGGTATCTTTGCCGCAAAGATGAAAAAATCATCACAACAACGGATTTGCAAAACGTGCTCGCAAAAAATCGCGCAAGCGGTTTTCGGTCCCGACATAAAATACCGTTTCAACGAGGATAAATTTCCTTATACTGATCCGTCGCTTGAAATGGAAATTGATATTGACGGCAATTGGATAGAGGTCTTGGGCAGCGGCGTTGTTAAGGGGAGCGTTTTGGAAAAATTGGGAGTGGATTCGTCCAAATACAACGGCTGGGCATTTGGCTTTGGCTTGGAGCGCCTGGCAATTGTGAGTATGGCTTTGCCGGATATCCGTTTATTATGGTCTGAGGACGAGCGTGTTAAGCGCCAGCTAAAGTTGGGAAAAAAATTCCAGGAAGTGAGCAAATTCCCGCCGATTACGCGCGACATTTCATTTGTGGTCGGCAAGGATTTTGTGCCCAATAATTATTTTGATTTGATCCGGGAAATCGGCGGCGATCTTGTGGAAGAAGTGGAGCTTTTGGATAAATATGAAAATGCCGCGAAGTTCGGTCCGGATAAAATCAGTTATACATACCGCGTGGTTTACCGCAGCCCGGAACGCACGCTTAAGAGTGAAGAAATAGATCCGTTGCAGGACAAACTTTATAACGAAACAAAAACGCAATATCAAGCGGAATTGAGATAGGAATTGTTCTTTTGGAATGAACTAATCCTTACTAAATTAAGATAGGGATATTTTAGTTTACTTTCGCTTGTTTTTTTGCTAAAATACAGATAGTTATAATGTGCTTGAAAAGCCCATTTTGAGCGAAAATAGCTCTATTTTTGGCAGGGGAATCACCGCTGCTTCCGGCAGGGGAATCACCTTCGATTCCAGCAGAGGGATCACCTCTGATTCCGGCCATGGTTTCGCAGATTTTTTCATTTCATTTTTTCGTCTCATTTTCACCTAATTTTTCATCCAATTTAATGCCCAAATCAATCCAAAAAAATTCAAAAGGAGATAATCGGAAAAAATCAGCCGGCAATGCGCCGGCATCCAAATCCTCTTACGGCGCGGAACAAATAACTGTGCTGGAAGGCCTTGATCCTGTCCGCAAACGTCCGGGAATGTATATTGGCTCCACGGGTGAAGCGGGGTTGCATCATTTAATTTGGGAAGTTGTGGATAACTCTGTTGATGAGGCCATGGCAGGATATGCCAGTAAAATTGAAGTGATTTTGCAGAAAGATGGCGGGTGCACTGTTATTGATAACGGCCGCGGCATTCCCGTTGACATTCACAAGCAAACCAAAAAATCCGCTCTTGAAACGGTTATGACTGTTTTGCACGCTGGCGGAAAATTCGGCGGAGAAGCGTCCGGCTACAAGGTTTCGGGCGGCTTGCACGGAGTTGGCGTTAGCGTTGTAAATGCGCTTTCCACGGACATGATTACGCAAGTGCGCCGAGACGGAAAAATTTACGAACAGCATTTCAAGATAGGAAAGCCGCAGGGCAAAGTGAAGGAAATCGGCAAAATTGCTGCAAACGACCAGTACAAAAGCGGAACGAAACAGACGTTCTATCCGGACGTTTCGATTTTTTCAGCAACCGAATTTAAATTAAAAACAGTGCTCGAGCATTTGCGCTCGCAAGCGTATTTGACGCGCGGCTTGCATTTCAAAATCACGGACGAGCGCGACTCTCTGACATATCAATATTATTTTGAGGGCGGAATAATTTCGTACATCAAGCAAATCAATCGCAAAAAAAAGGCCAAGCACGATCCTATTTACATAAATAAAACGGTTGATGAAATTATGGTTGAAATTGCTGTGCAGTACACGGACGATTTCGATGAAACGGTTTTGGCATACGCGAATAATGAATATAATCCCGAAGGCGGCATGCACGTGACCGGTTTTCGCACCGCGCTGACCCGTTCCATAAACAATTACGCGGCCAAGAACGGATTTGTAAAAGAAAGCGATAAGCTTACCGGCGAAGATATGCGCGAAGGCCTGACTGCGATAATTTCCGTGAAGCTGCCGAACCCGCAGTTCGAAGGCCAGACAAAAGCAAAGCTCGGCAATCCCGAAGTGCGCACTGCAGTGGAATCGGTTGTCGGCGGGGCGCTTGAAATTTATTTTGAAGAACATCCCGGCGACGCTTCCAAAATAATGGAAAAGGTAATTTTGGCGTCAAAGGCGCGCCTTGCCGCGCGCGCCGCGCGCGAATCCGTTATCCGCAAGGGCATTTTGGAAGGTTTGGCTTTGCCCGGAAAATTGGCAGATTGTTCGGAAAAGGATCCGAGCGCGTGCGAGATATATATTGTGGAAGGCGATAGCGCCGGTGGCACGGCAAAACAGGGTCGCGACAGAAAATACCAGGCAATTTTGCCGCTGCGCGGAAAAATTTTGAACGTTGAGCGCGCGCGGCTGGATCGCATGCTTGGCAGCGAGCAAATCAAGAATTTGGTTATTGCCATGGGCGCCGGAGTGGGCGAGCAGTTTGACATTGAAAAGATGCGCTACCATCGCTTGATAATCATGACTGATGCCGATGTTGACGGCGCGCACATCCGCACTTTGCTTTTGACTTTGTTTTACAGATATTTCCCCGAAGTGATTCGTCGCGGCTATTTGTACATTGCCCAGCCGCCGCTTTTCCGCGTGCAAGTTGGCAAACAATTCCAATACGCGTTTTCGGAAAGCGAGCGCGATGAAATTTTGGAGGATTTGCTTGCGGAGCGCGAAGCCGGGAAAAAATTAAAAGAAAAAGGCAAGGGCAAAAAAGGCGAAGCAGGGCGAAGCCCGGAAGGACCGAAGTTGGATGAAACCGGCGAAGCGGATAGCACTTCCTCACCGGCAGAGCAAGTTGGCGAAGATGGCGCTCCTGCCGGAACTGCGGTCGAAGAGGGCAAAAAAGGATACAGCGTTCAGCGCTACAAAGGCCTTGGCGAGATGAATGCCGAGCAGTTGTGGGAGACAACCATGAATCCTGAAAACCGCGTGATTGTCAGGGTACAAATTGATGATGCGGAAAAGGCTTCCGAGGTTTTTGAAACATTAATGGGCGACGAGGTTGCGCCGCGCAAGCGCTTCATCCAAACGCACGCGAAATCGGTGAAAAATCTTGATGTCTAGGCGAATCTTCTGTAAAAATTTGCAATTTGCCGCCAATGCATCCGCGAAGATTCACAGCTTGCCTTCTTTTTTGAGCTGTGTTATAATTCCCTCGGAAATAAAAAAGGCCCAAAGGCCTTTTAAAAAAGCCCAAAAATTTTGAGATTTTTGAAATTTCGCGAATTTGAAATCCCGCGAATTGAGATTTTCAAAATCCCGATTTTCAAAATCCCGAGAATTTTGAAAAGAATTTTGAAAGTCAAACTTATTATAAAAAATTATTAAAGACAAACATGGCAAAAATCATCCAGTTTTTTGTGGACGTTAAGAATGAACTTTTAAAAGTTGTCTGGCCTTCAAAAGGCGACACTTTAAAATATACCGCCATTGTGATTGTTTTCTCCGCTGTCATGGCCGCGATTTTGTCGGCGGCGGATTACGGTCTCCTCCAGGTTTTGGAAAAATTTATTAACAGATAAATACTGCGCCAAGCGCTTCGGCGCAAAGCCGGTGAGATTCTTCAAAAAATAAACTATGCCGCGACAGCAGGTAACAGGAGAAAAACATTGGTATGTTCTGCATACCTATTCGGGATACGAGGATAGCGTTGCTTTCAATTTGAAGCAGCGCATTGAATCCATGGGCATGCAGGATAAAATTTTTGATGTCATCGTGCCCAAAGAAAAGAAAATTAAAATCCGCGAAGGAAAAAGGACCACGGTTGAAGAAAAAATTTTTCCCGGATATGTCTTGGTTGAGATGATTGTAACGGATGATTCATGGTATGTGGTGCGCAACACCCCTAATGTTACCGGTTTCGTGGGTTCCGGCACCGTGCCTACTCCGATTTCCGAAGATGAGATTAAGGCCTTGCAAAAGCGCATGGGCGTAGAAGAACCCAAATACAAAATTGATTTTGCAATAAACGATTTGGTGCGCATTACCGACGGCCCGTTCAAGGATTACGAAGGCAAGGTTTCCGAGATTGACGAGCAAAAAGGCAAGGTCAAGGTTTTGGTTTCTATTTTCGGAAGAGAAACCCCGGTTGAGCTCGATTTTTTACAAGTGAAAAAATCATAATTTAATTAATAGCCGAAAGGCGAAGAGAAAGGATGGTTGACGGCTCTGCAGCCGCCTCGCCGAATCGTAGGACGAGTCCCGACAAAATCCGGGCGAATGCAATTCGGTTACCATGCAAGACAATGGCAAAAAAAGTAAAAACCATAATTAAGATCCAGCTTCCTGCCGGCAAAGCAACGCCTGCGCCGCCTGTCGGTACTGCGCTCGGCCCGCACGGCATTAATATCGGCGAATTTACGAAACAGTTTAATGAGAAAACCGCGCCAATGGGCGACCTGATTATTCCCGCCGAAATTACTATTTTTGAAGACCGCAGTTTCAGCTTTATTTTAAAGACACCCCCTGCTTCCATATTAATAATGAAAGCGATCGGTTTGGAAAAGGGTTCTGCAAACCCTCTTAAAAATAAAGTCGGCAAGATTACCCGGGCAAAAGTGCGCGAAATTGCCGAAAAGAAAATGCCTGATTTGAACGCAACCAGCATTGAAGCCGCGGAAAAAATCGTTGCCGGAACAGCCAGATCAATGGGCGTGGAAGTTGTGGATTAATAAGATTAAGTTTAAATAATAATTAATTGTGGGAGAGCGAAAGCTCGCAAAACCACTAAGTTTAATCCGCTTGGGTTTGTAAGAGCGGATCAAAGGACGAAAAATGCCGAATATTTCAAAAAGGCAAAAAAATAATTTAACTTTGCTGGAGAAAGACAAAATCTATTTTCCGGAAGAGGCCATTGAGATGGCCAAAAAAACAGCTAACACCAAATTCAGGGCTTCCATTGAAGTGCATGTGCGCTTGGGTATTGATCCGAAGCAGAGCGATCAGGGCGTGCGCGGATCTGTCCGTTTGCCTGCGGGCACGGGAAAATCCAAAAAAATTGCCGCTTTTGTAACCGAGGCAAAAGAAAAAGAAGCCAGAGCCGCTGGCGCTGAACTTGTGGGCGGCGAGGATTTGGTGAAAAAAATAAAGGAAACCGGCAAAACAGATTTTGATATTGCGGTCGCCGAACCCGCGATGATGAAAAATTTGGCGCAGGTTGCCAAAATTTTAGGCCAAAGGGGATTAATGCCAAACCCTAAAACAGGAACCGTTTCCGAACATGTTGGCGCCGCGATTAAGGAAATCGCAGCCGGAAAAGTGGAATTTAAAAACGACGATTCCGGGAATTTGCATCAGATAATAGGCAAAGCGGATTTTGACACCGAAAAATTGATGCAGAATTTCCGCGCCTTTGTTGACGCGGTTAATGCCGCAAAGCCGGCATCGGTTAAAAAACAGTTTGTTTTGGGCATCAGCGTGAATGCCACAATGGGGCCCGGAATAAAAGTTAAGATTTAAGGAATAATTAATTTCCGCTTATGATTCTTTCCGACAAAGACATAAAAAAAGCGCTCCAAGAAGGCAGGATATCCGTGGACCCTCTTTTCCCGGATGCAATCCAGCCGGCTTCCGTGGACCTGCATCTTGGCAATGAGTTCTTAATTTTCAAAAGCACTTCCAATGTTTGCATAGATGTAAAGGAACCGCTGGATAATTCCATGGAAAAAGTAATTATTGATAAGGACCGCCCGTTTATTTTGCATCCGGCTGAATTTGCGTTGGGATTAACTTATGAAACGGTTGGAGTGGCCGCCGATATGGTCGGGCGGCTTGAGGGCAAAAGCTCGCTTGGCAGAATCGGCTTGATTATCCACGCGACAGCCGGCTATATTGACCCGGGCAATAAATTGAAAGTGACTTTGGAATTGCATAATATCGCAACCTTGCCGATCAAGCTTTATTACAAAATGCCCATTGCACAAATGTCTTTCACGCCGCTTTCTTCGCCGGCGGAAACCCCGTACGGTGCGGAAAAACTGGGAAGCAAATATTACGGCGCGACAACTCCGCAGGCATCCCAGTACTATAAAAATTTTATAAATAATAAATGGGAAGAATTCCGGGGCTGATTTAAGCCGTGGAATTTTTTCTTTGGCGTCAAAAGCACAGCGCCAAAAACGCAGCGCCAAAAGCGCGGGGCAAAAACATCAATGAAATCCGCCCAAGCAAAAATTACAAAATTATACTCCGGCGTCGAAACGCCGAAATACCACAGCGAAGAAGCCACCGGTTTTGATATTGCTTCCGCGGAGGACATTATTATAAAACCCGGCGAAACCCCGCTCATTAAAACCGGGCTTATTATTGAAGCGCCTGAAGGCCACTTTATACTTTTGGCGGCGCGCAGCAGTTTGCCCGTGAAAAAAGGGCTCATGCTTGCCAATGGCGTGGGAATTTTAGATAGGGATTTTTGCGGGCCAGACGATGAAATAAAAATTCAAGTTTATAATTTCACGAATCGCGACGTTGCGGTTTCAAAAGGCGAGCGCATTGCCCAGGGCATTTGCATCCCGGTAACCAGGGCGCAATTTCTTGAGGCGGAAAAAATAAAATCAGCTTCCCGCGGCAGCCACGGATCCACAGGGGGATACAATGCATAAGACGGCGGTTCTGGGCCTGGCCGGCGAATTCCTTTCCGGCAAATCCACTGCCGCGGCTTTTTACGTTCAAAAATTCGGCGCGAAAAAATTACGTTTTTCAACGGTCCTTGACGATATTTTAGGGATTTTGGCTTTGCCCATAACGCGCGATAACGAGCAAAAGCTGGCTCTTTGCCTGCGCGAAGTTTTTGGCGAAGCCGTCATTGCGGAAACGCTTGTAAAATCCGTGGAATCATCCAAGCGCGGCGTCTTCATCGTGGACGGCTTGCGCAAATATGAAGAGATAACCGTGCTCAAGAGATTGCCGAATTTTAAGCTCATATATATAGAATCTTCTCTGCAGAAAAGGTTCGCGCGCTTGCAGGGCAGGGATGAAAAGCAGGGCGAAAAGATTTTAACTTTGGAGCAATTTGCCAAAAGCCACGAGCACGAATCGGACAAGGATGTCCCAAAGCTTAAACAGTATGCGAATTTTGTAATTGATAATGACGGTACGCAAGAAGCCTTGGAACAAAAATTGACGCAGGCATTAACAGAATCGTTATGAAAGTAATAGGAATTATCGGCCCGAAAGCTGCAGGCAAAGAAACAGTGGCAAAATATTTGCACCGCAAGCTGGGCGGTGCGGTTTACACGCATTCACAGATCTTGGACCAGGTTTTGGATGTTTTGAAAATTCCTAAAACGCGCGACAATGAAATTAAGCTGGTAAATTTGAGAAAAATTTTCGGGCCCAGGGTTTTGCCGGATGCCTTGAATAAAAAAATCCGGGACGATGCGCCCAAATATGCCTTTGTAACCGGAATTAGGTTCACCAGCGAATATGAAAATATCCGTTCCTTCGAAAAAAATAAAATAATTTATGTTGACGCCCCAATGGAAGCCAGGTACCAAAGGCACCTTGAACGCAAGGAGAAAGCGGACGACAGCAGCATCAGCTTTGTGAAATTTTCGGAAATGGAAAATGCGGAAACCGAGATTTATATCAGGGAACTTGGCGTCCAGGCGGATTTTCGGATCGACAACAGCGGTTTGCTTGAGGATTTATATAAAAAGATAGATAATATAATTGAAGAGATATGCCGATAATAAAAAAACCGAAAAATAAAAAAGCGAAAAACAGGGGAGCGTTTATTGTCATGGACGGCACTGACGGCTCTGGGAAAAGAACGCAAACCGAACTTTTAATGCAGACCTTGCGGTTTGAGGGGTATGATTGCGAGGCCATAAGCTTTCCGCAATACGGGCAAAAATCAGCGGGCCTTGTTGAGGAATATTTGAATGGAAAATACGGCAAAACAGGCCCGTATGTGAGTTCTATTTTTTATGCGGCAGACCGTTTTGATGCCAGCTTTAAAATCCGCAAATGGCTGGAAGACGGCAAGATCGTGATTTCCGACAGATATGTGACGGCAAATGCCGGACATCAGGGCGGAAAAATTTCAAGCCAGGCGGAGCGCATAAAATATTTCAAATGGCTTGATAATCTTGAGTACAATATTTTTCAGATCCCCAAGCCCGATTTGAACATAATTCTGCACATGCCCGCAAAAATGGCGCAAAAGCTGATTGGCTTAAAGCCGAAGGAAACCAGGACGTATATTACGGGCAAATCAAAAAAAGATTTGCACGAGGGGGATTTAAAGCATTTAAAAAACGCGGAAAAGGTCTTTATGGAAATCGCGCAGCTTTTTCCGAATACAAAAATGGTTACTTGCGTGGAAGAAGGCAAACTTTTAACGCCGCAGCAGATTCATAATAAAATTTGGAACCTGGTGCGCAGAATTGCGCTTGCCAGAAACGAAAAAGCCGTTGTAGTAAGCCGCTAGAACCCTCTATCAACTGCCAACTATTAACTACCAACTATTAACTACCAACTACTAACTACTATCTATCAACCTATTAACTACCAACTACTATCTACCAACTACCACCTATGTTTACAGACGAAGAAAAAAATATTTTACAAAAATATGTAACCTCGGCCGAAGACAATGTTTTCGCGATCAAGGGTTTAAGTGGAATCGTCGGCGCGGTTTATGCGAGATATTCGCGCGCAAAAGGCGGTTTCCGCGAAACTTTGCTTAAGGAATTTGTCCAAGAGGGAAATATTGATCCAAAGCACGCGGACGAATTGATTGCGCGCGTTTTAGTGGCTTACGGCGACGATAGCGTCGGCGAGCTTGAGGGGGCGCATGTTTCCTTTGAGAAGATTTCAATTCTTTCGACAAAGGAAATTGAAGACCACCGCATCGGCGGATCGCCGATAGAGCAATCCACGCGCTATGTTTTTTACGATCAAAAAGACGACAGCGGCAGTTGGTTGTATTACAGAGGCGCGGAGCTTGCCGAAAATCCTAAATTCGGAAAGCAATACTTGCAAACCATGGATTTTATTTTCCAAACATACGCGGATTTGGTTGAGCCCATGAGGAATTATTTTATGGCTTTAAAGCCCTTGGAATCGGCTGAATATGATATTAACGGCGACGGCGCCAAGGAAAAATGGTCGGATCTTACAAATGAAAAAGACCAGAAAGCTTTTAAAATCACTTATAATGCGGATTTAAGAACAAAGGCCTGCGATACGCTGCGCGCGCTTTTGCCTCTTTCAACTTTCACGAATGTCGGCATGTTTGGCAACGGCAGATTTTTTCAGACAGTAATTACGCATTTGCTGAGCCAGGACATGCCTGAATTCAAAGGCATAGGCGAAAAAGCGCTTGCGGCGCTTTCGGAAGTGATTCCGCAATATGTGCGCCGCGCGAAGAGGAACGAATATGATGCGGGCATAAGGCAGGCAATGTATGGGCTTGCAGGCGAGGTTTTCGGGGATGAAATTGGAAAGCCGCCCGCCTTGCCGCATTACGAACTTTTGGACAAAGGTGAGCGCTTTATAGTTCGTAAATTTGATGAAATCCGCAAATCCAAGCCGCAGGCAGGCGAGGCCGATATTCTAACCGAGGCAATGCAGTATGCCGATGATTTGCGCGAGATGGCTAACATTATTTATCCTTTTTCGGGGCTTTCCATGAACGCATTGATGGATAAAATTTCGAAAATGAATGATGCGCAAAAAGAAAAAATCATCAAAACATATATTGGCGAACGAAAAACCAGGCGCGACCGTCCGGGGCGCGGATTGGAAAGCGGCTATGAATATAATTTTGATTTGGTCACGAACTGGGGCGTCTATAAGGATTTGATGCGCCACAGAATAAATAGCCAACAGCGGCAATTATTTACGACCAAAATCGGTTTTTACATGCCAGAGGAATTGGTTAATGCCGGGCTTGAGGAAAAAGCGCTCGAATGCGTGAGCAAAGCAGGCGCTTTGTACGATTTAATCGCTGAGCAGGATCGCGTTTTGGCGCAGTACGCTGTTTTGCACGGGCATTATGTGCGCTGGAGCATGTCCTTTAATGATCGCGAAGCCATTCATATGCTGGAACTGCGTTCTACTCCGCAAGGCCACCCTAATTACCGCCTGGCGGCGCAAGCCATGCATAAATTAATTGAGCAACGAAGCAAGTGGCGCGCGGAAATAATGAGTTTCGTTGACCATAATGATTATTATTGGTCGCGGGGAGATTCCGAGGCAAAGCAAAGGGTTAAAGAAAAAGAGTTGGACGAGCAATTTAAGCCCAAGCCCTAATCTGCCCGCGGCGCGGAAATAAAAATGCACGAACTGCTAAAAAAGATAAAAAATTTAATGATAGACGTTTCCGGCCTAAAGGAGCGTCTTTGAGCTTGCTGCAAAGAAAGAAAAATTAGCGCGCCTTGAGCGCGAAATGCAGGCGCCGGATTTCTGGAGCGATCAAAACGCGGCGCGGCAAAAATCCGAGGAGCATAATAATTTAAAGTCAATCGTGGATTTTTGGGATGGGCTTCAAAAGGAAATTGAAGAGCTTTTTGAAATCGCATCCCAAGCGGAAAAAGGCGCCAAAACCGGAGCTGTGTCCGGTTCTGATTTGGATTTTTTGGAGAATGCTTACAAGGCGCTTGAAAAAAAATATCTGGACGCGAGAATCCAGGCGTTTTTTTCCGGAAAATACGACGACCATAGCGCAATTTTGTCAGTACACGCCGGCGCCGGTGGAAGCGATGCCCAGGACTGGGCGGAGATGCTCCTGCGCATGTACACGCGTTTTGCGGAAAGAAAAAATTTCAAAACAGAAATACTTGAAATTTCACGCGGCGCCGAAGCGGGGATAAAGAGCGCGGTAATGGAGATCCGCGGCCCAAATGCTTACGGCTATCTGAAAAGCGAAGCAGGCGTGCACCGCCTTGTCCGGCTTTCTGAATTTAACCCTGCGCATACGCGCGAAACGTCTTTTGCTCTTGTGGAGGTTTTGCCGATTTTGCATCAAGAAGAAGAGCTCAAACTTAATCCCCAGGATTTGAAAATTGAAACATCCACCGCATCGGGCCATGGCGGCCAAAGCGTGAATACTACGTATTCCGCGGTTCGCATCACGCACATACCCACAGGCATAAAGGTCTCAATACAAAACGAGCGCAGCCAGCACCAGAACCGCGAGAAAGCCATGGAAATTTTGCACGCCAAATTACTCGCGCTTGAAGAGATAAGAAAACAAAAAGAAAAACAGGAAATTCGCGGGGAATTCCACAGCCCGGAATGGGGCAACCAGATTCGCAGTTATGTTTTGCATCCGTACAAAATGGTAAAAGATCACCGCTCGGGATTCGAGACAAGCGATCCGGAAAACGTTTTGAACGGCAATCTCGACGATTTTATTGAAAATTATTTGGAAAACAGAATATAATCTTCCAACATCTGTCTTCTTGTGTTATACTCAAATAGCCATGATTCGATTCGAAAACGTTACGAAAATTTACGGAAACAAAAAGGCGCTGGATCGCGTGAATTTGGAGATTAACCACGGTGAATTTATTTCTCTTGTCGGACAATCAGGAGCCGGGAAATCAACCTTGCTCAAGCTTATTTTTGGCGAGGAAAAATTGGATGGCGGCAGAATTTTGATCGATGATGTGGATATCGCAACCATTTCCGAAGGCGATATTCCTTTTTTGCGCCGCAAAATCGGAGTCGTTTTCCAGGATATGCGCCTTTTGCAGCGCAAAACCGCTTTTGAGAACGTTGCGTTTGCAATGGAAGTCGCGGGATATATGCGCGAAAAAATAGAAAAAGACGTGCCTAGGATTTTGGAAATCGTCGGCATTCTGGACCAGATGCACAGTTTCCCGCATGAAATGTCAGGAGGGGAAAAACAGCGGGTGGCAATCGCACGCGCGCTCGCGCATAAGCCCATTCTTCTTTTGGCAGACGAGCCCACAGGCAATTTGGATGAAATTAACGGCTATGAAATTTTGGATTTGCTGCAAAAAATAAATAATCTTGGCACAACTGTTATTTTGGCGACCCATGCCCGGGATTTGGTCAATAAAATTCGCAAGCGCGTTGTGACAATGGAAAAGGGCAAAATTGTTTTGGAGCAGGAAAAAGGCCGCTATCAGCTTGTGCCGGATTCGATTTAAATTTTCAAGGCAATTTTTTGAAAATAATATGGAATCAATCACACTCATCAGAATAATAAAAACCAGCTGGACCAATTTTTGGAGAAATATCCTGCTTTCAACAGCAGCGACTTTGGTTATGGCCACAACGCTCACCATTCTGACAGTAACTTTCCTGATATACAGCTTAACAAACGTTACGGCGCACAGCATTCAACAGAAAGTCGATGTTAGCGCATACATGAAAAGCCAGGTTTCCGAGACCCAGATTTTGGCGGTAAAAGATGAAATTTCAAACATACCGAATGTTGAGGAAGTGCAATATATTTCAGCTGCCCAGGCACTGCAGAATTTTAAACAAAAACACGCCCAAGACCAACTTATCCAAGAATCGCTTTCAGAGCTGGATTCCAATCCTTTGCCGGCAACTTTGGATATAAAGGCGAAAAACCTGAGTGATTATCCTGCCATTGCGCAGGCGTTAAGCGACCCGAAATATCAGCAATATATTGCCAGCGTCAATTTTGAAGATAATAGGCCTGTTATCGAAAAGCTTTCCAAGATTTTAAGGATAACCAGGGAAGCCGGGATTGCCCTTGCCATTGTTTTCGGGCTGATTGCGGTGCTTGTAATTTTTAATACCATCCGCCTGACAATTTATAATCGCAAAGAAGAAGTGGAAATTATGAAGCTGGTTGGCGCGACGAATTGGTACATCCGTTGGCCGTTCATAATTGAAAGCGTATTTTACGGAATTACTGCCAGCGTCATTACGCTTTTGCTCATGATTCCAGTGTTTCAGTATGCTTTGCCGAAAGTCGGCGGATACCTTGGAATTTCCGGAAGCGCGCAAAGCATTTTGCCTTTTGGAATAGGGCTCCTTTTTGTTTGGCAATTGGCAATCGCCCTGATTCTGGGGATTTTTTCGAGCTTGTTTGCCATACGAAAGTATTTGAAGGTTTAAGCCGCGCGGAATTTGCAAAAAAGTGGGCGCTTGGTATATAATAGAAAAGAGCCAACCTCTCGTTTCGGGAGGTTTTATGTTTAGTGATTGATAGTTAGTAGTTAATAGTTGATAGTTGATAGTTAATAGTTAGTAGAACTACCAACTACCAACTACCAACTACCAACTACCAACTACCATTTACCGCCTACCAATTTACATGCGAATTATTTTTCTAAAAGATTGTCCCGGTCAGGGCAGAAAAGGCGAGGTCAAAGATATTAGCGACGGTTATGCTAAAAATTTTTTGATACCAAAAGGATTTGCAGTGCTCGCCACTCCTTCACTTGTTAGCAAACTGGAAAACGAAAAACGCGCACAAGCGGAAAAAGAACGCAGAATTTTGGAAGAGCACGCGAAATTAAAGGATGAATTGGATAGGCGGACATTCACAATTGCCGTGAAAACAGGGGATAAGGATCAGATTTACGGTTCTGTCCACGAAAAAGACGTCTCAGCGGCAATAAAAGGGAAAACCGGTTATGAATTTGAAAAAAATCAGATTGTTCTTCCCGGGCACATAAAAGAACTCGGTGAATATACAATAGAAATCCGTCTCGCGGGGAATATTATTGCGCGCCCCAAAATAAAATTAATAAAAATTTAATTATTTTCAGGAATTCAATGGCAAAGAAAAAGTCAAAAAAAAAGGAACCAAGGCCACAGAAAGCAACAAAATTTATTTTTATTTCCGGAGGCGTGATTTCGGGAATAGGCAAGGGGATTACATCTGCCTCCATTTCCGCGATTTTAAAATCAAAGGGTTTTACGGTTGCGCCTGTTAAAATTGATATGTATTTGAATCAAGATGCAGGAACCATACGCCCGCAGGAGCACGGCGAGGTTTTTGTTACGGACGATGGCATTGAAACCGATCAGGATCTCGGCCATTATGAGCGTTTTACCGGTGAAAATTTAAGCCGCGCCAATTACATCACCACCGGCCAAATTTACGCCGAGGTTTTGCGCAAAGAACGCGCTTTCGAATATGACGGAGAAGATGTTGAAGCCATTCCCCACGTAACCAATGAAATCCTCAGGCGCATAACGCTGGCAGGCAGAAAAGCGGATATTGCCATTGTGGAACTTGGCGGCACTGTTGGCGAATACCAGAATGCGATTTTTTTTGAGGCCAGCAGAATTCTAAAATTGCGGCATCCCGGAGATGTTTTGCATGTGCACGTTGCTTATTTGCCCATACCGTCGTACCTTGGCGAAATGAAATCAAAGCCGGTTCAGCAATCAGTGCGCATGCTCAATTCCATGGGCATTGAGCCGGATATTATTGTCGGACGTTCGGAAATTCCCATGGACGACAAACGCAAGGAAAGAGTCGCGTTATTTTGCAACGTGGATAAAAAAGCCGTGCTTTCCAATCCCGATGTGCGCAGCATTTATGAAGTGCCTGTAATTTTAAATCAGCAGAGTGCCGGGGAAATTATTTTGGAAAAATTGGGCTTGGAAAAGCGCAATAAAGATATGCACGAATGGAAAATCTTACTGCGCCAAATAAGCAATCCCAAACATGAAATCAAAATCGCGGTGGTTGGAAAATATTTCGGCACCGGAAATTTTGAGCTTGCCGATTCTTATGTCTCGGTTATTGAGGCGATTAAGCATGCCGGCTGGGCATGTAAAGCAAATATAAAATTGTCTTGGGTGGACAGCTTGAAAGTAGAGGAGTCGGGCGCGAAAAAAGTTTTGAGCGGATATGAGGGGATTATTGTGCCCGGCGGTTTTGGCAGCCGCGGCACCGAAGGCATGATAGCGGCAATCCGCTACGCGCGCGAAAATAACATTCCATATCTCGGGCTTTGCTATGGCATGCAAATGGCGGCCATAGAATTTGCCCGCAATGTTTTGAAAATGCGCGGCGCCAATACCACTGAAATTGATTTGAAGGCCAAATTCCCGATTGTCCACATTATGCCTGACCAGGAGAAAAAACTTCTCAGCCGCGATTATGGCGCTTCCATGCGCTTGGGCGCCTGGCAATGCGTTTTGAAAAAGGGGAGTTTGGCGGAAAAACTATACGGCACGAGGCGCATTTCGGAAAGGCACAGGCACCGCTATGAATTTAATAATAAATTTCGCGCTGTTTTTGAAAAAGCCGGGTTGGTGTTTTCAGGCGCTTCTCCTGACGGCAAATTGGCGGAGGTTTTGGAATTGCCGTCTCATCCGTTTTTCATGGGTTCGCAATTTCACCCCGAATTTAAATCCCGCCCGTTTGCCCCGCATCCGCTGTTCAAAGGTTTTATAGGAGCGATCTTAAAATTGCGCAAGGAAAAAGAAAAACAAATGCAAACACAAGAGCAAAAAGCGGCTGAGGCGGAAACGATAAAGGTGGCAGCCCCGGCCAAATAAATTCATAGGAAAATTAAAGACCTTCCGATACTATTGGAAGGTCTTTTTTGATTTAGTTATTTTTGCACGTATCCGATATATTTAATATTGCTCTGTTGGCATTCCCTGTCATCAACATGGCAGAGTTTGCCGTCTTGCGTTTCCGCGGCCCTCCGATCATAGATTGGCTGCCCGCAGGTGTCGCATATTGGCTGTTGCATGCAACCTCCTTTTGTTTTGAATTGGAATTATATCATTAAATAAAAATTTGGCAAAAAAACCCGCCCATTTCTGAGCGGTTTTTTATTGCGAGTTTTATTTTTCCAAGACGTTCACGATTCGCGTTTTGCGCAAATTTCCGTTGAAACGCCGGATTTTTTTTGTGCTGAATTTTACAAAACCGTTTGCGGTTGCGTAAAGGGTGCTGTCTGACCCTGCGCGCACGTTTACTCCCGGCCTGAATTTACTTCCGTGCTGGCGCACTATGATATTTCCTGTCTGCACTTTCTGTCCGCCGAAAAGTTTTACTCCAAGACGTTTGGAAACGCTGTCACGACCCAGCGAAGTCGATCCGCCTGCTTTCTTATGTGCCATAAGTGGTAATTAATGATTAATTTTTTATTACGAATATTTCCCTTGCGACAATTTGATCTTTGCGATCATAAATTATTGAATGCCTTTCGGTTTCTTTTATGAATGGCGCAATTTTGCGCACTGCTGTTGGGAAAAGATCTTCAATAGTGTAGCCCAAATTCGATATGAAGTCAATCTGCGGAAACAAAATATATTCTCTAAAATTTTTCTTGTATGCCGGCATGGAAAATACGATTTTTGACCCTTTTTCAAGGATTTTCTTGAATTCCTCAAGTGCTTTGGCCCACATATGGCTTATTTGCTCAAAATTTGCGTTTATTTCGCTGATTTTAGGCAGTTCAGCGTACAATGGCCCCAAATACCCCTCGCTTACAATAGAATCAATTTTTTTGCCTTTAAATGGCTCGGAAACTGCCTCAGCAGAGCTAAGTTCCAGGGCATATTTTCCGGGCGCGATTTTGTACCTATTTCTAAACCATTCCAAATTCGCCTCAGCGCCCCTTATTGCTGTTTTGCTTATATCAGAACCCAGCGCTTTATAGCCAAGAAGAATCGCTTCTTGAAGAATGGTGCCTGCGCCGCAAAAAGGATCTAAAATGGTTTTGCCTTTGGGAAGTTCCGCAAGGTTAACCATTATTTGTGCAACTTTCGGCGGCAGCATGCCTTGCTTTTCGTCCCGCATCGGACGCTGATAATCACGCCTGCCATAGTCCTCAAAATCCTGGACGCAAAGTGTTTTGCCGACATATACGTGAATAGGGGAGGCAATGGCGCAAATAGATGCGCCTTTCTGTAAAATTTGGTTCTTGGTTATTGCAACCGAAGAAAGCGCCAGGGAATTAAATTCCGGAAAAACCGCGCGCAAACTGATCCCTTGGTTTTGCAGGCCTTTTTTTATGAACATGCCCAGGCGCCTGGGCTCCCCAAATGCCTGGATTTTTTTATCCAGAAGAAAAACGCTTATGCCAAACTGTTTTTTGCCGGAATAATCCTTGAAATAATCTTTTTTTAATTTGCTGGGAGTAAAATAGTTTTGAAGGGCAAAATTAATAGAGTCCTTTTCGCGCTTTTTTATAACATCAATAATTTTGACAATTTGAATTGTGCCGCCAAGCTCTTTTTGCAGTTTTTCAAAATCAAGCGGCTGTTCGGTTTCGATTATTACCGCTTCTTCAGATGCCTCCAGGATTTTAGAGGGGACGTTACCGCGCTTCAAAACCGCAACTATTTCAGCCAGCGACAGCGTGTAAACCCTCCCTAAAATTAATGCGTAAATCATCCTATTAGTTTTTAACCATTAACTATAAAAAAATATGGGTTTCAATGAGAAATTTGTTCAAAATAAAAACAAGATAATTGCTGGCTTACTAATGGTGGCAATATTTTGCTTCGGCTTGTTTATCGGGCTTGCACAATCGCGCGCAACACAAAATAATTCTACTACTTCCCAGGCGCCTAAGCAACACTTGGCGGCTCCTGGTTTGGAAAAGGGGATTGCCGGGGTTTGTGCGGTAAAAGGAAAATTTCGCAAGCGCGGTGGCAAAAAAATTTATTATGTGCAGGCAGACAGTCCTTTTAAGCGTTTAAAGGGTGCTACCTGTTTTAAGGATGAGCAAAGCGCGAGGGCTGCCGGATATGAAAAATACCAGCGCGGAAGCAGACCTTCGAATGCGGATAATACAAGTACTGATAATACAAGCAATGGGGGCGGCGCGGGCATTTAAAATCCTAACCGAGCAACGAATCAGCAAAAATATGGTAAAATTATGATATGTTTGAGACAAAGAAAATAAGAAAAACCGTTTATTTGGATTATGCGGCAACCACCTACGTTGATCCGAAAGTCGTTTCGGCCATGCAGCCGTATTTTTCCAAGGAATTTGGAAACCCATCCAGCTTATATGCCCTTGGCAGGAATGGGAAGCAAGCTGTTGGCGATTCCAGAGAAAAAATCGCGCGCATTTTGAATTGCCGGCCCGGTGAAATTATTTTTACCGCCGGCGGTACGGAATCCGTGAACATGGCGATTTTTGGCGCTGTAAATTATTCTTATCGGCAAAAGGGAGCGGCGCCGCACATAATTACAAATAAAGCGGAACATCATGCGGTGTTGAGAAGTTTTGAGGAATTGGAGCGCCGCGGCGTTTCTTGCACTTATCTGGACGTGGATGGCGAGGGGTTTGTTGCTCCTGAAAAAATCATCGCTGCGATCCGCCCGGAAACAGTATTAGTGAGTGTAATGTATGCAAACAACGAGATCGGTACAATACAGCTGATTGCGGAAATATCAAAACAGATCCAAAAAACAAACAAAGAGCGCGAGATTCGGGGGATGCCGCGAATTTTATTTCATAGCGACGCTTGCCAGGCGGCAGGATGTTTGGATCTTAATGTTCAAAAATTAGGCGTGGATTTTCTCAGTTTAAATGCCAGTAAAATTTACGGGCCCAAACAAATGGGGTTGCTTTATAAAAAATCCGGAGCCAGTGTTGCACCTTTAATTTTTGGCGGGGGACAGGAAAGCGGTTTGCGTTCGGGAACTGAAAATGTTGCGGGTATCGTGGGTTTTGCCAGGGCTTTGGAGATTGCGGCTGAAATGAAAATTAAGGCAAATAAGCGGGAAAGGAATTTGCGCAATTATTTTATTGAGAAAGCATTAAATACCGTTGATGGGCTTGCGCTAAATGGCCCTGATATTAAAATCGACAGTGAAACCTCTCAGCGTCGTTTGCCGAACAATATAAATTTGTCTGTGGATGGCGTTGAGGGAGAAGCTTTGATGCTTTATTTGGACGCTTTTAATGTTTCGGTTTCAACCGGTTCGGCTTGTAGTACAGCGGAAGCTGATCCCTCGCACGTGCTTATGGCAATTGGAAAAACCAGGGAGCAGGCAGCTTCAAGTATTAGGATTACTTTAGGCAGAAAGACAAGCAAAAGGGATTTGAATTATGTGCTCAAAGTGATTCCGGAATTGGTTCAGGTTTTACGGCAAACTTCAAAAGCACTAAGCTAATCTATTCGTATCATAAAATAAAATCTGAATCACAAAAACTGAAAGTGCCAAAAAGTGCTAAAATGAATTTGGAGGGAGAAAAATAGAATTATGAAAAAGAAATTTTATATTTGGGCGAGTATTTTTGCGGGCATAGTGGTTATTGCGGCGATTTTATTAATTATTGCGGCAAGGCACCAAAACATGCAAAGTGGGGGCAATGGTTTTTTATCAGCGCCCAAAATAGCGAAATTGCAGCCAAACGCCTTTGGAAAACTTAATGCCAGCACAACGGAACAGGGCAATGGGCAGGGTGCATTGGCAGCGGCAGCAGGTACGCCGGTTTCAAGCACAAACGCACAAAACGAAAGTGTCGCAGCTGCTGCCGGAACCGCGGGTGCGGGAATTGCCCAGAGATTAATTCCGTACCGTCCATATGAATATGTTTATGCGGGAGGGGAGTTGCCGAAAATTCCGAAGCAGATGAATGTTTATGAGAGGAATCTATTGGCAAACAATAACAATACGGGAGAAGGGATGATTGGGGTTTTAAATAATTTGGGTTTTGGCCTTGCGGATTTAACAAGTTTCAAAAACGCGGGAATCAATTCATTTACAATAACCCAAGATCAGCCATACGGATACGCTATAACCGTAAGTGTTCCGGACCAGAGCGTAAGCGTAAATATAAATTGGCAGGAATGGCCGCATCCGTCTCCGATACTGGGAGCAAATCCATTGGCAAGCAACAGCAGGGCATCTATTCCCAATGACGATAAAATTCTCGCGGATGCAAACGCATTTTTAAAAGAGCATAATATTAACGTTAACTTGTACGGCTCTCCCGAGGTTTTAAAAAATTCTTGGCCGCCAATTATGTCTCCTCAGGGCAGCGCATCTCAGGAGAACAGCGCGTCTCAGGGTAAATCCGCGGGTGCGCCAGGCATGCCATATTATCGGCCGCAGTCAGCTGAAGTTGTTTATCCGTTGAAGATTGACGGAGGTGAAGTCTACATGCAGGGTGGAAATAAAACCGGCTTGACGGTCAGCTATGATTTTGCTTCCGGGAAAGTGAGTGGCGTCCAGGGATTGGATTCTCAAAATTATAAGGGTTCGCTTTATGGTCTTGAGACTGATGCCCAAAAAATTATTGCTCAGGCCTTGGGCAGTAACGGGACACCAAACAAAAATGTCCAATCGCTAAAAATTGATTTGGGCACGCCATTCTTGACGTACGAACAGATGTGGAATTACACAAATTACCAAAATAATGAAATTTTTGTGCCAAGCTTGGTTTTCCCGGTGCAAAACGCGCCGCAGGGATATTATGGGCCCAAGTTTGTGCTGGTGGCATTGCCAGAAGATATTTTTAAAAACTCCGGCATTAATAAAGTAATTGAACCAATGGCGCCGGGTTTTTCTCCGGCGGCGCAAGGTGCTGCATCGCCAAACAATTAGGGCGGGAGATGCTTAGGGGACGATAGAAAATAAAATATTCTTCGCGTCTTCTAATGTATCTTATGCGACACGTACATTGGTTGCATTTATTATCATCAAAGTTCGCGGGGGTCAAAGCTTTACAGGGTCAAAAGGAAAACGGCAATGCTAGCCGTTTTCATTTGATGCTGTCCATTGCGCGTGTATATGATAATCCGGGCGGCCCACGCAGGTATTTATATCTTTTTGGGCTTTAGGGCCGTTTAAATCAGTTAAATCAAGAACTAAAAATTGATGTTGGGAAACGCCCGGTAAATTACATTCAACCGCTGCTAGTAATAAGCCGTTGTTTTGGAGTTTTTGGAGAATTGCCGGTATTTGGTCCTTGCTTGATGGTACGAAATCAACGGCCTCACCGGCATAATGCGGATCATTTTGAGAAGCGTGGTGGCCGCTTGTGATAGAAGTTACGGATACTCTTAGATTATTGTTTGCTACTTCAATAAGCCCCTTAATCAAATTATCATCAATTGATGTTGTTCCTGCATCGCATATTTTGCCCGGGCCGTCATATTGCGCGTCTTGGCCGGCTGCGATTGCCGACAAATTTAGCAGCGGCCCGTTTGGCGGGCAATCCGTGCCAGGCGCTAAAAGTATTTTACCCTCGCTTGCCAACTTTAAAAGCGCTTTTGCATTATCTTGGGTGCCCGCATCAGGAGCATTTGCCGCGACTTGCGGCGTTGTCGGTATAGTGCAATTATTGGCATCGCAATTTATGGGCGCAAGAGGTTCTACATTTATATTCGTGAGGTTGGGGTCAATGGTATTTAGGAATATATAAGATCCAAAAAGAATTACCAGCCCGAAAATCGTTGATCTTATGAATTCCTTGCCTTTTTCTTGTTTGCCGCTCATGTACATGTAACCGGCAAGCACAAACATCAGCACTGCCACAAAACTGCCAATGCTGATTGCGAATATATAAACATTATTTAAGCACCTGGCAAAATTATATTGGGAAGTGTTACTGCTGTTGTCAGGAGTGCAAATCATGTCAAAGGTGTTTGAGGAGCTCGAATTCGGGCCTGATGGCGATGATCCCGAGGCAAAAGCCCGCGGTGTCAGGGATGTTATGAGGAAAGCTGAATAAAATAAGGTAATGATTGCAAAGAGCAAAAGAGCTAATTTTTTTTCTGAATTTTTTATTTTTTTCATTTTATTAATAATAGTTTAGCAAATTTTTGGGAAAATCGGCAATAAACACATGAAATTATGAATTTAAGAAATCCAGAGGATTATAGGAGTGGCCATATGGCACTTGGTATGGACCGTATTTGTTTTGGTATTTTCCGGGCGCAATTCCAAAGCTCGAGGCGTCAAAAACGCTAAAATGCAAATGAAATCCCCGCTCAGGCCCGTAAAGAATGCGCGTCGTGTTCCCGGTGTTGCCTTCAAATCCAATTAAGTCCCCTTGTTTTACATTTTGTCCCGGCGTCACAATAAACGACATTAAATGTCCATATAAAGTAATAATCTGGCTGTTTTCTATTGCAATATTATGTTTGATTGCCACCCAATTTCCATAAGCCGCCTGCCCTGTTCCTGTCGCCTGCACCACCCCATCGGCAGCAGCATAAATTGGGCATCCGGGCGGGCCGGCAATATCAACTCCATTATGAAAATCATAACCCAAAGCAGTGAACCCGGTGTTGCCGTATCCTTGGGTTATTATTCCTTGAAGCGGCCAAGCCAAAATGCCGCGTATGGGCGCAATGTTGCCGCCTTTTGCCATTGCTTGCTGGTTTAAATCCCCTATTTCTTGTGCGATTTCATTTTCTTCTGCTTGCGCGTTATTTAAAAGAACTTTGAATTTGTATTCCTGGCCTTTTGTGTCTGCAAGCAAGGCAACCTTTTGGGCTTTCTGGTCGCTTAAGCTCTGGTTGGCTCCTGTTAGCTGGGTTTTTAATTCGTTTAATTTTGCCAGCCGTTCGTGTAAATTTTGGTTATCGCTTTCCAGGTCAGCTTGCAATTTTTTTACGCCTATGAGAATATTATAAACTTTATTTTGAAGCGAGTGCGTGTATTGGATTTGATTGAGAAAATCCGAAAAATTGGAGGTGCCTAATTCCAGTTGAACTTGGGAGAGATTGTCGTCTTTGTCGAGATTCACCAGCAAGTCCGCAAGCGTTTGTTTTTCCTGGGCAGCTTGCGCGGTTTTATCCGCGATTTGCTTTTGCACCGCTGCTATTTGCAGGGCGTCATTATTTATATTTGTTTGGGTTGCCTGGAGCTGCAGTTCTGTTTCCTGCATTTCCAAATCATAAAGATTTATTTCGTTGCGCAAATCCGCCTGCTGCTGCAATTTCTGAACCACTTGGTTTTGCAATTGGCCGATTTGTTGGTTTAATTGGCTGATCTGTGCCAGTTGTGATTGGCTGGGTTTTTTATCTTGCGCCTGGGGTGCAATTCCCGGAAGATTTGAGCTCGCATGTAAAAAATGCCGCGGCACAACCAGGGCCGCGGTGATTCCTAAAATACAGAGAAATAAGCTCCCTATCAAAATAAAAGAGGCGGCAGTAGAAATTTTTATTTTATTTTTGTTTCCAAACCGCATATTTTAAATCATTATACCATAAAATATGCGGAATAAGAAATTTATTCCAAAAATTTAATGGCCGCGCGCAATCTTGCGATAATTTCCTGCTTTCCGTAAACGCGGCACAATGCCGAAGCAATTTCAAAAGGCCCGGGAGATGCCTCAAGCCCGGATAATGCGGTTCTTAGCGGCCAAAGCACCGGGCCGTTTTCCAGGTTGTTTTCAGAGATAAATTGTTTAATTTTTGCTTCCAGGGTTTGTGCGGAGGCGAATTCTTTTTCATCCAAGTTTTCGAGAAATTCACAAACTGCCTGTAAATTTTTTTTAGTTTGCTCGAGGTTTGATTTTTTCCATATTAAAATTTGCGGGTTGTATTGCGGCCGGCTGAAAAAGTATTTTACCCTCTCCCCTATCTCCGAGAGTTTTTTGAGCCGTTCCTGTTCCAGTTTCACTATGGATTCAATCGCTTCCTGGCTCAGCGCGTTTCCGTTTGCCGCCTTATAGCCGTTTTTATCCTTGGCAACCAAGCCGGCTTTTTCCAGGTATGGAATAGTTTTTCGAGTGAGTTCGGGCAGGTCCATTTTTCTTATATACATGCCGTTCAGCCAATCGAGCTTTTCGACATCAAAGACAGCTCCCGCGCGGTTCACTTTTTCAAAACTGAACTGCGCGGAAAGCTCGTCTATGGAAAAAAGCTCCTGGTCTGTTTTCGGGTTCCAGCCCAGCAAGGCCACAAAGTTTATGAGCGCTTCTTTTAAATATCCTTTTTTGAGATAATCTTCTACGGCAACATCTCCTTGGCGCTTGGAAAGCTTTGACCTGTCTTTGTTTAATATTAGCGGCAGGTGTGCGAATTTGGGAGGATCCCAGTTAAAGACCTTGTAAAGCAGCAAATGTTTGGGCGTGGACGGTATCCATTCTTCTCCGCGGATCACATGCGTAATTTGCATAAGATGGTCGTCCACGACAACGCTGAGGTGGTAAGTCGGGAACCCGTCGGATTTCATAAGCACCTGGTCGTCCAAAGTTTTCGTATCAATTACAATTTCCTTATAAACCAAATCCTTCACAATCACTTGCGAATTTTCCGGTATTGCCTGGCGGATCACATAAGGCAAACCTTGTTTTAGGTTTGATTGCACTTGGGTTTGAGAAAGATAGCGGCATTTCTTGTCGTATTGGGGCGCAATTTTCATGGCTTCTTGCTGTTTGCGCAAATCCGCAAGGCGCCTCTCGTCGCAAAAGCAATAATAAGCATGCCCTGTTTTAATAAGTTCTTGAGCGTACTCTTTGTAAATTTCCCTGCGTTTGGATTGCTGGTACGGGCCGAATTCTCCCTTATCAATAAGCCGTCCGTTTTGCACATCCACGCCTTCATTGTAATCCAGCCCCATGTCGTGCATGAGAAAAATTATTTTTTCGATGGCCCCTTCTATAAATCTTGCCTGGTCCGTATCTTCTATTCTTAAAACAAAGTCGCCTTTGTTTTGCCTGGAAAAGAGATAGCAGAAAAGCGCGGTTCTAAGTGAACCGATGTGCATGTATCCTGTTGGGCTTGGCGCAAAACGCGTTTTAACTTTCATTTTTTCAATTCCTTGAATTTTTCCATTGCCAATTTAAACATTGGCAGGCGGGCTTTGTAAATTTTATTTTCTATTTCTTCCGTAGTAAACCATTTGTAGTCGCTAAATTCCCTTTGGTCCAATTTTATGTCTTTGTCTTCGCCGGTAAATTTCAGGAAAAAAATTGTCTGCCGCTGGCCCCGGGTTTTCGTATATCTGCTGAAGAATTTTTCCCTGGCGAGATTCCAGTTATATTCGTAGGCCTTTTCCATTTTTCCGATTATTTCAAATTTATCCGTTCCCAGCCCTTCTTTCATTTCGCGCAGGACCGCTTTTTCCGGCATCTCCCCTCTCTCAATTCCGCCCTGCGGAATTTGCCAATGTTCTGTGCCGGGGAAATCCATGTTTTGCTTTTCCACCGATCTGTGCGCGAGCAGAATTTTATTTTCTCGGTTAATTATAACACTTGCGGCGTTTTCCCGGAATGGCATGTTGGCAAATACTTTGTAACGCAGTGCGCCGTTCAGAAAACCCAAGGTGGCGTGGAATATTCTTGTTGCCCTTTTCGGCTGGGTTAAAAGCCGGTAAAGCCATTCAAAGCCGGCTGAGCGGATAAATTTCGGTGCAAACCTCTTCTTGCCCGCGACATAATCAAAAGTTCCCCCAAGGCCAATCGCCACAGTGGCGGCGAACTTATTTTTGTTCTCGTAAATCCATCGCTCCTGCTTTTCAGGGCCATAAGCAACCATAAGGATATCGCATTTCGCGTTATTTATTTTTTCTATTACAGAGAGGTCCGAAGGTCCGCGGTTTGAATATCCGGCTATTTTGATTTTTGGAAATTTTTTACGGAGTTTTTCGGCAACCGCTTCGGGAGTATCCCCGAAACCTCCGAGCAGGAATATGCTATATCCGTTTTCACTTGCCAGCGCCGCAAGGTCCCAGAAAAAATCCGAGCCCGAGATTTTTTCAGGCACAATAATTTTTATTAATTTTTTATTAAATATTGCCGCAAATCCTGTGCGGAAAATCTGCCAAAATGCCTGTATTATTTTGAGATAATAATTTTTTAATGTCAGCGGCATATAAAGATAATAAGATAGCCACAAGACAGATATGCCGTCAGGCAAGGCATAATCCGCGCTATTTAATATTTCTTTAAATTCCTGGTCAAAATAGGTTTTATGGAAAAACTCGGAATATGGCGTAACAATAAAGGTTTTTTCGCGCTTTTCCAGCCGTTTTTTTATCTCGGCAAGAATTTGAGCCCTGGTCTCGGTATTTATTTTTAGGCCCAAAAGATCGGTTTTCATGGCTGAATTTTAACATTTTTAATGGAAATAAACCATTTTTCGGGGTATAATGAGTTATGCAGATAAGCGAAGAATTTAAAAATAGATTTAATAAAAAGGGAAAGTCGCGATATTTGCACTCTGCAAATCACGTGCTCGCGGATGAACTTAGCCGTAAATTCAATGAAACCAAGCGTTTCGGGTTTTATTTGAGGATGGCGGAAAAATACGATCACAATTTGTTGCGCAGAATTGCCGGCGAGGTTTTGGAAACAAATGCAAAAAAACCTGGCGCATTGTTTGCTTACTTGGCAAAGGCAGAAGGATTGAGATTAAAAAATGATTCTAAAAATAGCCACATATCCCAATAAAATTTTAGAAACTCCATGCGAAGAGGTTGGGTTTCCCGTTCCGGATGCGGTTAGGCAGCTTATTAAAAATATGCTTGAAACCGTGCGCGATGCCAACGGCATTGGTTTGGCGGCTCCGCAAGTTAATAAAAATTTAAGGATTATTGTCGTAAATTTGGAATACGCGGGAATCCCCGCTTTCGCGCTTATTAATCCCAAGGTGGCTTGGTCTTCTAAAAAAACAACTGAAATGGAAGAGGGATGCCTTTCCATACCCGGTGTTTTCGGCATGGTTGAACGTCCGGAAAAAATCACTTTTAGCGGACAGGATATCAATGGCAAAATTATTACAGCGCGATGCGGAGGCATTCTCTCTAAAGTTGTCCAGCACGAGATTGACCACACCAACGGCATCCTTATTTTGGAAAAAATAAAAAAATACACCCAAGGTAAGGAGCTGCTTAAGAAATGAAATTTGCACGCGACATTTTGTTAATCAGCATTGAAGCAACCGGGCCGAACCCGGAAAAGGATTTCCCTCTCCAAATCGGAGCCGTCCTTTTGGACAAGGACAATCTTTTGGAAAAGGCGTATTTCAACAGCTATATCCGTTTTCCGTTTTCGCAGGCAACCAATTTTCATATTGTGCAAACCTTGGGCATTTCAAAGGAACAATGGATTAATTCGCCGAATGTAAAAACGGTTTTGGCTGATTTTATCAGCAAGTTTCCATATAATGTCACTATTGCCACGCACAACACCATTAATGTGAATTTTCTTCAGCGGGCCTTTAAGCTTGCTGATATGCCTTATGAATACGATTACCATATTATGGAAATTTGGACTTTGGGGTATTTTTATCTTTCGAAATTGAACAGCAGGAAAATTCCGACAGCCGAAACCCTCGGGCAATATTTCAACATTCGGCGTGAAAAAGAGCACGATGCGTTCGCAAATTGCCGTTTCATGGAGGAAATTTTTAAACAGCTTGTAAAGGCAATTTAGATGCTATTCAAAAAAATTAAAAAAAAGGCAAGAATAATTTTCTTCGGCACCTCAGATTTTTCCGCGCGCATTTTGGAGAGTATCGCGGCAGAACACGAAGTCGCTGAGGTTATCACCCAGCCGGACAAGCCGGTTGGCAGGGATCACGAGCTTACCGCAAGCCACGTTGCCGCTGTTGCGGGAAAATTGGGCTTGGAAACCAGGAAGCCGGAAAAGCTCAAGGACAACCAAAAATTTGATGCGCACTTGCGCAGTTTGCAGCCGGATTTGTTCATAGTTGCAGCATACGGAAAAATAATCCCCGCAGAATTTTTGAAAATACCGCGCCTGGGATCTCTAAACGTGCATCCTTCGCTCCTGCCAAAATACCGGGGGCCATCCCCAATCCAAGCCGCGCTTGTAAATCGCGAGAGGCGCACGGGCGTTACCATTATTTTAATGGATGAAAAGATGGATCACGGCCCTATTGTCTGCCAAAAATCGGCGTTTATTAAGACCTATGAATTTTACCGCACCCTGGAACAACGGCTTTGTGAGATTTCCAAAAAATTGCTTTTAAAAGCCATCAATCAGGCAATTAAAGGAAAGATGCGGCCAAAGCCGCAAAACGAAAACAAAGCCACTTATTGCCGCCTGCTCAGTCGCGAAGACGGCAAGATTGATTGGTCAATGGAAGTCGAAGATATTTTCAGCCGCTTTCGCGCTTATTTGGGCTGGCCGGAGATTTGGACAATTTTCGAAGGCAAGCGCCTAATAATAAAAAGCTGCGAACCGTTTTATGATATTTTTGATAAAGAAGACGGCCGGCATCCCGGCCTGGTTGTCGAACGCAATGAAAAAATTTGCATTGCCTGCGGAAAATACAAGCTGGAAATTTTTGAGATTCAATTGGAAGGCAAGAGCACTGTCACGGTCCGCAGTTTCTTAAACGGTCATAAAGATTTTTTGGGAGCTGTCCTGCCCAGCTGATTGCGCTGTTTTCGCTGCCGATTTAATTGGAATTCATGGCCGCAATTTCGGAATCATACTGGTGTTTTATATTCATGACATTGTCGCCGTAAAAGGCGTAGCGCAGGTCAACGTGGCCCGCGAAATAATCCATTGCCGCCGCCCATTCGGAATTTTCATTTCCGGCAACAGCCCCGTCTGATTTCAATAACAGCGCCGCGGCCACGAAGGAATCCTTCAGGTCCCAGGGATTGGCGGGGTTATCCCCTGTTATCGCGCTTACATCAGCGCGGTGCGCCATCCATGTCGAAGGGATAAACTGCGCCGGTCCCATTGCTCCGCCCCAGCCGATTTGCCTGCCCCAGCGGTACATTGGGCATGAAACCGGAGTTGTGTTTGTGTCCATCCCGAGTTCCTGCGTAATTTGCACAAAAGGTTTTTGGTCGCGATACGGATTCATGATAACTTTCCAGCTTTTTGAAGGCGGGTCGCCCGCGCGGTTGCATGTTCCAACATTTCGGCCGAGGTTTGATTCCTGAGTCAAAATGGCGAGCAAAAAGGACGGCTCGATTCCCGTCAGGCCCGAGACCTGTTTTGCCATATCAACGGCTTGCCCGAAAGTTAATTGCTGGCTTGTCCCGGTTAACTGGTAAATTTGGTTGCGTATTTGCGCTGCTTGCGCCTGCGTGTTTGAGATCATCGCCTCGTAATTTGCTTCCCTGCCTTTGGTTTTGCCCAGGATATAATTTTGCTGTGAAATATTATCCGAGAGGGAAGAATTTTGCAGTGCTTCTATTGCCAGAAGATTATTTTGGTCGTTTTGCTGTTGTTGAAGTTCGGATTGTTGCGTTACCAAGTTTTGTTTCAGCGAATTAGTTTGCGTCACAAGGCCGTCCAGCTCGGAGCTAAGCTGGTTTAAATTATCCTGGTCATTCAAATATCCAGCAAGGCCTCCGCTGGACAAAAGAGATTCGACAATTGGCTTGGAATCCTTTTCATAAATGGTTGCCAGTATGCCGGACATATCTGTTTGCAGGCGCAAAATTTTATTGTCATCCGTCTGTATTTGCGCGCTGACCACGGACATTTGGCTTTGCAAATCATCCAGTAATATCGTTGTACTTTGAATTTGAAGCTGGAGTTTGTCGCGCTGGTAGTTAAGTTCCTCAACCTTTGCATTTAAAGTTTGTTTTTGCGCTTCTGTTTGCGCCAGCTGCTGGTTATACCCGGAGATTTGGTTTTCCAATTGCTGAAGTTGTTGTTCCAGAGCCGCTTTTTGCTGTTCAATGGATGTCTGTCCGGAGGTATTGGAGGATACATCAGCCCAAACCCGATGCATGTTGGCGGGATAAATAGCAGCTAAAATTATTACGCCAAGCGCTAAAATTTTGACTGATTTTTTCATTTTTCTGTTGGCGTCCGCTGTATTATTTAAGGAGAGAATCAATTTGGGATTTTAAATTTTGGTATGAAATTACTCCCGGCTCTTTTTTGCCGTTCAAGAAAAAGGTCGGTGTTTCGTCAACTCCAAGGCCGAGCCCGTCATCTTCGTCTTTTTCAAGCACTGATTGGTATTTTTCGCTCTCCACATCCGACTTAAATTTATTAACGTCCAGCCCGAGAGTTTGTGCATATCCGGTGAAATCCGGCAAAGGGTCGGATGCTTCTGCCCAAGTGTTTTGAGTTTGGTAAAGCATGTCGTGCATTTGCCAAAATTTGCCCTGGGCCGCCGCGGCTTCTGCCGCCTCCGCGGATTCCAAAGCATTCGGATGGATGGTATAAAGCGGGAAATTCCTGAAAACAAAATTAAAATTTGGATTGTTTTTGTAATCGTTTAAAATTTGTTTTAATATCGGGTATGCCTCGCCGCATGCCGGGCATTGGTAATCCCCGAATTCAACAAGCTGGACTTTGGCGCTCGGGCTTCCTGTCATGTGGGCGTCTTTGGGAATAAGCACAGGGTTTGCCGCCGGGGTTGGCTTAAACGACGAGGAGGTTTGCTGCACCGAATGGTCGTTTGCCGCCAAAAATATTCCGGCACCCACTATTGCTGCCGCGATAATTATCATTATAAGGACTTCTTTTTTCATAAGTTGTTGCCTTCGCGCGCGGTATTTTTATACCAGAGCATTAATATTGTAATTGAAATGAAAGCCAGTAGCGAAAGAAAAGGAATATTTATGAAGCCAAAAAAATTAAAATATTTGGCCGTGCAAGAAACGCCGAAAGTGCAAGGGGCAAGCTTTTCGGGAATAACGTTTATGTTTAAGAGGAAATGGTAAAGCGCCACCAGCGCGCCAATAACGGACAACGGCAAGACATATACCCAGACAGCCGTGTCTTTTTTGAGGATGCCGACAGCCAGGATAGCTACAAGCGGGTACATCAAAATTCTTTGGTACCAGCACAAAATGCAGGGTGCAAACCCTAGGACATTGCTGAAGAATAAACTTCCCAGCATGGCAACAAGGGCTATTGACCAGGCAATATAGAGAATTGTTTGCTTGGGAATTTTCATTGATTAAAGTCCGATAAGTGCTTGGTCAGAAAAAATCAGGAGTTGAAAGCATTGCCCGGCTTCCATGGCGTGCCCAGGTACGGCAAAACATACTTATCAAGCCCATACCATCCGGCTATCCTCCAGGCGAGAATCAAAAATAATTGCAGAACCAAGAGCAATGGATTTGTGCTCACTGTCCCGGCAAAAAGATAATTTAAATTCATGAATGCGCCGAAGAACGCGGCAATCCCGGCGAAAAGCCCCACTATTAAAGCAATGCCAACCAGGAGTTCGCCGTACGTTATCACGTAGGAGAACGCCGCTGCGTGGGGAATTACAAAATGCGAGAGGAATGCGCCGTACCATCCCGCGACATCGGCGTGCGCACCGGCTGTTTTTGACAATGCCCCGGAGGCAAAACCTTTTATTGCCAGGCCGGCTTGTGAGCCAACCCAAACAGGGCTTTTTAATTTTTCCCAGGCAGCGCTAAGCCACTGCCAGCCCACATATATCCTGATAATCAGCCAAAGCCATGCAATTTTTGTATCCGCGAAAAGAAAGCGGCTTAGCTTTGGCTCGGGTATTTGTATTTCCTGCGACATATTTTTGTTTTAATGATTTATTAATTTTTAGTGCTTTGTCATTTTGGAACGAAAATATTATAACATGCCCGCAATTTTAATGCGATGTTCAAAATTTTTACGCAATGTTTAAAAGCTGTACCGGCTCGTCAATGATAAAATCCGGCTTGTTTTGCATTAGCGCGCCGCGAGAATTCAGCCCCCAAGTGACGCAGGCAATGGCCATATTTTCTTTTCTGGCAGCTTCTATGTCGCGAATTTCATCCGCAACAAAGAGTGTTTGCGCGGCATCAAGGCCGTTTTCTTTTAATAATTTGTGTAATGTTTTTGATTTTCCGAAGACGCCGCTGCCGCAGAATATGCCGTCAAAAAAACGTCCCAGGTTTTTTTGTGAGATAAATGTTTCGACGTTCTCTTTTGAATTTGAACTCGCTAAAAAAATTTTTAAACCCTTATTTTTCAATTCGCTTAAGGTTTCCGGAATTCCCGGGAAAATTTTTAAATCCATCAGTTGCTTACGCAAGCCGTTCCTGATTTCCAAAGCCACTTTGGGGATTTGGTAAAATTTTACGCCCAATTTTTTGATTGCGCTTCTTGGCGCCATGCTTCTCAGCGCGAGCTGATTTTCGCGCGTAATCATGTTAAACCCTTTTTTTTCGGCAATGCCGTTATAGATATGCGCGCCGGCTTCTATGGTATTTGCAAGCGTACCGTCAAAATCAAAAATGACAGCAAGGTATTTCATCTTTTTTTCTCCGCAACAGCCCGGCGCACGTCAATAAAATCTTTTGTGAACGGCTTGTTCAGTAAAAGCATGCTTAAATAATTTAAAGCATAACGCATTGCCATCGTGAGCCTGCCTTCCTGCTGTATCCGGCGGGCAGAGGCGTAAATGGGCATTTTTAAAGTGAAGCGCACGTCGCCCACTTTAGAAAGGCGCCTGGCTAAATCAGTGTCTTCGCCGTAAAAAGCAATATCCCGGTTAAACCCGCCTATTTTTTCGAGCGCGCTGCGCCGCACCACGCAATTTCCGCCTTGCAGAAGGGATCCGAATTTGAAAAATCTGCTGAGATGATACGAAAGCATCCCCATTTTGTAAAAAAACTTTATGCCCAAATTCGTTATCCGGCCGAGTTCGTAAAAAATTTGGGGTCCCGAAAGCCCTGCCAGATTTTTGTTCCTGAATTCCTTGAGCACAAATTCTATCCAGTTTTCGGTTAGAATGGTGTCCGCATCAATATTGGCAATCAGTTCTCCGTTGGAATTTTCAAATCCTGCTTGCCTGGCAAAGGTCAAACTTTTTCGGTTTTCGCGCACAACTTTAACGCCCTTGAAATTTTGTGCCACTTGCGCAGTGCCATCTGTGCTGGCATTGTCAACGACTATAATTTCAAAATCCTTGCCTTGCTTTAGTCCCGCTTTTGCGGCCATTTTAAATACCGAAGCCAGGCATTTTGGCAGATAAAGTTTTTCGTTATAGGCAGGTATTATGAAGCTTATTTTCATGCAGCGGTGTTTTCAGTTAATGTCTTGACTAAATATTTTGATATTTTTGCGGAGTCATCCGCGAAAACGAAGCTTGCGGCAACTTTTTCTCCTTGGAGCACCTTTGGCAGCCAAAATTTATCATCCGGCCACATTTCCGCGAAAGGCAGTTTTGTTTTTTCAAACCATTGCGGCCTCATTTCTTCGCTCTCAGCCGGCTCCCCTGCCCAGGCGTTTACTAAAAAAACATGGACACGTTGCCCCACGCAGGGTTGGATTCGTTGCTGAGGTCCAAGTATCCCATATCGCGCAGGTCCCTGCCATTGACATTCACGCCAATCTCTTCGAAAATTTCGCGCACCGCCGCATCTTCGACACTTTCTCCTTCCTGGACTTTTCCTCCGCAACCGTTCCACCGTCCTGCCCCAAACCCTCTTTTTTTCATTGCCAGTAAAATTTTATCCTTTTGCACAAGGAAACAAAGCGTTGTTGTTTTCATGGGCCTGTTTTTTATTTAACAGTTTCTTTTTGGTACGCTTTGCGCGTGGCTTCCAGTTCTTGCATTGCTCTCTCTTTTCCGGAGAAACCTTTTACTTCAACCTTTTGATTTTGCAAAATTTTATAAGTTTCGAAGAAATTTTGGATTTCCTTCAAGACATGCCCCGGCAAGTCCTCCAGGGATTGCACGTCTGCGAAGCGCGGATCTTCCGTTGGCACGGCAATAATTTTATTGTCAATTTCTCCTTTATCAACCATTTCCATAAAGCCGATCGCGCGCCCCGTGGCAACTGTGCCGGGCACAAGCGGGTTTGTGGAGAAAAGCAAAACATCCGCGTGATCGCCGTCAAGCGCGCGGGTTTCCGGAATAAAACCGTAATTTGCGGGATAGCTGTAGGAGCTGAAAAGCACGCGGTCCAATTTTATAACATCCAGCTTTTCGTCATATTCATATTTGTCCTGGCTGCCTTTGGCAATTTCTATAACAACGTTAAAACAATCTGTTTCTCCAAAAGGAAGTGTTTTTATGCTCATTTTATGGGCCTTTTATAAATAACCGGTTTAATAATTCTTAAACCCATTATACCACAAATATTCATGCCAAGTAAGCGCAACAACTATCGCGTCCAGCGCCGTTAAAAGCAGAAGCCCAAAAGAATGAGTATGCGAATATTTATACATTTGGTAAATTCCGAAGCCGGTGAAAACCGCAATGGCAGCCGGGTATGCCCAGATCCTGTTCCAATAGAGGTTGATAACCAGGAAAATTTTTATGATGCCGTGCGAAAGCAGAAAAATTCCGGCAAAAATGAGCGCGCCATGCGAGATGTGCGCCGCCTGGCCCAAAAAATAATTCGCAATTTTGTCGCGCGGATCCGTGGATAATTCGTGTTGTGTGAGGGCGCGAATGCCGGTGTTGATTGTTGAGGGCTGAATGAAAAAAGCCAATGCCCCGCCGATAATTTCCAGCAAGCCGTCCAGCCCCTTAAAAAAAATTCCTATCTCAAAAAGCAGGTGCCAATATTTTTCGGGAATTTTCATTTGAAATCCTCGATGATGCCCAAGGTTATTTTTTATTATTCGATTTTGTTAAAAGTATAAAGTTTAAGGTCATGGATCGGAATTTTATATCGCTCCAGGAGGATTTTTCCCGGAGAATCAAATACGTCTTTTGCGTAATCCAAACCCAGCATGGCTGCCACGTTTTTTATTTCATTTTCAGAATCGCCTTCCAGCTCCACGTATGTCGGCACTTGCGGCCAAGTATCTATATCTGCCGCAACGCCCTTAAGAATAAACGTGTGCCTTTTCTTTTCTTGGTTGCGCAAGATACTAAAACCGACGCGTTTCATAAATTCTCTGCCCTTTTCAAAATCATCAATCTTCAGCTCCACCTCTTCCGTACCGTCAATTGTATGCTTTCGCCGGTTTTTGTAAATCAGCAATATGACATTTTTCGTTTTGCGGATTTTCATGAAATTATTGCCGGCAGGATCATTCGGCCTGCGCCCTATTATTTCCGTAAAAATATCTTCGCCCAAATCTTCCGCTCCAAGGTCGCGCAAGCGCTTTTTTAAATCATCTTCGTTAATTTCCAAAAACCTGGCTTCTATTTCAATAAAATTCTTTGGCATCTATTTTTTATTACATAAAGCTTTTATAGCATAAAACAAACCGGCGCCAAGGGCAACCTTATTAAGGTTCCCTTGCGCCGGTGAAATAGAATTGCGATGGTTATCGTGCTGCCGCCACTTTTGTTGTTGTCGCGGCGGCTTTAGCAGTCGCGAAAGCGAGAGCATTTTGGATTCGAATTGCCCTCTCAATTCGTTCCAGTGTATGCTGCGGCGAGGTCGCGAATTGCAACAGATCCCTGGTCCGGTAATCCATTAATCCCTGTCGAACCATGTCCATCATCAAAATTTTGATGGGATTGAAAAATCCTGCTGTATTTAGCGCACATAGTGGTTTGGGCTTTGCATGCAGCCCAAGCTGGCACCATGCGGCGAATTCGAACATCTCGTCCAAGGTGCCAAAACCACCTGGCAAAGCAATGGCCGCATCAGCGGCCTCATACATTCGCTGTTTGCGTGTGTGGATGTCATCCACAACCTCGATCGGGATTTCGGAATTAAAATTTCTCCCGACCAATTCGACGATTTTTTTAGGAATTATCGCTTTAATTTCCCCGCCGCGTTCTTTTGCGGCGTTGGAAACAGCCCCCATCAATCCCAAAGACCCCCCTCCATATACAAGGAGGATTTTTTCTTCCGCGAGGAGATATCCCAGCTCTTTCGCGTGTTGCATAAATTCCGGGTCATGCCCGGCCTTTGAGCCGGAAAACACGACAACTGATTTTGTCAGCATTCTTTCCCCCTTTGTTTTGAAAGATTTATTATCTTATACTTTTTAGATGTTTTTGTCCACCATTTGCATATTTGCCTGCTCTGCGCCGAAGCCAAGAATTTTTTGATAAATTTTTTCATAACCGTCTGCCATTTTTTGAGCGTTAAAATTTCCGAGCGCATACCTCCGGCAATAAGCGCGGTCTATTGTGCCGAGATTGTCGAATGCCATAAGCATTTCGTCCAAATCTTGAACAACAAAACCGGTTTTTCCGTTTTGAATTATTTCCGGGGCAGAACCCCTGTTAAATGCCAAAACAGGGCAGCCGCATGCCATGGCTTCGACAAGCGTCAGTCCGAATGGTTCGCGCCAGGTGGCAGGATGCAAAAGAGCGGCTGCCTTGCTCATTAGCCGGTTGCGGGTTTGTTCATTAACTTCGCCTATCCAGCGGATTTGGCGCGAAAGCCACGGCTCCACGTATTCGTGGAAATACGGCTTGTCAATCGCATCCAGTTTGGCGGCAATAATCAGAGGCATGTCCAAAATTTGCGCCGCTTCAATGGCAATATGCACACCTTTTTCAATGGAAATCCTGCCCACGAATAAAAGATATCCGTCGTGAGTTTCCGAAAAAGGGTAGATCTCCATATTCAGCCCGTTATAAACAGTGCCTATGTAATTAAGGTTTGGGGCTGTTTGGCTTTGCGATTTAGAAATAGTAATAAGATACGGTTTGCGCAGGGTGCTGAAAATTTGCCTGGCTTCGGGCGTGAGCGGGCCGTGCAGGGTCATAACAACCGGCGTTTGCGATAAGTTTGCGGTTGCGACGCTTAGATAGGCATTGTGGTCGTGGATAATATCAAAATCCTTTTGCATTTGGTAAGCGTTGCCAATGTTCAGAAGCGTCCAGATATTGGAACCGTAAATATCTCGGACCCGGGCTTCGCGTATGCTTTTAGGGTAAATTGATTTCAGGAGCGCTGAGGTTTTAGAGTCCCCGCTTGCAAAGAGCGTAACATCGTGCCCGCGCCGCATAAGTTCTTCTGTCAAAGCGTGTACAACGCGCTCTGTACCGCCGTATCTTTTTGGCGGGACACGCTCAATTATGGGTGCTATTTGCGCGATTCTCATGCCGAAAACATATAAAAAAAAATGCTTTTCGGCAATTTGCATTTTGTTCAAAAACGGTTTTGCGGTGCGCGGAACGATTTTTTATAGTTGGGCTGAAAATTCCATCTGTAATTTTCCGAGCGCCTCTTTGGCGAATTTATCCATGTCCGGCATAGCCAAAAGCTCGTCCATTGAAAACCATTTGAAATTTTTATGCTCTTCGTCGATTTGCGGGTCCCCTTCTGTTTGGCCAAGATATGTAAGGCGCACCACGTGCTTATCCGGTTTCATAATATCTTGCGCGCAAATTAACCTCGGCTCGCTTTTTAATACTAGCTTTGTCTCTTCGAAAATTTCTCGTTCCAGGTTTGCCATCAGCGGCGTTTCGGGATTAATTCTTCCGCCGACAATGTCCCATTTTTCGGTTTTTGAAATCTCTGGGTATTTTTCCAAATTTCTTTCCAAAAGCAAAAATTTGCCCTCGTGATTTTTCAGAAAAATTTTAACCCCGACCTGCAGCAGCATTTAATTTCCTTCCAATCTTTTTTCCGCCATTTTTATATATTGCCTGGGATCGCCGGAATACTTTTGCAGCAAATCCGGGAAAGCGCCAAGCGCCAAAGTTTGTTCTTTTTCGCGGAAATCCGGATATTTATCCAAAAGTGTATAATATTTTGACAAGGCATTGACATACTCATTAACGAGATTATACCTTTCCTCGGTGCGAGGCGCTCTTTCCAAAAACCCGGGGTCAATAACAGTGGCTAAATTCCTTGTGATATGGCTGATGCTTGTTTGCGACGGGGCGCGGGATAAAACCTTTTTCTTGGCTGTTTCGGCGCGGGCTATCAATTCTCGCCATTGCTCCGGCGATATTTCCTGAATAATGGATTCCGCTGGTTTCATAAAATTATTTTAATTGGTCGTACTTTGTTGCAACCCCGAATGCTTTTTCAACAGGATATTTGGCTGCGTTTTTCTTGATTTTTTCTTTGATGGCAGCGGCAACATCAATGCCCGTCGAATTGGCAAAAACCAAGCTGAACATGACGACGTCCGCCAATTCTTCCTCTATTTTTTTGCGCGATTCCGGATTATCCAGCGCGCTTTGGGATTTTTCAGGGTTCATCCAAAGGAAATTCTCCAAGAGTTCCCCCGCTTCAATGCTGATGGCTTCGGAAACATCTTTTGGCGTATGGAATTGCTTCCAGTTTCTCTCATCCCTAAATTTGAGAAGCATATTTTTAATTTCCTGGATCGTGGTTTTATCGTCGTTCATAAATTTATTTATTTATTCTTCTGAGGAATCTTCAGGGACATCGCCCTGGCTCCAATATTCTTTTAAATATTTTTTTATCCAGTCGTTAATAAGCGCCTCCCGCTTCGCGGTGTCTGCCTCGGCTTTTATTGGTTCGAGCTCGCGCACCACCTCATCATAGCCGTAATTAACGCCTACAAAATCTACAAATTTCTGATTATACCAGCTGCTCCCGAGAATTTCCCTTATTTGTTGATGATAAGTTTCAAGTTCTGCCTCCGGATTTCTGATTTCAAATACCATAAAATTTAAGTTATTTAATGCTATATAAGGATTATATCAAAAAATTGCCTGTAGTGCATGATATTGCCAATATTCAACTTTTTTTATTGTTTTAGTTAACAGGTGTCACCCTGGCGTTATGGTGGTGGCGCAGCATGGTATTAATCCCCGCCTATATAAAAAATTCCCAATTTGGTCTATACTTAGCTAATGAATACAGAAAATACATTTAATGGCTTGGGTATTGCGCCCAAGATCATGGACATTCTCCAAGACCACGGTTTCCGGTTTCCAACTCCCATCCAACAGCAATCAATACCAGCGGGCTTATCGGGGAAGGATGTCATCGGCATTGCTCAAACAGGCACTGGAAAAACCTTGGCATTCGGCATCCCCATGCTTCAGCGCTTGGTGATAACCAAATCAAAGGGATTAATCCTTGTTCCCACCAGAGAATTGGCAATGCAGGTAAACGAGGCCTTAAAGCAGCTTGGCAAATCCCTGGGCTTAAAAACCGCTGTGATAATAGGCGGAGCATCCATGGGCCGCCAGCTTTTGGCGTTAAGGCAAAATCCCCACATAATTATTGCCACTCCCGGCCGGCTTATTGATATTTTACAGGAAAAAAAAGTTGATATTTCACAAGTTGGAGTTTTGGTTTTGGATGAAGCTGACCGCATGTTGGACATGGGTTTTGCGCCGCAGCTGAAAAAAATTATTTTCTTTCTTCCAAAAAAGCGCCAAACAATGCTGTTCTCCGCGACCATGGATGATGAAATAACAAAAATAGCTGGCGCATTCCTGGAGCTGCCGGTGCGCATAGAGGTTGCGCCATCAGGCACAACCGCAGCGCAAGTGACTCAGGAAATTGTGATGGTGAGAAAAGAAGATAAGATGGATCTGCTGAGGCAAACCCTTCGCCAGTATAATGGCAGCACTTTAATTTTTTCAAGAACAAAGCATGGGGCAAAAAAAATTGCACATGTGTTGAAAGCAGAAGGATTAGCCAGCGCGGAAATCCATTCAAACCGCTCGCTTAATCAGCGCCTGGAAGCGCTGCAGGGTTTTAAAATCGGAAAATACAGAATTTTGGTGGCAACGGATATTGCAGCGCGCGGCATTGATGTTACCAATATTGAGCTGGTAATTAATTATGATTTGCCGGAGCAGGCCTCGGATTATGTCCATCGCATTGGCAGAACGGCGCGCGCCGGGAAAAGCGGCCATGCGATTTCATTCGCTACTTATGACCAGCAATCAGATATCCGCGCCATTGAGCGGCTCATAAAAAAGGCATTGCCCATAAAACATTCGGAACAGTCCAAGGTAATGCCCAGAATGCCTCGGATGAATGCGGCGCCGAGCCGGACAATAAAAAAATTCGGCGGTTCCGCAAGGCGGGGCCATAGAAAATTTAGATACGGCGAGCATCAGCGGAGGAAAAATTTTCCCCAAGACCGCGCTTTTTAGAAACCTGTCGGCCGTCTTTTAATGGCGCATGTCAGACATTCTGTTGCAAGAAAGATACCAATTCATCTAAAGGCCTTTTTGTATCATCCCAGAAGTGAGTTTTAATGCCCACTGAGCGCGCGCTCTGTACCGCCTCTGGATCATGTTCGAAATATACCAAATTTTCCGGATGAAGATTAAAATGCTCGAGCATCTTCCTGTAATACTCGGGATTACTCTTTTCAGGATTATGCTTGAGAGTAAAAACTTCATAAGGCATTTTATCTAATCCAAAATCCCTAAACTGTTCATCGTTTGCTCCGGTTAAAATTATTTTCCTGTTAGGGAATTTATCAAGTATCTCCTGCATTTCTTTAAATATCGTAAACCCATGCTCGGATTTTATTACAAAGGTGTGAGCCGCATCCACTAAAATAGTTTTCATATATTAATATCGAAATTCATTTAACTCTGGCTCTTTTTAGTTAGCCTATATTATATTAACGACTTGCCGCAGCAATACTTAAATTCTTTTATGCTTCTTTCGCGACATATTACGCATTTATATATAAACGACTTTTCCCTGAAAAATTTTAAATACCTTTGGAAAGTCTTTTCTGTTCTTACATTTTTTATGATTCTAATCCTCATATTTATAAAACTAGTTGATCGGCTATTTTTTTCCTTGTTTCCAGATCCGTTAACTAGAGTTCGACGGTGTCAGAAACCTGTGATTTGGCTGGGATGGTAGGATTCGAACCTACGAATGACGGATTCAGAGTCCGTTGCCTTACCACTTGGCTACATCCCAATAAATTTATTTTTTGAGTGGCTCGCCTTTATCTGTGGCGGCCTTTCTTTTTGCCGGCCGCATCCGGTTTTTCTGCTGCGGTTTTTCTGCTGCGGTTTTTGTATGAAGTGCACATATTCCGTGCAAACTTTTGCTTAACCTACCTAATTTCTAATTGATTTTAACAAAAAACCGGAGTTTTTACAAATGCGAATTGGACTTTTGACTTATTGCACAAAGCCGCGCGGCAGTTAATATATGGCTGATAATCGCATTTTAAAACTCTTTTGCGGGTGAATTTTAAAACTCTTCGCAGAGAGTTTTAATTTTGCACAAGCCAAGAGTTTTAACTTTTCACCAGCAGAGAGTTTTAATTTTGCCTCTGCTATTTTTTCAACAAATTATAGAAACTTTCAATATGGCTGTCAGTGCCGCAATAAAAAATATGCGACGTAAGGTTTACGCAATATTGCGGATTTTTATGAATGAAATTATACTTCGGCAAAAACCAAAATAAAAAACCAAGAACCCCAAGAATAATTATATAAAAGATGTATTTTATGAGACGGAACATTTTGACTTATTATTTTAGTTTTTCGTTTTACTTATGCCGGGAGCCGCTATTTTATTTGCGACCCCCGGTTCTGCGCGCTTTGGTGCGATGCATGAAATATACCGCAATCCCGACGCCAACAGGCGCAATAATTATGCCGCCCGGTGCAAAGAAAAAAACAATCGCAATTGCGGCCACAATCATTTTTATGCGCAGGTTTCCGTTTTTCCATGCCACGCGCCCGAAACGGCGTGTTTTTTTAACCTCTCTCCCCGCTCTTGCGCCGGCTGTTTTTGCCAACGTAATTGGACCCATAACCACCTCCTGCCATTTTCTCAGTCGCCTAAATTATACTATAACGCCGCCGCCCAAACAAATTTTCCCCTTGTACATAACCAAGCTTTGGCCTGCCGCAACCGCACGCTGAGGAGAAAAAAAACGTACGTGATATTTGCCCTCTTGACCGCTTTCGCGCAATTCCAAACCTATTGGCTGTTGCTGGTGCCTGAACCGTCCGCGGCATTTTAAGGGCGATGTGCCCGGGCGCGAAATCCAATTTACGGCGCTAATTTCAATTTCGTTTTTAAGCAATTCGCTATGTTCCGGATTTTTGCTGACCACTAATGTGTTTGTTTGCAATTCTTTGCGTACCACGTAATATGGCCCGGATCCGCCGACGCCAATCCCCTGCCTTTGTCCCAAAGTGTAATACGCGGCGCCCTGGTGTTCGCCGATTTTGTCGCCCGAAGTAATTTCGACTATCGGCCCTTTTTTTGGCGCGATTTTCTGCTGCAGGAATTTATCCAATTCTACTTTTCCTACAAAGCACAAGCCCATGCTTTCTTTGCGTCCGGCATTTGGCAGCCCGAATTTGCGCGCCATTGCGCGCACCTCGGATTTTAAATATCCGCCTATTGGGAACAAAATATGCTTGAGCTGCTCCGGCTGTAAATTATAAATAAAATATGTTTGATCTTTGAATTCATCTTTTGCCCGCAAAAGGCATCTGTTTTTTATCCGTGCATAATGGCCGGTTGCCAGAAAATCGAAGCCCATTTGCATGGCGCGCTCGTACAAGAGTTTGAATTTTATTTCTTTGTTGCACATGACGTCCGGGTTGGGCGTGCGGCCGGCGGCATATTCGTTGAAGAAATATTCCATAACTTTTTGCGAATATTCTTTTTCAAAATCAAAGGTGTGCAGCGGAATGCGCAAATGCGCGGCAACTTGCAAAGCACTGCGTCTGTCCTCGAGCCATGGGCATTCGTTGGAAATCAGGCCTTGGTTTGAGGTCCAGTTTTTCATAAAAACAGCTTCAACTTTATACCCTTTTTTCAAGAGCAAAGCAGCGCTCACGGCGGAATCAACGCCGCCGGAAAGCGCCACAAGGACTTTTTGCTTATTCTGCAAATAATTTTTCAACATTCTTGTTTAGGAAATCCTCAAAACTTATTCTTGGGTTTGCGTTTTTTTCCCGGCCAAACCCCTGATATAAATTGTAAATCCGTTCGCGCAGCAAATCTTTTTCATATAAATTGAAATATTCTTTCAGCCGCGTTTTAAATTCGCGAAGCGTTTTTACGTTCATGTCGGTGAGCCGTTTTTTGGTATCCGGTTCTTGGCTTAATATTTTCGAAAATTGCGTTTCATCCATGGAGGCCGTCGCGCGTTCCATATCTTCAAAAGTGGGCAATTTCTTATGGTCGGCAAAAAAATCATTATAGGTTCTGATCAGTTCTTCATTTAAAATTGAGTATCCGGAATTGCCGTATAAGCTTTTTAATTTGATGCCCGCCAGCTCGAGTATTTTTTCTTCGGATATTTTTCCGCGCAGTTTTTCTGTCAGCGGATTTATAATGGCATGGAGAAATTCATGCCTGGAATTCTCAAAATTTCCTGTGCGGGCGACAATAATTCCTGTACTGCTGACGTAAAAAGACATTCCGCCGTGATTTTGCGCCAGGATTGTGTCGCCGGGCATTATTTCGATTTGAGAAGGTATGGTTTTTGGATCAGGGCCGAAAAATGAAATTGTCTCGGCGATTTTTTCGCGCAATTGCGGAAGGTGTTCTGCCCACCACGAGATTTTCGAAAGAGGCGGTTCGTGCGTTCCTGCTTTTTGCCATCCCGCGTAGCTGTTTTGGATTCGTTCAAAAATTTCCCCGGCATTTTTAACATGCGGTTTTTCGCGTTTTATCAGCGAAAAAATTTGCTCTTTCCATTCGGGGTGGCCCAATAAAAGCGCAAGATTAAAAATTGCTTCTTCATCCCCGACTTCGGCATAAGCCGGCAATTGTCCTGTTATAAACGCCAAAGAATTTTCCCAGCCCGCCTGTAGTTCCGGGATCTGAACTGCTTCGGATTCTTGCGCGGTTTTTTCACGATTTATTTCCCCGCGCATATTATTCCGAAGTTATTTTGTGCGATTCCCCGGGTTTTAAAATTTTTTTATGTTGCTGGCCGTGATTATTCCTGTCCTGAGCGCTGTTTCCCGTGCTCAAACTTTTTGCCAGGGTATTTGCCAAACCGGCGGCCAGGTTTTGTGATTTTTGCCGGTTCATTTTAGCAGCTGTTTCCCAAATGGCATTATCTTTTTTTGCCATTGGCCTGGCGGGGTGGTTCGCAAAATGGTTTCCAGAATGGTTATTTGAATGCATGTTCCTGGTTTGGCCGGTATTATTTTTGCCGTAGGAATTGTGCGGCTGGGGGCTGCGCGCATTATGTGTTTGGAAATTATTCGGCCGGGGATTGTATTGGGAATTATATTGCCGGGATGCATGCGGTTCGATGTTTTCGTATTTTGTTTTTTGCGCTTCCTTTGGTTCCCGGCCAGGTTCCTTTGTTTCCTTGTCTGCTTCTGTATTTGTTTTTTTGCCTGCTGTATTCGTTTCCCAGTCTGGTGCTGCGTTCGATTGTTGTGCCGCCATATTTTGCGCCGCACTGCTGGAGACCGTTTTTTCCATTTCAGCCGGCGCTTGTGGCGCAACCGCTGTTTCCACTTCTTCTTCGCCCTCCTGGCGCGCGCCGCTGGCAATTACAGCGGCTTGTTCGTGATATTCCTGCCCCATCCAGCGCAATATTTTATCTTCAACTTCAGCAACGGGATTTGCATATCTTTCCCGTGAGATGCGAATTACTTTGTCCGTATTGGCTATTTTTCTGTGGGTTTCCGGCGCCAAGGTTGTGGCCGTAAAAGGGTCGGAAGCCACGCCGTTAATCATTAATTTTAGAATGATGTGATGTTTGGGCAGATTCACCAGATCGTTTTCCGTAAATTGCGGCGCAAATTCTTTTTCTAAAAATTCCGAATCAGCCGCGCCCACGCGAAAAGTGACGATTGTCCCGACGTTGCCGAAAACCGCGTCGCGCACTTTTGTGCTTCTGCCGTCGCTGCCTGTGAGCTGGCCGATATATTGATGCCCGATTGTGAGGTTCAGGCGGTATTTGCGCGCCTCGGAAAGTATTGTGGCAAATGATTCCGTGGCAAAATTTTGGAATTCGTCGACGTACAAAAAGAAATCGTGGCGTTCCTGCTCGCTGATATCGACGCGCGAAAGCGCGGCCAGCTGGAGCTTGGTGATAAGCATGGCGCCGAGCAAATCGGAATTGTCCTCGCCGATGCGCCCTTTGGCAAGATTCATTAAGATTATTTTTTTGTTGTCCATGAGCGAACGCAAATCAATGGTGCTTTTCGGCTGGCCGACAATGTTGCGTATAATTCCAGATGAAAGGAATTGCCCGACTTTATTTTGGATTGGCGCAATGGATTCCATGCGGTATTTTTCGTTCCAATTCGCGAATTCATCCACCCAGAAGGATTTGACCATCGGGTCTTTGATATTGTCGACAATCCGTTTGCGGTATTTTTTGTCTATCAGCATTCGGGAAATTCCGAGCAGGGTGTTGCCGGGAGAATCCAAAAGCGCGAGTATGGCGTTATTTAAGATATATTCCATGCGCGCGGACCATAAATTAGCCCAAATTTTTGTGAACACGCCCATAAGCCCCGAAGCAACCAGATGCTTGTAATTCGGGTCAACCGCTTCCAAAATATTAAAAGCAATCGGAAATTCCCTGTCAGCGGGATTGAAATAAACCACGTCGTTCACGCGGCTTGAAGGCACGTAATCCAAAATTTTCTCAACTGAATCCCCGTGCGGATCCACAAACGCCAAGCCGTTGCCGTTCGCTATGTCTTGGATAATCATGTTTTCCATGAGCGTTGTTTTGCCCATGCCGGTTTTTCCGATGATATACATGTGCCGGCGCCGGTCTTCGCGCTTTATGCCAAACGGCACTTCCTTGTGGCGGAAGTTTGTCTTGGCGAAAATTGTGATGTCGTTGTTATCCTGTTCTGCGTCCATAATTTAAGTATACCCCCAAATTGAATTTTGCGCTTGCGGAATTTAGTTTAGCCGGCAACAGGCAAATTTGCAGGTGGCTGGCCTTTTTTGACTTCAATTCTTTCAACAGGCGGAGTTGTCGTTGTTGCCAGAGGAAAATGAAAAAGCGTTGTAAGTTCTTCGGCATTTAGGACCACGGGATCAGCGCCAATCCACATGTCGCGGTTCGCAAAGCCTTCTATAAAGCGTTCTTTTCTTTTGGCAATTACCCAATCAACAAACGGCTGTTCCAGGGTTTGGAAAACCTTATATGAATAACCTGTCCAAATTTTCATGTTGGGCTTGAGATTGTTCGTTGTGATGCCTGAAAATTGGCGGAACGCGCCGACAATTCCCGTTTTTTTAGTGTTGTCCATTTTATCTTTCGGCGCAATATATAAACTGCGGATTTTGGTTCCCCAGCCAACCTTGGACATTTTTGTTTCAACAGCAAGCAGCGTGCGTTTTTCGCCTTCCGTGAGCTTTTGCACTGCCGCAATTCTTTCTTCCTCTTTTTTTACCGACGTTTTGCCTGTAAAAAAATTTATAAACTTTCCAAAAGCGCCGATTTTTTCCTCGGGCTTTACCCCTTTGAATGCATTCACCGTTTCTTGCGCGTGCGGCTGCCAGGCGGAATCTTTCATTGGCAGTATGTCAATTTGCACTGCCATAAGTTCGTGCGGTTCGGCTTTTGAAAGCGCTTCCAGGAGCCCTGCCAGAGGATCTAGAATTTTGTTTTCCGAAATCGGATGCTCGAAGTCCTTATAGGTTTTAATTGGGTAGGCATAATCTCTAAGCATACCCCATTCAGTGCCCCATAAATCCCAAGAGCTTTTTTCAGGGTCCCATTTTTTGAGATGTTCCATGTAATCATGCACCTCTGTAATTTCAGCGCTCGGAAATTGCGCGTAAAAAGCGCTTTCAACGAGATTTACGTATTTGTCCGGAACGCGCATGATGTATGATATTTTTCCGCCTAAGCTCACGATTTCCAGTGAAAACCAAAGCTGCAGTTGCCCTTCCAGGTATTTGCCGGCCCAGGTAATTGTGCTTTCGAGCGCATGCAGCTGCGCGAAAATCTGCTCGACAGCAAGCAAGCTCTGGAGATTTTCTTTTTCCACCTTGATGTGCAGAAATTTCCAAGTTATGCCCTTAAGGTAGCGCCCATTAATGGCCATCATATAAATTTGAAATGCCAGCCAGAGCGCCAGCAGCCCGAAAATCACCCAGCCGCCGTGCACAAAGACAAACCACGCTTCAGAAAACGTGGCTAGCGAAGCGTTTATTGTGGAAGACCAAATCATGTGTTACTTTCCCGCCAAAGCGTATTTGTTTTTGTTTACTTTGGTGAACAATTTTCTATTCGAAAGCGCGGCCAGCACGGTGTTTCTCTTTACCAGCCGTTTTTTAAGCACGGCATCTATAATCTGGTCGCGGTTAAGAGGCTCTTTTGCCGTTTTGAGGATCTCTGCAATAACATCAGCGACAATGCCTTTTTGATAGCCCCATTCAGTGAGGGCGTAAATTCCCCTGCCAACCAGGACAAAACGCGGGTCTTTTATGAGTTCATTATGGACTGTTTCTTTGTGCGCCACTCGCTTATCAAAGCCGTATTTATTTATAAGCTCCGTGATGGCGGAATAATGTTCCGGCTTTTTGTGGTGCTTCATGACAACATAGGCCTTATCGCCAACATCGCGTGGCTTAATTTCCTGCCAATTTGCCAGGCCGTATTCCTCGAACGGATTTTTCTCTATTTCCCTACTGAGGTTTAAATAAGTGCGCAGGACTTTTTCATTTACCTGCATTTCATTATCGCGATAAATATCCGTCTGCTTCAGTTTCTCTATAAGCTCCAATTCATGCACCGGCTTTCCTTCTTTTTTCAAAATGCCCTTCGCAGTTTCTATAATATTTTTGAAAAATTCGTGGTTGTAATTTACGGAAGCCCAGGCATTGTGCATGAACTCGTTTTCTTTCACTTCCAAAAGCTCTTCCGCAATATTAAGCAGGAAGAGGATGGAGCGCCGCTCTTCTTCGGTTGCTTCGGAGCTGAGCATTTTTATAAGCTCCATTTCTTTTATAATTTTTCCGCAATCCGAAATTATGCTCACCAATATTTTAATGGCTTCGGCAAGCTCGTGGTCAGCCAATTGCGCGCGCAAAAATTTAAGCGATTCTTTTTCTATTTGGCGGACGCGTTCGCGCGTTAGCCCGTGCTCCTTGCCTATTGCTTCCAATGTTTTTGCCGTAAAACCAAGCAATCCGAAACGTTTTGCGAGGATCATTTTATCCCGTTCTTTGAGTAAATCCAGTATTTTGCCGGCAGCCAGTGTTGGTTCGAAATTTTGCAATGAAACGCTGTGTTGCGCATTTATGATCTTATCCAGGATGCCCGGAATTTGCTTATTGTTTCCGTCAGTTTTTTCCATATCGGTATAGTATCATAAATGATTATGGATGTCAAATCTGTACAATACAACATGTGTTCCAGAGCAATAAACTGTTAAAATTTTAATAAAATAATGCTTGAAAATTTCTTAATTCAGGTTTTCTAAAAAAATTAAGCCACCTAATTTTTTTAGGCGGCTTAATAATTTTATTACATTGTGCGGCTATGCCCTGGTTTTTGCCGTCTTTGCACTGGACCATCTTTGCCAGAGCACTAAAATCGGACTGGCTATGAAAATTGAAGAATACGTGCCTGCGATTATGCCGATGAACAGCGCCAGCACAAAATATTTTATTGTAGCGCCTCCGAACAGCAGCAGCGCAAGCAAAACAAATAGAACGGTTAATGAAGTGTTCAAGGATCTCACCACGGTCTGGTTGATGCTGTGGTTAACAATAAATTCAATTGGCTGGCCTGCCTCAACTTTTAGATTTTCACGGATTCTGTCGAAAACAACAATGGTATCGTGAACCGAAAATCCGAGAACAGTGAGCAAAGCCGTAACAAACAAGCTGTCCACCTCAACTCCCAGAAAATGCCCGAGAATCGAAAAAATTCCGGCAACAACGAACAAATCGTGCAAAAGCGCGACAATCGCAGACCACCCGAATTTCCAGGAAGTAATGGGTTTGGTTACTTTGCGAAAAGCGTAAGCAATGTAAAAAACAATTCCAAAGGCCACTAGTATAAGTTCATAAACTGCCTTGGATTTTAATTCCTGGCCGATCGAGGGCCCGATTGATGTGTAGGAAATTTCGTTAAAATCTCCTACTGCCTTTTTCAAATCCGTATCTATTTTATCGTGCTCGGTTTTGTCGATGGGCTTGGTTTCAATAATTACTTCGTTTGTGCCCGCTTGCTGGACTTTGAAGCCGCCGATGTTTTCGGAACTTAAAACGGTTTGGATTTTTGCATAATCCGGCGCGTGCGAAAACTGCAGTTGGGCTTCAGTGCCACCTGTAAAATCAATACCCAACTTGAGGCCGAAAACAGAAAGTGAAATAATTCCGGCGAGGAGAATTATGCCCGAGACAGCGAACCAAAATTTATAATGTTTGATGATGTTTAACATAAATTTAGGAAATTTTTTCTTCTGTTCCTTGCGCAATATCCGCACTCTTTTTTTTCTTCGAAGCGCCGAAAAGCCACGGATGCGTTAAAATGTTATGGCCCACAAACATGTGCAAGAAGGTTTCGGTTACAGTAATTGCCGTGAACAGAGAAATAATAATGCCGATTGCCAAAGTCACTGCAAAGCTTTTGATTTCAGGAGTTCCGAAAATGTAAAGTATCAAAGTTGTGATTAAGCTTGAAGCATTGGAATCGCGGATTGAAGGCCAGGCGCGCTTAAAGCCGTCGTCCAGTGCCAATTGCACGTCTTTGCCCAGGCGAAGCTCCTCTTTGGTGCGTTCAAAAATCAAAATATTGGCATCAACAGCCATGCCTATGGAAAGAATGAAGCCCGCAATGCCTGCCAAGGTTAGCGTAACAGGGTTCAGCCCCCCGGCAAACATTAGGATAAAATATGCGAGAATTGCGAGAAGCCCGAAAATCCAGCTTGTGGTTAAGGCAAGTATGAAGAAAATACCAACTAAAATTACCGCTGTAATGGAAATTCCGATTTTAAACACAGCGAAAGCCACGAGCCCGTAAATTACAAGCGCCAAAGCAGCAAGCAGGCCCGGAAACCTGTAATACGCAATCATAAAAATTATAATCAAAATAAGGCCTATGATTCCCGCTATAATGCTTTTTTGTATTGAACTTTGCCCGAGCGTTGCGCCGATGGTCTGCTGGGAAACAAGATGGATGGGCACTGGAAGCGCGCCGGAATTAAGGCGGGTTGCAAGCTGTTTTGCCTGATCCACAGTGAAATTGCCTGTAATTACAGCTTGCCCGTTGGTAATTGGAACCTGGACCGTTGGGGTTGAAAGCGGACTGCCGTCAAGAAAAATTGCCACCGGCTTGCCGACGTTCTGGGTGGTAATCTGCGAGAAAAGCTTTGTTCCTTCTGAATTAAATTGCAATAAAATTTCCGGCTGGCCTGTCTGGGGATCAAACTGCACGCTGGCGCTGCTTAAATCTTTGCCTGTGAGATCAGTCGGCAGCCATTGCGAATTTAAGCTGATGTTCGCCTGCCCGCTGCTATTTACTGTTGCCGAAGGATTTGGATTTTGCGTGCGAAATTCTAAAAACGGCGTTTGCCCGATAACTTGAATGGCCTGGTTCACATCCGTAATACCAGGGAGTTCAACTACAATTTGATTTGTGCCGCTGGTTTCCACAAGCGGTTCCTGTACGCCAAAATTAAAAATCCGGCGCTCAATAACAGAGCGCGCAGAATCCATCGCTGCGCCTCGTTTTGAAGGAGCGATGTTTGAAAGGTCGCCTTGATATGTCAGGCGGCTGCCGCCCTTAAGATCCAGGCCCAAGCGGGTTTGAAATTGCTTGGTGTAATTAATGCGGATATTATGCAGATCGATTTTGCTGCCGCTTGGTAAATCAATATAAAGTGCAAAAGCGGCAAGCAATAGTATAAAAATAAAGGTCAGGTAGAGCCGTAATTTTTTTTTCATGAAAACCGATAATTAGGTTAAATGTTTGAAATGTTCTTTTAAAGACGGTTTTTAGAACTGCTTTAATTTTAAAGGGTTTTCGCAAAACAGGCAAGTTTAATGTTCGTGCGCATGGCTGTGCCCGTGGTCGCTGTCTTTGCCTTCTGCCTTATTTTTTTCCTCAATTTTTTGTATTTCCTCGTTAATTTTTTTGGAATATTCTTTCATTTTTGCGCTGTCTCCGGTTAGCGCTTCAGCCAATTTTTTTGGATCAATGCCTAAAATAATTCCCAATGCCAGGACATGAGAGGAAACGGAATAAACCCTGTAATCAATGTCCTGGACATGCATGGCAAGATCATAGAGCATTTGTTCATTTTTGCTTGGCATTTTTTTCTTGAAATCATTGGGCATGGTGTTTCCTTTGCTTGATTAAATTTAATATTGACCTACACTGGCGGTCTTTCTTATGCATTTTTTCCGTGGCATTTTTTGAATTTTTTTCCGGAACCGCATGGGCACGGCTCGTTGCGGCCAATGCCTTGGAAACGTGGATCGTTTGTGGATCCATTTTGGGAAACAGGCGCAGCTGTCCCGCCTGCAATTTGCGTGGCATTTTGAGCGGCCTGCTGAATGGGTGTTGCTTGCTGGAAAATAATCCCCGCCTTATATATTGTCCGTGCAATATTGCTCTCTATTTGTGCCACAGCGCTTTTGAAAAGCGTGAATCCTTCGCGTTTGTATTCTACAAGCGGGTCGCGCTGGCCATAACCCCGAAGCGCCACGCTGTCGCGCAGGTGATCCATGGTATCAAGGTGTTCCATCCAGATAGTGTCCAAACTTTGCAAACAAACCATTTTTTCCAATTGCCGCATTATGCTTGGCGCGCCTGCCGGCGTTTGCGCCTCGATTTGTTTTTCTTTTTCTGCATATCTTTTTTTTGCGATTTCTTTGGCATAATCGATTATGGCAAGTTCGCTATCGCCTGCTTGCGCCTCCAAGCGCACGATTTCCGCGGCTTCATCGGTGCTTACCGGAAAAATCGCGTTCAAGTTTTCCACGAGTTTTGAAATTTCTTTTTGATCTGATCCATTCCCCTCTTCGGTCAGGAAATAGCCCTTCACCGCATTTTCAATTTCATCATCAACCAGCCCTAAAATTTCTTCTTTCAAATTTGCATCCGGCTCAAGCCAGCGCCTGCGCCTGCCGTAAATTACTTCACGCTGCCTGTTCATGACATCGTCGTATTCCAAAACATGCTTGCGGGTGTCGAAGTTTATTCCTTCTATCTTTTTTTGCGCTTGTTCAATGGATTTGGAAACAATTTTGTGTTCAATCGGCTGGTCCTCGGGGATGCCAAGCCGTTCCATAAGCGTTTTCAGGCGGTCGCCGCCGAAGAGGCGCATAAGATCATCTTCCACTGAAACGTAGAATTGCGAAGATCCCGGGTCGCCCTGGCGCCCGCTTCTTCCGCGCAGCTGGTTGTCTATGCGGCGCGATTCGTGCCGCTCTGTACCCAGAATGTGCAAACCGCCCGCCACGCGCACTGTTTCGGCTTCATCAGGATCAACGGGATTGCCTCCAAGCAAAATATCCACGCCTCTGCCGGCAATGTTTGTCGCCACTGTTATTGCTCCGGGACGGCCTGCCTGGGAAATAATATGCGCTTCGCGCTCGTGGTTTTTTGCGTTTAAAAGTTCAAACGTCAGGCCTGCGCGCTTCAAATGTTCTGCCAACAGCTCGTTTTTTTGGATTGAAACCGTGCCGATTAAAATCGGCTGCCCTTTTTTGTGCCGCTCCGCGACATCGCGGACAATTGCTTCAAATTTGCCTTTTTCGCTTTTATAAATAAGATCAGGCCTGTCTTCGCGTACCATAGGCCTGTTCGTGGGTATGACCACGACATCAAGCCCGTAAATGCTGTAAAATTCTTCTTTTTCTGTTTCCGCTGTTCCTGTCATGCCCGCAAGCTTTTCATACATCCTGAAAAGGTTTTGGAAAGTGATGGTTGCCAGGGTCTTGCTTTCTTGCTGGATTTTGACGTTTTCTTTTGCTTCAATTGCCTGATGGAGGCCGTCGGAATATCTCCTGCCGAACATTAGGCGGCCCGTGAATTCATCCACAATTATTATTTCGCCGTCGCGAAGGACATAGTCGCGGTCTTTTTTGAAAAGCTCTTTGGCGCGGAGCGCTTGCTCCAAATGGTGCACGGTTGCAATCCCGGCTTGTTCATAGATGTTTTCAACTCCCAGGGCTTTTTCCAGCTTGGAAATTCCTTCCTCATTCAAAGAAACTGCCTTGTGTTTTTCATCCACTTCATAATCCTGTTCCGGGGAAAGGGTCTCCACAAGTTTGGCGAAATGGTAATATTTTTCAGTTGGATCTGTATCGGGTGCGGAAATAATAAGGGGCGTGCGCGCTTCGTCTATCAAAATGCTGTCCACTTCATCCACAATGGCAAAATGCAGGCCTCGTTGGGACATCTGCATAAGATCCGAAACCATGTTATCGCGCAGGTAATCAAAACCAAATTCGTTGTTCGTGCCGTAAGTGATGTCAGCCGCATACGCTTCCCCGCGCGAGACGGGCCGCATATGCTTAACATCCAAAATAAAACCTTGCGTCCCTTCTGCCCCTTCGGCAATAAGGCCGGATTGGTCTTGTTCCGGTTGGAATTCGGGATCATACATATAAGATTTTTCATGCTGTATGGAGGCAACAGAAAGCCCGAGGGCGTGATAAATCGGGCCCATCAGCGAAGTTTGCCAGCGAGCCAGGTAATCGTTTACCGTGACAAGGTGCGTACCTCTGCCGGTGAGGGCGTTTAACGCCAGCGCCAAGGTCGCTGTCAGGGTTTTGCCTTCGCCGGTTTTCATTTCTGCAATTTGCCCGCGGTGTAAAACAAAGCCGCCCACAAGCTGGACGTCAAAATGCCGCTGGCCAATGGCGCGCCTGGCGGCTTCCCGGACCGCCGCAAAAACGTCGTAGATTATGCTGTCCAGGATTTTTTGCTGTTCTTCAATTTCAAGGCCGCGCAATTCCTCTTTCCATTTAGCTGCTTTTGCTTTTAATTCCTCATCCGAGAGCGCCTTATAAGCCGATTCAAGATCATTAACTTTTTTAATCTCGTCGCTGAATTTGGAAAGTATCTTATCGCTTTTTTGCTTGGAGCCGAATATGTTTAAAAAAAATGCCATATTAAAGATTAATTGCCGGTGAATATTAATTGCTGTAAATTATGAGCTGCCGGTTGCATTTAATTATACTTTTTTTGCGCGTTAATTTCAAGGTTCAGGGATTAAGTATGTCTTAACTCGACACAAGCAAATTTTGGTCTTGAAACTTGTGCCTTGTTTTTCAAGCTAATTACGGTAATACCTTGCGCGCATGCGCCGCGAAATTAGCGCCCTTTTCGTTGTGAACCGAGCTTTTTGCGCAACGCAATCCGCTTATCCTTGTGCTTTAGAAGCTGTTCTTTGATTTTGGGGATGCACAAATCAATGGCTTCAAGAAAATCGCTTCCGCGAGCTTCCGCGAACATTTCCGATTTGGGATTAATTGTAATTTCTACGTGGCATTTTGCTCCTGATTTATCTTTTCCGTAATCCATTTCGACGTGAACCGAGTTTTCCTCGCGCAAATATTTCATTAGCGGAGCAAGTTTTTTGTTGAGATAATCTGAAGTTGATGGGTTTGGTTCCGATTCCGCAAACTTGATGTTTATTGAGGGCATGTTTTGTTAAATTAATTTTATCTAAATCTTATCCTAACAGTTCTTTAATTTTGGAAACATATTCTTGGGCGGCGCGCCTGCCTTCCAAATACATTGTTTTAAAATTTCCGGAATCGATTTTGCCGTATTTTTTTACTCCGGGATCAAGCAGCAAATCGCAATCCCACTGTTCGGGCTTTTTCTTCTCCAAAATTGCGTAATCCATGGCTTTGCTTAGAACCGTTGCCATTCGCGGCGCCTTAATTTCATTAATGCTGTAGCCGCCGTCTCTTTCCCTTACCATGCCCGCTTTAATCTTGCCTGCAATGGAATTTATTTTTTTGAAAGGCCGCGCCACGAAATTATATCCTCTTTTAACGCTCAATAAATAGGGATTTATCACAGCGCGCGAAGCAGCAAGATCTATCCCCATAACAGTGTCGTGTCCGAACCTTCTTGCAGCCGCCACTGGCACGATGCTAAAAATTCCGCCGTCAACCAATATCCTGTCGCCCCAGACAACGGGTTCAAAAATTCCCGGAACCGAGCAAGATGCTTTGATTGCGCGGAAAATATTTCCCATGGAAAGCTCGACGCTTTCACCGCGGATAATATCGGAAGCCACCAAAGTTACGGGTATGTTCAGGTCTTCAAAATTTTCAACTCCCAGCATTTGTTCAAAAAGATCTTTTGTTTTATCAAAATTAAACAGTCCCCCTTTAAAACTCGGTTCCAAAAAATTGTAGATTTCCCGGGATGTAAGAGAAAAATAAAGTTTTTTCAGGTTCTGAAGCTTTTCTGCTGCAAAAGCGCAGGCAACGAAAGACGCGCTGCTGCAAGCCGCAATGGAATCTATTCTGATTCCGTTTTCCTGCAGGACTTCAAGAATCCCTATGTATGTGATCGCGCGGCCCGCGCATCCCGAAAGAGCCAAAGAAAAAGTTTTTTTCTGCTTGAATCTTTTTTTCCGCTCAGCGCTCAGGGTTTGCATAATTTGTATATTTCCGCGGCGATTCTTTCCGCCGCATTTTCGGGCATTATTTTTCCGATGTTCTCCGAAAGTTCCCGCTGCCATTGTCCATCATATAGTAATTTTTTAATAATTGAAAGCAGCTTCTCGCCATCAAGGCCCTTTTGTCCTAAAACAATGGCGGCGCCCGCTTGTTCCAGGGCCTGCGCATTTTTTTCCTGGTGGCTGTCGGGCATGGGAATGATTATGGCTGGTTTTCGCACGGCCGCCAGTTCCGATATTGTTCCCATTCCCGCCCTGCATATGACGATATTCGATACGGCATATGCTTCTTGTATGTTTTCCACAATTCCAAATTGCCTGTAGTGCGGGTTTTGGAAATTTAGGCCTTTGTTTTTCCCCGTGGATTGTATGATTTCCGCAAATGTTATTAATTGCGGCAAGGCCTGTAAAATTACGGAGTTAAGGGCTGCTGCGCCTGTGGCTCCGCCGAGCATTAAAATTACCGGCCTTTGGTCTGCAATTTTGAATTTGCGCTTTATCTCGGCGATTTCGGCAGGAGCGTGGGAGTGGAAAAATTCCGAGCGCACTGGATTTCCTGTCCAAATAATTTTGCTGTTTTCTTTTTCTCCGCTTGCGCGGACAAGGCCGGAGCCGGAGGAAAAATCCTTAAGCGAATTTTCGAAAGATACCGTGATTTTGTCTGCCAAAGGCGCGGTAATCCTGTTGGTCAAGGAAAGTTCGCTATCCTGCTGGTGCACCAGGATTTTTTTCCCCATTAATGCTGCTGCAAATATTATGGGAACGGAAACAAAACCGCCTGCGCCAAAGACCAGATCCGGCTTGAATTTTTTGATCAGAAAAATTGATTTTATAAATCCGGCCAGCACTAAAAATGGCGACGCAAAATTGGCAAAAGAAAAATACCTTCTAAATTTGCCTGCCGGTATGCTCGCGAAAGGCATGGAATATTGGGCCGCGAATTTTTTTTCCAGGCCCGAATTCGTGCCCACAAGCATAAATTGCGAATCCTGGTGTTGCAGCTTTATTTTTTGCATTACGGCAATAAGCGGAGTTATTGGGCCGCCCGTGCCGCCGCCCGCGAGAATTATGCGCATGCTTCGTAGGTTTTAATTGTTTGTTCTGCCGCTGTTGCCCAGGAAAAATATTGTGCCCGCGAAAAAGCATTGTTGGCAACCAGTTGGCGGTATTTTTCATCCGTCACAATGAGATTGATTTTTTGCGCAATGTCCTGCGGATTTTGCGCGTCAAAATAAATTGCGCCGTTGTCATACACTTCATTAAAGACCTTGATATTCGAAACCACAAGCGGCGTTCCCACTGCCATGGCCTCCACTCCGGGCAAGCCGAATCCTTCATATAAAGATGCGGAAACAAACGCGCGCGCGCCTTTGTATAAAGCATATTTTTCTTTGTCCGTGATTATGCCTGTGAAAATCAAATCCTTTGAATATTTAATGGATTTTGCCTGCGCCGCCACTTCCGGATAGTGGGGGTCCTCTTTGCCCGCAAGCACAAGCTGGAGGTTGTCGCCGTATTTTTCTTTGAGAATATCAAAACCTCGCGCCAGCGCGCCGATGTTTTTCTTTCTCTCCATGACGCCGACGAAAATTATATACGGCTTTGTAATCGCAAATTTTTGTCTTGCTTCGGCTATATCGGAATCGCTTACCGGAATTACGGCGGCGGCTTCGTATATTACCGAGATTTTTTGCGGCGGCACTTTTAGGGTTTGCGCGATTTCGGCTTTGGAAAAATTCGAAACAGTAATGATTTTCTTTGCGGCTTTGGCGGCATGGCTGATAACCATTTTATATGCCAAGCGGTGTAAAAATCTTCGTTTTTTATTGCCCGGCAGTTTGTGGTGTATAACATCGTGGATCGTGGCTATGAAGGGCTTGTTGTAAAAAACAGGCACATTGAAATTCATGAAATGCACCAAATCCAAATCGCAGGCCTTTAGCAATTTTGCGAAAGATGTCTGTTCTGCAAAGGAATAATGCCGGAAGTCCGCTTGCACCAGTTCGGCTTTATTAAAGCCCTGAAAATTTTCGGCGCCCTTGGCATTGCGTAAAAAGAGCGTGTATTTATTTTTAGCATCAGCCGCAATTATGTTTTTTGCCAGCTCCATGCTGTACCTGCCGATTCCGTAATTGGCGTCAGCCATGCGCAAATCAATTCCTATTTTCATATTAATCCGCTTTTTAATTCCGTGATGATTTTTTGCGAAGTTGAGCGCCAATCAAATTGTTTGGAGCGCTCCAGGCCTTTTGCGCGCATTTTTTCGCGCAGGTTTTGGTCTCTCAGTAATTCGGACATGGCTTTTGCAAGGTCGGCAATGCTTCGCGGCTCTATTAAAATCGCCGCGTCCGCGCAAATTTCAGGCAAGGAAGTCCTTGCCGAGGTTATTACCGGAATGCCGCAAGCCATGGCTTCGAGCGGGACAAAGCCAAACCCCTCGTAAAAGGAAGGATAGCAAAGAATGCTTGCCATGGAAATTACGAACGGCTTGTCTTGTTCTGCCACGTATCCGATTAGTTTTATTTTGTTCCTTTTTGCCGAAGTGCGGATTTTTTTTAAAATTGGGGAATAAAGCCAGCCGAGCTTTCCTGCAATTACCAGGTGGACATCATTTTCTTCCAAGGCCTCAAACGCCTTAATGGCGTTTAAAATGTTTTTTCTCGGTTCCACTGTGCTGAGCAGCAAAATATAATTTTCAGGAAGCTCGTAGCGTTCGCGCACCTTGTGCGCCAGGCGCTCGTCAATGGTTGTCTTGAAAATATCGTGGTTGATTCCGGGATAAATGACTTTGATTTTTTCCGAAGGAAGCTTAAAAAGGCGTGAGAGGTCGTATTTCGTGTATTGGGAAACAGCAAAAATTTTGGAGGCGGCGCGCAACGACTTCCCGAGCCGTACCATTTTATGCCAAATTCTGCGTTTTAAAGAATAAAATTCAGGGTGCATGACAGGCGAAAGGTCGTGAATTGTGAGCGCGAATTTTGTTTTGGCATTCAGGGCGTAAGGCCGCAGGTCAGGCATCCAGTAAATCTTGAATTTGTCGAAAAATTTTTCAAATTTCGGCAGCGAAAAAAAATAGAGGCAAAGGTTGAAAATCCTGTTCGGCCAGTGGCGCCTTGATACGGGCATTTTAATATCGCGCCGGTTAAGCGTTTCTGCTATTGCCTCTCCCCTGCTGTTATACATGCCGAAGATGCCGTCTGCATCTTTAAAAGCCGGAGATTCGAGGATGTTTATCAAGTAATTTTCAATGCCGGAAATTTGCGGCCCCAAGGCGCGCAAGTCCACGGCAATTGTGCCACCAGTGCTTTTCGCGCTTTTTTGGCGTTCAAATTTTTCCACGCATTCGTGCACGAATTTCGTTAACCTATCTTTAAATTTTTCTTTACTGAATTTCTCCGCTTGTGCAAACAAATCTTCGGCGCTGAAATGTAATTTTTCAAACCTCAAAATGGCGTTTTTCAAAGATTCTTTGCTTTGCTCCGAAAACAGGATTCCTGTTTTGCCGTCCACAACGGTTTCCAGCGCGCCGCCCTTGCCATAAGCAATAACCGGGGTTGCGCAGGCATTGGCTTCAAGCGGCATGATTCCGAAATCCTCTTCTTGCGGGAACACAAGAGCCTTTGCTCCCGAATATTCGGTGCGTAAAATCTCGTCGCTCACAGATTCCAGGAAGCCGATATTTTCTTTGGCGATTGATTTTAATTTCGGCAGCGCCCTGCCGGTGCCTGCAACATGCAGCGGCAGCCCCAATTCATTAAAAGCAGTAATTGCCAGGTCGGCTCTTTTATGCGCTTGCATCCTGCCTGCAAGCAAAAAATAATTTTCTTTTGGAGCATTGGGATAAAAAAAAGAAGTGTCGGCAAACGGGTAAATAACAGCGCTTTCGCGGTTGTAGATTTTTTTTATCCTTTGGCGCACGTTTTCCGAATTAGCGATAAAAAAATCAACTTCCTGTGCATTTTGATAATCCCATTTACGCATCCGGCGGAAATAAGCGCGCAAAATAGGCCTTAAATATGCGGGAACTTCTTCGCGCAGATATGTTTCGCTTTCCAGCCAAAGGAACCTTGCCGGCGTGTGGCAATAATTTATATGCAACACGCCGCGCGGAATTTTTATGCCTTTTGCAAAAACAGAGCTCGAGGAAATTACAAGATCATATCCTGAAAAATTAAAAAACTTCAGCGCCCGGGGAATGAAGGGCAGAAAAAATTGCAGGCGCGGCATGAGATTATAAAGGTGCTGCAGCGGAGAAGAAATAATTGTCCAGCCCTCGAAATGTTCGGAAAGTTTTTTATCATAGGCCAAAGTAAATACGGGCGCGTCGGGATAGATTTCATGCAATGCTTGAACAATCCTTTCGGCTCCTCCAAATTGCGTCAGGGAATCGTGTACAATGGCTACTTTCATTTCCATTCGCTGTTAATAATCCTCTTTTTTCACGGCAAAGAAAAGGTAAAAAAAACTTTTTGCCAGGATGGTTACATCCAGCCAAAGGGACCAGTTTTCAATGTAATAAGTGTTTAAGCGGATTTCTTCATCAAAAGGCAGGTCAGGCCAGGCGATTTGCGCGATTTGGGAAAGTCCGAAAACACCCGGCTTGATTGTGAAAATTCTCCGGTATTCGTCGCGATAGCGGTTGACTTCGTCTATAACGTGCGCGCGGGGTCCAACCATGCTCATGTCGCCTTTAAGCACATTTATGAATTGGGGAATTTCGTCGAGTTTTGTTTTGCGCAGGAACCTGCCTACGCGCGTTACGCGGGGGTCATTTTTTATTTTCAAGAAAGGCCCGTCCTCGCCGCCTCTGGCGTTTACTTTCCAAAGCTCGCGGCGGAGCTTTTCCGCTTCTTCACCGCCGTATTTGTTGCCAATGCTCAGATGATTATACATGGTTCTGAATTTATAAAAAGTAAAATCCTTGCCATTGCCGCCGCGGATTGCCGTGTAGAGGATTTTCCCTTCGGAATCCAATTTTATCAAGACAGCGATGGTAATAAAAAACGGCGAAGTGATTATGATGCAGGCCAGCGAGACGGCAATATCAAAAATTCTTTTTACAACCTTTCCCCAGCCGTCCAGGGGAGTATTTTTAAGTGAAATGACGGGGATGCCTTCGATTGTTTCGGTTTCAATCGCGTTGCGTTGGACGTTAAAAAGGTTCGGTACGAAATTAAAAATAAGCCCTTTGCCGCGGGCAAATTCAACCAGTGCGAGATTTGTTTTCTCGGAAGCGTTTGGATTGGCTTGCAAAATTTCCTCAATCTGATTCTGGCGATAAAGATTTTCCAATCTGGATATGAGCGCCGCGGGATTGCCGGGATCCTCGTCTTTGATAAGTTCGATGACATTATACCCAAGCTCCTTGTTTTTTAGGATGTATTCCACCACCGAAACCTCATTATGCCCGTTGATGATGATTGCCAATTTATGCAGACCAAGGCCGCGGTTAAGGAGATAAACCTGGATTAGCTTAAGGATATACCTGCCGATGACAACAAATAAAATGCTCAGCACCCAGGCAAGCAGGACAGCCAGGCGGGAAGGAAAAATTTTCTGGTCAAAAAAGAAAATTACAATAACGCTTAAAAGCGCCAGGGATGCGCCGCCGATAATCTGCGTTATTTCCCTGGAGAATTTTCTCGTGCCTTTGAGGTTATAGAGCCCGGAGAGCGCGAAAAAAAGCAGCAGCAACGGAATGGACTCCAGCGTTAATAGCAAATAGGCCTTAAAATTTGGTACAAAAATAATCGGAAAATATGTGCCCAAGTGCAGGCGGATAAAATATGAGAAAAGGCCGGCAAGGAGCAAGCTTACTATGTCTACCGGAATTGAGGAGATGTTAAATACTAACTCCGAGCGTTTCATAACCTTATTATAGCATAATTTTAAGCATTAAAAAATCGCACGGCAGCGCGCGTTATGCGCGCGAGGCCTGTGCGAAATTCATTATAAAATGCCCCAAGCAATCCTGTAAGCCAAATTCTGTCTAGCGCTTTCGCGCCGAGCTAATCATCTTTCTAAGCGGCCAACCCGCCCTTTATGGGCCTATTTGGCCTTGCACCAAGCTGGGTTTTCACCGCGCCGCATCACTGCGGTCCCAAAATAAATTTAAAAATTTAAATTGGTGTGCGTGCGTGCGCTCTTACCGCACGATTTCACTCTTGCCTGATCTTGCATTCCGCTTCGCTTTCGCTATCGGAACTGACAAGCCATCGGCGACATGTTTCTGTTGCACTGTCCCTGGGCTTTTACACTCTTGAAAAGTCACGTGAACTTTTCAAACCTGCATTATTCCCGGCCGGATTTCCCGGCAGCTTTCTTTTTGCGCTTTCGCGCAAAGGTGTTCGGACTTTCCTCTCCGGATGGCAATGCGTGAAGCATGCATACCCGAAGCGATTAACCGAATTGCTTGAGGCGTGAAAACAATAGCATAAAACCGGGCAAGTGTAAAGCAGTTGTAGAGTTAATACCATAAGGTGACACTATGATAGTCTAAAGGCGACATCTGTAACTAACTAAAATAGAACATGGGTAGAATGTTGGTAGCGTTCGCGCCGGAGCTTTTGTTGGCAATAAAAAATTCGGCATCTGGCCGAGATTTTTTATACTGGCGGACCCGAGGGGATTCGAACCCCCGATCTATCGCGTGACAGGCGATTATGTTAACCGCTACACCACGGGTCCAAAATTAAAATATTTTCTAAAATATTTTTTCCGTTTTAATCATGGATCGGCATTTTGGTAGCGGAGAGTGGAATTGCACCACTGACCTTGGGCTTATGAGTCCCACGCTCTAACTAACTGAGCTACTCCGCCGAGATTAGCTTTTTATTAATTCACACACTGCTTTACCCTAAAAACAAAAACCTTCGCGCAGAAGGTTTGAAATCTGTCACGATTTGGAATTGTTTAATTTGGTTGCGGAGGGCGGACTCGAACCGCCAACCTCAAGGTTATGAGCCTTGCGAGCTGCCAATTGCTCTACCCCGCTTTTAAACCTTAACATATTTATAAAATAGTTTCAACCGCCGAATGGCCACATTTAACCAAAAGAAAAGCGCCTCTGATTTTGGAAGCGCTTTTCTAGAGATAGAGAACCGAAAGCTTATCTTCTCTTTTTGGAAGTTTTTCTCTTTGCGGTCTTCTTCGCCTTCTTGGCTGTTCTCTTTTTCTTGGCCATTTTTGGCTGTCTCCCAAGCGCGGCTGAAATTTTGGTCGCGCTTGATAATTATTTTTCTACATCTCGCCTTGCGGCAAAGTGTAGTGTCGGGGTGGAAAATAATTTCTTCCGTGTCCGAATTTTTTCTGTTTCAAGTATTCTGTTTTCTTTTCTGAATTCAAAATAATACTTCTAAAAACCTTTGTCAAGTGTTTTTACGAATTTTTTCGCGTCTTCCCTGGTTTTAATTTTTCCGAGAGCAGCGGCAATTTTTAGCTTTTCCAAAATTTCACCCACACGCCTCCCGGATTTTAATTTTAAAATTTGCATAACATCATCCCCGTCCAGGAAATTTTTTTTGACTCGCTTTTGCCAGAGCGCGACCTGCGCCAAAATCTTTTTGAGCGATTCAGTTTCAAAACGATCCTTTTTGGCATGCTTTTGGTCCGCCACCGAGGCAACATTGTCGTAAATTCTAAACCGCAATAAATCGCTAAAATAAGGGTTTTGGGCTTGTTTTATAAGTGTTTCGCGCCGGAATTGGTTGATATTGAGCAGGTTCATATGTGACGAAATCAGATATAATACGTATTTGGTTTCGGCACGCGAAAAATGCAGGCGCTTGGCGATTGCTAAAAATTTTTTGGCGCTTTCGCGCGCATGCCCGTAAAAAGAAATGTGCTGCTTGCCGTTTCGAAGCAACCCCCTCGCGGTTTCTTTTTTCCCGATATCGTGGAAGAGCCCGGCATAGCGCATTGGCAATGCCTCCCCGAACATGTTTTTTAAAATTAACAGCGTGTGGATAAATGCGCTTCCTTCGGAATGGAAATCTCCGGATTGGCGGACTTTTTTAAGCTCGTCAACCTCGGGCAGGAGTTCGTGAAGCAAGCGGGATTGCTCCAAGAGTTTAATGCCGCGCGTAAAATTTTTTGACCCCATGAGCTTGTTCAACTCCGCTTTGATTCGTTCGCCCGCGATTTTTTTTGCCAGCGGCGCGTAAAATTTTATCTCTTGCATATCCTTCGGTACAATTGAAAATTCCAAAGCAGCTGCAAGCCGCACTGCGCGCAGCATGCGCAGCGGGTCTTCTTTGATGCGGTTCCCGGCATTACCTACAAATCTGATTTTTTTTGCCTTAATGTCTTTTTGTCCGCCCACGAAATCAAATATCTTCCCATTCCTTGGGTCTAAATACAAGGCATTAATGGTAAAATCGCGCCTCAGCGCATCTTCATTGGGCGAGGATATAAAATGCACTTTTTGCGGATGGCGCATATCCGCATACCCCGACTCTTTTCTAAAAGTTGTAATTTCAATTCGGCCTCCTTTTCCAAGCGGCACGCCGATTGTGCCGAATTTTTCGCCGACATCATAAAAACGCATGCCCAGAGAATTCAGCATGCTTTTAATCTGCGAGGGAGTTGCTTGCGTGGCGACATCAATATCAAATCTTTTTATTCCCAAAAGCATGTCGCGCACAGCCCCGCCGACCAAGTATGTTTGTGGAAAGGATTTTTGCAGGCGCAAAATAATTTTTCGCGCTTTTGAATCCATGCTATTCCTTAAAGATGCCTTCGCTGCCAACCCCGTGTTTGGCCCTGTAATGCTCGCGCCGCTGGGCTACTTTTAAGCGCGCTATATTTTTTTGCAACGTCGCTTCCAGCGCGACATATTCTTCCATAGAAAGCTTGTTTGTCCGCTCGCGCATGGATTCCTCCGCGGCCTTGCGCGCGGCTTCGGCTCTTTGTACGTCAATTTCCCGCGCGTGTTCCGCCGTATCCGCAAGTATAACAACCTCGCTTCCGGGCCTAACTTCCACGAAGCCGCCTGAAACAGCGTAATATTCCGCGTCTTGCCCTATGCGCACCGTTAATTCGCCGTGCCTTATTAAGCCGACAAGTGGGATATGCTTTGGCAGAATTGTAATTTCCCCTTCCGCTGTTGGGCAGGTTAAAGAATCAATTTGTTTTTGCAAAACGGTTTTTTCGGGAGTGATGATTTTGAAATCAATCGGCATATTATTTTACCTGGTCAATGCTGCCTTTCATGTAAAATGCCTGTTCGATTTTATCATCGTGCTTGCCTTCCAAAATTTCTTTGAACCCGCGGATGGTTTCTTTAAGCGGCACGTATTGGCCCGGAGTGCCTGTAAATGCTTCGGCGACGAAAAACGGCTGAGATAAAAATCGCTGGATTTTCCTGGCGCGCGCCACTGTCAATTTTTGCTCTTCGGAAAGCTCCTCGACGCCGAGGATCGCGATAATATCTTGCAAATCCCTGTACTGCTGAAGCGTTTTTTGAATGCCTTGGGCAACTTCATAATGTTCTTTGCCGACTATGTTCGGATCCAAAATAGTTGAAGACGAATCCAGCGGATCAACTGCAGGATAAATTCCAAGTTCCGCCAACCCTCTTGCAAGCACCACTGTCGAATCCAAATGCGCAAAGGTTGTCGCGGGAGCAGGATCTGTAAGATCATCCGCCGGGACGTAAACCGCCTGCACGGATGTAATGGATCCTTTTTTGGTTGATGTGATTCTTTCTTGAAGCTCGCCCATTTCGGTTGCCAAGGTCGGCTGATAACCCACGGCAGACGGTATGCGCCCCAGGAGCGCGGAAACTTCGGAACCGGCCTGCGTGAAGCGGAAAATATTGTCTATGAAAAGCAGGACATCCTGGTTTTCCTCGTCGCGAAAATATTCCGCCATGGTCAAGCCGGTTAATCCCACGCGCGCGCGGGCGCCCGGCGGCTCGTTCATTTGCCCGAACACGAGCGTTGTTTTATTCAGAACCCCGGATTCTTTCATTTCATGATAAAGGTCGTTTCCTTCGCGCGTACGCTCGCCCACGCCTGCAAAAACCGAAACGCCGCTGTGTTCGGAAGCAATGTTGCGTATAAGTTCCATAATAACGACTGTTTTGCCCACCCCTGCGCCGCCGAACAGGCCTACTTTTCCGCCTTTTATAATCGGTGCAATGAGATCAATAACTTTAATTCCGGTTTCCAGAATTTCCGTTTTTGTTGATTGGTCCACAAACTTCGGCGCCGCCCTGTGTATTGGGGATTTCATTTTTGATTCAACCTGCTTCTGCCCGTCAATGGGTTCGCCGAGGACGGAAAACATCCTTCCCAAAGTTTCTTTGCCCACTGGCACGGAAACCGGCTTGCCGGTATCAATCACATCCATGCCCCTTTTAAGGCCGTCTGTTGAGGACATTGCCACTGTGCGCACGACATTCCCGGGAAGCTGTGTTTGCACTTCCAAAACAAGCTTGCTCTCCGTGCCCTCTGATCCCTTGTGCTTAAAAGGAATCTCGAGCGCATTAAAAATTGCCGGGATATCTTTTCCGAATTTCACGTCAACCACAGGGCCGATTATTTGGGTTATTTTTCCGATATTTTGCATAGATTTCTTATAATTCCCTATATTTATTTATCTAAATTTATTTGCGTGAGATTATTTTATTTAAACACGATATTCGTGGTTCGCCTCTTTACAGCATTCGTTATCCTAGACATCCTTCGGAAGCTCCGGGCATCATTATTCTCATTAGACCGCATCCATTCCAGCCACTATTTCCGCCAATTCCTTTGTTATATTTGCCTGCCTTATCTGGTTGTAAGCCAAAGTCAAATCGTCTATCAAATCGGATGCCGCTTCAGTGGCGTTTTTCATCATGACCATGCGCGCGGAATTTTCGGAAGCATCGCTTTCCAAAATTGCCTGATAAATTTGCGATTCCAAAATTCGCGGCAGCAAATAATCCAAAACCTTGTTCGGGTTTGGTTCAAAAAGATATTCAAAATTGTATTTTCCGTAATGCTCGGGCAAATTTTTTTCCTGCCGCGCATTATCGATGTCCAAAAATTTTCCTTTGCTCTTTCCGAGCGGAAGAATTTCGTGGATCACCGGCTTTTGCGAGATTGTTGAAATGAAATGATTATAAGCAATGCAAATTTTTCCGTAGTTGCCCTGTAAAAACTCATCGATGATCAGCCGCGATATTGGCAATATTTCGCCCATCCGCGCGAGTTTATCCAGTTTGTTGAATTCGGCAATAATCGTTTGGCCGACGCGCAGCATGGCATCGCGCCCTTTTTTTCCAACAGTGATTATTTCCACCAGAACCTCTGCTTCCGCTTTGCTGTTGGCAATATAGCTGTGCACCGCTGACACGAGGTTTGAATTAAAGCTGCCTACAAGGCCTTTGTTGGAAGTCACCAATATTATTCCGATTTTGCGCGAGGCCTTGTTTTGTTTTAAGAATCGGCTGTGTTTGGCGTCTATTTTATGCGAAAGGTTGGTAGCAATTTGCCAAGCCATATCGCTGTAAGCGCGGCTGGCAAGTGCAGCGCTTTGCGCCTTGCGCATTTTAACAGCCGAGACCATTTGCATGGCTTTGGTAATTTTTTTCGTGCTCGATATGGATTTAATTCTTCGTTTTACTTCGCGCGTTCCCGGCATATTTTAAATATTATTTTGCATAAGTTAATAGAAAATCTTCAATGGCTTTTTTCAGTTTTTCTTCTGTTTCTTGGCTAAGCTCTCCTGTTTTCGCAATTGCGTCAATAACATCTTTTGCTTGAGTATCCATGTATTTGTGGAAACGCTCTTCAAGAGGTTTTAGTACATCAACATCAATTTTGTTCAAATATCCGTTGGTGACCGCATAAAGGATTGCCACCTGCTGGGCCATGGAAATCGGAGCGTATTGAATCTGCTTGAGAATTTCCGAAGTTCGCCTGCCAAGTTCCAAATCCTTTTTTGTCTGCTCATCCAGGTCAGAGCCAAATTGCGCAAAAGCCGCAAGTTCGCGGTATTGGGCAAGCGACAAGCGCAATTTGCCGGCAACTTTTTTCATTGCCTTGGTTTGCGCCGTAGAACCGACGCGCGAAACAGAAAGGCCTACATTTACCGCGGGTCGCACACCCTGGTAAAACAAATCCGATTCCAGATAAATTTGCCCGTCTGTGATGGAAATTACGTTTGTTGGAATGTACGCCGAAACATCGCCGGCCTGGGTTTCAATAATGGGCAACGCAGTAATTGATCCGCCGCCAAAATCATTATTCAGTTTTGCAGCCCTTTCCAGCAAGCGCGAATGCAGATAGAAGACATCTCCGGGATATGCTTCGCGCCCAGGCGGCCTGCGCAAAAGCAGTGAAATTTCACGGTAAGCGACAGCGTGTTTGGAAAGGTCATCGTAAATTATTAGGACGTCTTTGCCCTTGTCCATAAAATATTCGCCCATGGCAACGCCCGCATATGGCGCAACATAAGACATGGAAGCCGGTTCTGATGCGCCGGCAACCACGACAATGGAGTAATCCATTGCGCCGCGCTCGGAAAGTTCAGCCACTATCTTTGCAATTTTGCTTTCTTTTTGCCCAATCGCCACGTAAATGCAAATAACTTCCTGGCCTTTTTGGTTTAGGATTGTGTCGATGGCGATTGCTGTTTTGCCTGTTTGCCTGTCGCCGATTATAAGTTCGCGCTGGCCCCGCCCTATCGGGATCATGGCATCAATGGCTTTTAATCCGGTTTGCAACGGCTTGCGCACGGTTTCTCTGGTGATAACGCCGGGAGCAATTTTTTCAACAGGATAAAAAGCATTGCTTTTGATCGCGCCTTTTCCATCCACCGGTTCGCCGAGCGCGGAAACAACCCTGCCAATAAGGGCGTCGCCAACAGGAACTGATAAAATTTTCCCGGTTGAGCGCACGGTTTGGCCTTCTTTGATGCCGTGATATTCGCCGAAAAGAACAGCGCCAATTATGCCTTCTTCCAAATTCAGCGCAACACCAGTGGCGCCGCCTTCAAATTCAAGCATTTCCGAGGCAGCCGCTTCTGAAAGTCCGGAAATTTTGGCAATGCCGTCGCCAACCTGGATAACAGTTCCGACTTTTTCAATTTTAACTTCCGGCTTGTACTCCAGAATCTTGTTTTTTAGATTTTCTATAATGCTGGACATGGTTGTAGTTTTGTAGTTTGCAGTTTCTATCTCCTGCTTCTTAGTTTTTAATGGTATTTCTTAAATCCGCGAGTATTTTTTTTATCGAAGCATCCAATAAAAATTCTCCCGAACGCAACACAGCGCCTCCTATTATGCCCTGGTCAACCGTGTGCTTAATTTCTGTTTTTGAGCCCAGGACGCGATTTAATTCTCCCACAATCTGTTTTGCATTCAAATCTTCACGCGCTGTGGTTATTTCAACTGTGCGCGTGCCTTTTGCCGCTTTATCAAGTTGATTATATTCTTCCTCTATTTCCGCAAATTTGTGGGCATCCCCGTTTTCAGCCAGGATTTTTACAAAATTATCGAGAATTTTATCCTGATCTTTTGGGTTTGTCTGTGAAACCGCCTCAAACAGGGCGGCTGCATATTGCTTGGGAGTAAACATTATAACTTTGCCTCTTCAATGCTCTTTTTTATGAATTCAGCGTCGCTTTTTTTATCCAAGCGCGAAAGAATTATTTTTTCCGTTACCGAAACCACCAATTCCGCGGCTTCTGCTTTAAATTCCCCAAGCATTTTCTCTTTCTCGCTTTGGCCTTGTTTTTTTACCTGCTCCAGAAGTTTTTGCGCTTGCGCCTTGGCTTCGCCGACAATTTCTTCTTTTAGTGCCGCAGCAGCGGCTTCGGCCTTGTTTAGCATTTCCTGCGCCTGCCTGCCGGTTTTCTCCATTTCGGCAATTCGGAATTTTTCCGCCTCTTCCTTTTGCCTGGAAATTTCCTCGGCATCTTTCAGCGATTTTTCTATTTTTTCTGTGCGCTCCTGCAATTTTGCGCCCAGCGGCTTAAAAGCCCATTTCCAGAGTACAAAAAGCACGATTGAAAAATTTATCAGCTGGGCGATAAATAATTTCCAATCCAAACCCAAAACCTGCGCGGGATTCGAAGCCGCCGCAGGGGCGGAAGCGTTTTCCGCGTGCGCCAGAGGCACAATCGCGTGGAAAATATTCAAAAATACTTGCTGTATAAAATGCATTCGGTCTTTCTTTTACAAACTCTTACAAAATAAAAGTAACCACCAGAGCGTAAATGGCAATGGCTTCGGCAAAAGCCATGCCCAAAAGCATCGGCACGAAAAGCTGGTTCGCGCTTTCCGGATTTCGCCCGATGGATTCCATGGCTTTTGCGCCGATAAAACCTACTGCCAGCGCCGGTCCTATGCCGCCCACAGCAATTGTAATCCCTTTTATTATCACTGCGGCTGTTGCTGTATCTAACATTTGTTTCTCCTTCCCGCTTTGCGCGGATAAAATTTTATTTAATGTTGAATAGCCGGAAGCTGATTTTCAATTTCAGCTGCCCGCCAAAAACCATTAAGCCATTATGCTGCTTCTGATTCTCCGTTTAAGCGCTGCGTTTGGTGCTTCGGATGTTTTCCTTCGTGCAATTCCTCGTGGCCGTGTTCAGGGGCAGGCATTATTGCCGTTGCAATATAAACAAGCACCAGCATTGCGAAAACCAGGGATTGTATGAATCCCACCAGCAATTCAAGGCCAATAAACGGCAGGGGCACGAAAACAGCAACCAATCCTGCCAATACGGTAAGCAGAACCTCTCCTGCAAACACATTGCCGAAAAGACGGAGGGACAGTGAAATAAATTTTGCAAGTTCTGAAATTATTTCTATCAGGCCAACGCCGAATTCCACAAAAGCAGTAAAAATTTTGGTAAGGTTCATGGTCTTAAATGCCCTGGCAATATCCCCGATTTTTATGAATTTGCCGAGGTACCTGAAAAACCCGATTGTCCCGACTCCGATCACATGCGAAGCGATGACACCGAAAACAGCCATTGAAAGTGTCATGTTTAAATCGGAATTTGCGGAGCGCAGAAGCGGCACGAATTCTTTTTGACCGTTCACAAAATGCCAAAAGCCGATTGACCCGACGCCGGGCAGCACGCCCATCCAATTAGACGCCAAGATAAACAAAAAAAGCCCGCCGACAATGGGCAGAAAGCGGAGAGATTTTTTTCTGTCTCCTGTAACCTGATCCACATACCCAAGCATCAACTCCATTAAGGCCTCAAAAAAATTTTGGATGCCTTTTGGCACCATGCGCACATTGCGCTTAATAAGGTAAGCGATTATTACAAAAAAAATAACCGTCAAACTCGAATTTACGTATGTATTCGTGATGGGAAACGATCCTATATGAAAAACTTGTTCTGCTGTAATCGGCGGTAATGTCATTTATTTTTAAAATTGTCGTTATTGTTGCCAGTAATTTTTTTCGCGTTTTCGCCGTTTTTTTCGCTTGCGGCTTTGGGTGCAGGATCGCCTCCCTTAGACGCACGGCGCAAGGTTTCCAGCATGCCTTCAAACCTGCGGTAAATCCATACGGTGGTTAACGAAATAGCAAGCGCAATTCCTATAAAAACAAAAAAGTGCGTTGAAAATTTTTGGTCGATTTTTTTGCCAATAAGCCCCAACGCGACTATTGGCAGAGCGATAATAAACCCAAGTTCAAAGGCAATCCCAATGACCTTGATGTTGTCGATTACTATCTTCTTCAATTTAAACCTTTCAAAAAGCGATAATATGATAACAAAACCGCGCTTTTCTGGCAAGAAAATTTGCCGCTGCGTCGCAACTGCCTTAACCTGCGTTCAAAGGACTTCGCGGCTCCCTAATATTGGATTACCGTTTTCTGGAGCCGATGGCCGGAGTTGAACCGGCAACCTACGGTTTACGATACCGTTGCTCTGCCAATTGAGCTACATCGGCTTGCGAATTAATTTTACGAAATATTTTAGCATTAAAAGGAGGAAAAATCAAAAAAAGCAGAAAACAGTTTTGTGTTTTCTGCTTGAAAGACATCTGTTGTTTTGACCAAAATAGCTAATCATTCTCAGATTGCCTGAATTGATTCATGCGCTGAGGCATGTGATACCGCAACTCCAGCCATAGGGCTCTTAAATAACCTTGCCAATAAGCCCTTTTGGCTTCTGATTCTCGCGGCGGTTTGCAAGCCACCAGTGCCTTGCTTTTCAGCAACAGGAGTCCGGCTATTATAATATGGCGATGAAATGCGCGGCCTCGCATTTGCTCGCGCACTTTTCTTAAATTCATGAGCGCAAGCGCCATATCAAACAGCTGTACAGCTGATTGAGGATCGCCATTCAGCCGCACAGCGTCAGCAAGATGGCCCAAGTATTCGGCATCCTCGCGGCCTCCTTTTTCCACAAGCTGGTAGGCCTTATCCAAATTGCTCTGCGCCTGCCTATATTCGCCGCGCAGCTTGTTTGCGTCCCCGAGGCGCAAATAAAATACTGCCTTTGCGCTTTCAGGAATATCCAAATTTATGCCGCGCTCCGCATCTTTAATCATCTCGTGCAACAAGGAAATATTGTGGCGTCCGGCTTCATATAGATGCTTGAAGCAGACGATCCTGTGGCCAAGTGCAGTGGCAATTTCATGCGCACTGCTTTTCGGGTCGCGGATGATTTCCGTCAGTAGCTGAGCCGCGGAATACGTTTCGCCGCGCTCCCTGAGAATCTCCGCCTCAAGGATCTTCTGTTCCGCATTTTTTGAATCCATGGAAAACCTCCTTTTTGATTTTGTTCCAAAAAAAACAACACAACAGGACTTTATATCATAAATATAAAAAAATTCCAACTCCTTAAGTTTTTCCAACTTTATTTTGTATTTATGCTACGCGCGAGCCGGGATACAACCTGTAAGTTCTTACATAGTTTGTAACGACCCGCAATGCTTCGTCCTGCTGGTCTATATTAAAATATTTCACCGGGCCATACGGAGCTTGGAAAAAATAAATTTCTTCGCCCGGCTTGTTCATATCAACCGAGAGCTGAATCATATCAACGCGGCCCTTCATCAATTTTGAATTATTAAATCCGACAACGATTGATGTCCCCTTATTTATTTTGTATGTCTCAATAGGACCCAAACTCGTGTCCGGCTCGCCATTTAAAATATTATAAACATTATTTTCATTTCCGGCTTTTTGCAACCGCGTGTAAAAATTATCTATCAATTTTCTCGATTCTTTTGCAAGTTCTTTCTCCGTTTCTAATTTTTCTCCTACTTGCTCGGCTTTGGCTTGAGCTTCTTCAAGCTTTTCATTGCCGAAAACTTTTTCTCTTGCCGAGGATAAACCCCTGACAATCGGCCCTCTTGGCTCTTGATTTCTGCCTTTGTTTTCCTCCAAAGCCATGGCATGAGCTATATTTGGGTCCTCTATATGACCTTCGCGCATATAATTTCCCTTTCAATTACACGGAAATGCCCGTGTTTATTAATTAAATATTTTTAGTTTCGCCGAGATCCGGCAAATACTCAATTATATTATACCATAATAAACTGTTTTGATAAAACATGTATAGCCTGAACCCACCTACTGAACACTTCTGATATAATAATTACGTCATTAAATCATATCAAAACTATGGATAAAACTTCTAATTTAGAGCCACAGGCAAGGCTTCGTCTCCGCTGGTTTGAGC
>JAJZOG010000007.1 GCA_021811585.1 bacterium
TGTCTGGAGCGGCTGTTGGTGGTTCGCTGGCGTCCGCAAGGTTTCCGAGTAGCACCTGGAAACCTGGAATTCTGGTTCCTCTGGGATCTGGATTCCAAAAACTTTGGAGCTCTGCAACAAACACTTCGGTGTGCGTTGCGGAGCTCCTTTCATTTTGCTAAAATTTGTAACAGATGGATCGGAATCTGTGGGTACGCTTGCAGATTGTCTGTCTCGCATTACCGAAGCGGTCAGAATATTTTTTGGCATAAGCTCAAAATAGCGTATTGCTTGGTAAAAAGGTTTCAAGGAAACTTGGTACGAGTTGCCGGAGGATTTAAATATCCCGGCTAAAATACAGCTTGAAGAGTATTCAACGAGCAGTGCAATAGATGACAATTCGTACGGACTACCTCACGTTCAACAGGTGGAACGACAAGCGCAACGTGAACTGCAACCGCAACGACAATGACTGGAACGACAATTGGTGGTTCGCTGGCGTCCGCAACTATCCTTGAATTATTTAGTCAGCTGCTTTTGCCAGCTGCCAATAAGTTTGCCGACTTCTGCCAGTAGCGCGGAAATCTCGGCAAACTTTTTGTTATCTATTGCTTTCAGTTCCCAGGTCAATTGCAGGAAGAATTTCAATATGTCCAGTTTTAGGCTTGCTTTTTTGACAACAGTAAGCTTATTTTCTCTCGAAATATAGCTTGCTGTTAGAATCAATTCAATTAACTCGGTAAGCAACACGCTAATTTTCTCGCCCAAGGAATATCTATCCAGACGAGGCATATCAGGAAGTGTTTTATGCCAGAGCTTATAAGCCGCTGTGAGTTTTTGTAACAGGGGAAGGTCAGTTGGTGCGTTTACTCTCTCTCTCTCTCTCTCTCGTTTTGTTCCGAAATTTTATGAAAAGGCAACTTATCCATAGTTTTGAAGAAATTATTAGTTTAGAAAATTTATTTTCCGCTTGGCAGGAATTTTACCGTGGCAAGTCATCAAAAAAAGATGTCCAGCTTTTTGTTGCCAATCTTATTGATAACATTGTAGCGCTTCATGAAGATCTTGCCAATAAAACTTATAGGCACGGCGGCTATGAGCAGTTTGGGATATCGGATCCAAAGCCACGACAAATTCATAAGGCACAGGTTCGGGACAGGGTTTTACACCACGCGATTTATCGGATTTTGTATCCGGCGTTTGATACGGTTTTTATAGCCGATTCTTTTTCCTGCCGAACAAACAAAGGCACGCATAAGGCGATGGATCGGTTCCAAGCCTTGGCTTACAAGGTTAGTAAAAACCATACTAGGACTTGCTGGGTCTTGAAATGCGATATAAAAAAGTTTTTTGCAAGCATAGACCATGAAGTTCTGATTGGAATTTTAAAAGAACGGATTGCGGACAAAAATATAATCTGGCTGCTGCAAAATGTTGTAGGTAGTTTTTCAATAGGCAAGCCTGGCACAGGGTTGCCGCTCGGGAACCTGACATCCCAGCTTTTCTGCAATGTTTACATGAATGAGTTTGACCAGTTCGTTAAACAAAAACTCAAAGCCAAACATTATGTCAGATACGCTGACGATTTTGTGTTCCTGTCTGAAAATCAGGAATGGCTCAATGGGCAGATTCCAAGGATTCAAGAATTTTTGGAGCGGAAGCTAAAGTTAAGATTGCATCCTGATAAAATTTATATCAAATCTTTTGCCGCAGGCGTAGATTTTTTGGGATGGATCCATTTTCCAAAATACAGGCGACTGCGCACGGTTACAAAGAAGCGGATGTTTAAGAGAATAAAGGAATCGCCCAAACCCGAAACTCTTCAATCATATTTGGGTGTGCTAAGCCATGGGGATAGCTATGGCCTAGCAGAGGAGGTTATAAGCGATTATTGGCTTTTTTCGAAAAAAAGTTTTTGATCTACTGATCGGCCAACATGAAATGTTAATTTTGGCATGGTGCCGTTTCGTAACCAGTAGATTCCAGCGGCAATTATGCGATGATTGCCATCCTGCACATAATAACTCCCTGCATCTGGTTCGCCATTGACCTTTTCTCTTAGAATAATAGTACCTTGTTCCATTGAGGAGATGTCTTCTTCGAGTTGATTCAATAATTTTTCGATGTAATTTTTATTACGTCCAGATTCCCACTGGCCTAGTAATTGTTGGTTAGCAGCGTCGGCAATATTTTTTAACAGGCGGCCCTGTTTAATTAGAGCTTTTGATTCATTACAGTCGACTGTCACTAAATTTGTAAAATCATTCTCTGATAATTCTTGGGCTAAATTCCAGATAGCGCAGCAATCTATAACTCGGAGGTTTTCATCGTTACTATTAGGGGTAACGCCCTTTCGTCTTTCCCGGCTAATATAAAAGTCTTTGACTATTTGTTTGTTATCCATTTTTCTTTTTATCCAAATAAATTTTCTTATCCTTCAAAATAACCTTGCTTTATAAAAATTGTAGCATCTTTCTTTGTTCGTCCGGATCATCGGCATCACGGAACAAAGCCTTGGCAAATCTGCGCAAGTCAATTGCTTTTTTCTCTAGCGTCCGATCAATTACAGGTTCGCCAGTAACAAAACTATGGAAGTCATACCATTTTTCAATTTCAGCATCAAGCTCGGCGCGCATCCCAAGCAAGTCTAAATCCACATCATCAATCATATCCGCAAGCTGGCTGATCAGGTCTTGTTCGTTTATATATGGCTGCCTGCACTTCCAGTTTTTGCCGTGGCTGCAGCCGTAATATCTGTATATAGCAATCTCGCCAGTGCTAAGTTTTTTAAATTTTTCTTGGGCTGTGACCCCGGAACCGCAATCGCCGCATTTCATAAAATGCAGGAAATTAAACTGCTTAGTCAGCTTGTATTTTTTCTTGAATGTATGCTGATTAAGTTGATCCTGGACCAAGTCAAATAATTCTTTGGTAATAATCGGCGTATGTTGGCCTTTGTACCATTTGCCGCTTTTTCTGGGATATTCAAAGTAGCCATAATAGAAAGGTCTTCGAAGTACAAGCTGGACAGTGCTCAGTGCAATTTTATTATCAAATTTTGTTTGAAATCCGGTATCTCTGAGCCAGAATAAAATATCATAGATGCTGCATTTTTCGTATGCCACCTTTTCAAACATCTTTTTGATCACCGGCGCCCTATCTGGGTCTATTTCTACTTGGCATGCTTTATCTTTTAAGTTTGAATTCAAATACCCAAGCGGAGCAACCCCGGGCCATAAGCCCATTTCAACCCTTGCCCTCATGCCGCGCTGGACGTTGACCCCGCGATTATCATTTTCGAGCTTTGCTTGGCTGCCCAAGATCATTAAAAGAAATTTATCATTAGGGGAGTTGGTGAATATCTGGTTATAGGTCCTGATTTCTACCAGATGCCGGCTATCCATTAAATCAACAAGCCTGCCTAAATCACCGGCGTTGCGGCTTAGTCGATCTGGATTCCAGGTTAAGATAGCATTATATTTTCCAGCTTTTAGGTCTTCAACTATTTCGTTGAATACTTTTCTCTGCCCGGAATCTTTTGCTGAATGGGATTCGGTTTTCTTAGCAACGATTTTTAGGTTTTCACGCTCCGCAATGCCCAGCATCTCTTTGAGCTGGGAATCAATTGACAATGCCTGGCGCTCCTCGGCCTCCATGGATTTTCTGGCGTAAAGGCAGTAGGTGAGTTGATGTGATTGTTCCTTGCTTTTTTGTTTCATTTCAAATTGTTGGACCATTCAACTATCAATAAAGAACTTGCTGGTACCCCACAAGCTAAAGCTCCTTCAATAAATCTTATTTGAGGTTTGGTCAGGCGATCTTTGCCTTTATTTTTTGCTTCACAAAACAGCACGGTATTATCTTTCCAAGCCAATACATCAAAACAAGCTGTTGTTTTAGAGATTTTCCAAATTCTTTGTAATAAGGATTGTTTATTTTCAGGAATTGATACATTATTTGATCTCAATTTCCATTCAGTAGGCATCTCTTTGAGAAAATTCGTGCCACCATATGTCTCAACCCAGATTGACTGCCAACCGGCGTCGATCAGTATTCTGGATATTGCTAGTTCTGCAAAAACTGGTTTATTTTTATAGTCGATAATGGGTTTATTACCGTAATCAAAAGTGGGTTTTGGCCCGGTCCATAGCTTGAAAGTCGGGTGGCAAATTGGCAAAGCCGTCATTATTCCCGAATTTAACTTTACTGAAAATTCTCCGTCAGATTTTAGCTTTTTTGGTAAATCCATATAGGTTTATATTTAGATTAGACCCTCAGATTTTATTAACGATGTAACGCAAAGCGAATACTCTTTTTCTTTGGAGGATTCTATTAGAATTTGCTCTTTGATAGCATCTTTCTCATCTATTGGTACCAATAAATATAATCTGATGAGGAGTCTAATTTTATCCAATCTCTCAGTCCTCCTTTCTAATAAGGATGGTCGGTTGAGTTTTACTAAATCCAGGGTTTTTTCTCCCTTGTCATTTGTATTAATAGAAAAAATTATTGAGTTTAGAGCATGCAAAAATTGTTCAGGATCTTCTTGGTATGGGTTAATAAGTTTTTCGTCATATTGGTCATTTTTGTATTCACGATTGCATTTAGGGCAGGCATATCCTAGATTATCCCAATCAAATTCTAAATCTGGAAAAGAGGTCTTAGGTTTTATATGCTCAACATCGCCATAATCAATATGCTCAATACGACTCTCGCAATACATACATTTATTAAAGCTTGATTCCTGAAGTGCTTTCTTATTTTCTGGGTGTTTGTAGTTGCTGCGTAGGGCTGTGGGATTGGGGCAGGCCGGCCGTGTCAATTTAATCATTGCGGTTTTGTAATTACATTATTAAGAGCATCAGGTAAAAGTCTTTCTAAACCGATGCTTTGTAATTCAGCACGCATATTAGATAACTCTTCCTTAGTAATTTTTTTTCCTGAATATTTTTCCACCAAATTTTTTAATTTTTCCTCTGCCCAGATCGGCATCGTAAAGGATACGCCTGGAGTTGAACTTGCGCTTGAACCGCAACACCGGAGAGTTCGACTTCAATCTGCTTAAAGATTTTGGTGAAGATTTTCTGGCAGATATAGGTTTCTCAAGCGAGGAGTTAGATAGTGCTTTCGGCATAGATGAATCGCCGGAAGTGTTCAATCTTGAAAAAGAATTGCAAAAGCTAGATATTAAAAAAGTGCAGCTGAAAACAGGTGATATGCTGGATCTTGATGGCAGCAGGCTTTTGGTTGGCGACTCAACCAAAGAAGCAGACATGCTGAAACTGTTTGGCAGCGAGAAAGCAGATATGTGTTTTACAGATCCGCCATATTTGCTCGACTACCTGCATGGCAAAAAGAAAAAGCAGTCAACAAAAGGTTTTGGCCTTAAACGCGATAGAACCTATCTTGGCACAGAGTCGCTGCCTGAGAATTTTACCGACCTTTGGATGGCCAACATAGCCAAAATTCAAAAGCCAGACTTCTCCATAATCGTATACGAAAATCCAAAAAATCTGCGCACGATTTGGAATGCGCTCGATAAGCATTGGAAGTACCGTAACACCATAATCTGGCATCTGCCTAACCGGGTGCAGGGGTTTGCTGCTAAGTATAAGTTCTTCAACAAATATGATTTTTCAATTCTTGGAACTTCTGGAAAGGTATTATTGCATGATGAGCCAGAAAGCAATCCGTTGTTGCAGGAGGAATACGAAGCTGCCTTGTTTGCCACGTCAGGCAGCCCGACCTGGGAGAAGTATGAAAAGGGTAAAAAATACTGCCCAACTGACTTTATTGAATACAAGGCAAGCGATGCCAAAAGCTCAGGCCAAGGTATTATCTTTGGAACAAAACCAGTTGAGATCCTAATACCATACATAAAAATTTTGACTAAACGCGGCGACTTGATAGCAGAACCATTTGGCGGTTCAGGATCCACTTTGATTGCTGCCACCAAGATGCAGCGCAGGTGTTTTGTTATGGAAAAAAGCAATATCTATGCCGAGGTAATCCGAAAGCGCTGGGAGAAGCTAACCGGCAAGAAAGCGAGACTTATATGAGCGGCAAAAATCTAAAACAGAAACAGCAGAAAACTGCGCTAGTTGAGCAACTTAAAAAAATGCCGATCATAGAGGTCGCCTGTAAGCGCATGGGTATAAGTAGGGCAGCTTACTATGTTTGGCGAAAGCAAGACATTGAATTTGCCAACATGGCTGATACTGCGATTCAAGATGGCGTCTTGTATATTAATGACCTTGCAGAATCAGGGTTGCTGTCTCAGATCAAGGACAATGATTTACAAGCAATTAAATTTTGGTTAATCCATAGGCACTCAGCGTATGCTGCCAAACTTCAGGTTAACGCCAATCTCAATGCCTTCCAAGAACAATTAAGCCCTGACCAACAAAAAGTGGTAGATGAGGCGCTGCGTCTGCTATCGCTTAGCGATGGCGAGGAAGTAACAAAAGGAGAAAAAGAAAATGAAACTGACGCCGGAAATAATTAAGCGCATGCACAATGACCGCGATATTAGGAGAGCTATTACCAAGCGCAGCTTTGAAGCCTTTTTCGGCTATTATTTTGGCGATTACCTTGAATATGAAAGTGCCCCATTCCATACCCAAATGTTTAAGCTTTGTGAGAACGACAATACTAAATTGATTGTAATCAAAGGTTTCCGCGAAAGCGCCAAGTCCACCCTAATGGCTCAAGCCTATCCAATTTGGGCGGCTATATCAGGTCGCGCTAAAGAAATAGTGGTAATTAGTAAAACCCAAATGCTTGCCCGCCATTTGCTTAAAAATATCCGCGCTGAACTGGAAGAAAATAAGTGGCTTATTAATGATTTTCAACCGTATGATTTTATGGAAGATCAGTCGGGTGCTTATGCGGTTACTTTAAAACGCTATCATTCAGAAATTATTGCGGTATCGCGCGATCAAGGCATTCGCGGCATTCGACATCGCCAGCATAGGCCAGGTCTAATAGTCATTGACGATGCTGATGATTTGGCAAGCGTTAAAACTCAAGAATCCAGAGACGATACCTGGAACTGGCTAATGCGCGACATTATTCCTTTAGGCAGCAAGAATACTAAAATGGTAGTGCTTGGTTCGCCACTACATGACGACAGCATGATCATGAGACTCAGCAAATCTATTGCTGATGGACTTATGAAAGGTGTGGCTCTTCATATTCCCATAGTTGATGACGCGGGCAAACCAACTTGGCCTGCAAAGTTTCCAACCCAAGCAGATATTGAGGAGGCACGCAGTAAAATGGATGAATTAGCTTGGCAAAGGGAAATGATGCTAAAGATAGTTCCCGAAAATGGACAAATTATCAGCCGTGAGGATATATCTTTTTATGATGAGCAGCCACTTAGGTCAGATTCTAAATCTGAGTTTATTGAACGGATCGGTTCAATTGATTTTGCTTTAAAAGACAAGCAATCTGCTGATTTTACAGCAATGGTTGAAGGAGATATTTATGGATATGACCAAGAACGAGTTATATATATTCAGCCAAATCCGTTAAACAAAAGATTGGAGTCACACCAGGCGCTAAACGAAGCGGTCCTGCGTTCCAATCCGCCAGGATCTAAATATCCAAACAAGCTTGTTGTTGAAGACGTTGGCGCCTCAATAGTTTTTATTGACCTGCTAAAGCAAAGCCATATTCCAGTTCAAAGTTTCCAGCTTAAAAGCCAAGATAAACGAGAGCGATTTTCCATAGCCGCAAGCTGGATTAAAACCGGCAGAGTAAAACTGCCGCGTCATGGCTGCGAGCGGCTCATTGAACAAATAGTAGGCTTTGGAACAGAGCGTTTCGATGACCTTTTGGACGCGCTTGTTCAACTGATCATTTATGTCATGGAAAATAATGGCGGAAAAATGGGAGGAATAGTGTCAATAGATTTAGGAATTGATTATAACCTTGAAGGCGGACTGCTTCCTGCCAATTATAGGCCACCACATCTTTTGCCACTTAGACGAAGCACGAATATAAATAACATCTTGGGTAAAAGCAGATATCTTAGAGACTAAAAAATAATACCGGCTTTGCCGGTATTATTCGCGTTCAATCCTAACTATAACCAAGTATCCGTTATGGTAGTTTTCATCATATCCACGAATCATTCTCCACACAGTGTTGGTTAAATTTGATTGGTATTTTTTGAATTCAGCCTTAAACGCTTTTTTGTATTTCCCATAAAGTTCATCAGGAAAAACCACTTGTATTGTTGGGAAATCTTTTTCATCTTTTCCCCAATCAACCATTTTTAGAATATTGGCTTTGGGACAAGCAGCAGAAATACGCTGTGAAATTTCTTTGATAAATCTATCAATTTCAAAGCGGTTATATGCCTTAGGAGAATCCATATCCTTAATATTAAAAAATAAAGCAGGGATATTTACAGGGAGAATACCTTTATGTTTGCGGGTTTCTTGCATATTTCAATTATACACCCATCCTGGACTTATGTTAGATGTTGCGGTACTGTCTGCTTGGCTAAGACAAGACAGTGTAATTAACAAAATCAAAGGGTTTTTGAGCCTACCTAGCTGACATTGAGAAAATTAGACAATTTAACTATAATTACATTAACAACTGAATAAATTCAGTAGCCTAAACCAGGAGAAATTTTGGCATGGCTAAATCCACAGAAATGCGAAGACGGTCACCTGTCTTGTCTTAGCCATTTCTGTGGTCCCTAGCCGAAAGGTTAGGTGGGGCAAGCGGGTGGCCCTTTTTGATAACTAAAAACCCCGCGGAAAGAAAAATTGTATGAGCGGTTTATTTGTATTCCTGCTCCTAATATCAATAGTGTGTCTGGTGCTGGGACTAATTATGCCAGCTTGGTTTAATAAGGTGTTTAGGGGCAGCGCGTCAAGAAAGAAAATTGCCATAACTTTTATAAGTGCAATAATAGTTTTCTTCGTACTAATAGGGGTAACATCTCCCAAGACAACTATATCTCAGAAACAAGTAATAGACACCACTTCAAAAACAACCGCTAATCAGCAAGTGGCTCAATCAACCCCACAGTCTACTAGCAACTCGGTAGCTACAACGTCAGCAAGTTCGGCCATAATTCCGCAGCCAATAAAAACACCGCCAGCCTCTATTGTCAAAAATATTCCTACACAAATTACTAAACCTAACACAACAACATCATCCAACACTACTACACCTGTCACACAATCGAGTCAGCCTGCTACAACACCAACCCCACAGCCTACGCCGGCTCCACCAGCACCTAAATCACCTGCTACTAGTTTTGGTGATGGAAACTATGTTGTGAGTACTGATATTCAACCTGGCACTTATAGAACTCGTGTCGGATCACCTGGATGCTACTACGCTCGCTTGAGTGGGTTTAGCGGTTCAATGGACGAGATACTGGCGAACAACAATACTGATTTTCCAGCAGTAATTACAATACCGTCTTCCGACAAAGGATTTCAAAGTTCTAGTTGTGGAACTTGGACTCAAGACCTCTCTGAAATTACCAGTAGCCAGACATCTTTTGGTGATGGCATATTTATTGTAGGAACTGATATGCTGCCAGGTACCTATCGTAGTTCAGGTTCCACAGGTTGTTATTATGCCAGAGTGAGCGGTTTTAGCGGCACCGATGGTGAAATATTGGCTAATGATAATACCGATACTGCAGCTGTCGTAACCATACTCGCTAGTGATAAGGGATTTGTGTCATCCAATTGTGGAACGTGGGTTAAAATTGATTAAAAAATAACTGTAAAAAAGATAGAGCAAAAACTATGAATGAAAACAATACAAGTTTAATACAGAGTATTGGTAGCAGGGGTAGAAAATTGCTAAAAGAAAATATTGGACAAGACGAAAAAATCTTGATTGAGTTGCAGGGTGCCTTTGGGCAGGTTTTAGTAGTTACAGATAAACGCTTGTACATTATCAAGTGGGGATTTATGGCTGGCAGCACTTTTGGCGGCAGATGTCTGGCATTTGAATTCAAGAATATAACGGGTGTAAAAATCACTAAGAATTTTGTAACCGGCGAATTTGAGATTGTTAGCCCTGGTAATCAGGATAATCAAAAAACTTATTGGGGTATGACTAATCGCACTGATGCTAATAAAGCTGATAATGTGGTGGTTTTCCGCAGAAAGAGCTTTGGGCCTTTCCAGCAGGCTGCCAACTTGGCTAGGGACTTAATTAATCAAGCACATAGTAAGAGTTGATTTGTCAATTTTCTCTGAGTAAAAAGTATTAATTTTTTAGAAGAACACGGCTATCGTCCGTGTCCTTCGCTCCCAATTTAATGTAGACATTTTGAAAACTAAACATGTCTCATGTTAGCACTTTTTGAATATTGTATAAGGCTAAAATGAGGAATTTTCAAGGGGTTTTATAGGTCTGGACAGGGCAGGCGGATTGCGTCATTCATTGTGTTACCTGGGGCAAAAGAGCTTCTAGGTAGAAAGGAATATATGAATGAGGTAATGAACGCTGGACTTATGCAGGCTGCTCCTGTGCAGGGGGTGCATGGGGAGTTGTCTCGTTTGAATTCTGAGTATCCCGGAGAAACGATTCCTTGGAATGGAAATGACGTTTTAACTATTTCGATGCAGGAATATGAACGGGCGGTAGAAACTCTTCTGCATTTAAAAGATGTCTTTGCGTTGCCGCAAGACTTGGAACATATACACTGGCAGAGTGTGAATAGAAACTCTTTTTCACCAGATTTTGTTACTCGTGTTAATCATACCTTGGTCAATGTTTCAAATCTGGGTCCGTTTTTTTTCCAACCGGGACTCGAACCTGAAAAATAAGGAAAAATTCACAAACAGATCCTGAGCAATATAAAATCCACAAACCTAGTTTTGTGGATTTTATATCTGACCTCAATGTTTATGGGTACTTTTGCGTACAGCACCTGGGTCAGGTTGAACGTGTTGAATTTGGCTCGAGAGGTGGGATTCGAACCCACAACCAACCGGTTAACAGCCGGTTGCTCTACCGTTGAGCTACTCTCGAATATTTTTTGTTGGGAATCACGCGCGTTGAAATGCGTTGTGAAATCCTCAAACTGCGTACATATTATTGCATTTTTAGGTGGTTGGGTCAACTTTTTGACTCTGAATCCAACCTTTAAATACAACGTTTACGCGGCGGATGCGATGGGAAGTGAAGCTCTGCGGCCCGATATAATATCCGTGCTACTGAGGTGATAATCCACGCCGCGGATGTGATAGCCAAAAAATCTCCCCATTTTTAAAGGCATCGGTTTGAACCGATGCCTTTGCGGCCGGAAGATGATCATCCGGTTGCTTATATTGTTTGATGCGGCCAAGGTGGCCGCAGGTTTTGATGTATTCTATGACAAATATAATCCCATTCAAGGGATTTTCACAGCTGCGCATGATTAGCGCGGCTGGGATTATTTTTTGCCGGGCTGCATTTGCACTCGCCCGCGCGCCTGCGGTTGCATTGCGGCAAAAAATCTCTATTCGCAATTTTCCCCAGCCAAACGGCCGGATAACAACGCGCCAATGGCGTTTCTGTTGTTTGTCCGCGTTTTTTTTCGCCCAATCCATAATTCCAATGCCAATTATGGATTCATATTGCATGTATTCTGTATCCGGCACAGCAACTAGATCCACTTGCAAGGAAAATGATTTTTTTGTGGTTGTTTTTTCCGTGTTTGGTGAGTTAGTGGCGCCGGGTGGAATTGTGATGCGAGGCGAAGATGCAATCCCGGGTGGAATTGCGATGCCAAGCCAAGATGCTATGCCAGGCAGAATTGTGTCTGGCCCTGGCGTTGTGTTGTGAGCAGGACGAGCGGTTTTTGTGAAGGCGCCTCTCGCCAGAAAAAATCCCAGAGCAGATACGAACATAGCCAGAACGCATGCCTTTTTCATTCCATCCTCCTGTCTTTTCTTTTTTCGTAACTGCAATACTGAAAACTATAGCACTGAATTTTATTTCGTGCAAACCGCGTAGGTTTGATATACTTGGTATTGGGGATTATTTTCAGGAGGACTTATGTCGCATTTTGACGCCGGCCGCGCAGCTTGGTTGCATTTGTCTGCTGGGCTCATGCCCTGGTTGCATTTGTCCGCGGGACCCATGGCTCAACTGTATTTGAATGCGGTCCGCGCGGGTGCCGTGATTTCTGCGGTAAAAGTGCAGATTGTGTTTGTATTTTTGCTGGCGCTGACAGCTTATTTTATGATTAAGCTTGTGGCTTCAGCCAAAAAAATTCCGGCGCGCGGATTGTCCGGGCGTGGATGCGCTATTCGCGAGCATAAAAAATATGCGGCAGGCGCGATGTATTCCATTACCGGGTTGATTGGAATCGTTGAGAGCATTCGGATCGCGGGACTTTTGCGCGTGCAAGGCGGGCTGCTCCTGGATCTGCATCTTGCCTTCGCGTTCGGTTTTACGGCATGCTTTTTTGCTGCCGGATGGTATAACGGCATTTGGTTCCCGGCGCGGCATGTAAATTTAGGCCGCATCGCTTACAAGTTGTTTGCGGTTGTTGCGGCTTTAGGTTTGATATTGCTTGTGCGCATGTAGGGCATTTTGCGCAAGTGTTCGCTGCATATAGAAGATCTTGCATAAGTGTGCGCCGCATATAGGAAGATTTTGCGCGGGGCTCGGCAGTATTTTTGCCAGGGCCTCTTTTTTATTTCGCCAGTATCAGATTTTTATTTCGAACACCAGGCCCTCTTTTTATTTCGAAATTTTTTAGATTAAAACAATAATCCAAACTGCCAACAAAATTATCTCCAATATGAGAACGGGCATGGCCTTTTCCGCATAGTGGTGTAGGAAATTTTTCCAGTAGCCAAAAAATCTTTTACCGCTGATTTCTTCTTTTACCCCGGGCTCTTTAAGCGCGTAAAAATTTTTGCGGAAAGGCCAAAGCCATTTCACACCTCCTTTAATTGAATCCAGGGCAAAATGGCTCCAGGGTGCAATCCAGACAATTAGTCCGATGTATTTCCAAAATTCTGCGAGTGTCGCGGCGTTTGCATTTTGGGTTTGGCTACGGCCGAAAACCGCGGCAGCCGCATAAATTATTATGCCTGCGCAAAACCATAGAAACGGCCTGTGGGTGGGGAAGCGCCTGTGATTGATTTGTGTGCCGGGGATTGTGAAGCCGTGCGCCTGGGCAAACGCTACGAACATATCCAAATCCGGCGCAAAGCCAAAAGCCGCGCCGATCCACGGCAGGGCGCGGAGTTCGTTTGCCGGCAAATTCGGCTTGCCGATTTTTATAAGCAAATCAGCTGTTAAATATCCAGCTGCAATGTGTCCCGGAGGCAGCATATGTTTTTACGGGTTTTTTTATGGGTCCCCCCAAACCTAAAAATGGGTCCAACCCAAACCCCCAACCTAAACCCCTAATCTAAATCCCCAATCTAAATCTGGAGTTTTTGGGAGAATGGTTGCATTTAATAATAATTTAATTTTTGTAGGGCAATTTCAATTTTACTTTATGATCCGTCAATTTTCAAGGAATTCCTAGGGAATTTTTATCAAAATCAACTGAAACGCGCGCGAGTTTTGTACGTTATATGAGGTGTAAGGCCGGGAAAAGAGGCGGAATTAATCATATGTTAATTTTTTCCGCGCATCCGGAGGATCCGGCCTTCTTTGGGTTAAATTCTTTGGTCGGCTTTTAGCCCAATCCTGCCACGTTTGCGCCTGCTAATGCTCGGCGAGGTGCAGCGGAAACGCCCCGATAGCGGGGCGTTTTTAAATTGTTTTTAAATTCTAGCTGGTTTGAGCCGCGCTTATCTGCGTTTGCCGTGTTTTAATTATGCTTTTTTGCCGCATTTTTTCCCGTGTTTTCAGGACTGTCCGTTTCCCGGGTTTTCCTGCTACACTATATATATGATAGAGGAAATTGGAAATCTTCCCGGATATGAACTTTTGGACAGCGGGCTTTTTAGTTTTGCGGGTGGTTTTGCGGGTGGTGGATCGAAGGGTGCGCTAAAAGGCGCATCGGAATCGAAAAGATTGGATGAAGTGAAAAGTGTTTCAGCCGCACCGGGCGCGGTGTCGAATAGCGCATCAAAAAAATTTGATTCAGTGCAGGATGCGGATGCCGAAGGATATCGCCTGGAGCGCTTCGGTGATTTTATTTTGGCGCGGCCCGATCCTGCTGCAATTTGGGAAAAAGAATTGCCGCAAAGCGAATGGGAAAAAGCGGATGCGTTTTTTGCGCGCGCAAAAAACGCGGCAAATTTCGCGCCGGAGGTTTCAGCGTCCAACGGCGCGGCTTCGGATGCGACTAAAGGCAAATGGATCCTCAAAAGAGAAATCCCCGAGCAGTGGCTCCTGCATTTTCTCACCGGCACGCCGCTGGAAATTTCTTTTTATGCGCGCCTGGCTCCTTTTAAGCATACGGGAATTTTCCCCGAGCAATCCGCGAATTGGAATTTTATAGTTGAGCAAGCGAAACGGATCGAGAGCAGGAAACAGATGGCCCGCCAAAATTTTGCAGAAGATTCATTGGAAAATTCATTGGAAGATTCATCGAAAAATGCTTCGGAAAATCCGCTGAAAAATTCCGCACAAAATTCCGCAAAAAATTCATCGGAAAATCCATCTAAAACTTCATTCGAAAATTTCAAGGTGCTTTCTCTTTTTGGGTACACCGGGATCGCAAGCGCGCTTTGCGCAAAAATCGGCTGGGAGGTGACGCACGTGGATGCTTCGCGGCCTTCAATTTCTTGGGCAAAAGAAAACATGCTGGCCTCCGGATTGCCCGGCGATTCCATCCGCTGGATCTTGGAAGACGCTTTGAAATTTGTTAAGCGCGAGGCGCGCCGCGGTGCGAAATACAATGCTTTCATTTTGGATCCGCCTGCTTTTGGGCGCGGTGCAAAAGGCGAGGTTTGGAAATTTAACGAGGATTTGCCAAAACTCATGTTCGCTTTGCGCGAAATTTCGGCGCCGCCCGAGGAGTTTGAATTCGCAATTGTAAATGCTTACGCGGTTTCAGCGCCATCGCTTCTGTTAAAAAATTTATTGGATGATTTTGCGCGGGGGATTGGGCTCGAAGTTGGCGCTGATCAAAGTACAATCTCAAATCACAATGCCGCCTTTTTGGACACCGCCGCCCTCGCCAATACCGTCGAAGCAAAGAAAGCGGTTATTGATTACGGCGAACTTATTTTGCGGCAAAGCTCAAACCCAAAACGTTTGCTTTCCACCGGGAATTTCGGAAGACTTTATACGCATTAGTTTCGCCGGCAAAATACAAAAACGTGGAGAAATTCCTAACATTATATAGAGAGGCAATTAAAAATCGCGGCTTATTTTTTTTGGCTTTGTCGGGTGGAAAGACGCCGAGAAAATTTTATGCCAAACTTGCGGAGCTCCCGGAAAGGGAAATAGATTGGTCCAAGGTGCATTTTTTTTGGAGCGATGAGCGCATGGTTGCGCACGACAACGCGGAAAGCAATTTTAGAATGGCTTATGATTCGCTGATTTCAAAAATAAAAATTCCGGTTGAAAATATTCACGCGGTGCGTACTGATTTGCCGCCGCGAGCCGCTGCCGTGGAATATGAAAATGAAATAAAAAAGATTTTGGGATCCGTGAATTTTGATTTAATTTTGCTTGGAATTGGGCCGGATGGCCATACGGCTTCTTTGTTTCCGGCAACGAAAGCGCTTAATAAAAAGTTAATATTTGTCGCGAATAATTTTGTCCCAAAATTGAACGCCTGGCGCATAACTTTTACTTTTCCGTTGATTAATGCCAGCCGGTGTGTGATGTTTGTGGTGGATGAATCTGATCCTCAAAAGGCCGAAATAACGGCTAAGATTAAAAAAGGGCCGGACCCGAATTTACCCGCATCCCTTGTAAAAACAGCTGATATTGAATGGTTGGATGTCTCGAAATTATAAATTCGGTTGGCTCAGAAATTTTTTGCAAACTCAAAATCGCTTCCCGGCGATTTTTTAGATTGGGGGTTTGGATTAGGGGTTTAGGTTGGGGGTTTGGGTTGGACCCGTTTAATAAAAAGTTAATCTTTTTTATATACGATAAAGGTGCGGTGGAAAAAGTGTCGAAAACACCTTTTTCTCACTGCAAATGAGAATCCAAAAAGGAGGATCTTTCACAATGGATACTGAATTTGGGTATTGGCAGAGGATCAACCGCAACCTGGGTATAATCTCTTATTCTGATCAGCGGCGGCTCAAGCATGCCGCTGTGGCGATAGCCGGCTGCGGCGGAATGGGCGGGCTTATTGCCGAGCGCCTGGTTCGCGCGGGCATTGGCAAAATTATTTTGGCGGACAACCAGCAATTTGAGATTTCAAATTTGAACCGCCAGTTTGCGTCCAAACGAAAAACCATCGGCGCAAACAAAGCCCTAAGCGTACGCGATGAAATTCGGGAAATCGTGCCTGCAAATGAATGTGCCGTCACTGTCTTGACACAAGGCGTTACGGAAAAAAACGCCGCGGAGTTTGTCAGAAGCGCGGATATTGTTTGCGACGAAATCGAATTTTTCGAAATCGCGGCGCGCGTGCACTTGCACAAAGCCGCGCGCGCAGCGGGCTTGCGCGTCCTGAATTGCAATGTGGTTGGCTTTGGCACGAGAATTTTCCTGTTCACGCCCGCGAGCATGACCATGGAAGATTTCTTGGAAGTTGAAGCTGAAACCCCGCTGGACGAAAATGTTATATCGCGCCTGGTCAGCCGCCTGGCGCCGGAACTGCCTGCTTACATGAATCAGGATTTGATCTATGACTGGGTTTTCAAAAATCACAGGGCGCCAATTTTTGGGGTGACACCGGCGCTAAGCGCCGGCATTGTCGCCAACCGAGTGGTTATAGAACTGCTTGGCGCTGATGGCAAACCCGAAATAGAACCCTTGGTTCCCATGCCTGCTTATGTGGCTTTTGATTGCGCGAATTTTAAAGTGAGCAAATTCGTAGGCAAATGGTGGTAAATAAAGTGGTAAATATATAGGATTTGCCGTCACAACAACGGCCAACCAATACAAGGTAGCCGGCGCAACAACAGCCAGCCAACGGCCGCAATAAATCGAGTGGCCAAACCAAATAATTCGGCAAACAAAAACACAAAGGAGGCAGCCAATGCAAACCGAATCTGTGCGCCTGCGTGCGAAAATTTTGGAGGCAAATCCTTCGGAACTTTCGCAGGTGGCGGATTTTGTCGGCAACAAATACAGGCAGCTTTTCGGAACTTCGCCGCAAATTGCGCCTGAAGAATTATGTTTTGTTGCGAAGCAGCACGGCCGGATTGTCGGCACGATATCCGTGGAGTTTGCCGAAGGGGCAAATCAGTTCCGCCTGGAAAAAATTTACAATTTTGACCTTGGGAAAAATCGGGACTCGTTTACGGTCTTTGGGAAATTTATTGCGGAAATCCCGGGCCTTGGGCCGGCGCTTGCTTACACCGCTGTTTCTTATGCCATCGGCAGGAGAAAAAAATTCGCTCTCTGCTGTTCCAAACCGCAATTTTTAGGCATGTTGCAAAAGAAATACGGGCTCAAGTTCGCTGTCATTGCAAGCGAAATAAATTCCGGGGAGATAAACCCTTGGGATGCGGAATTTTTTGGTACTACTCCGAAGCCGCGCCTGTATTCCTGGCACTTGGCGGGATGGCATGATATTCTGAAAGAAAAAATACCGCCTTGGGCGGAGATCTGCCTGTAAGGCAAGCAGGTTTGCCTGCAAAACAAGGAGATCTGCCTGTAAGGCAAGCAAGGTTTTCCTGCGAAACAAGCGGATCTGCTTGTGAAAAAGAGGCGATTGCCACAATCGCCGTGATTGCCCCACAGCCGCCTCTTTAATTTTAAAATTCTTAGATCAAATTCTTGCCGGATCAAATAAAATTATGATCGGACCAATCCTCTTATATATAGTGCTTTACAATTTCATTTTTGCGAGCTTCGTGTTGGCAAGCAATATTAGCGCCAAACAGAATCTTGCCTTTGCTGCTGTCGGATACGGTTTGGCAATGTGGTCGGGCGGCCTTTATTTGCTTGCGCGCGGGTACAATTTTTATTGGCCGGACAAGCTTACTCTGCTGGGCGGCTTTATTGTGCTGGGCGGCTTTTATTTTTTTTCCGCTGTTTTTCCTTCTTCGCTGCAAAGCGCGAAGAAAATTTTTTTGCAGCTTTTGCCGCTCGCGGTTTTGGTTTTGCTGCTGCCGCTCAACCTTTATATTAAAAGAGTAAGTTTTGCCGCGGAGCAGTTCAGCCCGATCAACGGGCCGCTTTTCCCGCTCATGGCATCGGCTTATTTGGCTTATATCGCCGCTGTCATCCGCAACGGATATTTGCAGTTTCGAGCGAACAACGGCTACAACCGCCAGCGGCTTTCCTATGTTTTTTTCGGCTTGATAATTTTTTTGGGCGTGGCTTTGATTTTTGATATTCTCCTGCCGGCCGCGGGTAATTCGTCGCTTAAATATTTGGGGCCGATTGCCTCGCTGTTTTTTATGCTTGCCTGCGCCGCGGGAATTGTTTCCTACCGCCTTATGGATATCCGTTTGCTGGCGAAATCCGTTGTCGTTAATGTTTTAAGCGGGCTTTTGTCCCTGTTTTTTCTTGTTTGGGTCGCCCGCGCGGGCTTTAGAAATGCGGCATCGCGCTCGGCTTTGGGCCTGGATCGCGTGCGGCGCCTTTCCGATGCCGCTCATGTCGCTTTTTACGGCAGGCCGCCATTTGTCCTGGTTTTTGCCGCCGCGCTTTTAATTTTTACTTTGGCGATGTTCTTGTTCTCAAAAGTTTATGAAAAATTATTTTTGGGGAACTACATCAAATTCAACCAATCTTTGAATGATTTAAACCAGGCGCTTATCGCGGGCCTGCGCCCTGCCGAGGTTTTGGCATTGGCGAGAAAATTTTTAAAAGAAGATCTGCGCCTTTCCTGGATTTGCTATTATGATGTCTTGCGCCAAAAATTCATCGTTGAAAAAGGCGGGCGCTTGGAAGGAGAGGTAAAAAATTTATTTTTCGTCAGCGAGCTTTTCTCCGCGCGGCTCAAAGAATTTGCGCTGCATTCCAAGGATCCGGTATTTTTCGAAAGCGCGAAAATTTTCGACGGCTTGAATCCGGGAGAAAAACCTTCGGGCCTGCTGCCGCTTTACGACAATGCCGAGCTTTTGGGATTTTTTCTGCTGGGCCCGAGCAAAAATTTAAACGGTTTTTCCGCCGCGAGCGAAGAAGATATGAAATCGGTCTGGGCGCACATTCAAACCGCTTTTGCGCGCGCGCTGTTGTATCAAAACATGGAGAACAAGATCAAATCGCAGGTGCGCGAAATCACCAGCAAGAACAAAAAATTCGAGCAGGTTATGGAGGAACGGATGAATTTTCTCCAGCAGGCCGCCCACCAGTTGCGCACTCCTGCCGCTGCCATTACCGGCTCGTTGGAATTGATCCGCAACAGCATGGGAAAAAAGAGGCAAGATTTGGAATCCGCGAAACAGAATTTGGAGCTTGCGGAGATAGCTTATAGCCGCGCAAAAAATTTGAACGCCCTTGTTAACGGCATTTTGGGGCTCGCCAAAGTGGAGAGCGGGAGCAGGTTTGCGGATTTTCAAAATGAAGTGGATTTGGAGCGGGTTTTTAAAAATATTATTCCTGTTTTGCGGCCGCAGATTGAAAATAAGGGGCTGATTTTGGAATTCGGCGAAAAAGAGCCGGCCTTGGATTCGGATCCGGGCCTGGACAAACGTGCAAATGAAACGCTTCCCGACAATCTCATTCTCGGCAACGCAGATTATCTTGAACAGGTTTTCTTCAATATTATAGAGAACGCGGTTATCCACACGGCTGCCGGAAAAATTAAAATTTATTTTCAGAGGGATAAAAATTTCATAATCGCGTGCGTGCAGGACACTGGGTCAGGGATAGATCCGAGCGCGGGCAAGGATATTTTTAAAAAATACGCGCGCGGAAAGGATTCCCAAGGCACTGGCCTCGGTTTGTTCATGGCAAAAACAATTATCAGTGCACACAAAAAAGCGCACATTTGGTATGAGACCTCTCCGCAGGGGACAACTTTTTATATGCGCCTTAAAAGAATTCGCAATTAAAGTTTGTGCGGTTTTATACGGTTTGAAATTAAGATTCACGCCGCGTGAAATTATAATTTACTCGGTTTGAAATTAAGATTCACCCGGTTTTAATTAAAGTTTGCTGATTTTGTACCCGACCGTGCTCACGGTTTTAACCAATTTGGTTTTATACGGCCTGTCCAGTTTTTCGCGCAGGTAATGAATGTGCACATCAACCACATTCGTGTACCGTTCCGTGCTCGGCCCCCAGACATAATTCAAAATCATTTCGCGCGTCAGCACTTGTTCCGGATGCCGCAAAAAATATTCCAGAATTTTTATTTCTTTCTCGCGCAAATCAAGCTGCTGCCCCGAGCGCAGGGCAACGTGTTTTTCGGTGTCTAAAATCAGATCCGCGTATTTCAAAATCGCCTCTGTCACAACGCGCTGTTTGCGGATTGCCGCGCGCACCCGTGCGAGCAATTCCTGGAATTCAAAGGGCTTGGTTAAAAAATCATCCGCGCCCAGATTAAAAAGTTTTATTTTTGTGTTCAGGTCGGAAAGCGCGGTGAGTACAAGCACCGGAGTGTTCGCGTTTGTTTGTCGCAGTTGCTTTAGGACCGAGTCGCCATTCCTGTCAGGCAGCATTAAATCCAAAATAATGGTATCGTAAGCATTGGAAAAAGCCGACCTCAGTCCATCCGCAGCAGTAGCGGCGCTATCTACCACAAATCTTTCACCGCGAAGGCCTATGGCTATAACCTTGGAAAGCGCGGTGTCGTCTTCTATAATTAAAATTCTCATTTTTATTTAATCTTTCCTTAATCTTTCCCATTTTTTAATTTTGCTATTTTTTTAATCTCTCGTTTTCACGATCTTCCAATTATTTAATCTTTTCTTATTTTTTTGATCGTTTTCAAAGGCAATTGCCGGTTTTTTATGAAAGGCAATTGCCCTCTGTTTGCATTGTAGACCGCTGTTCCGGCAAGGTCAAAGCAGTTTTAATGAAAAATTAATCACAGAGCCAAGGTGCGCGCAAAGCACACATCTTTTGTTTAATCTCGCACCTTTTACTTCCCAATGGCGCATTGAATTTGTGAGATGAACCAATAGTCCGCCTCGCGCAGTGGGGTTTACAATGGAATTGCCAATGCGAAAGCATTGACTCGCTCTTAACGGATCAGGAGGTTTGTTCATAGAAAGTTTGCTTGCGCTTACTTTCTCCAACGATCTTTTGACGTTTTCCGGGTTTCCGGACGCGCGGCAGTTCTTTTCGGAGGGAACGCCACGAAACATTTTGCTTTTGTCGCTGATTTCTTATGGAATCAGCAGGCGCCAGCAAGAAACGAAAGGAAGAGCATCAATTTTTTCAGCCGCCATATTAAAGATATGGCGGTTTTGAAATGGAAAATTTAATACGGAAAATTTTTAAACCGGGTTGCCATACCTCAGTTCGGAAAGAATTTTTATAATTTCAGCGATGTTGGCAGTGGTGTTGGCTGCGGTGTCGGCGTTGATGTTGGCAGCGGCACTGGCTGCAGTATCGGCAGCGGTGATGTCGGCTGCAGTGCCGGAGATTTTTCCCACCGGTTCAGAATTGTTTGCCAATTCAAAATTTTCCGCCCCAGAATCAGCCGCCGGTTCATTTTCAAATTTTTTCGGCGCAAAACCTTTGGCTAAAAACGGATCATACGGCGTGCCGTCAATGGTGCAGCGCGCATAAAAATAATGCACCGGAATATTTTGCAAATCATTTTGGTCAATGGGCTTCATCTCCGGCGCGAGGAATCGCGCGTCTTGCGCGCCAATTTGGAATGTCAGCAGAGTGCCCACATTTCCCATTATGGCGCTGCGCATATTCTCCGGAAGCTGGGCAATGTATTGGTTCGTGAGATGCACTGCCAAACCGTATTTGCGCGATTCGGAAAGCATGCTTATGAAAGCGTCGGTGAGCAGATTTTGGAACTCGTCCACATATAAATAAAAGGGCAGGCGGTTTTGTTCCGGTAGGGAAGCGCGCTGCATCACAGCTGCTTGCAGTTTTGTCATCAAGATGAGGCCGAGCATGTGCGCGTTTAATTCGCCGATTTTTCCCTTAGAGAGGTTTACCAGCAGAATTTTTTCGTTGTTGATGATTTCGCCCATGTTAAAAGAGCTTTTTTTCTGGCCGATTATGTTTTTGATTACGCCGTTGCTGGCGAAGCGCCCGAATTTGGAAGTGAAATAATTGAGCATTTCGGATTTGTGGAAGTCCGCGGTTTGCGCCATCTGCTTGCCCCAAAATTCTTGCACAGTCGGATCGGTGACGAATTTGCGCTTGTGCGCCAGGAAATTTTGGTCCACAAAAAGCGTCGGGATTTCCAGGAGTGTGCCGCCTTCGGGGTCGGCCATCACTGTGAGGGCGGCGCTGCGCATCCAATGCTCGAACTGCGGGCCGATTATTCCGGTTTGGTTGGGATCAAACAATTTGTAAAAAATTTGGATGGCTTCGGAAACCAGGAAATCTTTTTCGTTTTCATCCTTCCATTCCAAAAGGTTCAGGCCAAAAGGCGCTTCGGTCTGCGAAGGATCAAAAAGGATGACATCGTCAATGCGGTTTCTTGGAATTTGCCCGAGAATGCGTTCGATTGCTTCGCCGTGCGGATCCACAAAGCAGGCGCCGCGGCCAGCGGCAATGTCCTGGAGAGCCATATTTTCGTAAAGCGTGGATTTTCCGGTGCCGGTTTTGCCTATCATATAAACATGGCGGAAGCGGTCGTGTTTTTTTATGCCCACGAGGAGATTTTGTCCGCGGTAATTCGCGGTGCCGATTTCCACCTCATATATGTGCTGGGTTTTTTGGAGGGAGTTCATATTAATTTAATCGATTCTGATAATTTTAGGAGTTAAAAATTCCTGCTCGAAAAAGACCTTGGGCAAAGCTTGTGATTGTTCCATCTCCGTTTTTCTGCGCCGGCGTTCTTTCTGCAGATCCTGTTTTGCCGCCTGCTGTTCTTCGAATTCGAGCTTTTCCAATATCAAATGATATGTCTTAAGCGGAATAAACGGTTTAATTTTTTCAAGTTTTTCGCGTCTGGTCATACGGGTCGTCATACGGGTCCAACCCAAACCCCCAACCTAACTCCCCAATCTAAGGACACGATTGTGGTGTTTAGGCAAGTGTTTTAATAATATTTTAATTGAGTTTCCCTTATATATTGCATAAATATCCTTAGATTGGGGGTTTGGATTAGGGGTTTAGGTTGGGGGTTTGGGTTGGGGTATTGGGTTGGACCCAAAGTTCCAACAAAGTTTCGCAGGCATCTTCAATAAAGCGCTTCACGGGCCGCGCGCCAAAACGATAATCCGCAAGCGCCCTGATTTTTTCGCGCAGAATTTCGGGGTCGATTTTAAATTTAATGCCGTGTTCGTCTCCGGCACGCTCCTCAATTTTTCGAATCTCCGCTCTGGCAATTTCCAAAAGCTCCGCCTCTCCAAGCGGGTTGAAGACAATTATCGCATCAAAACGGTTCAGGAATTCAAGTTTAAAATTTTGCGTCAAAATCGGCATCATTGTTTTTTTCAAAAATTCCGCGCCGGAAACGTTTTCTCCTCGCTCAAAAGCATCCACGAGTTCCGCAATCCCCAAATTGGAAGTGGCGATGATAATCGTATCCGAAAAATTTACCGTCTGTCCTTGGCCGTCGGTAAGCCGCCCGTCTTCCAAAACTTGTAAAAAAATATCGAAAATTTTTGGATGCGCTTTTTCAATTTCATCAAGCAAGATCAGCGAATATGGCTGGTTTAAAACAGCGTTGGTAAGCTGTCCTCCGGATTCGAAGCCAATATATCCAGGCGGCGCGCCGATCAGGCGCTGCTGCGCGTGCGCTTCGGAAAATTCGCTCATGTCAATGCGCACGAAAGCGCGTTCAGATCCGAAGACGCTTTTGGCAAGAACTTTGGAGAGTTCGGTTTTCCCGACACCCGATGGCCCCAAAAACAGGAACGAACCGTTTGGTCTTCCGGGGTTCCGCAGCCCAATTATGCTCCTGCGCACAACTGCTGCCACGATTTTTGCGGCTTGTTTTTGCCCGATTATATTTTTATTAAGTATTTCTTCAAGATTAAGTTGTGGATTTGGATCAGCCGCTTGCCGTGTCTCGCGCTCTTTTTTAAGCCCTGCTCCGCGTTGCTTGTTCATTACTGTTTCGTGTCCCGCTGTTGATATCCTGCCGTCATACCCCTCTGTGGATATCATGTTGCCGCGTTTCGTAATTACCCCCAAAGGCGCGTTTGTGGAATTTGAGGATGTCCCCAAAGGAGTATTTGCAAAATTCGCTGCCGGCCCTAAAGGCACGCCGGTTTTTTCGGAATAGATTTCGCGAATTTCTTTTTTGCTGAGCTCTTTTAATCCCGAAATTTTTGCGAATGCCAGGCATTCATCCAAAAAATGAATGGCGCGAAGTGGAAATTTTTTTTCCGAATTCATTTTAGCCGCAAGTTCAACGATGCTTTTAAACGCGTCGGTGCGCACGCGCACACCGTACTGTTTTTCAAAAGCAGGGGACAACGCGCGCAGAATTTCTTCGCTTTCTCGGCTGTCGTGCTGGGCGATGCGAATCTCCTCAAAGTTTTTTAAGAACCCCGGGGTCTCTGCGGCAATGCGCGCATATCCTTTTTCAGTCATCGCCAAAATCAAACTGACTTCGTTTTTCTTAAAAAACGGATCCAGCACTTGCGCGGTTTCATAGAGCCGCCCTTCCAGACAAACATTCTCAAAATCATCGATGAAAATAATTGAGCGTTCGGGAATTTTTTTGAATGCCGCGCTAAGATAATTAAATCCTTCTTGCGTGCCGACTTGCGCGAAAAGTTTTTTGAGGTTGCCGCTATCAAGGCGCGCAAGAGAGTAATTTTCAAAACCGAAAATCGCATTTTTTGCATTGTTTTCCGTGCCATTTGATTTTCGGTTAGCTGCATCGTTTCCTATGCCGTTCGCTCTTTTATCTGTTGTGTTTATGGCAGTGCTATTTTTAGTGTTGTTTATGCTGCCATCCACAGTCCCGCTCATTCTTTTGTTTATTGCGTTTGTGGCAGTGCCATTCCCGGTGCCGCCATTCCCGGTGCCGCCATTCCCGGTGCCGCCATTCCCGGTGCCGCCATTCCCAGTGCCGCCATCCACAGCGCCGTTTGCCGCGCGATAAAAGAAGGCCTCCACGAGCGCGGTTTTCCCCGTGCCGCTTTCGCCGCGCACAATTATATTATTGTTGTACTGGCGTTTGAGCGTCCGCGCCATGCGCCTAAGCTCGGCCTCGCGTGTAATCGCATCGCCAATGCTCTTTCGTTTTGCTTCTTGTTTTAGATCGTAGTAAATCATGGATTAAAATTTATGTTCGCTCGGTGCGCAATTTGTTCAGTGCGCAATTAGTATATTTATTCTATTTTGTTGCGCCGGGTTTGTGTGCCATATCATTGTCGCGAAGTGCACAGTGCGGTTGGTGCGCATTCGCGGCTTTTTCAATTTACGCCGCGTTCGCCGCTGCGGATTTTACAGAACCTTGCCGCGTTTGTCCGCTTTGGCTGGCATTCAAATCGTCGGATGAGCTTAATGTGCCGGATTGCGCGGATTTAAAAATTATAATGCGCTCGGATTTTGATGCGGCTGTATTTTTTGGAGTCAGCTCGGCCGCCGAAGGGGATTCATGAACCGCTGCTGAATGGAATTCATGGATCGCCGCCGAAGGGGATTCATGAACCGCTGCTGAATGGAATTCATGGATCGCCGCCGAAGGGGATTCATGAACCGCTGCTGAATGGAATTCATGGATCGCCGCCGAAGGGGATTCATGGGCCACCGCCCTTGGGAGATCCTCTATTTTTTGACCCTCCGCTTTTAAGATTTCCACTTTTTGGACTTCTATCTGCTGCACGTTCTCAGAAATATTTTCAGAAACGCTCTCAAGTGCAACGCCTTCCAGGGAAATTCCTGTTTCCAAAACTATCTGCCTGTATTGCTCCGCCGCCTCGCCTTCAAAAGAGATTTCATTTTTGGTTTGTTGGCTGCGCATGTCCGCGTCCCAGACCTGTTCGTCTCCGTCAAAATTCTCAGCCGCTGCCTCGCTGATTTTTTTAATGCAAGTTACAGCTGTTCTTGATTCGAAATGATAGATAATTATGGATTTTTCACCGCGTTCGTTGGAAGAAAATTCCTGAATGCCCCAGCCGTGTTTGTAAACTTCGGCCATGGCCTGCCCGTAGGCCGCTTTGTCTTCAGCGCGCGTCATGAATTCGGACCACGGCTTTGCCATTTCCTCGGTCGGCCCTGAGGCGCAAAATTCGCCGTTGGAAAAAAATCCCATTGTCGAAGCGACAAAAGAAAAACCCTCGGGTATTAAAACGGAAAAAGTTTGTTCGGAAATTTTTGGTTTTTCTTCTTCCAATGTTTCTTCAAATTCGTTTTCAGCATCCTCGATGTTTTCCGGATTCTCCATAATGTCCTCGACGTTCTCCGGATTTTGCACGACATTTTCCAAACTCTCCGCAACGTTCTCGACGTTCTCCGGATTCGCGGCATTTTCCGCGTCTTCGCTCTCAGCGGCAAAGGATTCGCGCGAAAAAATATCTTCATTTCGCGTTGATAGAAAATCTGATTGCGTTTCTTCGGGTATTGTTGAAATTATTTCGCTCATATATATAGTGGGGGATATAGTGGAAGATGTGGTTGGAAAATGGAGATATTGTGCGGGATAATGTGGGAAAGATATTGTGGGCGATAATGTGTGGAGATATAGTGGGTGAGATATTGAAATATGTAGCGGGGAGTTTAGTGGGGGTGTAGCGGGGTGTAGTGTGGGAGATGTAGTGTGGAATTTGCCTATGTTGTATTGAATTATTATCAGAGCATTGCGTGCGCATCCACACCGACGGACTTGTCCGCGAAAATAAAAACGCCATCAGCAGGGATGGTGTTTGTGGCGCCATTTTCCTGCTCGGGAAAATTTCGAAGTTTGGTATCTGGCTTGTCCCGATTTCTCGGGATTTACAGTTGCGGCACAGCGCCGGAATCGCACCGGCTTCCCAACTAGTTTTCAAATTTCTGTCTCAATCTTAGCGCGGACGTTTTTGAATGTCAAATTTTTCAGGAAACCGAAGGTTGCCCTAAAACATTGCTTTCAAATCCCGCTCATTATTAATGGCGTCCACTGTGATAAGGCGCACAAAATATTTCTCGCTAAGTATCTTCAGTTCTTTGACAACTTCGTCCGGAAGCTTGTAGGGTGTTACCCAAATGCTGTTTTGCCACCTTTTAAAGCCAAGTTGTTTTAGTTTGGAGCGCAGGTAATCGCGGATTTTCCGTTTTTCCTCAGGTATGTCGAAAATAATCATCTTCCATTTGCCGTCTTTTTCTTTTCTGAAAGTGGAAATTGTTGAAAGGCCTTTGGCTGAAAGCCGCAAGAATTCCATATCTTTATGGATATATCGTTCCAAATAGCTTCTTTTTTCGAGCTGATAGATCTGGGTGTAAATCTTTCGATATGATTCGCTCTTATAATACCGCTTTATAAAGGAGTAGGGGCTGATTTTCCCCTCATGTTTCACATTCTCAAGGAGCTTTATTGAATTTTCGCCTAAAATTTGTGACATATTTTGTTTTGGCTTAATTTACATGATTATAATATTACAATTGCCTTACGGTCGTCAAGTATATTTAGGTTTTTACACACAAGTTATTCACAATCGCATGCTTTCGAATTATTTTCGTAATACCGGGTTTAATACTCTACAAAATCGTCCGCCCTGCTTCCGTAATAGGGTTGTGAACTACCGTGGAGTTTTGGCCAATGCGAGATCTCCTGCGGCTAAAAGGTATTTTGATATTTATTATTACGAAAGTTATTTTTAATATTTTTTTAATTGCGTGATTGAAATTCAAATTTTTGATTCGCAAGCACTTGAATTTCCGAAATAAAGCGCGTGTGAAACTAAATGTGCGCTTACAAAACGCGGGATGCGTAAATTTTGCATTTTAATGCGTTAATTTTACCGATCTTTATGGCAAAAAATGAGTAAAAAAATAGTTTCAAAAATGTTTCTAAGTTTATGCACAATATATTGGCTGTTTTTGGCGGAAAATTATTGACCGTCTCGGATGAAAACCGATATAATTTAAATAGATATCGGATAGCCGATATGCCAAAAAATTCCGAAACAAAAATACAATTTATGAAATAAAAAATTAGAAAATTTTTCCGCTAAAAGAAAATTTTTTCGTGTCAAAAAATAAAATTAACAGAATTTTGAGAGTGAAACTGAAAATCAGGAGCAAGAATTGGCGGCGAGTGTAAAGCAAATTAAGCGCGAAAATTTTCAATCGGGAAAAAAGCTAAATTTTGCAAAAAAATAATTTAATTCACAAGACGCGCGTTCAAGATTAGCAATATTATTAAGGCAAAAGAAGCAAAATCTCGGATAAGCGATATAAAACCGGTGCAGCAATGGCAGATGAAAATAAAAATTTAAACAGCGATCCGATCTCTCTGGCAGAAGCGAGCAGGATTTCAGGGTACCATCAGGATTACCTGGGTTTTTTGGCGCGCACCGGAAAATTGGCTGCCAGCAAAATCGGGCGCAACTGGGTGACCACCAAGGAAGCGGTAGAAAATTTCATGAAAATGCCGGGCACTGATGCGGAAGAAAAAAACGCCGGCACTGTTGAAGATGAATCGGGAAACAAAATTCCAATCCACGTACAGCAACATTCGGCGGAACAATTGTCGATAATTGCACAGCTGGACAAGCTGCGCGGGAATGTGATTAGAGAAGTTGCCAAACAAGCTGCGCATGAGTCGCTTGCTGAGGCGGCTGCTGCAGCAGCATCGGCAACGGTAGCAGCAGCATCGGCAGCGGCATTGACGGCAACCTCGGCAGCAGCATCTGAAGCAAACAAAACTGGCGATGCGAGCAGCGGAAATAATTTATCTGCTGTGAAAGAAACAATCCTCCGGCTTGATGACAACCAGAAGCACGAAGATTTAAAAAACGAGATTCAAAAAAATCTTGAACAGGCGAAGGCATCGCTTTCAGAGCATGTTGAAAATGTTTTGAAACAGAACGGCCATTCGATGAATGTTGCAAGCGATGCAAACGGCTCGGGTATGAGCTCGGGTGCGGGCACTGGTTTGGGATCTGGTATGGGTTTGGGTGTGAGCTTGGGTGCGGACGCTGGCACCGCGGAAACGCACGGTACTGAGAAAGGCGCAAACTTTGCCCCAACCTTGCCTATCGCGCCGTCTGCAACATTGGCAGGAGCAGCAGTATCAACAGCAACATCTGCAGCATCAACATCTGCAGCAGGAGTTGCGGCAGCATCAACATCAACATCGGCAACATCAGGGGCACCGGCAGCAATATCATTAGCGGCAACAGCAACATCTGCACAAGCAGCGCAAAATGAAAAGAAAAATCAAAGCGCATTTGCAGCGGCAGCAGCGCCGGCTGCTTTTGCGGGCATTGATGCGGCATTGAACAAGCCGCAACTTAATTTGGCGAAGCTGTTTGGATCTTTCGCGTCAAAAATTGTTTTGCCAAAAAAGATTTGGGTAACAGCTGCGGCTGCTTTGGCGCTGACAACAACCGGCACTATTGTTTATTTCCATGCTTTTGTGGATCGGCAAATAAGCGTGGTCTACAAACAAATTGCTGCAAATAATTTGAGCCAGAATCAGATGGCGCAAAATAATCAGGGCGCAAACGGCTCGGGTGCAAATGGCACAAACGGCTCTGGCCAAAATTCCGGAAACGCGAATGAAAAAAATTCCAGCGGTGCGGGCAGCGGTGCGGGCAGCGGTGCGGGCACTAGCACAGGCAACGGCGCAGGCAACGGCGCAGGTTCAGGCAACGGCGCGGGCATTGGTTCCAACCTTGCATACGGCTCGCGCACAATCATTGAAAAATTTTATATCCAGGGCACGCCTGGTCCGCAAGGGCAGCCCGGACCCCAAGGTCCTCCGGGGCCCCAAGGTCCGCAAGGAAATAATGGCACTTCTTCGCCGGGATCATATGCTCCCGGCTCCGGCATTATTTATTCGCCTGTTTTTAATCCGCCGCTTCCTTCTGTGACAGCGCCTTCGGCATTCGGTTCCACGGAACTTTCGGCGCAGGATTTAAACATCAGCAACAATACAAACCTGAACAATGTGACTGTCAGCGGCGCAACAACTTTCCAGGGCCTGGTGACTTTTAACAGCCAATCGTATTTGAGCGTGGTCGCGGACACTGCGCAACCGGCAATTTCCGTAACTCAAAACGGCACAGGCGATATTTTTGATCTTGCAAATTCCACCGGCCAGGTTTTGAACGTGGCAAACAACGGTGCGCAGACAATCACGGAAAATAATTCCAATTCAACGCCGGCACTCACGGTGAACAATGTCGTGAGCGGCTCAACCGGAAGCGCGGCGGTTTTCACAAGCGCGGCAACGGATAACGCCAACCCGACCATTGAAGTTACGCAGGACGGCGCTGCGGCTGGGCTTGAAGTCCAGGGCAGCACGATTCTCGCGCAGACCTCCGCGCAGACAGGCGACATGCTCCAATTGCAAAACACCGGCGGCAGCGTTTTAGTGCGCGAGGATAATCACGGCGATACGGAACAGCTCGGCATGATCAACAATCCTTACGGCGGCATTGGCTCGTATGAAAATCTTTTGCAGTATTCGGAAAATTTTGCGAACTCGGCGTGGACAGCGCAGGCCGGCGTTTCGGCGCCAACGCAAACAGGCACTGCGCCGGACGGCCAGGCAGCGTCTTATGAAATTACGAACACAACCGCAGGCGCCGGCTTGTACCAGCAAACCACGGAAGCGGCTGCAAGCCAAACAGCAACTTTTTCCGTGTGGGCGCGATCGGTTTCCGGAAGCCAGCATTTCCAAATCGGCATGCTTGAAGGCGCGAGCGGCTCTGCCGCAAACATTACGGCAACTTCAGGCGAGCCGGCCCCGTCAAACGCGAGCAACGCGGCGAGCGGCGTGCTTTCCGCAACCGCGACAACAACTTGGCAGAGGTTTGCCGTAACTTCAACTTTCAAATCTTCGGCAGTTGGAAACCTTGCTGCATTTATTTTGCCTGGCGGCGCATCAACAGGGAGCATTGAGGTCTGGGGCGCGCAAATAGAAGAATCCGCTGTGCCGGGCGTTTACGTGCAGACAAATAACCAGACAATTGCGCAAGGATATGGCGCGGTTTCCGCCGGCCAGCCAAACGGCCCTTACAGCGAAGTTATCACTGTTGCGAAAACCGGCGCCGAGTTCAGCGATGTTGCAAAAGCGTATGCGTATGCGAAAACTTTAAGCCCTTCTGCCACAAACCAAATTTTGATCAAAATCCAGCCGGGAACTTACGCCGACAACCTCACGCTGGACACTGATTTTATTTCCATCCTCGGAGCTGATAAAAACGAGACGGCAATTACAAGCTCTTCAACAACGCCGGCAATGGCAATTTCCGGAAACTTAACTGCAGCCACAATTTCAGGCCTCACAATTTCCAACACTTCCACAGGCGCGGGCGCAGATGCTTTGGACATAAGCGCCGGCAGCGCGCGCCTTTCGCAAAACATTATTGCCGACTCCGGCACCACAACTTCCAACGCAGTAAGCATTACCGGCGGCGCGCCGGCATTCGACGATAACGAAATTTCCGAAAGCTCTTCGGGCACGGCTGTCTCCGCATCTGCCGGAACATTTTCCAACAACACAATTTCCGCAACATCCGGAACAGCGCTTGCTTACACTGGCACAGGCACGATATTAAATAATTTAATCTCCTCGGCAAGCAGCCAGGGAATTGCGGCAAGCACAGCTGCCAAATATCAGGATAACAATGTCAGCGCAGGCGGATATGCTGCGGCAATTTCAGCCGGCAGCCCTGTTTTCACAGGCGGCAGGTATGCAACAACAGCGGCATCCGGCGCAGCCATTTATGTTTCCGCAAACACCGCAACCCCGATTTTCTTAAACCTTGAAGCAGACGGCACTGGCACAGAATATTCCATTGATGCTGTTGCGGGCACGACAATTTCCGAAGCAAACCTTGCGCTTAACAAGGGAATAAATTATACGCATATCGGCGCAAACGATACGTATGTTGCCACTGACGCGCGCGTGCAAGTGCAAGGCAGCTCCGCAAACCCCGCGCTCTCCGTAACCCAAACAGGCGCAGGCGATATTGCGGATTTGTTCCAGGGCGCAGACGGCCTGAAAATAGACAATCTCGGCCAAACCACTTTTACATCCGATTCCACGGCAACGAATCCGACAATAACAATCACCCAAGGCGCAACCGGCGTGGCTGCGCTTAAAGTAAACGGCAGCACAACCTTGAACGGAAACGTCTCCCTTGCTTCCACAAACCCGATAATAGACACAGCAGGCGCATCCTCAACGCTTGGCATCAACACCACGAACAACCGGCCTGTAACTTTTGGGACAGGCACTGTTACAATTCCGAATCTTGAGGTTACAAACAGCCAGACATCTGCCGGCACGTTTACAATGAATTCCAATGCCACAACCCAAAGCGTTTTTACAATAACGGCAAGCGACCTTACATCAGGCACAATGTTCAACGAAACGCTTACGGCAAATGCCGGCAACGGGCAAACAACCTCTGGACAGATAATGAACCTCACGGACGCAACAACCGCTGCCGGCGGATACACGGCATTGGCAATAAACGTAACTCCTGACGGCGGCACCGGCACCGGCAACAAATATTTGCTGTCATTGAACCCGGACACAAGCACAAGCGCAAATGAAGTTGTTTTTGATTCCAGCGGCGCGCTGCGTCCCACGACATCAGCATCGCAAAACACGAATTCAATAGGATCTACTTCGTATTATTTCCGCAACGGCTATTTTGATACTTTGACGGCAAACAATTTAAGCGGCACGGTTGTGACCGGCGCAACATCATCAACAACATGGACAATCGGCTCCACGCAAACAGGCGATGTCAACGAGGCGCTTATTTTCCAGCGCAACTCCGGCAGCGGCAACGCGCTTTTGCAGTGGAACGCTTCAAACGGCACGCTTAACGACCAGCGCTATTTGAGCGCAAATTATCCGTTCAATGTAAATTACACTGTGGACGGCTCTTCCATCGGCGCAAATGCGGATTTGTTTTCCGGAATGCTTACGAACAATACCACAAGCGGCACGCAGAATTTGCTTTCACTCACAAACACAGGCACAGGCACAACTGCAAATGGAATTTATATAAATAACACAGGCACAGGCACAACTGCAATTCAAATCGCAGGCACATGGGGCACAGGCATTCTCACAAACAACAATTCCATTAATGCAGGCACAGGTTCAATCACCAGCGGTTCAATTTCATCCGGCGCAATTACTTCCACAGGTGCACTCTCGGTTTTAACCACAACTTCTCCGCAGCTCACAGTAGGATACAGCACCGGAAATACTTGGACTTCCTCAACCACATCCGCAGGAGCCACAACATTCACCTTTAACGGCACAGGATCATCCGCAACCTTCAAACCCGCAACCGACTCGGCATCAGCATTTAACTTTGAAACATCCGGCGGAACATCTGTGCTGAATGTAGATACTACTAACGGAAGAGTCGGCATCGGGACGAGCAGCCCGGGGAGGGTTCTCGATGTTGCGTCACATAATGCGGCCGATGAAACAGCTGGATTCTTTTATTCAACCACTGGTACTGGCGTGGATATATTAGGAGGGGTGGATGGTAGCCAGGTAAATCTGATTGGTACTACTAATGGCATTACCGAACCCAAGCTTCACCTCGGCTCTGGATGGACAAACCGCAATAATTCGGTTGGTCTTACTATTGATACATCTGGCAACGTCGGCATCGGAACAACTTCTCCAACCGCAACCCTTGCCATCCAGCCCGCAGCAACATCAGCAGGAACACCGGCCACAACCGGTTCTGGCTTGCAATTGCTCGGCGCAACCTTCACGGATAATGCCACAGCAGCATCGGGCACAGCAGCATCCTATGCCCAAGCATCCATATCACAACAAACCCTTGCAGCAACAAACACTGTCGTTACCACAACAAATGCCTATGGCCTGAATATCCTTGGCCCTGTTACAGGCGGTACCAACGAAACCCTGACAAACTCAACTGCCCTAAACATTGCCTCAGCAGCACTTGCCAATACCACTAATGGCTATGGCCTTCAGGTAAATGCCCCTACCGGTGCAACTAATAACTATGCGGCGAGCTTTATGAATGGCAATGTCGGCATTGGAACAGTAGGACCTGGCAGTCGCCTTGTAGTTGTTGGTTCAACTTCTGACAACACTGCTAACGCTCTTGATGTGCAAAATTCAGGCAACACATCAATATTAAAAGTGCGAAATGATAGTTATGTAACAATTGTTGGTCAGCAGAAAACAATATATAATGGCCTAGCTTCGGAATTGGCAGCATCAACTGGGACTAATAATGTTTATCAAAAAATAGATAATGGTACGGGGAATATTTATTTAGGTGTAGAGAATAGTGCGGGTGGTTCATTATTCACTAACGCTTCCGCATATTCCGGAGTCATAGGAACTGGCGCGAATGAGTCCCTGCATTTAGCGGCAAATAATTCTGTTGCTATGACAATTTTAGGTAGCGGCAACGTCGGAATCGGCACAACTTCTCCAAGCAGCGTATTGACTGTAACAGGAGCATCCGGCACAAGCGGAACAACAGGCACCGCTGCCACACAAGTATTGGCAATCACAGGAGGTGCCGGAGGAAACTCCAGCGCAGCAACAACAGCAGGAGGCGCAGGCGCAGCGGTTAATATAACTTCAGGAGCAGGCGGTAATTCCACAGGTGTGGCAGGAACAAACGGAGCAAATATCACTTTGCAAGGTGGTGCAGGCGGAACAGGTACAACCACAGGAAGCTATGGAAACATCTTACTTAACCCAACTGGTGGTGATGTGGGGATTGGCACAACGAGCCCAACCTTTGGATTGGATGTTAATACCAGTGGCGATAATACAGGGGAAAGAATCTCATCGGGTAATGCGACAGAGTTACGTTTAGACACGACAAATTCTTATGCGACCGCTCGAAATTACGCAATAGAAACAAACGACCTAGTGTTTGGAGATTTTAATATTATGACCAGCAACGCGTTGGGCGGTGACCCTGTTTCAGCCGGAACATCTCGGCTTTATATAAATCCTTCCGGCAACGTCGGCATCGGCACAACGAGTCCGGGTGGAAAGTTGGAAGTGAATGGCACATCACTCTTTGATTCAAATATGTCGTTTCCAATTAATGCTCCAAGCGCAGGTGGCACACAAAATATAATTAGTCAGGAAAATGTCCTACAGACCGGTGGATATTGGAACATCCAGACAAGAGGATATGGAACGGGCAATATAGCGAGCTTTGCATTACAAACCAATAATACTAATGATTATGTGTTATTACAACCTGATGGAGGTGACGTCGGCATCGGCACAACCTCCCCAAGCAGCGTATTGACTGTAACAGGAGCATCCGGCACAAGCGGAACAACAGGCACCGCTGCCACACAAGTATTGGCAATCACAGGAGGCGCCGGAGGAAACTCCAGCGCAGCAACAACAGCAGGAGGCGCAGGCGCAGCGGTTAATATAACTTCAGGAGCAGGCGGCAATTCCACAGGTGTGGCAGGAACAAACGGAGCAAATATCACTTTGCAAGGTGGTGCAGGCGGAACAGGTACAACTACCGGGAATTATGGAAATATATTGTTAAATCCGAATGGTGGTGATGTTGGGATTGGGATTACTACTCCGAGTAACATATTGTCTGTTGGTAATGATATTGGAGCTACGGTCAACCCTTCGAACACTATTGCTATCGGCAATACATCTGGTAATTCGACGCTAACAATTGGCCAGAGTAATACGAGCAGGGCAAGGGCTAGTTGGATATATAATGCGACATCCGGCAGTGCGTATGCTGTTTTTGGAGCGGTGGGGACTAATCCGCTCGATCTGCAGGATGAAGGTGGCAATGTTGGGATTGGCACAACCACACCATTGGCGCATTTAGATATAGCAGTAGGGTCTTCTAATGCCGATGGTATTTCCGTGCACGGCGGCGGTAATTCGCAATCAATATTAATCCAGCCAAATTCTTTGGTTGGCGCATTTATTGCGGGTGGCACTGCGGCTGATGGCACCAACAACGGGAATAGCGGCGATGCCGCTGGCCGCATAATTTTGCAAGCCAGCGCAAATGATGGCATGCAGTTCCAATATTCCAACAGTACGATTGGCAACGCTACCAGAAGTTGGACAACGGGAATGGTATTGGGTACGGGCACTTATGCCGGCAACGTCGGAATCGGCACAACTTCTCCAAGCAGCGTATTGACTGTAACAGGAGCATCCGGCACAAGCGGAACAACAGGCACCGCTGCCACACAAGTATTGGCAATCACAGGAGGCGCCGGAGGAAACTCCAGCGCAGCAACAACAGCAGGAGGCGCAGGCGCAGCGGTTAATATAACTTCAGGAGCAGGCGGCAATTCCACAGGTGTGGCAGGAACAAACGGAGCAAATATCACTTTGCAAGGTGGTGCAGGCGGAACAGGTACAACCACAGGAAGCTATGGAAACATCTTACTTAACCCAACTGGTGGTGATGTGGGGATTGGCACAACTTCGCCCGCTGCGACTTTGGATGTCCAAAAATCCGCGGATTCGTATACGACTTTTGATGCTATAATCGGTCGCATTAGCACGGGAAAAAATTTCACTCATTTAAGGTTGCGTGCAGGCAATGGGGGTTATACTTCAGACACGGATATCGCGGCTGCCTATCAAGGCGACACGTTTATTGGCAATAACTTTTATAATGATGGAAACCGTGGTGCTAAATTTGATTCCTCAATGCCGGCTTGGTGGATTCGCATGGGTGGAAATGATGATTATTTCGATTTAAGCCGGACGACCACAGATTACTTAACCGGTGATGCCACTTTATTGCACATTACAAATGCCGGGGATGTGGGTATCGGCACAGCAACACCAACTAATGAGTTAGAAGTTGGCAGCGGCCAATTCGCTGTTGATACGATGGGCGCAAATCAAATTGCTTTTAATTCTGCCGGCTCATGGGGTGTGATTACTAATAATGGAAATGATGTTTGGTCACTCGGAACAGCAGCGACACCTTCATCAACAGCTACTTCGGTTTTAACTTGGAAGTTGGATGGCGATGTTGGTATTGGGACGACAAACCCTTCATATCCATTAGATATAGAGACATCAACAACCGCTTATGGCATATATGATCTTAATACATATAATCAGGCAGGAAATACTTATGCAATTCAAGGCCAAGCTGAAAATACTAATGCCAGTGGTATAGCGATTGGGGTTTCTGGGGTTGCCAATAGTACGGGAAGTGTAAATGTAGGTTTGAATGGTTATGCAAGCGGCGGTACTAATAATGTACAGTTGTGGTTAGGTTCGCTGCCATCATCTGTGAGCGCGAGTTATGGGGTTTATCAGAGCACGACCGCGCAAAATTATTTTGGCGGCAGCGTTGGTATAGGTACAGCTTCGCCCAACACCAAACTCGATGTTAATGGCACCATTTCCCAAACCGCAGCAACCCAAACCTCCGGCACCTTGGCAAACGCGCCTTCAACAGGCACGTGCACTGGCCAGGCAAACAGTTCAACCCAGGCGGTGATTGAATATGCCGGCTCTGCCGGTAGTACTATGATTTTTTATAATTCCACTCAAAGCAAGCACGCGAGAATTACTAGCGTAGCTACGTGTGTTGACGGGTCTTCAAACGACTGGGTTATTATGGCCTTAACAGATTCCATCTCCGGGCAGGCGGCTGGCAATGCTTTTACGCTTTATGTGCCTGCCGGCGATATTGGCACATCAACATCCGGCTTTGCGAATAATTTGTATGCAATTAACGGGCACTTTGTGGCTTCCACGGTTTCCGGCGGCTTTGACGTGGCTGAGGAATATCAATCAAATGATGCGACAATTTCTTCGGGAATGCTGGTTTCAGTTGATCCGAATAATGAAAAATTCGTGCAGAAATCTTTTACGGATTATGATCCGGCTTTGCTTGGCGTTGTGTCCACTGATCCTGGCGTTACTTTGGGCGACGAGAATCACGGCATTTGGGAAAAAGTTGCTTTGAAAGGCCGCGTGCCTGTTTTGGTGACAGATGAAAACGGCGTTGTTAAGGAAGGCGATTGGCTCACTTCTTCGCCGACAATGCCGGGATATGCCATGAAAGCCGTTCATGGCGGCGAAGTTATTGGCCAGGCGATTTCGGATTTTGATGTTAAGGATGAATTAACATCAATTATTAACGGAATTACCGTGCACACAGGCAAGGTTGTGGTTTTCGTGAATTTGGGTTATGAAAACGTGAATAATACTTTTGTAATGGGAGATGATCCAACTTTGGCGCAGCAGGTTGCGCAAGGAACAACAACCTCGGGCGCTTCCGCATCAGGCAGCACTCTTGCCGCGCCGTCAAATTCCATGACATATATTATCCGGCAGGCAGCGCAGACATGCACGGCAGGTACAACTTCAACTGCGACTTCAGGCACTTCAACATCTGGCGGCATTTCAACCAGCAGTGGCACCTCAACTACAACCAGCGGCACAACAACCACATCCTCATCCGGGACCACCGGCAGCGGCACTTCAACATCCTCATCCGGGACCACTGGCAGCGGCACTTCAACATCCTCAGGCACAACTTGCACCAATACTGTTGCCGACATTTTGCAGTTGCAATCCGGAAATGCTTTGCGCTTTATGGTTGCATCCAGCGGCGCAACAACAATTAATGCTCAGGTTGCGGATTCTTCGGCGCAAATTTTCGCCGTGAACGGCAATGGCAGCGCGGCATTCACAATCACCGCAAGCGGAAATGCTTTTGTCGGCGGCACGCTCGTGGTGAAAAAAGATATCGCCTCGCTCGGCGCGGTTTTGGGCGCAACTTCGGTTTTGGCGCGAAATGTGGATGGCACCGCGCTTGTGCAAGGCGATGTTGTGCAGCTCGCAGCAGCTGGCGCGCAAGCAACGCCTGTTGTGGGTTCAAATCCGATACTTTCCGTGCAGCTCGCGGTTGCGGCAGCAAACCCAAGCGGCACAAGCCCGGTTGTTGTTGGAATTGTTGACCGCGATCTCTCCGCATTTGATATCCCGGGCGCGCCGGCAAGCACGTCCAGCGATCCAACCCAAGTGCCAAGTGGCGATTATCTGAACGTTATCACAGGCGGAACATTCTCGGTTGTGAATGTGGATGCCACAAGCGCGCCGGTTGCAGTAGGTGATAGGATGACATTGGATGCAAATTATCCAGGATATTTGCGGCCAATCGGAACGGCCGATGTCGGAGCGCCGGTGGTTGGCATTGCTTTGGATAATATTAGCAGCGGCTTGGGCAAGGCAAGGATATTTATAACTTTGAATGATGGCGGCGGGTCTGGCGGCGGTGGAGGCGGAACCAGCGGTGGAACTAGCGGTGGAGGAACCAGCGGCACGACGACCAGCGGCAGCGCCACAACAACCAGCAGCGGAACCACATCTACATCCGGCACGAGTTCAGGCACAACATCAACATCCACAGGTACGACTTCCACAGGTACCACATCAACTTCTTCCGGCACATCTTCAACCTCAAGCGGTACAACATCAACCGGCACATCCTCAACTCTCACAACAACCGATTCCACTTCCGGCCAAAGCACCCTAACAACTACATCCTCACCCACAACCAGCAGCTCATCAACCGATACCGCGACCACTTCATCCGGTACGACTTCAACTTCCACAGGTTCAACGTCAACTTCATCCGGCACGACTTCCAGCTCGCCAACGTCAACATCAACCGGTACAACCTCCACATCAACCGGTACAACCTCAACATCAACCGGTACAACCTCAACTTCATCCGGTACATCCACGAGCGGCACATCCACAGGCACAACCTCAACTTCCACCACAACTTCAGGCACATAATCTTAAATGCAAATTAAATTTTTTCGAATTTCATGTGTATAACTTAGTGGCAAAAAGCGTAATTTTCCGGTATAATTCGAGTATAAATTACCGTCTCAATATCCATGGAATTTAGGAAATAAAAAATGAAGAATGCGAAATAAATATAGCGGAAATATATAGAGCGCGAAATAAAGCACGGAATAAATACAAATCGCGAAATAAATACAAATGCAGTTTAAAATAAAAATTTCAAAAGTAATGATTTTTGCCGCGGCGTTTTATGCCTTGCAAGGGCTTTTGAATTTTGGCGCGCAAGCGAATTTTTCGAAAATGTTTTCCGCGGCCGCGCGTTTTCCCGCGCCGAATTTTTCTGCTTCCAAAATTTCTTTGGAACAAAACGGCCTAAATTTTTACAGGTCAAATGGCTCAAATTTTCCGGCTTTGACAATGAATCAAAACGCGTTTTTTGGAATAAGCCAAGGCATGGCCCTGGCAATAAACCAAAATACCGGCCAAAGAGCCGTGGAATTAAAAGTGGTCCAGCCCTCAAGTTTACAAATTGCGCCGGATAGTTTTGCGCTTGATGAAATTCAAGGTCACAATACTTACAGCGATTCACATTTGCAGGACTCCTCGTATTTTGGCTTTTCGTATGCGGGCTCGAATTATAAGCCATCCGCATTGATGCCTGCGAGTGCAATTGCCATTTCAAATTCATCTCCAAATCCAGCTTCAAATACAGCGTTAAATTCAGCGGACGAACAAATCCAATCATCGCGCCAGCAAGATATTTTTGTGATTAATTTGCAGGACAACAGGGAAATTTTTATTTTTGATTCCCAGGCAGATCAGGAGCAGATGGATGCCTATGCATTCGGGCAAAGCCCATCAAGCCAGCAGAGCGCTTTTGCAGGCGGATTTAACTTCAGATATGCACATGAGGAAAACTTCTATTCAAGTGATGCTTTGGCAGAAAAAATATCAGGCAATTATGCGTTTGCCTCGGCAAACCATTTGCCCGCATCCGAGGTTAAACTTTCATTAATTCAAATTTGGCGGTGTTGATAAGGTGTGTAATCGGCTTGATTAACTTTTTTAATCTTTAACAAAAGATTAATTTCGCAACGAATAATTAATTTAAATTTAATCTCATATGCAACCAACATATAATCCGGCTCAACAGCACGCGCCTTCACAGCCGCAACAGCAGCAGCCGGTTCAACCTCAATATTCATCTTCAGTTCCTGCAGGATCCGGAAAATCCTCCAAACTTCCTTGGATTCTTCTCGTGGTAGTGGTCCTGATTGTTGCCGGCGTTTTGGCATATCTTTTCCGCGGCAAATTTACAACCCAAAACGGGCCAAAACTTTCCGGTTATCAGGCGGTGTTTTTGACCAACGGCCAGGTTTATTTCGGACACCTTTCGCGCGCGGGCAATCAATACGCGGTGCTCACCGACATTTTCTATTTGCAAGTTAATCAGCCCTTGCAAACAGGACAAGCCGGCGCAAATGGCCAGGCATCTGCCGCGCAACAACAGGCGCAAGCAGCCAATACATCTTCAGCCGCATCCGCGTCTTCAGGTTCGCAGCAGCAGCCCCAGCTTTCGCTCGTGAAATTGGGAAACGAATTGCACGGTCCGGCTGATTTGATGCATATCAATCGCGATCAAATTCTTTTTTATGAGGATTTGAAAGCTGACGGCAAAGTTGCCCAGGCGATTGATGCTTATTATCAAAACCAAAAAAATCCGCAGCAAAGCTCGGCTCCTGCTTCCGATTCAGGCGCGGGCGCGCAGGGTTCTGTTGATCAAACTCAGCAAACCGGCGGCGCGGCTCCTGTTTCTGGCACAACAGCACCTGCCAAGAAATAAGCGCGCTTCGCTTGAAAGAAAAAAGCGTTCTATAAATAAGAGCGCTTGAAAGACAAAGAGCGTTTAAAAGTAAAAAGCGCTTGAAAGACAAAAACCGCGGATTAATTTCCGCGGTTTTATTTTTTCTCCCATTTCCTCATGCGCCTTTGCCTGCGCATTTTAAGATCCAAAAACTATTTCGAGATTTCTTTAACAAATTTTTCAAAGGCCTTTGGGGCTTGGTTCGAAAGCTCGGCGAGCATCTTGCGATTTATTTGTACCTTCGCTTTTTTTAATGCACCCGCGAACTTGCTGTAAGTTGTGCCATTGTCTCGCAGGGCGGCGTTCATGCGCGTAAGCCAAAGCGCGCGCATGTCGCGCTTTTTATTGCGGCGGTCGCGGTACGCATATTTATCCGCGTGAAGCAGCGCCTCGCGAGCCAGCGGGAAATTCGTGCTCCTGCGGTTTTCAAAACCTTTTGCTCTTTTAAGCAGGTTTTTTCTTCGTTTGTGGGCGGCCACTCCGCGTTTGATTCTTGTCATGAGATTATTAAATTAAAATTAAATTAATGAGAATGGGGATGGAGGACAAGTTGATTAATAAAAAGTTAATCGGATTTATAGGAGGATAAGCCGGATTAATAGGGGATAAGCCGGTTTATTCCGGGATTTGATTTTGTCAAAACCATATCGCGCCTCTTATTTTTCGTGGTTTTTCCAGATTCGCGCGAATTAAAATGATCCTGCCCGGTTTTCCTGTGTACAAGTTTTCCGGATCCTGTTTTTTTGAACCTTTTTGATGTTCCCTTATGCGTCTTTATCTTTGGCATGTTTATTAAAATTTAATTAAGAATTTATTAAGCTACCCTGTGTACCGGCCTACCATGTGTATTACGCCGCTGCCGCCGAACCGTTTCCCGAACCCCGTATCACTGTTGAGACAACCGGACCTTGTTTTTTCATCGGTACTTCCTCAACATGCCCAGGCACCAAACTTAAGAATTTTTTAAGAACAGTAAATGCCATTTCAGGGTGCGCCTGTTCACGGCCGCGCATTACGCAATCTGCCTTCACCTTGTGGCCTTCGGAAAGGAACTGCACTGCTTTTTTGGCTTTGATGCCCATGTCGTGCTCGGAAATCCGTAATGAAATTTTAACGTTTTTCAGCTCGACTTTTTTCAGCTTCTTTTTCTGGTGCTGTTCCAGCTTTTTTTGCTGGTACCTGAATTTGTCGTAGTTGATGAATTTTGCAACAGGCGGTTGTGCTTGTGGCGAAACTTCAACGAGGTCATATCCGCGCTCTTGCGCCAAAGATATGGCCTCGGCTGTTTTCATGACACCCAGTTGGCTGCCGCTCTCGTCAATAACCCGAACTTCCGGGACTCTTATTTGATTGTTGGTTCTGTTTTTTTGCAATTTGCAATTGTGGCGGCGCGCGCCTTGCCCATTAACTTTTGATTAACCCAAGTATACAGTTTAAGAGCCGTTTGGTCAAATTAAGATAGGGCCGTCCACATAGTAAATAGTAAGATGGAGCTGGCCGCATAGTTAAGCTAGCGCTGTCTGCACAGTAAGATGGAGCTGCCCGTGGATTCAGAAGCAACCCGAAGCCGCCTGGCCGGGCCCATCCACAGGCCATTTTGCACTAGCTTAAAAGCATAATTTTTCCACAGATTTTATATACAATGATATTGTCCGCGCCGCGATATTAATGTATAATTAAAAAGTAAATTTCGGATAAGATTAATTTTTCCGAGTTTTTAATTGTTTTTTAATCTTAAAGATTAAGTCGCGATGAATTTAATCGTGAATTAATTTTGGGAGCAATCAAGCAGAGTATGCACATATTCACAGACATATTGTTGGGTTTCGCGATATTTTTAGGCGCTTATATGCTGGTGCGCTTTGAACCGTTGGAAGATGCCCTAAGGCGCAGGGGAGTAAAAGGGTTTTTTAATATGTTGCTTGCGGCACTTATCCACGATTTTGTAAGCATGTTTTTTAAGTGATGGATTTGCAAAATCGCACGCCGTCTTAGGTTCTAATCCAAAGTGCAACATTCTTTAAAAGATCATCTCCTAAAGATCGCCGCCTATTGTAAAACTCGCTTGTTCGTGTTAAAATACTCGGACTTGGGGATGCCGGATTTTGACAGGGATTTGAACTTTGAAAATATGCAAGCCGGGTATTCTCGGAATCCCGTAACATATTCGAGAAAATCACAAATGCCAATTTAATGGCTCGGGTAAAAAATGCTTTTGCTAATGCATTTGCATTTCAACCTGCTCTTGCTTAATTAGCGGGAGCGCGCGCCTTTTGCTTTTCCGCGGCAAAAGTTTACGCGCTGTTATTGCGGAATATGCGCAGCGCGGCTGGTTTGCCCGCGCGCGTGAAATCTTTGCAAACCGCCCTTTTGGCTTAACTCGCTTGCTGGTTGCCAAAAGGATTTAAAGCAAGCTAAGCTTGTGATCAATTTTTAGAGCGATATCTCCTGGACGCGGGTTTAACTCCCGCCATCTCCACCAAATAAGCGTCTCACTTTGTACCCCTGTTCAACCGCGGTTATTTGTGTTATGCTTGTTTTAAGCAAAATTAGTTTTAGAAAAATAGTCGAGTTTCAAAAATATATTAAGTTTGCATTTTATTCTTAACAAAAAAACATGAACGGTGTAATCAAGAAAAAAGTTGCCGACAAAGGTTTTGGCTTCATCACTGTAGATGGCCAGGCGCAAGACCTGTTTTTCCATAAGAACTCCTTGGTTGGGGTTACTTTTGATGAAATTCAGGAAGGCGACAAAGTCACTTTCGAAACCGAAGATTCTCCAAAAGGGAAGAACGCGGTAAACGTACAACGCGTTTAATTGATTTGGAAACAGCCCTTAACCGGGCTGTTTTTTATTTATCCGCTGGGGATATCGGGGATATTAAAGAATAGGACTCTGCAATTTGCTGCCGTTCAATTTATTACTATTGCATTTTCGCGGATTGGGATTAAAATAAAATTAAATCGTCATAAATTTAATCTTATTGGCTGCAAACATTAGCAAATAACTGCTGGCAAGATAGATTTGTAAACAAATGCTGGCAAATGGATGAGCTGGCAAACACAAAATGAGCAGACAAAGGCAAACATTAATTATTTTAATAATTTTACTCGGGGCTTTGGGTATGCTTGGATATTTTGCATATCAGCATTATAAAACCTTTGAGATAGGATATCGCAGGCAAGGCGGGAAAATAGGATGGCTGTTTGGAGGCCAAAATAACGGCAGCACTTCCGGCGGCAGCGGCAGTATCGGCAGCGGCAGTACTAGCACCGGCAGTACCGGCGGAACAGGCGGCAGCGGCAGTACCGACAGCAGTACTTCCGGCACCACTGGCGGCCAAGAGCAAAATCAATCAATCCAAAATTTATCTTCTTTGTTCGGCCAAGGCACAATTATTTATACGAACAACCAATATGGTTTTGATTTCGCGTTGCCTTCGGATTGGCAAGGATATTCCATTGTGAATTCGCAATGGCAGGGCTACGCTGTTTCCGGGTCGCAAGGAGATGTAACCACAAGTGCGGGTCCGCAAATTTTGATCCGCAATCCGCATTGGACGCAAGCGCGGCCATACCAGGATATTCCGATTATGGTGTTTACTTTGGCGCAGTGGGATGAGATAATCCGCGGAATTTTTCATATCGGCGCCGCGCCGGTTAATCCGATGATGCTGGGATACAGCGCCCGGTATGTTTTTGCGTTGCCTGCCAGGTACAATTATGCGTTTCCTTTGGGATGGCAAGAGGTCGAGCAAATCTTGCAAAACAAACCCTTGGCGCCGATATCGCCGGTTATATTTGATGCTCTTCCGGCCGAGAGCCAACTTTTGCTGTGCGCCGGAATTCCGAATAATTCTGTTATGGTTTTGCCGGAAACCACGCGTCTTTTTATTAATTTGCCGAAAGATGTTTTTCCGGACAAAAATAATAATTTGAAATTTACAGCCGTAGCCGCAAGCGGCAATGCGCAAGCAAATTGGATTTCGAACGCAGGGCCTTATGGTGAGGCGTTCGGTGCTCTGCAACCAGGCGATTCTTCGCAAAGCATTGACTGTTGGTCTTATTATTATGAATTGGATGGTACGGGTGAATTGGATTTGACTGCCACCGGTGCGCCTGTTTCAGGCGTGCCGGGCATGAATTATTTTGTAAAATTCTTAGTGCAAGCGCATTGATTTTTAGGTGCACAAGATGTGCGGAGTGCAAGCATATTGATTTCTATGCCGCGCGCAAAGCGGTTCGCGCATTGCGGCTATTTTTTAGTGTACTCAAGGCGCCGGCGCGCATTAGAATTCCATCATATTTGCCCGCTTATCCATTTTGATCCGGATCAATCCGGATTATTTAATCCGCGCTTATCCACCTGGCGCGGTTTTTTTATACAGTCCTTTGGCGTTATTGTGCAAATTTTTTCATGCTTTTGTGCCTTAATTTTTGTTTGCCTTTCGAGTACTTTTTAAATAAGCACGTTTTTAATTCGGTTTGGCTTGTGTTTTTATTTTTTTAACAAGGCGATTAAATTGGGTAAATTATTGAGCAAATTAAATTGAGCAAATAAAATCGGGTACATAAAATCGAACGGAGGCAAAATGGAAGACGCAAGGCCGCAAAAACTTTTCAATATCGCGACAGCCGCGCTCATGGCGGCATTTTTGCTTTTGGGATTTGGGAAAGGCGGTTTTTTAGAGAGTGCGCAAAAGTACGTTGCAAACAATGTTCATGAAAGCCAAAATTATTCCGCGCAAAGCGCATCGCCGCAGAATATTTCGTCCGCTGCCTCAAAGGTTTCGGCTTCGGTGGTTTCCGTGAATGTGATGCAAAAAGTTTACAATAATTTTTCAGATTATCCGCTGGCTTTTGATGTAAATTTGCCTGCCGGGGCCGCCCAAAATGCGCCGGCCACGGACGAGGAGGTCGCAGCCGGTACAGGATTTTTCATAACTTCAGACGGATATATTTTAACCAACAACCACGTTGTGGAAAATTCATCCGATTATTACACGGTAACGCTTTCGGGCGGCAATGGAACAGTGCCTGCCCAGGTTGTCTTTAAAGATCCTGCGGATGATTTGGCAATAATAAAAATACCCGGGAATAATTATTCGCCCGCGGCTTTGGGGGATTCTTCGGCAGTCAAAATAGGGCAGGGAGTTGCCGGAATTGGGAATGCGCTGGGAAAATTTCCCGGCACTGTTTCAACGGGAAATGTAATTGGCTTGGATAAAAATATAATTGCCAGCGGTTTGGATTCAAGCGAACAGCTCGGCGGGCTCATAGAAACAAATGCGAACATGTATCCCGGTGATTCCGGCGGCCCTTTGCTTGACACCGGCGGAAAAGTCGTTGGCGTGGATGTGGCCATAGACGAAAACACCGGAACGAGTTTTTCCATTCCGGTTAATACTGCCCAAAGTTTTATACAGAGAACTTTGGGCACCTTGGCTTTGAAATAACTGCAAACTTTGTGCGCCTTTGGTTTGGAATAATCGCAAATTTTAAGGCCTTTGCTTTGGAATAATCGCAAATTTTAAGGCTTTTGCTTTGGAATAACTGGCGCGGCATATTTATCTGCGTGCGCGCAACCGCTAACCGCTTAGAAGTCCGGCTGGTTTTTTGGCCGATTTTCTGCCGCTATTTTTTGTAAACGTAAATTTTTGTCTTGCGCGGCTGAAAAATTTGCGTTGGCAAAAGGTTCGGAAAAGGGAATTGCCGCAAAATTGCCATTGTCTCTGGATTGCATTCGGCAATAAATTTTTTTTCCAGCACCGCCACGGTTTCGGGCATGAGGTAAGCATAAATCACAGTGAATTTGCCCAGGTTCTCTTTCAGAAAATCTTTCCTGAAAAAATTTGTATGCGATCGCATGAGCACCTTTTTTGTTTTTGCCAGAAAATGATTCCATAAATCCAGCTCAAACCCGCTTGCAAGCGCGCCGATTTTTGCCGCCAAAAAAACAGCTCTGCCGTCGCCGCTGCCAAGATCAACAAAATTGTCTTTTGGGCAGATTGCGCACTGCGCCAAAATGGATTTAAGCTCGCGCCTGCTCGTGGGTACGTACGGCACTTTTGTTTTAAGAAAAGTATGGACTTCAACAAGCGTGGAAAAAATATACGCCAGCGCGAAAATAAAGATAAAGATACTTAAAATGATGAACAGGACTAAGTATGTCGGCTGCATGTTTTGGTTTTAGAAGCGGATTTTTTGAGGACGAATTTTTGCCTTGAGCGCGAATTTTTTTTGAGGGGCTGCTTTCTTTGAGGTGTTTGCTTTAGGGAATTTTTGCTTGAGGTGTTTGTTCTGAGGCAAATTTTTGCTTTGAGTGGTTTTCTTTGAGGTGTCTGCTTGATGGGTTTGCTTTTTTAGAGCGATCCGCTTTTTATATATTATAGCACTTATGCCAACATAAGGCACTTGCGTCCCGCTGCCTAAGTTATAATCCAAAGTATCACCTTATAGTGTTAACTCTACAGTCACCTTATGGTGTTAACTCTACAGGATAGGTTATGGTGTTAACTTTACAGGCATTTGGTACAGATATTTTGGGCAGGTACTTGGGGTAGATATTTTGGGTAGTACCCGGCATTGTGGTATAATATGCCCATGAGTATTTATTTTTTTCATTATACCGAGATCCTTTTGGCGATTATCACAATTGCGGTTGTGCTAATTGCTGGGGCATTATTAATGGGGTTTTATTACATTGTTTCGATTTTACGTTCAATTAAAAAAATCTCCGGAGAAGCTGAGCGGGTGAGCAGCGAAGTGGGCGAGGATATTGAGGAGTTGCGCGCAACGCTTGCGGAGCACGGGGCGCGCCTGCATGCGTTTATCAAATTTTTTAAAAAATTGCGCAGCGCTTTTAAGCGCGGGAAAAAGAATTCAAAAAATAAATAATTTTTTACGGCTCTTGGATTAATGCGGCGGTTTGGCGGCGGTTCGGCAAATATTCGGCAAAGGTTTGGCGAAGGTTCGGCAAATGTCCGGCAAAAGTTTGGTGCCGAATGTTCGGCGCCTGACAGCGCATCCGGCATCCGGTTAAAAACAAGAGCAAAAAGGAATTTTAAAATGGTTATGGCAAAACGATCAAAACGGGCTTTGGAAATGGGCGCTTCGCTTGCAGCGCTTGCCGCAACCGCGGCCGCAGTTTATGTGCTCGCTGAATCAAAAAAAGGTAAAAATATGAAAGCGTGGTATCGCGGGTTAAAGCGGGATGTCGTAAAGAATCTCTCCAAAACAAAAACCGCAAGCCGCGAAGCATACCATGGAGCGGTAGACGCAGCAGCAAAAAAATATGCGGCAATAAAAAATATTGATAGAAATGAATTGCAAGAAGGAATCCGCCAGTTAAAAGGCCATTGGGATGCAATTAGATCTGAAATAAATAAAGCGGCAGTTGGCGCTGATAAACTACGCGCGGCAATCCGAGCGCGGAGATCGAAAACCGCGGGATCGCGCAGCGCGGGAAAAATAAACGGTGCGCGGAGAAGAAATAGGGCTGGAAAAATAAACGGTGCGGGGAGATCGAAAAAACATTCCGCAGTTAGCGCGCGCGGCAAAATTCTTCGAAAGAACTCGGGAACGCATTCGGCACGTGGAGCAAATCGCAAACGCGCTGGCGGCATAAGGCGCGCGGGGCGCTAGTGCAATTGGGCCGCGGTCTGTGCGCTTGCGTTTTGTATGCAGTACAACCGGGCTTTGTGCAGTTGCGCTTTGTATGAATTTCTAATTCCTATTTTTCCTAAATATTGTTAATGTTTTTAGGCATTAACAATATTTTTTATGCTGCTTATAATAGCAATAATTTTATTTGCGTTTTGGCTGATTGGTTTGGCATTTCATATTTTAGTTGCTTTTTTGCCGGTGCTTTTGGTGCTGGCAATTGCCCTGTTAATAATACATATAATTCGCTTATTAATTTAAATAATGCTTAGTTTGAAGCATGTTTAATTTTTAGCGTAATTTTTGTATTTGGAAAATAAAAGCTTGAATATTTGCAGGTATTTATTTCTGAGGATTTCGGAATTTCCTGTTTCAAGAATATCATCATTATATTCTCCTGCCGAATATGTCCAATTAAAACTTCCCGAGGCATAGGCATTGTCGGTGATTAGCATTTTAATATGCATAAGTCCTTTTTCTTTTTGCGGCAGTTCAATCGGAATGCCGTATTTTTCGAGTTTTTTTATGGTTGATTTTTGGCTTGGCACAGAGGAGGCCTGGCCGGAATCGCTAATGCCGCGCACATCCACGCCGCGTAATTTTGCGGCAATAAGCGCGTCGGCAATATCTTGCCTTGTAATAGTGTAAACCGCAAAATAAGCGAATTGATGCGCGTTTTGTAATATATTAATGATTTTATCGGCTGGCCGGCCGTTTAAACTATACGTGACTTCTCCGTGCGCTGATTCTTGGGCGTGAATTTTATAAGCCGCATAAAAATTGGTAGCCGTGAAGACAACCAATACGGCGCTGATAATTTTTTTCATACACCTCTTATACTATCGGTGCATTAAAAAAATATTAAGTTTTTCTGCAAACCATAGATAAATGCTATTAATTTTGTATGCGCTGGGCAATATCTATAAAAAGGCCTTAACTTATTGCGTCTAATTCATGGATGCCATTAATTTTGCCTGCGCCTGATATCTCGCTCAACCTCGCGCCGCTTTATTGTTTCGCGCTTATCGTATTGTTTTTTCCCGTAGCCAATGCCGATTTTGAGTTTTATAAGGCCTTCGCCTGTTTCCATAATTTCAAGCGGGATAATAACAGAACCCCTCTCTTTGCCGATTAATGAGTTGATTTCTTTTTTCTTAAGCAAAAGTTTTCTCGGCTGTTCTGGGTCGAAATTTTTATTTTCGCCAGCATATTTATAAGGAGAAATGTGCGCGTGCGTTAAAAATGCTTCCTCGCCCTTAATGGAAATATAAGCGCCGGCAAGCGATCCTTGGCCGTTTTTTAAGCTTTTGACTTCTTGGCCAGAAAGAATAAGCCCCGCGGTCAGCTGGTTTTTTATTTCGTAATTAAAACGCGCTTTTCTGTTGGTTACCAAGGTTTTCATACGGGTCCAACCCAAACCCCCAACCTAACTCCCCAATCTAAGGACACGATTGTGGTGTTTAGGCAAGTGTTTTAATAATATTTTAATTGAGTTTCCCTTATATATTGCATAAATATCCTTAGATTGGGGGTTTGGATTAGGGGTTTAGGTTGGGGGTTTAGGTTGGGGTATTGGGTTGGACCCTATCATTCTATGTTATAATTTCTCATATGAAAAGGTATTTGCAAAAGCTGGTTTCAGAGGTTTTGGGCGGAATGTTTGAGAATGGACAGATTTCGGCGCTCCCGCAATTTGAGATTTCGGCGCTCCCGCCTGCAAAGCAAAAATTTGGCGATTATAGTATAAACGTGGCGCACGCCATTGCCCGCGAGGGCAAATTCAATGCCAATGACGTCGCCGGCATAATCGCGCAAAAACTTAAGGAAAATGACGATCAGGCCATGCTCGGCGAGGTAAATGTTGCCAATGGCTTTGTCAATATTTTCGCATCCCCGAAAGCATTGCAAAAAAACGCGCAAAACTGCGCATCCGATAAAATTGAAATAGAGCAAATCGGCTCTTCCGGCGGCCGCACGCGGAAAATCGTTTTCGAATATTCCAGTCCAAACACAAACAAACCCTTGCACATCGGCCATACCCGCAATGATGTTTACGGAATGGCTTGCATAAATTTGCTTCGCGCCGCGGGTTTTGAGGTCACGGCAGCGGAAATCATCAATAATCGCGGCATACATATAATGAAGAGCATGCTTATGTATATGAAGTACGGCAAAGGCGCCACTCCGCAAAGCACGGGCACGAAGGGAGATCATTTTGTCGGCAAATTTTATGCGATGTTTGATCAAGAAAATTTAAAATTTGCAAAAAAAGTCGGCGAATCCTCACTTGGCGGAGAATTGCGCCACGATGTGCCTCCGCGTAACCACGATGTGCCTCCGGACAAACCACTATCACAGTACGATGCGCTTCGGGGAGGCAGTCACGCCGCGCCTCCGGACAAATCACAGTCGCACGGCGAAGCATCACCCGAACAGTCATTTATCGAGCAAACGCCTCTTGAAAAAGAAGCGCTCAACCTCCTTCAAAAATGGGAAGCAGGCGATGCACAAACGCGCGCGCTTTGGAAAAAAATGAATGCATGGTTTTACGAAGGCCTTAAAGAAACTTACGCGCGCGAGGGTTCGCAATTTGATGACGTCGAATATGAGAGTGAAATTTTTGATAAAGGCAAGGATCTTGTTCTGGATGGAGTTAAAAAAGGAATTTTTCAGCGCGAGCCGGACGGCAGCGTGAGCGTGGATTTGTCCTCGCAAGGATTGGATAAAAAATATCTTTTGCGCGCCGGGGGCACGACTTTATATATGACCCAGGATTTATATTTGTGGGATTTGCGCAACAAAAAATTCAAGCCGGATCTTGCATTGGTTACAACCGGCTCGGAGCAGGCCTATCATTTTGCGGTGCTGAAAAATATTTTTAAATTGCTCGAATATCCCTGGGCAGATTCTTTTTCGCATTTGCCTTATGAGCACGTTTATTTGGGGAACAGCAAAATGTCTTCGCGCGCGGGCAACACGGTTTCCGCGGATGATCTGCTGCTAAATGTCAAAGAAAAGGTGCGCCGGACAATGCAAAATTCGCAAAAAATAAAGGCGCGCGCAGAGGATGAAGATCTTGTGGAGGATATCGCTTTTGCCGCAATCAAATACGGATATCTGAAATTCGACCGCAATACCAAAATTTATTTTGATATGGATGAAACAATTCAGGTTGAAGGCAATACTGGTCCGCACATCCAATACACGTACGCGAGGATTCGAAGCATTTTGGATCAAGCCGTCGCAACATCCGCCACAACCGTCGACACGACCTCAGGCGCAACAGCAGGTACAACAGCAGGCGCAAAAGCCACTGCAACAGTAGATGTAATAGCAAAGGCCTCCGCAACAGCCGCCGCAACCACAACAGGCAGCCGCGCACCTGATTTTTCCGCATTGTCCGCACCCGAAGAGCTTTCGCTTTTGCGTTTCTTGCTCCACTGGGAAGAAGCGGTCTTGCAGGCAGCGCTGGAATACAAGCCCTCTCTTTTATGCGCCTATCTTTTTGAGCTCTCGGCAAAATACAATTCTTTTTACGAAAAACATTCTGTCCTCAAGGCCGAAAGCGCAGAATTAAAAACCGCGCGCTTAATCTTATCCGGGATTGTTGCTAATATACTGGCAAACGGTTTGGCTTTGCTGGGGATTAAAGCTCCGGCAAAAATGTAATATAAAACCGGCGAACCCGGCTGCCGGCATTTTGTGATAGAATGCTTACAATAAAACTTGGCGCAATATCAATAAAATTCACGCAGTATTAATAAAATTCACGCACTATTACACGCACTATAAATAGGATTTCGTGCACTATCAATATCAATAAAACCTCATGCAATACGAAGAAGAAATTTTAAATTTTTGGGACGAGCACAAGATTTTTGATAAAACGCTCGAAAAAAATAAGGATAAAAAACCTTATGTTTTTTACGATGGTCCGCCGTTTGCAACCGGCTTGCCGCATTACGGACACATTCTCGCTTCAACCGTAAAAGACGCGGTGCCGCGCTATTGGACCATGAAGGGATATTATGTGCGCCGCCGCTGGGGCTGGGATTGTCACGGCTTGCCCATTGAGCAGTTAATAGAGCAGAAGCTGGGCATCTCCGGGAAAAAACAAATTGAAAGTTTGGGCATCGATAAATTCAACGAGACCTGCAGGCAAAACGTTTTGACGTTTGCCGACCAATGGGGAAAAACCGTGCGCAGGATCGGGCGCTTTGTGGAATTTGAAAATTCTTACAAAACCATGGATCCTACTTTTATGGAATCGGTTTGGTGGGCGTTGAAGCAGGCATGGGATAAGGATTTAGTTTATGAGGGCCGCAAGGTGCTCTTGTATTGCCCGCGCTGCGAAACGCCTGTTTCAAATTTTGAAGTTGCCATGGATAATTCGTATGACATGGAAAAAGATAATTCCGTGTACGTGAAATTTCCGGTGCGCGGCCGCGAAAAAACTTTTTTGCTTGCTTGGACGACAACCCCGTGGACTTTGCCGGGAAACGTGGCGCTCGCGGTCGGGAATAATATTGAATATTCCGAAGTTGAGATTGAAAGTTTGCCGCAATGGCAGGGCGGCGCACCCTTCAACGTTATTGAAGGCGAAACATATATTTTTGCCTCTGACCGCGCAAAAGATATCTGGGGCGCGGATGCAAGCGGAGCGAAGTTCCGGAATGTGAAAAAGTTAAAAGGCGCGGATCTGGTCGGCCTTGAATACGAGCCGCTTTTTGGCGTGCCGGAGCTCCGTTCGAATAAATCCTATAAAGTTTATGCCGCGGATTTTGTGACCACGGAAGACGGCACGGGGATTGTGCATACTGCCGTGGTTTACGGCGAAGACGATTATAATCTGGGCATAAAAGAAGGCCTGCCTGTTGTCCAGCTGCTTTCGCCGCAAGGATTGTACAACGAGCTGTCGCCGGAATTTCTGCGCGGCAAATTTATTTTTGCCAAAGAGACAGATGAGGAAATTTTTAAATATTTGCGCGGGAAAGATCTGGTTTTTAAGGAGCTTGCATATGAACATTCGGTGCCTTTTTGCTGGCGTTGCGGCACGCGCCTCTTTTATAACGCGATTCCGGCGTGGTTTATAAACATACAAAAAATAAAAGCGCGCCTGCGGGAGCTTAATAAAGAGCAAATTAACTGGTATCCGGAGCACTTAAAATTCGGCAGGTTTGATAAAGGGCTGGCAAACGCGCCGGACTGGAACATATCCCGTAACCGTTATTGGGCAACGCCTTTGCCTTTTTGGCGCTGCACCGCGAAAAATTGCGGCAGAATTGCCTGCATCGGCAGCTTGACAGAGCTTCAGGATAAGGCAAAAAATTATGATGACGTCTACCAATCGCGCAATATAACCGAGGTTGATTTGCACCGCCCTTACATTGATAAGATTATTTTGGAGTGCCCGGTTTGTGCCAACGATATGCGCCGGATAGACGAAGTTATAGATTGCTGGGTGGAATCGGCAAGCATGCCTTTTGCGGAATTGCACTATCCTTTTGAAAACAAAGCCGCTTTCGGGCAAAGATATCCGGCGCAGTTTGTCGCCGAATACATAAACCAGACGCGCGCGTGGTTTTACGTCATGCATGCCATGGGAACGATTCTCTTTGACCGCGCCCCGTTTGAAAACGTGGTTACAACCGGAGTAATCCTGGCGGAAGACGGGCAGAAGATGTCCAAATCAAAAGGCAATTTTCCAGATCCCAATCTTATAATGGATAAATACGGCGTTGATGCTTTGCGCTATTATCTTTTATCTTCGCCCGTGATGCAGGGAGACAATCTTTTTTTCAGCGAAAAAGAATTGGACGAGATTTATAAAAAAGTAATTTTAATTCTGCAGAATGTCCTGAGCTTTTATAAAATGTACGCCAAGGCCCCTGATTCCCGCCTCCGCCAGATTCCGCGGCAAGCCGGGGCTTTTCCCGGCGAGCCGGAGCGGCCCGAGGCAAAAAATATTTTGGACCAGTGGGTTTTGGCATCTTTGCACCTTTTGCAAACCGAAATGACGAAAAATATGGATGGTTATGATACTGTCCGCGCCTGCAGGCCCATTGCGAAATTTATAAATGATTTGTCCACGTGGTATGTGCGCCGCTCGCGCGAGCGCATGAAGCAGGAAGAAACCGCCGGCGAGGCGACAGGGGTTTTGAAATACGTTTTAGTGGAGACGGCCAAGCTGATGGCGCCGTTTATGCCTTTTATTTCCGAGTATATTTATCGCGAGCTAACCGGTTTGGAAAGCGTACATTTGGCGGATTGGAACCCGCTTGGATATGAAAAGCCGGATGAAAGCGAGCTTTCGCTGATTGCGCAGATGGAAGAGGTGCGCGCGATTGTGGAGCTTGGGCTCGCGGCCCGCAAGGATGCGAATTTGAAAGTGCGCCAGCCGCTGGAATATTTGGCATATGCGAGAAAAGGATCTGCCGCAGGGCTTGCTTCCGAGTTTGAGAAAATCACGGCCGAAGAGCTCAATGTTAAGGAAGTGAATTTCAGCCCTGAAATTTCCGAGATCCCGGAAACCAAATTTAAAGAGAATGCGGAATTCGCGGTTTTGCTAAATTTGAAAATTTCTCCTGATTTGCGCAAGGAGGGCCTTGCCCGCGAGCTGGAGCGCCAGGTTCAGGAATTGCGAAAAAAGTCCGGTTTGAAAGTTGGGGAGCTTGTGGATTTGTATTACAACACGGCGGATGCGGAAATTGAAGATGCCCTGCTTTCCAAATTCGACCGCAAAAAAACTTACGTCGTGCAAATCCGCAAAGAATTGGAAGTGGAAGCTGATTTTGAATCGCAGGTTGAAATTGAAGGCAAGCCGGTTTGGTTCGGGATGATAAAAAGCTAGGAGGTTTTTACCTGCCATGCGCGCAATTATTTTGAAGAAAACTCCGCTTGCGGAGAACAGCGAAATAGTCGCAATGTACAGCCGCGAATTTGGAAAAATTCGCGGCGTTGCGCGCGCGGTGAAACTGCCGAAAAGCAAATTGGCTTTTGCCCTGCAAAATCTTTTTTGTTCGGAGATAGAAATTGCGCCTTCAAAAAGCATGCCAATCATCACCGGCGCAAAGCCGCTTGCGGTTTTCCGCCGGTTGCGCGAGGATTTGGAAAAGGTAAAACCGGCGTTATATGCCGCGGAACTGATTTTAAAAAGCACGGCGGACGAACAGCCCAATGCCGCGCTTTTTGATTTATTGGAATCATTTTACAGCCATTTGGATAAAAGCGCGAGCGGCGCGGCGCATGCCTGTGTTTATTTTTTCTCATTTTCAGCGCTGGCGCTTGCGGGCTATGCAATTGACGCGCGCAAATGCGCTTCCTGTTCCAGGGAAATTTTTAATGCCGATAAAATTTCTTTCAGCAGCCACAAAGGCGGATTTTTGTGCACGGAGTGTGCGATGAAATTTTCTTCGGCGCGCGCCGTCACGCCGGAACTCTACAAATTATTCGCGGATAATTATGGACAGGATTTTTCCGCACAAGACCAGGCGTTCTCCGCGCGCGCGGCGCAAAAAAATCGCGTGCAATTGCGGGCAATTGCAAAGGATTTTGCCGAATATATTCTTGAGCGCGATTTGAAAACAAGCAGCTTTTTCGATACAATTTAGTTAACATCTATGGATTATCAAAAAAATTACAATGATCTTAAAGACGAGCATTATTTCAGGGGTTTCTCTGCCGGAGCAGGCCAAGGCGCTGGCAGCCAAAATTCGGTGAATGCCGCATCCGGCAAGGGCACGCGCATAAATGTGCGGACGCAACAATCTGCAACGCCAGCTGCCACAACAGCATCTGCCGGCGGTTCTGTTCCCAAAAAACCGTCTTTTTGGCGCGAGAATAAATGGGCTATTTGGCTTATTGGCGGTGCAATAGCTGTTTTCGGTCTGCTTGCCTTGATGGTAATGAGAAATATCAATGCCCCGGGAAGCGCCAACCCCAAAGTTAATCTTGCCATAAGCGCGCCCAACCAAGTTCCTTCCGGCTCGGAATTAATTTATAAAATTCAAATAAACAACAACGACAATTCCGCGATTAAAAAAGTGAGCTTGGATTTGCTTTATCCCCAGGGTTTTATTTTTGAAGACAGCACGCCAAAGCCGAACAAGCTGGATGGCACTCATTTTGATATCGCCAATCTGGATCCAGGGCAAAACGCGGTAATCATGCTGAAGGGCAGCATTATAGGCAACGCGGGCGAAACCAAAACGTTAAACGCGGTTCTGCATTACCAGTTTGCCAATTTCAGTTCTGATTTTATTTCGCAATCGCAATCCGGCACGCAAATCACGGCTTCAAACGTTGCTTTGCAATTCAAAGGGCCGCAGCAGGTTTCGGGAAACCAGAGCTCCACGTACCAAATTTCATACGCGAATATTGCCAATCATGATCTCAACGGCTTGAAGCTCACTTTAAACATTCCAAACAATTTCCAGGTTTTAAGCTATTCTCCTCAGCCGGATTTGGGCACAACTTGGGATCTTGGAGATTTGCCGATAAACGGCACCAATTCTATTTCAATAACAGGCGCATTTAACGATAACAATGCCGGCGACCAATTTTCTTTTGTTGCCGAAATAGACGGGCCTGATACAAACGGCCAGAGCATAGTTTATTCCAATTCTTCTTACCAGGTTTCCATTGTGGCGCCGCAGCTGGAAGCGGATTTGAGCCAGCAAAACGCTCAAGCCCAGGGGCAGAGCGCTTCCGGTTCATCCGGAATTATTGCCAAGCCTGGCGATACCATGCAGTTTAAGATTAATTATAAAAATAACGATATAACTGCCGCAACAGGAGTAATACTTAGCGCAACCATTGACGGCGCTGCCGCGGACCTTTCAACTGTTCTTGCAAACAATGCCGCCATAAGCGGGAACACAATTACCTGGAACGCCTCGCAGGTCAGCGCGTTTGCTTCGCTACAGCCGGGACAATCCGGCGAGCTGGATTTTTCATTCAGGATAAAAGATCCGGCAACGCGCACTGATGCGCAGGACATGACAGTGTCTTTGCATACGGATATGAAGAGCAACGAATATTCTCAGCCGTTTGAAAGCCCTGAAACGCAAATTAAAATTGCATCTGTTGTCGGGATTTCGGGGAGCGCGGCCTATGTTTCCGGAGCAAATCCTGTGAGCGCCGGCCAAACAACGGTTTACAGGGTGACAATAAGCGCGCGGAACAGCACCAATGCAATTGACAGCGCGGTATTAACGATGAACCTGCCAAATTCAGGCGGCTTTGACATTACCAGCATAAACAGCGCTGAACAGGCAAATGTAACCTATGACAACAACACCAAAAAGATCACATGGAATTTAGGGACCTTGAAAGCGCACACAGGCGATTTCAGCCCCTTGCGCAAGTTGCAGTTCAATGTGGAAATTCAGCCCTCTGCAGCCAATTCCACCCAGCAGATGACATTGGTAAATAATATTTCTTTCAGCGGAACAGACAGCTTCACACAACAGAATGTGAGCCAATCGATTGGCGATATAACAAATTCTCAGTTTTAATAGATAAATCCTCTAATAGCACCGTATCCTAAATTCAGCCATCTTTGGTCAACGCGGCCAAAGCGGTAAAAATTCATTTCACTGACAAGGAACCTGTCGCCTTCAACCTTTTCTACATAAGCCACATGCCCGTAGCGGCGGCTTTCGGAAGTTACAAGAATGGCGCCGGGGATCGGGGTTCTGCCGATTTTTGCGCCCATGCTGGCGGCATTGTAAAGCCACATGTTGGCATTGCCGCCCCAGGGAATGTTGCGCCTTTGCGCCACGTACCAAGTACATTCGCCCCAAGGGAACATGTGCCGCGCGCCCGAGAAATTTTCAACTTCAGAAGGAGCGGGTTCGTAATATGTCCTGCCGCGCACCGTGAATTCGATCGATGGTTTTGGTTTTGGGGGAGCGGGCACAGCGCCTCCGGGAATAATTAAAACATCCCCGGGGTTTATATCGGATGCGTTTGCCAAATCGTTATATGAAATAATTGTATTCATGTCCGCATGAAATTTGCTGGCAATGTCAGGCAAGGTATCGTTATTGGTGACTTTATGCAGAACGCCGCTTGTGGGCAGGATAAGAAGATCCCACCCCGGCTTTATCATTTGGCTGTGCAGGTTGTTTGCCCACATAATTGTGTCGACTGAAATATTGTATTTGTCGGCAATTCCCTGCAAAGTGTCGCCGGATTTTGTGGTGTAGACCCTTATTTGGTCTAAAATCAAAGTTTTAGAATCGATATTCGGCTTTTGTATCGCATTATCATTTATAAAATCCGGCTGGAGGTTTGCGCTTTCAACGGAATTTGTCTGCGCGGAAACCGCATTTCCGGAATTTTCAGCAGCTGCAATTTGATCCGCAGCCAAAACAACCTGGGCATCGGCCGAAGGAATCAGCCCGGAACTGGAATCCGTAACAATTGTGCTCACAGACGTCTGCCTGGCATACAAGGATTTGTTATAGTTGGAATGATACGAGAGGAGTTTTGCCAGAAGATTGTTGTTGTTCAAGTGTTCCAAACCGGCAGCGCCTGCAAAATTCGCGCCGATAATAATAAAAGAGAGCACAAAAACAACCAGTTCTGTGCTGAACTTGAAAGTATAATCAATTCGATCCATCTTCAACGAAGAATGGAGCGCGTGAAAAGAATTAAAATGCGAGTCCAACCTTGATTTCAGAGTTTTGAGCCGCTTGGCCAGAGAAACCGAAATTCCGAGTATTTTTTTTGCAAACGCTATCAGCCGATTAATGGAGGATTGGATAGGGTCTCCTTATTATTCCGAGCCGTGAAAATTGCGCGAAAGTCCTTAATTTTCCGCATAAAAGTGATGCGGCGCAGCTTTACGGACGGTTTAACAAGCTTAAGTTCTTAACGGGTAAATCCTACCAGAATCAGTATCAGCGTTCAAGTATTTTGTCCAAATGCTATTTAATTATGGCTTAAATAAGCGACTTTTTATCCACAATACGCGAAAACATTGGGATTTTGGCTTATTTGCGTTAAAAGCCGTATAATCAAAAGTATGAACAGAAAATCAGAAGAATTGCTTGAAGGATTAAATGAAAAACAAAGGGAAGCGGTTACAGCGCCGCTTGGCCCTGTTTTAGTGCTTGCGGGCGCCGGCTCGGGCAAGACAAAAGTGTTGACGCACAGGATTGCCTATTTAATTTCGGAAAAAATATTTGCGCCTGAAAATATTTTGGCGCTAACTTTTACGAACAAAGCTGCCAAAGAAATGCAGGGCAGAATAGTGCGGCTGGCGCAAGGCAGCAGCAGCGGTGCGGGCATGGCGGCTGGCGCGGATTATTACGCCAACCGCGCGAGAAATTTATTTGCCATAAAAGGAATGCCTATAATGGGGACGTTTCATTCTATTTGCGCAAGAATTTTGCGCAATGAAATAGCAGCGCTCGGCTACACCGGACATTTTACGATTTGCGACGATGACGACCAAAGCAAAATCATAAAAGAAATTTGCGCGGAAAAGAATCTCGGCCCGAGATTCGCGCCCAGCTTGATTTTGAATTGCATTTCCAAAGCGAAAAATATGCTGCAGACTCCGGAGGAATTTGATTTGCGCTTGGATGCGTTTTTTTCCAACACAATCCGTGAAATTTACGCCGGCTATCAAAACTATCTTTTCAGGCAAAATTCCCTGGATTTTGACGATCTCCTGATGCTCGCCGTGAAATTATTCCAATCGCGCCCCGAGGTTCTGGAGAAGTACCGCGGCCTTTTCAAATATATTTTGGTCGACGAATACCAGGATACCAACCATGCGCAATATGTCCTGCTGCGCCTGCTCACGGACGGCAATTTGTTCGTGGTCGGGGACGATGCCCAGGCAATTTACGGGTTCCGCGGTTTGAATTTGCACAACATTCTTGGTTTTGAAGAAAATTTTTCCGATTGCCTGGTGATTAAATTGGAACAGAATTACAGGTCAACCAAAAATATCCTTGCCGTTGCCCAGGAAGTTATAGAGATAAACGCGGAGCAAAAAAAGAAAAAATTGTGGACGGAAAATGATTTTGGAAGCCGGATAAAAGTTGTGGAAGTGGAGGATGAAATTGAAGAAGCGAAATTCGTGGCCAAGGCAATTATCGGAAAAGCCGGGCGGGAAGAGCGTGAAAGCAGCGGTGCGGCTATCGGGGAAATGGAGTATGAGCATGAAGAAAGCGGCTTTTATGAGGACGAGGCCGCGCATGGCGCCGAAGAATCCGCGGCAAATAAATTTTCGATTCTGGATATTTTTTTAAAAAAACAAAAAGGGCATTCGCCTTTGCGCGGCTTGGGATTTTCCCTGCCGCGCTTGCCGGAAAAACACGGCACCTTGAACCAATACGCGGTTTTGTACCGTACGCACGCGCAGTCCCGCGCGCTGGAAGAGGTTTTTCTTCAGGCGGAAATTCCGTACCAAATAATCGGCGGCGTTAAATTTTATCAGAGAAAAGAAATTAAAGACGTCCTCGCTTATTTGCGCCTGGTTGAAAATTTCAGGGATTTGGTGGCGCTTAAGCGGGTGATTAACGTGCCGCCGCGCGGAATAGGAGAAAAATCTTTCGGAGAGCTAAAAAATTTAATTTTGAACGCCAAGAGCGCGGAACTTCCCGGCTTGCGCGCGGAACTTGCCGAGATAGCGCTGGCATCCAAGCAATATAATGCTGTCCAGGATTTTTTCCGCTTGCTTGAGGAATATTGCCAATTCTCCAAGCATGAAAATTTGAATTCGCTGATGCGCCTGGTTTTAAAAAAAAGCGGCTATGAGAATTTTTTGCGCGACGGCACGGACGAGGGTGAAAGCAGGTGGGAAAACGTCGAGGAACTTTTTAACGTCGCCGCCAAATACGCCGGCATGGCATGGAGCGACGGGCTGGCGGAATTTTTGGAAGAGGTTGCGCTGATGACCGAGGCGGATAACATGAATGACGCGCGCGATTGCGTTACGTTCATGAGTTTGCACCAGGCCAAGGGCTTGGAATTTGATACGGTTTTTTTCGTCGGCTTGGAAGAGGGCATTTTGCCGCACTCGCGTTCCTTGCTGGATCCGGCAGAACTTGCCGAAGAAATCCGCCTGGCGTACGTGGGCATTACGCGGGCGCGCAAAAATTTGTATTTGGTTTATGCGCAAAGCAGGAGAATTTTCGGAAACACGCAGTCCTTCGCCCCTTCGCGGATTTTAAAATCACTGCCCCAAGATAAAATAATTTTTAAAAGCATAAGCAGGTATGATTTATGAAAAGCGGACATAAGCATGCAAAGCCGCAATTAAGGCCGAAGCACTCTTTGGGGCAGAATTTTTTGACTGACCAAGGCGCGCTGGACGCAATTTCCGCGGCTGCGGAAATAAATTCGCGCGACGAAGTTTTGGAGATCGGCCCTGGGCTTGGAAATCTGACCGAACGCCTTGCCGACAAGGCCGGGTTTGTTTTGGCAGTTGAAAAAGACAAAAGATTTTTTCCCATTCTCAAGGACCGCCTCAAGGAAAAACTTCAGCCGCATGCAAGGACGCCGAAAATTTCCGCAAACGTGCGCTTGGAATTTGCGGACATCATGTCGTTTAATTTTCAGAAAATTCTGAAAAGCGGATACAAAGTTGTCGCCAACATCCCTTATTATATCACGGGGCAAATTATCGAGATGCTTTTAACAGCGCGCAACAAGCCGAGCAAAATTATTTTGCTGGTGCAAAAAGAAGTTGCCGAGCGCCTGGTGGCCAAAGCTGGGCAGGGGAGCGTGCTTTCAATTTCCGCGCAGCTTTACAGCAGGCCGCAGATGATTGCCGTGATTCCCAAAGAAAGTTTTTTTCCTGTGCCGAAAGTTGATTCCGCGATAGTGCGCATGGACGTGCTGCAGAAGCCGGCGATTGAGGTTGAAGAAAAAAAATTTTTCAGTTTGGTCAAAGCGGCATTTTCGGGAAAGCGCAAGCAGATTCACAATACGCTCAAAAAGAATTTGAAATTAAGCGCCGTGGAAGTTGATAAAATTTTAGAACAAGCTGGAGTTAGTGCCAAAGCGCGCCCCCAGGAGCTGGCGCTGGAAGATTGGGAAAAACTTTATAGGGCATGGATGGGGATTGGTAGTTAATAGTTGGTAGATGGTAGGTGGTAGTTAATAGATGGTAGTTGGTAGTTAATAGTTAGTAGTTAAAGGTAGTCCCTTTTTAACTACCAACTACTAACTATTAACTACCAACTTAACGCTGTTAAAAAAATTGGTGGTTCCTCTTGCAGAAAAATTTGAAATCTGCTATAATAACTATAGTGAGATTGATATTTTCGAAACACAAACAAAAGACAAGTAAATAAAGGGAACATGCAAGAAATTCCAAGCCAAAACATCCGTTCGGGAACGGATTTCGGCTTTAAAAATATTGCTTTGATTGCGGTCTGCGCGGCTTTTTTGGTATTTGCCGGCTATTGGCAATATCCGGGATCTTTTCCCGGGCATTTTTCGTTGTTTAATCCGGTTTCTTCTTCTGACGGAAACTTGGCCTTGGCAACCCCGCCAAAGCCTTTTGATTTAACTTTGGCAGGAGGCGCAGACGGTGTGGGCTCAACAATGTTTGCACAGAATAATTCGGGAAATTTGGCTCAAGGAAATTCAGCACAAGGGGTTTTGGCTCAAGGAAATTCAGCGCAGGGAAATTTACCCGAAAATAATTTGGACCAATCCGCAGGCGCACAGACGAGCGCGGTTTTAGGTGCGACAACTTATGATAAAAATTTCGCCGAGCAGTTCAATTCCATTCCCCTCCAGCTGATTGCGGATAATTCCACGGCAGCTTTGCAAACCTATGCCGGCCAGGTAAACGCTGTCTTGCAGGCGGACAATGCCGCCGGACTTGTGAGCGCCGCGAAAAAATCCGGAGCCGAAAAAAACGGAGGCCTCAGCGCGGCGCAAAATAAATTCATACAGGATTTCCAGGCAATAGCAGTCCCTGACTCTTTGCTTGATTATGCGCGCATGTTTATAGGCAGCTATGCCTTGCAGTTTGTGGGCGACCCGAAATTGGATGCCACAATATCGCAGGCAAATTCTGAACTGGGAATCATAAGGCAGCAAGTCCGGCAGTCCAGCCAAATCGCATTGCCATAAATTTTTTTAAAATCTTTCAGGCATGTCCAAAAAAGCTCTCATAATTTCAGGCCTCTCGGTTCTCGCGGTAATTATAATTATTGCCGTGGTTTTGGCTTTGGGCAAAAAAACGCCGCAACAGGCGCAGAATCAAAACCCAACTACCGGCACAGGAACAGTGGGGCAACAAGAGGGCCAGCAGGCGCCTCAGCAACAGCCGGCTTTCCAAATTCATACCGACAACTCGCAGCCGTACGCGGTAAATGCGCCGCGCTCCAATGAGCCGCAGCAGCAGCCACAACAGCAGCAGGCAAATTCATTAGGCCAGCAACAGCAAACACAAAAACAGCTTGCCGCCGCCATAGCCGCAGGCGTGCTTCCTGATGCCAATGGAAATTATGTCCAGAAAATAGATAATTCCGGAGTAAACCAATTTGATGTCTCACAATATAATTATGATTTGCCTGACAATCAATTCCTGCAGGCATATTATCCGGATGCATCGCAAGTAATTAACGCACAGACGCCCACTGACATGGCTTTGAATGCGCAGGACCCTGTGCTTATTAGCAGCACAAGCGGAGGATCTTCAAACACTGCTCCAGAAGCCATCCCTTTAAACAATGCCGTTGATCCAAGCCAGTTGAAGGTTTCGCAAGACAACAGTGCGGAGGCGATTAATAATTATTTGCAGGGCCTTTCAAGTGCAACGGCGCCTTATGATGTTGTAGACAATACCGGCCTTATGAGCGCAATTGCCGGAGGCACTTCCAGCGCAAACGATTTGAAGCAGGCGGGATCCACTGTCTCGGGAATCATAAGCCAATTAAAACAAGAACCGGTGCCAAGCGACATGCTCGGGTTGCAGCAGTCATATGTTGCAATGTATGAAAATTTAAGTTCAAGCATAAATGATGAAGAAAACATGCAAAATGATAAAAGCGCTTCGGCCTTGAATTCAGATGCCCAGGCATTCCAAAACGATATAAATAATTTTACGGATTCGTATAGCCAGGTCGGCGACGATTTTACGATAGTGCAAAATGATTACGGAACAGGCCAATAGCCTATTGCATTCAAGCCAAAAAAATGAAAAACAAATACGCGAAAATATTAATAATGATTGTGCTTACGCTCACCGCAAGCGCTTCGCTGTTCTTTGCCAAGCCGCACAAAACAAAAGCGTTTTTGGGTTTCGGCGACATTGTTGCCATAAACCTGGATGATTTGTTCAAGTCCGTTGCCTTTACCATTGCAAATTCCTTGAACCAGCGCTTTACGCGCCAATTTATGTCGCAGGCGCTGTCAAAAATGAAAGTTCAAAATTACGATATTTATACGCGGAACCTTGCCAACCAGGTTTATATGACAACTGCGCTGAAAGGCACGACTCCTACAAAGCAATATGTAACCAGGGTGCTGGCAGCAGAAGCCGGCGGACAGCCGATTCAAGACATCAATGGCAATACAATAACCGGCGCTGACCTTGTTCCGATTTTCAAGCACCAGGCAGTGGAACATTTTAATTTTTTTGATGCGCAAAAGCAGATGTATTCCGGCACTCCGATGGCTTTCAGTTTGTCGCATGCAGGAGATCTGCAATCAAATCCTTCGAACATTGGCACAACAGCGGCAACTTATGCGGTGCAGACAAGTACAAAGGCGCTGGCACAGGCGCAGGCAGATACCTCAGCGGCCAACGGATATAAATCAACTTACAATTGCGGAGTAGGGAATAAAGGCCCGTCAACAAAAACGCAAGATCTCGGCAAAGCGGCTTGCGTAATTAATGATCCGGGGTCTTTTGTTTTTAATGAAATGCAAACGCAAATTGATAAGCTCGGGAAACAGGCCGTACAGCCGACAAACCATGCCATGGCTGCCTGGGAATTTGCGGCAGATAATTTTGCAACTTATTGGATGAACCGGCTGTTCAATAATGCCAACGGCAATCCGATCTCTGACATCAATTATATTACCCAACCGCTTCAGCAATTAGTGGAATCAAGTTTGCAGAGGCCGCAATTTTACATTGTCGACGACAAAGGTAATAAGACATATGGCAGCGATATCCCCGGTAAAATTAATGTGCCTGTGGATCCCGGATCATCAATGACTATTGTTTGGGATTCAAGCAAGGTCTTAAATGCTTCCAGCGTGCATTTAACCGAAACATCATGTTCACCTCAAACCCAGCAATGTCCGCCATCCGGCGATTTGCCCTTGAGCGGGAATTATACTGTAAATTATGACGGCAATTCAGACACATTTACTTTGGATACATATACCGTGGATAACAGCGGGGCAACTGTTTTGAAATACAAATACATATTGACAGTAATACAAACTTTGCCGCTCTCCGGAGGATAACATAAAGAATTTTTTGTGTATTTTTGCGTTGTTTGCAAGGCCTCTGCGAATCCGCGAAGGCCTTTTTGTTATACACAGAAAGCGGTTTGCTTTCCATTTGCATTTATGAGATAATTATTATGTGAACTTAAGCAAAAAAGCTTGATTTTTGAAACAAAAAAACATAAAAAAATAAATTGGAAAGCCCTGCGAACGGTTGCATTGGCAACCGAGGTTTTTGTTCTGATTTTTGGTATGTTATTGGGCGGATTTGCCGGGCAATTGAAAGCCAAACCTGTCTTTGCGGACAATTCCAGCAGTTCCAGCGATTGCACTGTTGCTAAAAATGGCGATTGGCTGGAGCCCACCCCTGTTTCAGCTAATATTATCACAGGAGGGCGTACCCTTACATACAATGAAAAAATGAACGCTGTTACAGCGGATGAAAATAAAGGGTATGGATCTGCTGATCCAGCTGGTAATGGAGTAGATATTCATTTTAAAGAAACCGTTTATCCTCCCGGGAATTCCGGTGATACGCACGGTGTCGGTTATGCAGACAATTCGAAATTGACGGCATATATACAGATATTATTGATAGATCCGAACGGTAAAAAAACAGACATAACGAAAAATGCTTTCGATCATGGCGCACAATATTTTCAATATGTTGACACTGGCGGAATATTCAGCAGCCCCAGTTATGAGCCAATTAGTAATCCTGGACCTGATTCGAACGGGCACTATGTATTCGATTATGTATATAATACCGATACTATAATTTCCGTCCCATTTAAATTTGTTTATTTTGGAATTACATCTGCTCCTGCACAAAATCAAAATTATCAATTGGAGGTTGATTTTGTAGCCACAAAATTTCAACTAACCCAAACTTTTTCGCCAGGAGAATATGGTTCTACAAATATTTCTTGTGAACAAGATTTTTCTCCGCCGATACAAATTAAAAATATCGGCGCGGCAGCATTAACTCTTTCAACTGCGGCTGTTCCAAATCAAGGCGGGAGTGGCGGATCGTCGCAAGCGCTTCAAAGCACAGCAAATCCGAATGATTCGAATTTCAGCGCACTTGGGACTTTTTTGTCCGATGTTTTTGATTTTATTTTTGGGATTTTGATCAATATCTTGGTCAAAGTTTTCGGCGTCCTCGCAAATATTATTGCCGCTGTCCTTGCAATATATCCGCACCAGGCGGATTTTGCCGGAGTAATTTTCGCAAGCTGGGTGGCAGTAAGAAACATCAGCAATATTTTCTTTATGCTCGCTTTGTTGATGCTCGGCTTGGGCACAATGTTCCGTTCGGATAAATTCGGAAGCAAGGGGCTGCTTGGGACCATTATAGTAATGGCGCTACTTACGAATTTCAGCTTGGTTATTGGCAGGGCAATTTTAGGGGTTGCCGATACTTTGCAGGCGCAATTTTTGCCCGCAAACTCTCATGTTATTGAACGGCTTGGTGCTGCATTAATGCAGGGCGGATATTTAAATGCAACCTACAATTATACGGTTAGCTCTATTGCAGGGTCAATGGCCAGCGTTATAAATAATTTTTTGTATTTGTTTATGGCCTTGTTCAGCTTCATGGCCTTTGTTGCCATTGCCGTATTGCTTGTGGTCCGCCTTGTGGCGCTCTGGCTTTTGCTTTTAACTTCACCCATCGCCTATGCAGGCAGAGTTCTCACATATACGAAAAATTATGCCTCAATGTGGTGGAAGAAATTTTTGCAATATGCCTTTTTCACGCCTATTTTAGGATTTGGCTTGCATCTCTGCGCGCTGTTTGCCGATAACCAAGGCACTTATTTGAATAATTCGCTGACAAACCAGTTGGCGCAAAACCAAGTTGTTAAAATTGGAGATTTCGGGCAGTTCCTATTTAATATTTTGAGCGGCGTCACCATTCTTGCCTGTTTGTTTATGGTTATGAAAGTTGCAAATACATTCGGAATCGCCGGCGCGAACGCGATAACAAAGCATACCACGGACAAGGTCACGGATTTGGCGCGCAAAACAGGAACAGGCGCGCGCAAAATGGCTGGCAAGCCGCTCGGAATTGCAAAACTTCAGGGAAAAAACTTTTTGGCCAGGGGCAGGGATAAATGGCAAGGAAAGCTGCTTAGGGATAAAGAGGGAAATATGCGTACCGGTGCGGCTGGTATTGCGGGCAGGGCTGTCCATCGAATTTTTAATCCGAATGCTTATTTGGAATCGGTTGAAAGAGATTTGAAAAACGAAAGAGAGGGTTTGCAAAAAGTTTCCAAGGCGCGCATTGAGGCCGGCAGGACTTTCGGGCAAACCAGCTTGGGGCGCTTTAAGCAGACCGCCGGCATTGATAATCGCGCGGACTTAAGAGAAAAGGAATCGCAGAGAGACGAGGTTGTAAAGACAATGATGACCATGAGACCCGAAAAAGTTGGCGAATATCTAAGGGCGCTCGGCAAGAATGGCAAGCTTTCGGCATCAGAGGATATGCTTAAAGAAATCATACCGGCAATGATTAAATCCGGGCAAGACGAAAAGGTTTGGCGCGATATTATAAATAAAGGCGAAACAGATCCTGCTAAGATGGTTATAAAGCCAAACGAGACGTTGACGCCGACAATGATTAATAACGGTCTTCAGGAATTGGCTGGTGATGATAAAGGGGCACTTGAAATCATTAAGAAGAGTTGTTCGGACATTGGCAAAAAAGAGGTAAATCTTATGGCAATTATCATGGGCATTACGGATAAGGCAGAGGCCGATGCGGAATTGGCGAAATACGTAATGAGCATGGATAGCGATAAATTGAAGGAACTAAGAGACAAGAGAGTCAAGGGCATTGTTACTGAGGGCGGTTTTGACAATACGTTTGCGGCTGCCAAACAGCGGGCTGACGATATGAGCGCTTCTGACCAGAATAAATTGGATGAGCATGGCCGCAAGTTTTTCGGCTTGCCGCCAAAAAAGAAAAAAGGACAGCCATAAAATATGGATACCATAGAGCTTAAACAAATAATAAAAGACCCGGTTTCTCCCGCTGATTTTCAAACAATTCAGGATGAGGCGAGGGATTGCCTTGAATTCGGGACAATCCAGGACAAAATGGATTTTGCGGATTATATTTCCGAGATTCTTTCCGCGAACGGAAGCGCGCTGGACAAAGCCAATGCCGAAATGCTGGACCAGTATGAAACGCTTTGGGCGCTTTTGGCATTCGGCGCGTTTGTTGCTTATCATTCCGCGGACCAGGACAACCTTATCCGCACCCGCCTGCTGTTTGCGGTGCAAAGGGGTTTTGAAACAGATGATATTATCCGCCAATATTATTATTTTTTTAACAGCGACGATTTCATCAGCTACAACTTGAAGCTTTTTGTGAAGAGTATTGAACAGAACACCGAGACACTTGGCGATTTTCCGATTTCCATCGACGGCAAGCGCATGCTGCCGCAGATAAAATATTGGGTTTTGGATTATTCCAAATATCCTTCGCTTGTTGCCAGGCGCGGCGGCGTTGAGCGGCTGAATTATATAAACCACAGCGGCAATATTGTCCAGCTGACGCAGGTGCAGAGGCAAAATCTTTTGGAGATTTTGAAATTTTATGATGATTTGCAGAATCCTTCGCGCCCGTTTTTGAAAAACGAGAAAGCAGATGTACAAGAGGCGATTTCTGTTCCGGTTGATGTTCCGGCTGCTCCGCTGCCAAAAGTGCCACAGCCGGCGCCGCAGGCAGCTGTGCAACAAAATTTTTCCCAGCCGTTCGCAAACATACAAATAGACATTCAAGGCAAATTGGATGATTTAAGGAAAAGGACTCAAGAATAATGCATGATGAAGATTTGAAAAATGCGCGCATACTAATTGAGCAAAGCAGGATTTTGTCATCCATAGAGAAGACAGAATGGCTTCAGTTATTGCCTTTGATGAATGATCAGCAAATAAACGAGCTAATAAGGATTTTGCAGGAGCAGGTGCAAAGGCAACCCGCGGCAACACATTCAAAAGCCGCATTCTCCTCAACCACGGCATCCGCGGCGTTTAAATTGCCGGACATTGCGGAATTGGAATTGCCTCCGCCGCCCAAGCCATTAATACCGAAGGCACCGCCTGCAATGCCAAAGCCGTTTGCACAGCAGATACAACCGCGCGAACAAGCGGCAAATGCGGAAGATGTTGCTAAAATTCTTGAACATTTTAAAACCGCGCCCGCGCTTTCGCCGCGCGCCGCTCAAGGCGCGGTTCAACAACATATGCGGCAACCCGTATCGCCGGTTCAGCCGCAAAAAGCCGCATCGCATGCATCGGGATTAAAACCCGCTGCTCCGCCGCGGCCAATGGCCGGCCAGGAATTGGTTTTGCACTCCGCGGAAGATCTAAAAAAAATTACTCCCGCCGCTCTTCATGGCAAAGACCCTTATTCGGTTTTCCAGAAAATTTTGGATTTCCTTGCAGAGCAATCAAAAACCGCCAGTGTTGTTTCCATGATCTCTTATTTAGAGCAAAGCCCAATACAGCAAATATATGTGCAAACAGGAGCGATTTTATTGAATAGCAGCAATGCGGATGGCAGCGAAGCGGCTTTCCAAAAAATTGTGGATTCCGCCAAAGCCAGTGGTGCGCAATACATGACCAAAGAAGAATTCGAGGCCTACGCCGATTTTAGGAAAGAGCTCGAAAAGCTGTGATATAATGAATTTATGCAAGTACCAGTACCACAATTTATTGATGTCGAAGACAAAATTTTCGGCCCGTTTACTTTAAGGCAATTTGCTTTTATCTTTATTGGCGGTCTGCTTATTGCCGCGCTTTTCCGCATTTTCCACCTCTCTTTCGTTTTTTTCATTTTGGCGCTGCCAATTGCCGTAATTTTTGCTGGCATTGCTTTCGGAAATTTTAACGGCAGGCATATTTACAACACCATCCCAATTTTTATTTCGTTTTTCACATCGCCGAAAGTTTTTGTTTTTCATCGCGAAAGAATTCAGGATGAAGTCAGCATCTCAAGGCCAGTGGCAAAAACTCGGGATGCCGCAGCGCCTGTTTCCACTGAATCCCCGCGCTCACGCCTAAAGCAGTTGTCGCTTTTATTAGATCAGAAAAACCAGGAAGAGATTGAAAACTTAAAAAATCTTTAATTCCATATGGCAAAAGTCACTGCCCCGACAACACAATCATTTTTGAAAATTGCGGAAATCAAATCCGATACTTTAATATTGAACGACGGCACTTATTGCGCTGTTATCGTGATTTCCAGCACCAATTTCGATTTAAAAAGCCCGGAAGAGCAAAACGCGCTTATCGCAGGATACCAAAACTTTTTGAATTCTCTGGATTTTAACATTCAGATTCTGATGCAATCGCGGAAAATGGATATCCATTCCTATTTGCAGAACATGAAAAATTTAATGGAACAGCAGACCAGCGAGCTTTTGCGCGTGCAAACAGCAGAGTATATAGAATTCATAGCAAAGCTTATTGAGAATTCCAGCATTATGAGCAAGAATTTTTATGTCATTGTGCCGTATCGTTCCGGCCTGGGAGGAGGATCTTCCGGAAAAGAAAAGAAAAAAGGATTTTTTGCCGGATTATTCGGCGGCGGAAGCGGCAATGCCGGGCAGGAGCTGCAAAAAAAACTGCAAAAATTCGACACTGACCGTGAAAAATTGGATGAGCGCGCTAATGCTGTTATAGGCGGCCTTTCGGCCTTGGGGCTTAAGGCCATTGCGTTAAATACCGAGGAGCTCACGGAACTTATCTACAATTCTTACAATTTGGATGCCGCGCCTTTAATTGATTCTTCAAAATTAAGCGAAGTGCAAATTAAGGAATAGCCATGCCCATTATTGTCCCGCCAACCAGGGAAGAAATAGAAAAGAAAAAACAGGTGCTTGCGCAAGCCGAGGAAGAGCGGAAAACCACCAAAAATATTGCCGCAACCGAAAAGGAATACCGCGAAGGCCTCACCAAGCTTAAAGACATACTTGCGCCTGCCGCGCTGTCTTTCGGCAACGCTAATTTTGAGCTCAATGGAAAATTCGGGCGCAGCTTTTTCGTGCTCGCATACCCCCGCTATCTTTCATCCGACTGGCTTTCGCAGATAATAAATTTGGATACGCCCATGGACATGTCCATGTTTATTTATCCCGTTGATTCTGCCGATATCATGAAAAAGCTCAAGGCAAAAGTCGGGCAAATAGGTTCGCAAATGGATATCCAGGCGGAAAAGGGGAATGTGCGCGACCCGCTTTTGGAAACCGCTTACAAAGACGTGGAATTTTTACGCGACGAACTTCAACAGGGCACTGAAAAATTTTTCCGTTTCGCCTTATATTTTACGATTTATGCCGAAAATCTGGAAGAATTGGACCAATATTCCAGCATTTTTGAAAGCACGCTGGCAGCCAAGCTTGTTATTACCAAGCGCGCGATTTTACAAACCAGCCAGGGCCTTAATTCCACTTTGCCGGTTTACGCGGATGAGCTGGATGTTGCCACGAACATGAACACTTCGCCGCTGGCAACAACTTTTCCGTTTGTCTCGGCGGATTTAAGCTCCAACGAAGGAATTCTGTACGGCATAAACCGGCACAACAACAGTTTGATTATTTTTGACCGTTTTAACATGGAAAATGCGAACAGCGTGGTCTTCGCCAAATCCGGTGCCGGAAAATCCTATGCCGTGAAATTGGAAGTCCTGCGCAGCATGATGGTTGGCGTGGATGTGATTATTATTGATCCTGAAAACGAATACAAACACCTTTCAGATGCTGTCGGCGGCACTTATATTAACATTTCCTTAAATTCGGATTCGCGCATCAACCCTTTTGATTTGCCGATGCCTTTGGAAGGCGAGGATAATGCCGATATTCTGCGCAGCGCGATTATCAATTTGATCGGCTTGCTTTCCCTGATGATAGGTAAAATGACGCCGGAAGAAGAATCCATTATGGATAAGGCGCTTTGGCAGACCTATGCAAAAAAAGATATTAGCGAAACCAGCGATTTCCGAAATATCAGCGCTCCGACAATGAGCGATTTGGTGGAAATACTTTCCGGCATGGTTGGCGGCGAAGGCCTGGCCCAGCGCCTGACAAAATACACGGAGGGCACATTCGCCGGCGTCTTTAATCAACCCACTAATATTGTTTTGAACAACCAGCTTGTGGTTTTTTCCATTCGCGACCTTGAAGACGAACTGCGCCCCATTGCCATGTATGTGATACTCGGGCACATTTGGAACGTGGTGCGCTCCCAGCTTAAAAAAAGAATTTTGGTTTTGGACGAGGCCTGGATTATGATGCAGTTTGAGGACTCCGCGCGCTTTGTTTTCGGCATTGCCAAGCGCGCGCGAAAATATTATTTGGGGCTCACCACAATTACGCAGGATGTCGCGGATTTTATGGCCAGCTCCTACGGCAAGCCGATTGTCACTAATTCTTCAATCCAATTGCTGCTTAAGCAGTCGCCGGCTGCCATTGACGTGCTTGCCAAAACATTCTTTTTAACCGAAGGAGAAAGGTATTTGCTTTTAGAAAGCGAAGTTGGGGAAGGAATTTTTTTTGCCGGCCTTAAGCACGCTGCCATAAAAATTTATGCTTCTTATGTCGAGGACCAGATTATCACAACAGATCCGCGCCAATTGTTGGAGATCCAGCAGGCAAAAGATGAAATAGACGGGAAAGGATAACCATGCCTGTTGCCCAAAGCGACGATAAAATTTCGGGTGCAGGCGCTGGCATTGGCACAGGCAGAGTTTCCGGAGGCGCTTTGGGTGGCGCCAAATTTAAGGGTTTCGGGCCAAAATCGTTGCGGGGTATTATTCGAAATTTGCCGCGCGGCATAGACGGGGTGATTGCGGCGCCTGATGATGAGAAATCGCCCGGCGAGGAGGAATTGCATGCGGAGCAAGAAACTGATGACAGTGAAAATCTTGAGTATGAAAATGGCTTGGAAAATGAAAGCTACGGTATGGATGTAGACGAGGATGGGGATGAGGGCGAAGACGAGGAAGATGAAAAAGATGAAAATGAAGGCCCGAACCTGAAAGACGCTTATGATGCTTATAAAAAATATCAAGAGGAGATTCCGGAAACCGCAGAGAATGTTGAGCAGATAGGCGAGGCAACACAGACCGCTGAAGCGGCTGAAGCTGCTGAGGGTGCGGCGACTGCTGCAGAAAGCACTGCCGCTGTTGCCGAAGGCGCTGCCGGAGCCGCAGAGGGCGCTGCCGGCGCGGCTGGTGCGGTTGCGGCAGAGGGCGGTGCAGTAGTGGCCGGCGCAGGCACCGCGGCTGCCGCAGAGGGCGCTGTTGCCGGTGAGGCGGCTTTGGGTATTGCAACAGGAGGGGTGGGTATAGTTGTTGAGATATTTGTTGTTATTCTGTTCTTGCCGCTTGTGGTTTTTTTACTCGATTGCTACCTTTTTGCAGGTTTTTTATTTCCGAATTCGCAGTTTCTGCATCTTTTGCCGACAAAAGGCGTGCTGCCCAAATTGATTATTGCCGTATTAAATATCCTTGCTTTCATTGAAGTGCTTATTCTGTATATAATTTTTTACGTAATGGTTTGCGGCGGAATTGCGGGAGTGGCTTTCAAGCTTAGTGCTTTTGTTACCGGCCAAAAATCCTTTTGCAGCGGCGGGCCTTCGGTGCCATGGAGCGTTTGGTGGCAGGGCGTTAAAGCCGCACTTTAAAAATTTAACCAAAATTTAACAAAAATTTATGAACAAAAAAATATATATGTTGTTGGGAGGAATATTGGTCTTAATTGTCATAACCGTGGTTTTTATCTTTTATTTGAGTTCAAAAAATAAAGCGGCAACCCAAAACCAAACCGCGCAACAATCGTCGCAAAATAATGGGGGATCCGGCTCAGATGGCTCTGGGAATGGTTCTGGCTCTGGGAGCGGTTCGGGCTCTGGGAGCGGTTCGGGCTCTGGGAATGGCTCTGGCTCCGGGAACGGCTCTGGTGGAAATGGCTCCGGTGGGAATGGCTCTGGCTCCGGGAACGGCTCTGGTGGAAATTCGAGCGGCAATTCCGGAAATTCCGGCCAAAGCAGTGCACCCCAATTTTTAACGGCAATTACCAATGACAAGGCAATTAGCCCTGCTCTTTCTTTTGACGGCCAGGCAATTTGGTATTTTACCTCAAACGGCCACCTTTATAAGGAAAATTTAACCACCGGCTTGAAACAGGAAAAGCTTTTACCTTCGCAGTTACCGGTGAGCGCGGTAATTTGGCCGGCATCCGGAAATGATTTTATTGTGGAGACAGATTCATCTTCAGGGAAAACATTCAATTATTATAAAAGTTCTGACGGCACATTTACGCAATATCCCCCGCAAGTTAAAGAGGTTGCCTTTTTGCCTGACGGCGCGCACGTGGCTTACGATTGGTCCGACAATAGCGGCTCCTATTTGAGCATCGCCAATTCGGATTTAACCAACCATCAGACAATTGTGAAATTACCGGACAATGACGATGCGCTGCAGGTTTCTCCGACTTCGGCCAATATGATTTTGGCTTACAATGCCGCAAACGCGCAAAGCGGAAAATTATATTACATCAGGACAGACACAAAAGCCATCACAGCCATAAAAACCGGGGAAAGCAATCGTTCTGAATGGGCGCCGGACGGCGAGCATTTTTTATATTACAAATTGAATCCGCAAAACTTTTCAGACAAAGAGCTTTGGCTGGGTAATATTCAAAACGGTACGGATCAGCAGCTTGGGATTGATGCACCGTTTTCAAAGCTGAATTTTTCCGGCGACAGTTCGGATTTGTATTTCGCAACTTCAGGGGCAAACGGGGATTCTATTTGGAAAATGGATTTGCAAAGCTTGAATAAGAGCTTGCTTTACGCTTCTTCTCCCACGCCGATTAGCGCCAGGAATTTGTTTTTGTCGGCAGATTCCGGCACTTTGTATTTTATAAATTCAGATGGATTAGTTTATGCTTTGAATTTGTCGGCCGCGCAAAACGCCTCGGGCGGCGGGAGCGCGAACAGCAGCGGCGGTATCGGCGGAAACACAAACAGCAGCGGCGGAACCAGTGGGAATGGGAACAGCACCGGCGGCAGCGGCGGACAATAAGCGCCGCTGAATTGGTTTTTGCGCCTAAGCCGGCGACCGCGCACTGTGCCGAGATGTACTGCGCCAAGATATCGAGAATACCGCGCGCCGCGCCTCCAGTTTATTTTTAATTTTTCAATTTTGTGAAATCAAAAATTATTTTTCGCTGCGAATCCTGCGGCGCGCAATACCCGCGCTGGCAGGGGAAATGCACCCAGTGCGGCGCCTGGGATACTTTGGCGGAAACCAAAGATTTTTCAACTGTTTCCAAGGCGGCAGCGGCACAATTTCAGCTTCTTGCAGACGTTGATAATAAAAAAACCGCGCGCCTGCCCTCGGGAATCTCCGAATTCGACGAGGTTTTGGGCGGGGGAATTGTTGCCGGCTCGTTAATATTGCTTGGCGGCGATCCCGGCATAGGCAAATCAACTTTGGCGCTGGAAATAGCGGAAAAATCCGGGCTGAAAGTTTTGTATGTTTCCGGAGAAGAATCTTTACACCAGCTGAAAATTCGCGCAAGCAGGATAGCATCCTCGGAAAATATTTTTGCAGCGTCGGAAACCGGCCTGGAAGCGATTATTGCCGCGATATCTTCGCTGGAACCGCAGCTTGTTATTTTGGATTCCATCCAAACGATTTACAGCGAAAGCGCAAGCGGCGTGGCAGGAAGCGTTGCGCAGGTTTCCTATGCCATGCAAAATATAATGCATTTGGCAAAAGGGAAGCATATTTCATTTTTGATTATCGGGCATGTCACAAAAGAGGGCTACTTGGCAGGGCCAAAGACCCTGGAGCACATGGTGGATACTGTTTTGTATTTGGAAGGTGAGCGGTTTGCGGCTTTGCGCATTTTGCGATCCGTGAAAAACAGATTTGGCGCCAGCAATGAAGTGGCTGTTTTTGAAATGAATTCCAAAGGGCTCTTCGCGGTAAAAAATCCGTCTGAAATTTTTATCCAGGAAACAGGGGGCAAATCGTCCGGCAATATCGCGACTGCCGTGATGGAAGGCAGCAGGCCGATTTTGCTGGAAATTCAGGCGCTCACTTCAAAAACCGGCTTCGGATATCCCAAAAGGACGGTTTCCGGTTATGACCTTAACCGTTTGCAATTGATTGCCGCGATAATAGGCAAGCGGCTGGGTGTTAATTTGTCGGATCAGGATATTTATGTGAATGTTGTTGGGGGCATGAAAATTTCCGATCCCGCCGCTGATCTTGCCGTTGCCTTGGCAATAATTTCCAGCGTCAAAGACAAGGCGCTTGGAAATATTTTGGCAATAGGGGAGCTTGGGCTTTCTGGCGAAGTGCGCATGGTTGCCAATTTGGAAAAGCGCGTTCGCGAAGCCGCGAAATTCGGCTTTGAAAAAATCGTTTTGCCGGGATCAAAAATTGCCGCGGAGAAAGAGGATCTTTTAAAAGTGAAGACCCTGAAAGATGCCGCAAGATTGATGCTTTAGAGAATTTTTTTATTCCAAATGTATAAGCACGTTTCGGATTCTTTTGGCAAGATAGGGATATTTTTTCAGTTCCGCATCTTCGGAGATTAATTCTTCCGCGGCTTTGCGCGCCGCCTCGGCGAGATTTTTTTCATATGCGAAATATTTGAAATATTTAAGGCCTGATTGTTCTTCGCCGAAAATATCGCCGAATCCGCGCATTTTCAAGTCCATTTCAGCGAGTTCAAACCCGTCCGAGATTTTTTCAAAATATTGCAGGCGTTTTTTTGTTTCGCTTGCGGAATCGAAAATTTCCCCCTGTTCGGGTTTGCCATTTGCCGGTTTGGTTTTTCCGCTGCCTGCGCCGCTGCCTGCGCCGCTGCCTGTTTCCGCGGAAGGAGCGGGCGTCTCTGCCGCGCCCTGGAATAAAAAGCAATAAGATTGTTTTTCGGATCTGCCGACCCTGCCTCGCAACTGGTGCAATTGCGCCAATCCAAAGCGCGCCGCGCCTTCAATAACCATAATGTTCGCATTAGGGACATCGACCCCGACCTCTATTACCGAGGTGCTCACAAGAATTTGGATTTTATTTTCCAGGAATTCGCGCATTATTGTTTCTTTTTCCCGAGCTTTCATTTTTCCGTGAACCAGGCCTATTTTAAATTCCGGAAAGATTTTTTGTAATAATTTTTGTTCGTTTTCCGCGGCTTTCTCGGTTGCTTTAAGATCCTCGTCTGCGGCATTTTCTTCGCTTGAAATCAGCGGAGTAACCACGAATGCCTGGCCGCCTTTTTTTATTTCCTGCCGCAAAAATGCATAAATTTTCTGTCTGGCATTTTCGGATGCGAGCCGCGTCATGATTTGCTTGCGGCCTTGCGGTTTTTGCTTGATTTGCGAAATTTGCAAATTGCCGAGCAGTGACATTTGCAAGCTGAGCGGTATGGGCGTGGCGCTCATGGAAAGCAGGTGAGGCAGAGCGCCGCCGCTGTTTTTTAGCAGGTGCGCGCGCTGGCGCACGCCGAAACGGTGCTGTTCGTCTATTATTATCAGCGCCAGTTTTTTGAATTCCACGTTTTTTTGGAGAATCGCGTGCGTGCTAATTACGAATTGGCCGAAATTTTTATCGTGCGCGATTTCTTCCAACACTTCTTTTTTGCTTGCGCGGACTCCGTTTATGAGCGTTGTTTGCGAAGTGAGCAGGATCAGGCATATGTAAGGATAATTTTCAAATTGCGCGAGCGCATTTTTATAATGCTGCATTGCGAGAATTTCAGTAGGGCAGAGCATGGCTGCCTGGAATCCCGCATCTAATGCTTCGAGCGCGGCGGCAAAAGCAACAAGCGTTTTCCCCGAACCAACATCGCCCTCAAGGAGGCGGCTTGCCGGAACGCTTTTGCCCAAATCCTGTAAAATATCGCGAATTGCCTGGTCCTGGCTGCCGGTTATTTGGAACGGAAGGTTTGAAATAAACCCTTGGATTAAATTTTTATTAAGCGGAATTGCGAAAGATTTTTGTTTTTCCGCGTTTCTTTTTTGTTTTTGGAGCGCCAGTTGGATTTCAAATATCTCTTCAAATGCAAACCGCTTTTTCGCTTGCCCGAGTTTTGCCGCATCTTCGGGAAAATGCAAATTTTTGATTGCCTCGCGCGCGCCAGGAAAACCGTTCTGCTTTATAATTTTTTCAGGCAGATATTCTTTAATTTCTCCGCCTGCGGAGCGCAGGATTTTAAAAATGGCATTGCGTAAGGTGCGTTGCGCGAGCTTTGCCGTTGTTTTATAAATGGGAATGATCCTGCCGGTGTGGATTCTCTGCCCGGCGCTTCCTGCCGCTTCCGCGGCCTCATAAATGGGATTTTGAAATTGCAGGCCCTTGTATTGCCTTGGCGTGCCTGAAAAAAATACTGTTTCTCCTTTTGCCAGGACATCGGCAATATACGGCTGGTTGAACCAGACAATTTTTATTGAACCGCTTTCATCCGAAACAACGGCTTCGGCGCGCGGGCGGAATCCGCGAAAACCGCGCACCGCCCGTATTTGGTTTACAACGGCTTTAATGCTTGCGGGTTGCCCTTCGCGCAAACCGGAAATTTTTACAATGTTTGAAAAATCCTCGTGCCTGCCCGGAAAATAAAAAAGCAAATCGGAAACCGTGCTGATTCCCAATTTGCCCATCTCTTTTATAACAGCCGGCCGTATTTCAAATTTTTTTGCCGCTGATTCGATTGGACAATTTATATCCATGTGCCCGTAAATGCAATATGGTGACCTCGACAGGATTCGAACCTGTGACCTTCAGCTCCGCAAGCTGACGCTCTAATCCAACTGAGCTACGAGGCCTTGTTAATTTTGCCGCTGCACTGCGCGCCGTGCGCATCCAAACCCGAAGTTAAAATCTTAATATTCTCGCGATAATTTCAGTGACGGTTTCTTCGTCGTGGTTGCCTTCGGGCAAATGCGCGGCAAGGAATTTATGCACGTCTTCCACGTTTATTTCGTCGTGCATTAAAATGACGATAACGCGATTGAGATATGCTGTTGTTTCCAGGTGAATGCTGCGCGAATACTGCTTGTCCACTATCCAGAATTTTTTAAGCTGGGTGTATGGAAAAAATTCTTCGCCAACGGTGACGCCCTTTTTGCTTAAAGTGATTAGTACTTCCCCGGGCTTGCGCCGTGCATAAAGGTATGCGGCAACGCTTAGAAAAACCCAGAAAAACGCTCCGAAATAATCTCTGGTAAAGAGGTAATAGGCGACAAGCATTATTGCTATTGCAGCAAAGGTGACATACCAGCCAATGCCTTTTTCATGGTGTTCGAATTCTAAAGCATGCCATTGCAGGATTTCGCGGTTTTGGCCGGAGCTGTTTTGATTTGTATTTGCCATTATTTTTTTATTTTTCCGGTTTATTTTTGGCGGTGGGGGTGGGATTCGAACCCACGGTGCCTTTTGGACACACTGGTTTTCAAGACCAGCTCGATAGACCGCTCCGACACCCCACCAGTGTGGCCGAAGCGCCCCGGGATGTTTAATGTTTGCTTCTATATTTTACCATATGCTACGTGTTTGCCGCAAATTATGCTTTTGGCAAATTTAAAAAGCCATACTGCAATATATGGCTTTTTAATAGAGCAAAAACTCTTTGCCTTTTATTTAAAATCCTACTGCCGGTTCTGGAATAAATCCGCCAAAAGTATCATTAGGTTTTGCGGGGATTGGGGCTTGCTGCGCATTTTGGTTGTTTTGGGATGCTTTGGGCGTGCCGTCTTGCTGATTGGCATCATTGCTTTCCGGGTTTTCCGCTGCTGGTTTTTCTTCCGGCAATACGGTAATGCTTTCCGCAATATTTTTATCGTCTTCAGTGTGGCCGGTCAGCGTTATTGCTTGGTCTGCATGCAAATCCGATAAGTTTATGGCATTGCCGTTCGCATCTGTGATCTTCGTATCCGAAGTTATTTCGAAAACATTGGAATCAATTGAAATGGTATTTTCTCCCGTTGTTTTTATTTTGCCCGAAACGTCAATTTTAGCCGATTGGATTTTCGCGCTGTCCTGTTCATTTACCGCCGCCGAGACAATATTTTTTATTTCCTGCATATTATTTTGGATGGATTGCCTTGCGGAAGGATCTGTTTTTGCGACTAAATTTGAGCTTTCATTGGCAAGCTGTTCGGCATTGCTTATGATTGCGGGGTTTTTTACTGCCTCTGAAGAAGCAATTGATTTTACATTGTTAAGCGCGGCTTCTGTTTGGTTGCTTGCTTCGGAGAGCGCGGCCTGCGCCTGGGCGGAATCGTTTTGCAAGACCGCCTGTTTTGCGCCGTTAACTGTATTAAGCGCGAATGTTAATTGCATTTCCGCGCGTTTTTCAGGATTGGATGTGAGTCTAATTTGTGCCAGCTCTATATTCCTTTTAATGAAGAATAATTTGCTTCCTGGCAAGCTGTTCATTGCCGCTTGCACTGTGCCGGCAACAGCGATAAATGCAACCGCTGCCATTACGGCATAAGAAACGCGCATTGATTTGAAAAATGCCAGGATTCTCGTCGGCATAATTGTCGCCGGCTCGTAATCCGCATACAATTTGCGCTTTGTGGGTATCGGCACCTCTTTGGCCTTAATGGAAGCGAGTTTTAAAGCGGTCTGCACGGCAAATACGACTTCAGCCCGTTTTTGCGGCGGACAAAGTGAAAGAAGAGCGGAGATATCTTCGCCTAAAAGCGATTGTTTTATTGCTTTGTCTATAAGTTCTTCAATGTTCGGCATTTGCGCTTTTAAATATTTTTTCCGGCAGGTTTTTCTCGCCGTATAATTTTTGCAGATTTTGAATTGCCCTGTGCTGGAGAACTCGGATGGCGCCTTCTTTTTTTGCTATCAGTTCCGCGATTTCGGAATTTTCAAGCCCTTCGATGAATTTCAGCTGAATAACAATTTGCTGTTCCGGCGGGAGTTTTCTGACAGCATCCAAAAGAATTTTTTGGTCAAACTGCAGATTGGCGTTTTCAATAATGTTTTCTTCCGCTTCAAGTATGTTTTCAACTTCGGAAATATCAACGGTGCTTTTATTTTGCCTGTAATGGTCTATAATGCGGTTTTTGGCAATGGAGTAAAGCCATCCGCCAAACGAATCGTCGCCAACGTTCCTGATCTTGGTCCATGCTTTTACGAAAACATCTTCGCAGAGGTCTTCGGCTGTCTCTTTATGGCTTACCCTGTAAAATATGAACTTGAAAATTTTATCAAAATAAAAGTCGTAAAGCTGGCTAAATGCCTGGGCATTTCCGTCTTTTGCTTTTGAAACAAGATATATTATTGCCGCATTACTGGCCTTTTCCGCATTTTCCGGATTTTCAGGCATCTTTATGGTGCTACCTTTATAGACGTTAATTATTAGGAATTGTTACGTTTATATTAAATTTTTTCCTCAAAGTTAAGGTATTATAACATAAAGCATGATTTTTGGCGTACTTTTCCAGTTTACACAGGCCGCCTAAAATTGATACTCTTTTTATAATAGTAATATTTCGAAAATGAAATTTAAAGACAAGGTACTATTGGCAGTCAGCAGGATTCCGAAAGGCAAAACCTCAACGTATAAGGAAATTGCCGCGCGCGCGGGCAGGCCTTTGGCATATCGCGCGGTAGGAAATATTTTGAGTCGAAATTATGATTTGAAAATACCTTGCCACCGCGTTGTGCGCAGCAACGGCCAGCCGGGAGGATATAATAGGGGCGCAGAGCGGAAAATTTTGGTACTTAAAAAAGAGGGAGTGCGCTTGTGAATTTTAGGTATTTAATTGCCATTTTGTTGCCGAAAGAATTCGCTTTGCGGATCGCAGAAATCCAGCAGGCGCATAAAACTCCAGGATGGATGAAATGCAGGCAAAATTGAAAAATGAATTTAAAAATTTTTCATTTCAGTGCAATAATTTCTCATTGCTTACCAAAGAGCCTAAAAATCAAAAATGGCTGGAAATAGAAACAATTTTATTGCAATTTTAATTTCGGCGGTTTTCATATTGATTGCTTTGGCGGCAACCGCTATATTTAAAGCAAAGGCGCCCCAAAGCGCAATTAACCGGGAATTTATGCAAATTACATCTTCATCTTTTAAGAATAGCCAACCTATTCCTGAAAAATTTACTTGCGATGGCGAGGATATTAATCCCGAATTGGCGTTTGCGGATGTTCCTGCAAATGCGCAAAGTTTGGCGCTCATAGTGCACGATCCGGATGCGCCTTCCGGCGATTTTACGCACTGGACTGTTTGGAATATTGTGCCGGATATTTCCGGCATCGCGGAAAACTCGGCACCGCAAGGCGCGGTGCAAGGGGTTACGGATTTCGGGCGCACGGGATACAGCGGCCCGTGCCCGCATAACGGCAGCCATCATTATCATTTTACCTTGTATGCGCTTGATACGGTTTTGGATCTGGGTGCCTCTGCCACAAAATTGGATATAGAAGAAGCTATGGACGGGCATGTTTTGGCAAAAGCGGAGTTAATAGGAGTTTATGAAAAAAAGTAGTAGGATATTGGGATTAATGACAGGCAACGCAAGAAAATAGCGGATGGCTTTTTCCAAATTTTGCATTTAATAATTAATTAATAAAAACAAAATAAAATGCCGGAACAATTCGATAGAATTAAAGGAGAAAGCAAAAAAATGAGGCAAGCCATAAAACAACAGACAATTGGTTATATTACCGCGGCTTTGGGGCTGGTTGCGGGCCTTGCTTGGAACCAGGCAATTCAGGCGTTAATCAATCATTTTTATCCCAACGCAAATAAATCCATAACCGCGCAATTCATCTACGCCGTGATCATAACAATCGTGGTTGTGCTTCTGACAACTTATATGGTTGGGATTTTTCAGAAAGAAGAAAATGCGCAGGAGCACGAGGGGCAGGAGAAATAATTTACGCCCGCGCAGGTGCTGTTTCGCGCTGCCAGAAAATTATGGCAATGATAATGGCATTCATCACGAAAGTGTAAATCGGGAATGCCAATAAAATCCAGTTTAAATTTTGTACCGCAAAAATCCCCGCAAGCCCCGCGAGGCAAGTTAAAAGCCAAGCGGAAAACGGCTCTGTTGCCGGATGTTCGTTTGATTTTATGATCGTGAGTATGCCGCCCGAGGCATCAATCGCAATCACGGCGAAAAGGGCGCTGGCGGCGTTTTTCGTAAAATACCACAACGCCAAACCTGCCAACACCGCGCTGAAAGCGATTTTATCGCGCGGGTGCCATCCGCCCATGCCGAATTTTATGGATAAAATGAAAATCATCGCATCACCCAAGGTTTGCATGGCAGGAAGCCACAAAGAATTTGTTGCGCCTTTTGCCAATTGGGAGAAAAAAGCTATGCTGCCGAGCATTGTCCAAATAAACCAAGATGCGCGTTCGGGTTTTGCTTTGCGGCGCAGCATGCTTGCAATGTAAGGGATAAAAGAGGCGATAACAGTTATTGCCGAAAGGTATCCAAAAAATTGGTGCATGGAATTATCGTTTATGCCTGTGCTTAATAGGTTTTTTTAAATTGTCCGCATCCGCCATCGCCAAAACCATCCGGGGAATTGCCGCGGGATATTCTTTGCCGCGTAGAAAAATCAGCGCGAATATCAGCACGGCGAAAATTGGCAATGCGCCAATGGCTATGGTCAGCGACGGGCCTACCGCGGTAAAAAGAAATCCGCCGATAATTGGGCCAATTGCCCAGCCGACATCTTCGGCAACAACAATCGCACCGCTTACTATGCCGTCGCTATCGTGCGAAGAATCAATCCTTTCAAGCCAGGACCAAAGCAAAACGCTGGACATTTCGTCTCCTGCGGTGGCGAGAAAACCGATAAGCAAAAATATTAAATTTAAATTAAAACCGAGCATTAAGCCCATGACAGCGAATATAAGCAGCCCCCAAAAAATAAGCGTTTTCTTTTGGTAGCGGTCTGCCAATTTTCCAAGGCCAGCGCCCAAGACAACTGCCGCCAAATCGAAAACGCTAAGCCCAAAGGAAAGAGTACCTGCTTTTGCCTGGGATGCGATTACAAGGGGAACCACAAACCAGATTAGCGCATAGAAAATTGCGCCCGCAAGATTTTCCAAAGCAAGTATTGTGCTTGCAGGATTCAAATTCCTCAATGCTTGTAAAGTTTTATTCAGCCAATGGCGGCGGATGTAATACGCATGATGCGGATGACTTGTTTGCCGCGCGCGGATTTCGCTTAAAGATCCGGGGTTTGTGCGCGTGCCAGAGAGGGCTATAAGCGCGGCGATGAAAATTGCGGAAAGCACTATGCCGATAACAATTATCGGGCTATGGACAATAAAAATAAGCAGAAGAGCCGCGCAAACAATCCCAAGCGATGTGAAGGCGTGCTGAATGCCCATGTATTTCCCGCCCTCTCTTGGCGGCGCGGCTGAAAGCACATAAGCATTGATGCCGGGATTGAAAAATAACCAGCCCGCAATGCTTAGGATGATAGTAGCAATATAGATGACTGTTGAAAAAGGGAAAATAAGAATTACCGCGCCCGCAAAAAAAGCAAAAGTGCCAATGGTCAGAAGGCGGATGTAGCCATATTTATCGAGCAGGAAACCTGCCGGGACATCAAATAAGAGCTGGATAGTGCTTGCTCCGCCAATCATAAGGCCTATAATCCACACGGGCAAAATGCGGCTTCCGAGAACCGGCAAAAGGGTGTAGTGCAATCCGGCGGCAAATTTGAACAAAAAAATAAAAAGCCAGAACGGGAGAAGCTGTAGCCAGGAAGTGGAGGAGGATTTTTGGGGCATAAAATTTTTTATCCCAACGTTGTCGGGAGATTTTGCGTAAAATTGCTGCGCAAATATGAAATTTGGCGCGTACTTTGGTTTGGTGTCGCACCTTTGAAGGTATTATAAGCAAATTTTAGAAGTTTGGGAAAAACTGGTAAAAATGGACTTTTGGAATAAGGATTATTTTGCGCTTTTATAAATATAGAAAAAATCTTTTTGATAGCCGTTTAGGTATTGTTTTGAGCCGTCCTGCATTTCTTTATTTAACGGGGCGGAGTTATATTTTCCCGCGCCCGTGCTGTTAAAAATATTGAATCTGACCCAGTACGGATTAATATCCAGCTGAATGGCATTAGCTGCTCCGGCAAGCCGCAGCGCTTCCGCGAGAGTGAGCGGGCTTAAACTGTTTCCGGCCGCAAATATCAGATTCCCGTTTGCCGTTATGCCGATGCCGGACCGCCATGTAAAGGTGTTGGCGCCAACAACACGCCCCCAAATTTTTTGGCTGTTTGGATCAGAAACCGTGATCACCCCGTTTTCTATAAGCATCGGGCCGTTTTGCCTTATAAATGTGGCGTTCGATAAGTTTTGCCCGGCATAGTTAAATATTTTAACAGAACCGTTTTTGAAAGCGGCAATTGTGCCTAAATTTTTTTGCAGCGGCAGGTAAGTGGTTTTGCCCACAATCATGCCGTATTGGCCGTCTCGATATTGAAAGCCGCCGTCAAAAGCCGCCACCAAGTTCCCGCTCAGGATAATTTTTTTCGGCACTTTGCCGGGACCGTATTTGCCAACCTTGCCTCCGGGTTCAACCGTGCCTGCCACGCTGCCGATGCCGAGCGAAGACATGTCCATTTTTACCAGCGAGGCGATCGCAAAGTTTCTGCTTGCATCGGGGCGGATAAATGTGCGGGCCATCACCTCTTTGTCCGGGGAAATGACGAGCGGAATATTGTGCCACACTCCTTCGCCGGCCAAAGGAGCAAATGAAAGATTGGCCGGCAGGGATTGCAAATTCAGCAAAGACGGCAGTTGTGGATTTGTAGCTGCGCTTGAGAATTGCGGAGCCAGCGGCTGCTTAAAATGATAGACTACTTTATTGACATGGTCTGAAAAATTAAAAAAAATCTTTTCCAGAAATACGATTTGCCTGTCGCCGAAAATCGGACGCAAATAATCGTCGGTGAGCTGCGCCGCCAGCGGCGTATCAATTTTAATGAAAGCAAAGCCAAGAACAGCAACAGCAACTGCGCCAAGGAAAAACCATTTCAGGAACTTTTTGAGAAAAATAACGTATATTTTATTTTTATCTGCAGGGTGGCGATGATTGGAAGAGTATTTGTTTATATACATCATCTTTGTTTTGATATCCGGAATGAGCGTATATTTATATTCTAACCCGGTTTCATGAAGATTTGATGAAAGCCCTAAAATAGGGCGCGCATGCCTGCAAATGCGAAATTATTTGTTTTCCGGCTGTGCGCTTTTTTTGCTGAAAGCGAAAATGTAAATTATTTCCAGTATGCCCAAGGTATTCACAATCAGAAGTACAATAAACCATGTTTTGTGCGAATTCCGCGCGGATTTCCAGAGCGCCACGCCTTTCCAAATTAATGTCCAGACAATCAGCGCTGCCAGTAAAATTTTAACGGCAGGGGAGAACGGGAAAAGAGGCAGGTCGCCGTTTAAATACCAGCCATGATTGTATTTCACGATTTGTATGGTTTTGCCGCCCGCGGTTTTGCAGATGCCGGAATTCGGCGTCTTATTCAACAATTGCGTGCAGCCCCTGAAAGCATAGTAATTTTCAAAACTGCTGTGTGCGCGGCTGAGCTTGTGCACCTGAAAAGCCCCGAATATGATTATTAATATTACCGCCAAGCCCAATAGGACGGTTAAGAGTTTGTGCTTTTTTGCCATAAATACAGATTAATTTTAATTGATCGATTGTATTTTTAATTATATAATTGTGTACAAAGGTATTATAAAGGGTTTTGCGATGCTTTGCTAATAAAAAGATTTATGCCAGAAGAATACTACGATATCTACGATGAAAACGGCAATCCTTTGGGGATTTCAAAACCCCGCTCAGAAGTCCATGCAAACGGCTATTGGCACAGGGCTGTCCACATTTGGATTTTAAATTCCAACGGGGAATTGTTGATACAAAAACGGGCGGAAATGAAAAAATCTTATCCCGGCCTTTGGGATGTTTCTTCAGCCGGACACGTTTCTGCCGGTGAATCAGCGGAAGCAGGTGTGCTTAGAGAATTACAGGAAGAACTTGGCATCAAAGCCAAACCATCCGAATTCAAATATCTGTTTGCCATCACCGAAGAAAGCATCTAATATGGGGGCAAATTAATAGATCATTTATTTGATTCGGTTTATTTAATGCGCAAAAATTTAAATCTTAATGATTTGGTTTTGCAAAACGAAGAAGTATCCGAAGTTGCCTGGATGCCGGCCTCAAAATTATTGGAATTGGCCAAGGGTGAAGATGAAACCTTTGTTGACCGCAGGGAAGAATATAAAAAATTATATGAGATATTAAAATCTCCGCATCCTTAAAGGTTGCGGGGATTATGGTAGGACAACAATTTCCAGCGGAATGCCGTGGAACATTCCACCAGCTGATGTGCCGGACACTCAAAAGTGAAAGTTCTTCCAGGGTTTGGAATAATTCTGATTATTCCACGGTTTTGCCACCTGCCGATCACATCCGTTAACGGCAATTCCACTACTCCGGTGTGCGGGTTGGCAGCATGAATTAGGGTTTGGTTTGATGAAACCATGCCCACGTGTCCAATGCCTTCTTCGGGATTAAACCAATAGAGGTTTCTCCTGCCAGTGCTGAATATCAGATCGCCTTCATATAATTTTGTGGAAATGTCCGCAATCTCTTGGAATCCCAAATAGCGCTGGTCAATTGGATGCCTGGGCAGCCATATGCCTTTTTGCGCATACAGCCATTTTACGAAGCTGGAACAATCCACTGAATTTGGCGCTTCTTCGGCCCGGCAAAATCGAACGTATTTGGAGATTCCAACGCACTGGCGCGCCAATGCCGTAAGATTTTCCGTGATAAGATTAAACCCCCTTTCCAAAAGAATTTTGATGGCTTCCTCATCGGAGAAGGGAAGCCGGAGAGTTGAAAAATCCACAGCACAGCGGTTGCCAACCGCAATATACGATGATCCCGTGTCCATTTGATCCTCCTTTGCCCGGACAAACAAAAACTGCCCGAGAAGGCAGATTTCAAATCTAAAAAGCAAAAGCAGATTGAAAACCTATCTTCTCGGCCAGTTTGAGAAGTTCCAAATAAATCCGGACCAGGTTTTGATATTTTTGCGAATTAACATAGTTTGAGATTAAGGCATATAGAAAATTCAGAAAGGTCACTCATTATTTTTTTGCAAGAATTGTTTTAATTTATCAAAAGGTTTAATTTTTAAATAAGTTTTTCGATCGTCTTCTTCGTTAAGCTCGGCCCTTGTTGACGAATATCCTTCGGGTATGAATATTCTGTCAAAACCAAAACCGTTTTCGCCTGCCGGGGTTTGCGGAATTTTGCCGCCCAAACCGTTTTCAAACATTTGCAAATCTTTGCCGTCAAAATAGCCAAACATGCATTTTGCAATGGCTTCGCGCGTATTGCCGTTTACCAGGTTGCAAATTTGTTCTTCCGAAAGTTCCTCAAGAAAATATTTAATCAGCGGCCCCGGCAACCTGCCCAAGGCCTTGAATTCCAGCGAAACATCTTCGACTATAACCGGGCCTTGGATGATTTCGTATGCTTGGCGCACTTTATGCCCGATAATTTTTTTTAAATCCAGGGATTGTATTTCGTCCAGGTCCAATTTAACATGTTTGATCGGCAGGCCAAGATATTTGGCCAAGTAATCGGCTTTGTTTTGGTTGCCGGTTATGAACGTAATTTCTTTCATATATGAAGTATGAAGCTTAACAAAGGAAGCTTAACAAAAAATCGGCAAAATAGCGATTTTCTTTGTATTTCTGGGTATTTCTGGGTGGTGTCTCAAGCTCTCAAACATTTAAATACGGTGTTTTAAAAACTTTACAACAAGCGATGCATATAATATAATCCAATATTAAAATTGCGGTCATAAGATAGCAGGTTTTCTTAAAAATCTTTTGCCTTATGTTCCCAATGTTCCAAAGAAATTGGGCGCAGAACCTTGATGAGTAATCAAGGCATTTCAACTTGTTTGGAGGATGCCATGAGTAATGGCAAATTCACTTATACGAAGGAACAGGAAGCGAGTCTCTTCGCGCAGTTTTCTAAAGCAATGGAAATTGTCCGCGAGAGGCAGCGACCGTATGAAACTGTCAAGCAATCCTTACAGGCCATAATAAGCGATTGTGAAATTCAGATCAAGCCAAAAATTCTTGCCGGCGCAGACGGAGACAATGTCTTCCATGTTACCGGTAATTTCGGTTCAGCGTCTTTGGCACTGGATGCGGGTAAGTATGATGCCCGTTATGGTTATGCTGAGTCGGCAAGGGCAATCGCAAAGGTTCCAATGATTGTCCAGCCGGTTGACTGCAAGGTAAGAGCGGTTCCGTTGGGGCAATTCAGAAAGAACGCCGAGATCTTTGGATTGTATCCAAAGATTGCTGGCCCAATGACACTGTTTACTTTGGGCGTGAAATTTCCTGAAAAACAGTTCGGTGGGTCAATTTTCGTGATTTGGAAAGATCATAAGGGCCAGTTCTGGTATGCTTTCCTGGGCGGGACCCGCGGTTGGCGCAGCGTTAATGTTTGCCTGGAGGATCCGAACCAGGGGTGGGCCAGCCACGATCATGTCCTTCTCTATGAGTAAGGTTAGGGCCTTGGATTCTTTAAACTTTTTGTTCTTGGATCCTTGGCCCTTTTTGTTTATTTTTTGAGGAGTATTTTCGAGGGATATTTTTTTAGTTTCTATTAATTAGATATTCAAGTTGCCCTATTTCGTAAAAAGCTTCTTTAAGTGGATTTTTCCTGAAAAGTTTTGAACCAGCACTATCCGATGGGGGCTTGATTTTTTTAGTTGGTAAAATTTTTGCAATTTGATGCCACTGCTTTTTCATAGTTTTCAGGTTTTGAGCATTTGGTATAAATTCCACGGTAGAATACCCATTTTTTTCTTCCACCACGTTGACTCCATTTTTTTTCAATTTTATTTTGATTTGCTTGTCAATTACGAAGAAACCGTCAATGGCTTGTTTTTCCCCGTAAAAGCCAGAGGACCATGTAGGATATCCTTTTTTATTAAATTCTCTAACGGCTTCTCGTACTTGAGGTTCAAGCATTTCCAAGTAGCACCCCAAGTATAATTCTTCCTTTGTTGGCTTAGGATTAAAAATTATGCGTTTCTTTAGATCTTCCAGAGATATTTTATGAGCTTGTTTTCGAATTTTATTTGTCATTTATATTTAGGAGGCATCCGATACTAAAATTTCTGGCAATGCATTTGGGTTCAGTGCTGCTATAATTTAGATTGATCCAAGCCAATTAATAATTTTATCAGCCATTTCTTTTTCCTTGCCAAAATAAAAGTGCGCGGCTCTGGCAATTATATCAATGTCAAAAATCGGGGCATTCGCGGCTTTGCGCTTAATAATTTCCAACGCTTCTTTTTGGGGAATTATTACCGCGTTATCTTTTTCTCCCAAGAAAGCAAAAACAGGTATTTTAATTTCGCTTAATAGAGAAGTTTTATCCGGATCATAAGTATTAAAAATATCTACCGGGTAATCGCGGCTGTTCAAATTTAGGTAAGTATTTGCGGACAGATAATACCAATCCCAAATTTTTTGCGTAAGCATGTCTCCGCCTCGTCCGTCTTCAACCATTGCTTTTGATTCATCCAGTAGTTTTTTATGATAAGTTTCTTTTTCGGCCAAACCGACCATGTCCGGAGGAGACATTTAAATGAGCTTATTTATTCTGTTGTCCTGGGTTTTTGCAATATAGTAGGCAACCTTGACAGCGCCCAAGCTGTGCCCGCAAAGTACTGTTTTTTTATATCCGTTTTGTTTCAAGTAATCAATCGCCGGCTTAATATCCAGCAGGCATTCTTCAAAAATTTCATAAGCGTTCCCTATGCGCTTATATTTTTCGTCCGGCCCTGCGATCGGAAAATCCGCAATTAAATCATGCCCGCGAGTATTGATGCTCATAAAAGCGTAGCCATGGCTCGTAAGTTCCCTCGCCATTGTGTCTAAAAACCCATTTTCATAAAAATTTCTGGCCATGCCGTGGACATGCAGATATGCCATATTCGTCTTTTCCGATGGCTCATAAAGCAATCCTTGCAGTATCAATTTATCTTCGGTTGTAAAGCGAATAAATTCAGTGTTCATACACATAGAATAGCAAAAAAACGCCGAAGAGGCGATTAGTGCCGAAAAACAGCTTTTTGAGGAGCAAGCGCTAGGTGGTAAAAATGTTAAATAAGACAAAGAGACAGTCCTGGTATAGTGGACAAGCCAAGGAATTATGAAAAGGGAGTATAATTAGATTAGTAAAAAAATTAGCCAAAAGGAATTTATGGCATTAGGAAAACATGGCCATAACAAGGATACAAGGATACAGTGAGAGATAAAGAATAATGCAAAAACAATAAAGATGAAAATAAAGTTTTTTATCATAGCTTTATTATTGTTAGCCGCAGGGTGTAATCAAGTTCACCAGGCATCCGAACAGGCAGTTCCCAGTAAAGCCGCCAGCGCAAAGAATGGCGATGCAAATATAATCGCCACAAAGCCCACGGAAAATTGTCTAGATGGTTTTGCTTTGGTTCCAGGGAGCGCTTTATACAAAACGCCGGATTTTTGCGTGATGAAATATGATGCCAAAGCAGTTTTTGCTGCGGATCCTTCAATAGGAATTCAACCTCAACCGGGTGATCCTTGTTTCGGTACAACCAACGCATATTGGGAAACTCGCGGCCAACCGACAGGTACTTACAAAAATAATGGCACTGGCTGTCAGGCCACTGCTGAAAATGGCAAGGAAATAAACTCGGTGCCAAGCGGTGCGCCGATAGCTTATATACCTGAAGTTGGCAGCGGCACAAACAATGCCGTCAGTTATTGCCGACACATGGGTTGGCACTTGCTTACCAATGCCGAATGGATGACCATTGCCCGCAATGTTGAACAAGTATCGGCCAACTGGTGCAATCCGGATGGCACTGCTTGCGGAGCAGCACCTGGCACGCCCGGAAAAATCTTGGCCAACGGGCATAATAATGCTCAGCCAAATAGCGCTTTGGTTGCCTCAGCCGACGACAGCCAGGCATGCTTTGGCACAACCCCAGACGGCTCGAAAATTTGCGGCCATGCCAATTCTCAAAAACGCACTTTGCAGCTTAGCAACGGACAAGTGATTTGGGATTTTGCCGGAAATGTTTGGCAATGGGTTGGAGGCACTGTCCGGCGCAAAGACGAACCGCAGTCCCAAACCAACGGCAAATTAGATAGCGGCTGGTTATCCAGCGAGTTTGCTCCTGGGTCGGCGAGCTTGGGAGTTTTAGATAGCGTGATTATTAATAACGGGCGAGGCCTGTCAATGGGATATGATTCTTTTCGGCCATCAAATCCAAATTGGAATTCCAGTAATGGGGTTGGCAGAATTTTTCATTTTAGCGCGGCTGCTGATCAGACCTCTACCATTTATGGATTTATCCGCGGCGGCCAATGGAATCATGGCGCTGTTGATGGTGCCTTCAGCGTGCATCTGACTCCGGTACCAAGTAAAACCAACCTTGAAGATGTTGGTTTTAGGTGCGTTGCCGCTGTTACTCCATAATCCGGCCTATTTAACCTCGGATATGATCGCTTGGTCTTCTTTAAATAAATATTCGCTCAATTTAAAAATACTGTAAGACATGAACGGCGCCGCTAAAACATCTATTGAATAGTGTACGTGTGCCAGAAGCACAGATATGCCAAAAATTGCCGACGCCAGCAGATATATAAAGCGCCACAGTTTTTCGCGCCACAAAATTAAAGCCATCAAAAATGGCAGACCAGTATGCGCGGAGAAAAAGTATCCTGTTTCCAAACCCAAGGCTACGTATAAATGATCTAATGGGCCCGGACCTGGCACAATTTGGCCGGGATAAATTCCCAGGTGAGTTACAGCGACGAAAACGGCGCGCAGCGCAAGGAAGATTGAAAGAGTTTTTAGCGTAAAAATAAGATATTTCGGTTTTGATAAAATTACAAGGGCGCTGATCAGGATTGTCCAGAGTGCGCCCTCAACAATGATTAGGTTTAAATTTAGTATCGGCAAATGATCCAATAACAGGTCGCCAACGTATCTGGTGGCCACGTGGCTGGAATAAGTTCCTGCATAATATTGAAAAACTAAGCTCAGAGCCAGGATTAACAATGCTGTATAAAACGATCGGCGACGCGGTTTAGTGAAGAGTTGTTTATATTGAACGATGATTTTGTTCATATCCGGTTCTTGCTAAGCGGATAATTATGTTTAAAACAGGTAATCATGTTTAGTGGTCATCCGATACTAAGTATTCTTGGCGGTGTGCTTGGGTTAAGTGCCAAAGCTTTTGCCAAAGCTTTGAGAATATTATAAGGGAATTTTGGGAGTTTAGGAAAAGAGGTTTTTGAGGAGAAAGGGCCACGGTAGGGAAGTGTAAAATGAGACAAATGAGGCAGTCATAGGAAATTGGAATAGTACCTTATTGAGAGGATAAAATAGTCGATTCCAAGAATTGGATATAATCTTTGGGTAAGCCATGCTCTTTCCCTCCATCAATACAAAATTGAAGGTATTTTTTATTGATATGCAAATTATCATGAACAGCTTCGCTGTTTGCAATATATGTCGCGGCTTCCATAATATTTGTTCCGATGCTAACTTTTACAACATCTCTTATATAACCAATCTCAAATTCATCTAAAGTATTTAACTGATCCTCGTCTAAATTAAAACAAACTCCGTAAACATGATTATCGTTATTTCCTGTGAATACAATATTTGCTTTGCCCGAGCCATCTTTAGCTAACTTATTAAAAGCAAGTTTATATTTTTTTAAAATAGCCCTTCCCAAACAGCCACATTTACCAATACGTTCCTCTAATCTTTTGGTAAGCATGTTTGAACCAAAAGCAAAATAAATCATTAAGGTCTATTTACTGTTATATCAAAGGGTCTTCCGATACTAAATATTCTTGGCGGAGAGGGAGGGATTCGAACCCTCGATACAGGTATTACCCCGTATACCGGTTTAGCAAACCAGCGCTTTCGGCCACTCAGCCACCTCTCCGTGAGGCGCATCCGCGAACAAGTAACGGGCTTCTGCCGCGGCCGTTTAACTTTGGTATTATATCCAAGTGGCTGGTTTTTTTCAATCGCATGTAGAGTTAACACCTGTAGAGTTAACGCATAGCATAAGGTGACACCTGTTAATTTTGACAGCGGCCAAAAGTTGCCAAGGCCAAGCGCACGCAAGGGCGCCATCGTCCGCTCATATTTAATCTCGCGCTTATCTTTAATCTCTCGCCATTTTTAATCTCTTGCCAATGTCAGACAAATGATTTCTCGCGCGCCCGCTGAAAATAGTTGTGCGCAGCAGGCCTTCATGGTTGAACCGGTTGTAAAAACATCATCAATTAAAATTATTTTTTCCGGCATTGGCTGAGACATCTCTCGAGCCATTTTTTCCGTCTTTTTCTTTGGCACAAAAATTGTTTTCCTTTGCGCGTGTTCGAGGCATGCAAACGGGGATTTCGCAAGGTTTGCGGCTCTTTGATCCTTGTTTAATTCCGCTTGCGCCGGGGTGTTTGCAATTTTGGAAAGCAGTGGAACAGTGCTCGCACCAAATTCGGCTGCAATGGTATTTGCCAGAATTTGGGATTGGTTAAACCCCCGAACGTTTTGCCTGCGCGAATGCATGGGCACGAAAGTTATTTGATATTTTGGAAAGTTTATGGGGGGATTAACCCGGCATGCAAATTCCGCTAAAATTTTCGCGCAAATTTTTCCTGCTTCGGCAATTTGTTCATATTTGAAAGCGTGGATGAGTTTGGCGATTGAGGCGTATTCGCAAGCTGATAAAAATCGGCAGGGCGCCGGCGATTGTATTGCCAGGCGGCAGGCCTGATGCGTGAAACCGTTTTCGCTTTCCTTGCGGCAGACAAAACAGATTTGCCGCGCAAATTGTATTTCGGCAATGCAAAGCCCGCAAAAAACAGGCCCTTCTGCGCCGCATCTGGCGCAATGCGAAGGAAAAAGGCAGGAATCCAGCCAATTCCAGGCGCGCTTAAAAACATGCTTTATTTCGGCAATGGTTTCGGACATAAAAAATCCCATAAGTTTTTACTATTTATACTCTTATGGGATTAAAAAACTGTTAAATTTCGCGGCAAACCTAAATTTTTCGGCAGCGCGTAAATTTTTCGGCAGCGCGGTCATGCCACGGCTTTTACAACTTTTTTGATATTAATTCCTTTTTTATCGGCATCAATCCTTATGGTGTCGCCGGTTTTAATTTCGCCGGAAATTAATTTTTCAGCCAAAGGATCTTCCACGTGTTCCTGAATGTTTTTGCGCACCAGCCGCGCTCCTTGCGAAGGGTCAAAACTTTGGTCTGAAACATATTTTACGGCTCCGGGCGTGTACTGCAGGTTCAGTCCTTGCGCAGAGCGCAAATGCCCTGCCAGTTCGCTGATCTGGAGTTCTGTAATGGATTCAAGTTCTTTCATTCCCAAAGGCCTGAAGACCAGGGTTTTATCTATTCTATTGATAAATTCAGGGCGGTATTGCTCTTTTAATGATTGTAAAACCCGTTCTTTGATTTTTTCATAGTTTTTCTCGGTTTTAGCGACTTCTTTTTGATCGCCGTCTGCTTCGGCAAAGCCGATTTTGTTTGCCTGGCGGTTCAAGTCCGAAACACCGAGATTCGAGGTCATGATGATTATGGTGTTTTTGAAATTCACTTTTTTGCCGGCAGCATCCGTAAGATAGCCGTCTTCGAGAATTTGCAAAAGCACATTGAAAACGTCCGGATGCGCTTTTTCCATCTCGTCGAAAAGCACCACTGAGTACGGTTTTCTGCGCACCGCTTCGGTGAGCCGTCCGCCTTCTTCATAGCCGACATATCCCGCGGGCGCACCGATTAAGCGGGCGACATTGTGCTTTTCCATGAATTCTGACATGTCCACGCGGATAAGCGCGTTTTCATCTTCAAAAACTTCGCGCGCAAGGACTTTTGCGGTTTCGGTTTTGCCCACGCCCGTTGGCCCGAGGAAAATGAAAGAGCCCAGCGGCCGCTTTGGCGAAGTGACGCCCGCGCGCGAGCGGCGGATTGATTTTGCGATCGTGGAAACAACGTCGTCTTGTCCGATAATTTTCGATTTCAATATTTTTTCCAGATTTGCCAGTTTAAGCGCTTCGGTTTTTACCAGCTTGTTCAGCGGGATTTTTGTAATTGATGAAACTGTTTTGGCAATATCCGCAGCGGCGATTTCGCGTTTTTCCTTGGTATCCGTATAAGCCAGGGTTTTGCGCAAATCATTCATTTGCTTTTGCAGCTTGTCGCCTTGGATGCGCAGATGGTCTGCGGTTATGAAATCCTGGGAAAGGACTGCTTTGGTTTTCTCGTCTTCCAAATCCGACATTTCCTGCTCAATCCTCTTGATTGTGCGCGATGTTTTGGAATCGTAATTGATTGTTTTAAGATATGCCGCGGTCTCGTCTATTAAATCCACCGCTTTGTCCGGCAAAAACCTGTCTTGAATATATCTTGCGGAAAGTTCAACCGCTGCTTTTATGGCTTCGTCGGAGATTTTAATTTTATGGTGCTTTTCGTAATTCGGGCGCAGGCCTTGCAGAATGGCAACAGCTTCCTCCTGCGTTGGTTCTTCAACTATAATGGGCTGAAAACGGCGTTCCAGTGCCGCATCGTGCTCAATGTGTTTTTTGTATTCCGCCAAAGTTGTTGCGCCGATTGCGCGGAGTTCGCCGCGCGCCAACGACGGCTTCAGAATATTGGCGGCATCCAAAGAGCCGGTTGTGGCTCCGGCGCCGACCACAGTATGCAATTCGTCTATAAAGAGGATTATTTTGGGATTGTCTTTTATTTCGTCTATGATTTGCTTCAGGCGGCTTTCGAATTCTCCGCGGAACATTGAGCCGGCGACAATCAGCGCCAAATCCAATGCCAGGATTTTTTTATCCAAAAGCGATTCCGGCACTTCATGCTTGACGATTGCCAAGGCAAGCCCTTCCACGATCGCTGTTTTGCCAACGCCAGGTTCGCCGATCAGCACCGGATTGTTTTTCGTGCGCCTGTTTAAAATGCTTATCATCCTTTCCAGTTCTTTTTTTCTGCCGATAACAGGATCTATTTTCCCCGCTGCCGCGCGCTTGGTTAAATCGGTTGTGAAATAATCCAGGGCAGAGGTCTTAAAACCAGCGCCGCCGGGCATGCGCTCTTCCTGCTGGAAATTGTTGAAATTGCCGCGCCCTGTCGGTGCCATTCCGTTTTCATCCATAAGGTTCGGGAACCTTGCCATGTTTTCAAACACTGCTGTTAAATTATTTTTAAGCCCTATCATATCAATGCCAAGCTTTGAGAGGATGACTTTGGCGCGATTGGTATTCATGTCCAGGATGCCGTGCAGGAAATGCTCTGTGCCGATAAATTGGTATTGGTATTTGCTGGCAATGACAGCGGATTTTTCTATGGTTTGCTTGAGGTTTTCCGAAAGCACGGGTTTCCAGCGCTCGGCAATGTGGTTTTGGTTCACTTTTTCGAGCTCGTCGCGCATGATGTTTAAATTTATATTATTTTTGAGCAGCACCTCAGCCGCAAAAGAGCTTTTTTCTGATATAATTCCATAGAGTAGGTGCTCTGTGCCGATATGGTCGTGCTTTAATTGTTCGGAAATAAGCTGCGCCGAAATTAGCGCGTTTTTCGCGCGGGTTGACAGCCGTTCTAGAATGAAAGCGAAATTGTTCATTTGTGATTTGGCAGTTATGGTTTATGAGTTCGTTTTTTTGCGCCCTCAATTAATATAATTATAATGAATTTTATACCGAAGCCAGGCGGCTGTCAAAGGCAAAACCATGCCGAAAATTAAAAAATTTAAAGGAAAGTTAAGAAATATTTCATGCCAGGATTATGCATTGCGTTTGGTGTCTGAAAGGATGCTTGGCAGCGGCAATTTATCCGAAAAATTGAAGCGAAAAGGGTATGCCGAGGATGAAATTTTGGCGGTAGTTAACAGGTTAACAGAATTGGGTTATTTGGATGATCGGCAGTATGCACAAATTTATTTTGAAAATCTGCTGAAATATAGAAATTTTGGATACTATGGTGTAAAAAAGAAATTGTTGCAAAAGCGGCTGCCGGCTTTGCTTGTGGACGAGCTTTTGCGCGGCTTTTCTATTGCGCGCGAATTGCAAATCGCGCGGCGGGTATTTGAGGCCTCGCGCTTGGGCGCTTCGGGTGCTTCGGGAGCTTCGGGCGCTTCGTATTTGCGCGGCGCACGCGGCCGCGGAGCTTTTGGTGCTGCCGGTTCTTCCGGTTCTTCCGCTGTTTTGCGGCAAGAAAAAACCGCGAGATCTTTGCGTTCGCGCGGCTTCAGGAGCGAGGTGATCGTAAAAATTCTATCCCAAATCCATTGAGCGCAGGCGCCTTATTCTTTCTTCTATCGGCGGGTGCGTATCAAAAAGCCCGGCGAAAATTCCGCGCGATTTTCCCGCGCGGTCCTGGAGCGGGTTGGATATGTATAAATGGGCTGTTGCTTTGTTGGCTTCGCGGAGCGGCATTTGGTTTGCTTGAATTTTTTCAAGCGCCGAGGCCAGGCCTTCGGGATAGCGCGTAAGCAGTGCGCCGGATGCGTCGGCCAAATATTCGCGCTTGCGCGAGATGGCCAGCTGTATGATCGTGGCGATAATGGGCGAGAGGATTGCCAGCGCGATTCCGATTATCAGGAAAATAATTTGTATTTGCCCGCCTTCGCCGTCATTGGAGCGCCTTGCGCCGCCGAAAAAAGTGAAGCGCAAAAACCAATCGGCAAGCAAAGTTATGAGCCCCGCAAGCACGACGATAATTGTGGAAAGGCGGATATCGTAATTTCCGACGTGCGACATTTCGTGGGCAATAACTCCTTCCAATTCTTGTTTGTTGGTGTTTGCAAGTAGGCCCGATGTCACGCAGATTACGGCATGATTCGGATCGCGCCCGGTTGCAAAGGCGTTCATGGCGCGGTCTTCTATTATATATATGGATGGCGTCGGCAGGCCCGCGGTGATGGCAAGGTTTTCAACTGTCCTGTAAAGTTCCTGGTTGGCTTCGCGCGTCACCGGTTTTGCTTGCGAAATCGCAAGCGTGATTTTGTCGCTGTAAAAATAGCTTAAAAGCGCGGTAATGACGCTGAAGAGAACCGCGAAAACCAAAATGCCGGGATTGTTAAGCGCCACATTGAAAAAATATCCGAGCGCGATTATAAAAACCAAAAATAAAGTTATAAAAAGCGCTGTCTTGCGCTTGTTCGAAGCAATCTCAGTATAAATGAGCATTGATTTTACAACCCTGTTGAATTTTGGCTGCTGCTGCGGTTGGGGATTGGTTTCCATGGCTTAAAATTAACTTGGGTTTAAATTAGTTTTACCTTAAAAACTAACTTGCGGCACGGCTTTATCGGTTTCTTCGGTTCCAAAAAAATCGCGCTTGCCAAAACCGAGCATTTTGGCAATCACATTTCCCGGGAATTCCTGAATTTTAATATTATAATCGCGCGCGTTGCTGTTATAAAATCTGCGCGCCGCCTGGATTTTATCTTCCGTATCGGTAAGATCGCTTTGCAGCTGTTGAAAATTTTGGCTCGCTTTTAATTCCGGATAATTTTCCGCGACAGCAAAAATTCCCATTATTGATTTGCTGAGGTTGTCTTCGGCCTTTTGTTTTGCGGCCAGGCCCTGTGCGGCTTCTGCCTGCGCCCGCGCTTCGGTAACGTTTTGGAAAACGGTTTTTTCATGGGTCGCGTATCCTTGAACGGTTGCTACGAGGTTCGGTATAAGATCGTGCCTGCGCTTAAGCTGGACATCAATATCGCTCCAGGCCTCATCCACGCGGTTTTTGGATTTAACCAAAGAATTGAACAGCCCTATTGCCAGCAGCAGTATTACGGCGATTATTATTATGGTTATGAGCATTGTTTTCCTTTTCAGCCGGCTTGGCGCCTGAACAAATATGCCTTTTGCCGATCTTTATTTTTTAAGTCCTTTATATTATAATACCAATAGAAATATTTTGAAAGAATCATGTTGACCAGAGATGAAGTCAAAAAAATCGCCCGCCTTTGCAGAATAGAGCTTTCGCCCGCGGAAATAGAAAAGTTCCAAAAGGAACTTTCTGTTATTTTGGATTACGTTTCAGAGCTGAAGAAAGTTGAAACATCCGGCGTTGTCGAAATTTCGCAGGTCACGGGTTTGGAAAACGTCCTGCGCGAGGATGCGCCGCGCTATTCGGATTTGCGGCAGGCGATTATCGCGAATTTCCCGGAAAGCCGCGAAGGGTTTTTGAAAATTAGGAATATTTTATAGGTTTTACGCAACATGGACGCATCTTTTTCGGAAATATCCGAACTTCATGAAAAATTAAAGAACAAGGAAATATCTTCGGTAGAATTGACGGAGTATTTTTTGCAGAGAATCAAGAAGCATAATCCGCAAATTAATGCGTACTTAACCGTCACCGAAGACGCCGCGCTTGAAGAGGCGAAAGAAGCGGATAAAATTATCGCGCGCAGGGGAAAAATTTCGGTTTTTACGGGCATCCCTTTTGGCATAAAGGATTTGTTTTGCACGAAAGGAATCCGCACCACAGCATCGTCAAAAATTTTGGAAAATTATGTTCCGCCTTTTGACGCCACATCTGTGCAAAAAATGCGCGCCGAAAATGCGATTATACTCGGCAAAACAAACCTCGATGAATTCGCGCACGGATCTTCCACCGAGACCTCGGCGTTCGGCGAGAGCAAAAATCCGTGGGACACCTCGCGCATACCCGGCGGCTCGTCCGGGGGCTCTGCGGCAGCGGTTGCCGCCGGCCTTGCCCCATTGGCATTGGCCACGGAAACCGGCGGTTCAATCCGACAGCCATCCAGCTTGTGCGGGGTTTCGGGCTGGAAGCCGACTTACGGGCGTGTCTCGCGCTATGGCGTAATTTCGATGACATCGTCGAATGACAGCATCGGCGCAATCGGCAGAAGCGTCCGCGATTTGGCGCTCACGGCGGAAGTGATGTCCGGCCGCGATGAAAAAGACGCCACAACAGGCAACCGCGAAGTGCCGCAATACAGCGCGAATTTGCGTACGAATTTGAAAGGCATGAAAATTGGCGTACCCGCGGAATATTTTATCGACGGCATGGAGGATGACGTGAAAAAGCGCGTCCTGGACGCAATTGAAGAATTGCGCAAGCTGGGCGCGGAAATTATTGATGTTTCGCTGCCGCTCACAAAATACGGCTCGCTTGTTTATGCGATTGTCACGCCTTCGGAAATCTCATCGAACCTTTCGCGCTTTGACGGCATCCGCTATGGGCACCAGGCGAAAGATGCGCGCGATCTCGCGGAAATTTATTCGAAAACCCGCGCTCAGGGCTTTGGCGATGAAGCCAAGCGCCGCATCATGACAGGGACGTATGCGCTTTCAGCCGGCTACTACGAAGCATATTATTTGAAAGCGCAGAAAGTGCGCCGGCTGCTGGTGGATGAATTTAATAATGTTTTTGAAAAAGTCGATTGCCTGGTTTGCGCGTCTTCCCCGAATGTCGCGCCAAAAATTGGCGCCGCGAAAGATAATCCGCTTTTCGGATATATTGCAGATCAGCTGAATATTCCCGCGGCAATGGCAGGCCTGCCTGCGCTTAGCGTGCCGTGCGGGTTTGGTGCCGCGCGTGACGGCGCGGATGGCGGAGCTTCCTCTTCTGTTGCCGGCGTGCAGATGCCCGTTGGCCTGCAGATAATCGGCCCGCAATGGGGCGAGCAGAAAATTTTTGATGCCGGCCACGCTTATCAAACAGTAACGGATTGGCACAAGAAAATGCCTCCGGATTTTGTCCCGGCTTCTCCGTTGCCGGGTAAAAGGAAATAATATGGCGGAAAATTTAAAACCATCAAGCGGATATGCTCCGGTCATCGGCCTTGAAATTCACGTCCAGCTTAAAACTAAAAGCAAAATGTTCTGCGATTCGCCGAACAATCCGGATGAAACCGCGCCGAACAAAAATATTTGCGAAATTTGCACCGGCCAGCCGGGCACTTTGCCTGTGGCAAACCGGGAGGCCGTGCGCCTTGCGGTAATTGTCGGCCAGGCGCTGAATTGCCGGATTGAGGAGTATTCCAAATTCGACCGCAAAAATTATTTTTATCCCGATTTGCCGAAAGGATACCAGATTTCCCAATACGACCGGCCGATCGCGCAAAACGGATATTTGGATATTGAAGTGCCTGGCGAAAACGGCGGGAGCGCAAGCAAGCGCATCCGCATCCGCCGCGCGCATCTTGAAGAAGATGCGGGAAAAAATATCCATCCCGAAGGCGCGGATTATTCGCTTGTGGATTTCAACCGCGCCGGCACGCCGCTTTTGGAAATCGTCACCGAGCCGGACATTGCATCCGCAAAAGAAGCGAAAATATTTTTACAGGAATTGCGCAATATTATCCGCTATATCGGCGCAGGCAGCGCGGACATGGAAAAAGGAACAATGCGCCTGGAGCCGAACATTTCCGTGCGCAAACCCGGCCAGCTGGAACTGCCCGCATATAAAGTGGAGGTCAAGAACATCAATTCCTTCCGCTTTGCGGAAAGCGCCATTGAATATGAAATTGCCCGCCAGGCGGAAATTTTAAAAGAAGGCGGCATGCCCAAGCAGGTGACAATGGGCTGGAACGAAAAAGCGGGGCAGACAATGGAACAGCGCGAGAAAGAAGAGGCGAATGATTACCGCTATTTTCCGGAGCCGGATTTGCCTATTCTGCATTTCTCGAAAGAATATCTGGAAGAAGCCCTTGCAAGCATTCCGGAATTGCCGGCGCAAAAGCGCGCGCGCTTCAAAAGGGAATACGGATTGCCGGATGCCGACATCCGCAATTTAACGGAGTGGAAAGAATTGACGGAATTTTTTGAGGAAGCCATTTCGGAATTGGATGAATTAGCCGGCAAGGCGCTTCCTTTAAAATTCGCGAAAATGGCGGCAAACTGGTGCCTTCAGGATTTTTCCGCGCTTCTTAACGCCGCGAAAATAAATCCGTTGGAATCAAAAGTTACGCCGCATAATTTCGCGGAGCTTATCAAATTAATAGAGCAGTCCAAAATAAGCGCCACAGCAGGCAAGCAGGTTTTGGCGAAAATGTTTGAGTTGGGCGGCGAACCTTCGCGCATCATGGAAGATTTGGGGCTTGCGCAAGTGAGCGACGCCGCAGTGATAGAACAAGCAATTAATAAGGTGGTTTCCGAGAACGCCAAAGCAGTTGCCGATTACAAAGCAGGCCTCCAAAAATCTTTCGGGTTTTTAGTGGGCATGGCCATGAAAGAGCTTAAGGGCAAAGGCAACCCGCAGGTAGTCAATGATCTGTTAAAGAAAAAGTTGGAATAAAATTTGGAATAATAATTAAGAATAAAAAATATGCCATTGAATTTGGAAGGAAGATTTAGCGGTTTGAAGGATCCCGAAAGGGAGCGCGCCGCGAACGAACAGCTTAAAGCCGACCGCGAGCTGGAAAAACATCCCGAGCTTTTGCAATCAGCGGAAGAATTTAAAACATCTTTTTTGTACGATATGGATAAAAGATTTTTTTATCCCGCAGAAGGGGAGGATGCTCCCGCGCGTTCCGCTTTCGCAACCAAAGCCGCTGATTTTATCCAGGCAAGCCCTTATTGGCAAACGCGCAGGGCTGATGTCGAACAAGCCCTTTTCGCGGAATCCGAGCACGCGAGCACAACGGGCAATATAAAGAGGAAGGAATTTATAGACCAATTGGCGGCGCGCCTGCCTAAAAAAGAAAACTTTTAACAAGTTTTTCGGCTTTTCCAAAAGCCGATTTTTTTTTGCGCGCGTCCAGCCAATTGATGGCTTGATTCCTTTTCAGCCATGTTTTTTGCCTTCCGGCATAATGTTTTATTGCCGTGAAAAGCAATTCGCGCATTTGTGCCGCGCCGATTTTGCCGCGCAGGAATTGCGCAATAAATTTATATTCCAGGCCGAAATTTTCCAAAGTTTTCCAGGAGACGCCGCGCGCGTGCAAGCGCCGGACTTCGTTCGCCATTCCGCGCGCGAAACGGCTTTCCATGCGCGAACGTATTTTTTTTTCCAATATTTTTTTCGGCATGTCCAAGCCAATGAACAGCGTGCGGTAAACCGGCTTGCTTTTTTTGCTGATGTCCAGGAATTGCAAGCCGCTTTCGGCAATTTCAATGGCGCGGATCAGCCGCCTCCGGTTTTTTGCGTCAATTTTTTTTGCCCGCAGAGGATCCATGCGGCGGAGCATTTCATGAAGCGTTTGCGCCGAAAATTTTTCCAGTTTTTTTCGGAGCGCCGGGTTTGGTTTTACGTCCGGAAAATTTTGGTTGAATGCCAGGGCATCCACCCAAAAACCCGTGCCGCCGGCGATTATCGGCACTTTTTCTCGCCCAAGAATATCAGAAATCGCTTTTTCGGCGCGCTTTTTAAATTTTATAATGTTGAAGTTTGCGGTTTTCGGGCTGGCAACATCGAGCAAATAATGCCTGATTCCGCGCATTTCTTTGCGCGAAAATTTTCCGGTGCCAATATTCATGCCCTTGTAAACTTGCCGCGAATCGGCGGAAATTATTTCACCGCCGAATTTTTTTGCCAAATGCACTGCAAGCTCGGATTTTCCGGTTGCCGTGGGCCCGACAACCGCAATAATTTTCGGCTTGGCTTCGGCTCCGGCTTTTTTATTTCCGCTTTTTGATTTCTTCATCAATTTCAGCTGCGAATTTTTTCAATCCCCAGGCGCCCAAATCCGTGCCGCGCCTGCGTAGCGCCAATTTTTTTGCCTTTGCTTCTTTTTCGCCAAGCACAATCATATACGGAATTTTTTGCATCTCGGCTTCGCGGATTTTTTTGCCAATAGACTCGTCGCGAATATCGCTTTCAACTCGCAGCGCCGGCAAAATTTCTTTCAATTCTTTTTCAACGGCCTTGGCATATTTATTTTGCTTTTTTGATATCGGCAAGATCACCGCCTGCACAGGCGAAAGCCATAGCGGAAACGCGCCGCCGTAATGCTCGATTAAAAACGCAATAAATCTTTCATGCGAACCCAAGGGTGCTCTATGAATTACGAACAATGGTTTTGCCTGCCCATCTTTGTCCGTATATGTCAGATCAAATCGTTCCGTAGCCAAAAAATCTAACTGATTTGTTGATGCTGTTTCTTCTTTACCAACAATGCTTTTAATTTGGAAATCAACTTTAGGGCCATAAAATGCCGCTTCACCCTCAGCTTCGGTATAAGGAAGTTTGGAACGTTTCATAGCTCTGCGGACAATCTCGACAGATTTTTTCCAGCCCGCAGGTATATCTACGTATTTAGTTTTGTCCGGGGCGGGAAGAGAAAGGCGCATATAAAAATCTTTTATGCCGAAAACTTTTTTATACCAGAATTCATGCAATTTCATAACCTTAAGAAATTCTTCTTCCGCTTGTTCTTCGGTGCAATAAATATGCGCGTCATTTTGGGTAAAACCGCGAACTCGAAGCAATCCCGTTAATGTACCGGATAATTCATATCGATAGACTGTGCCGTATTCGGCGAACCTTAAAGGTAAATCGCGATAGCTGTGCTTTTGCGCGCGGTAAATCATGTGAGTGTGCGGGCAATTCATGGCTTTTAAATAATAATTGCCGTCATCCAGTTTCATTGGCGGGTACATACTGTCAGCATAATACGGAATGTGCCCGGACATTTTGTATAATTCTTCTTTAGCTATATGCGGAGTGGATATCCGTTGATATCCCCATTCTTTTTCTATTTGTTTTGCATATTTTTCTATCTCATCCCGAATAATTGTACCTTTTGGCAACCACAATGGCAGTCCTGGGCCAACTTCTTCCGCGAAAGTAAAGAGTTGAAGTTTTTCGCCAAGCACGCGATGGTCACGTTTTTTTGCTTCCTCGATTTGGAATAAATATTGTTCCAACTCTTTTTTGCTTTCAAAAGCCAGCCCGTAAATTCTTTGCATCTGCGGATTTTTTTGATCGCCGCGCCAATACGCGCCCGAAACTTTTTCCAACTTAAAGCTGTCCGGCGCGATTTCCGAAGTATTTTTCACATGCCCGCCGCGGCAGAGATCGCTGAATTTTCCGGTGTGGTAGATACTTACAGTTTGCGTAACATTTGCCGCGGGTTTTGCAGATGCAGATTCGCCCAGAATATCTTTAAAGACGGTGGTGCCGTATTTTTGTATATCATTAACCAGTTCTACTTTAAAGGATTGATTTTTTTGTTGAAAGTATTTTTTGGCGTTGTCAAAAGACATTTCTTCACGTTTGAATTCCAATTTTTGACGGGCAAGTTCGCGCATGCGTTTTTCCAGTTTTTGCAAATCTTGCGGCGTAAGCGCGCGCGGAAGCAGGAAATCATAATAAAATCCGTTTTCAATTACAGGCCCAACGCCAAGCTGGGCTTTTGGAAACATTTCCACAACCGCGCTTGCCAAAAGATGCGCCAGTGAGTGGCGAAGGTTGTGGAGTTTTTCAGGATTAAATTTTTTGGATGAAGATTTGGACAGGGAGTTTGATGAGGAGTTTGAAGGGGATTTTGATGGGAATTTCGATGAGAGTTTGGAAGATTTTTTTGCCGGCATAATTTTATTAAATTTAATAATTTTTTAATTTTCGCTGGTTTCAGCTGTTTGGCGGGTTTCAGCTGTTTAAATGATAAAACCCCAAGGTCTTAGAACAGCGCGCTGCTATTCAAAAACTTTGGGGTTCAATTTAAGGCACGCATTGATTCGCGCCTTTTGAACGGTTCCACCCAAACACTCTTTTAATTGTTTAAAGCTCGCCGGTTGGTAGCCGGGTCAACGCTTCAAGGGCTGGTACTTCAAGGGCTGGTAGAAGTATAACACCAGGTGCCCTCTTTGACAAATATGGAGAAATTATGTATTATTCGTTTTCTGGCGCAAGCCGGATGTAGTTGAAATCTACAATAGGAGGAGAGAAAAATGCAATTGCCGTTTGTTCTTGCGACTGGGGGGATGCCGATAACTCCTGGGACGCAAACTCCAGGGACGCAAGCAACTCCTGGCTTGCTTTCTGCGAGGCATCAGGGAAGAGGGAAGGTGTTTGTTCCTCGCCCCGCAGAAAAAACCGGGCTAATTCCGGACGGGATGTCGCTTTTGAGCGACTGTCCGGAAGACGTAATATATTCCGACACGCCCGTGCGGTTTCAGACCGTAATGAGCGCGTACGTCGGAAAATATAGGTTGGATGCCAAGGACGGGGAACACGTCCCTGGTGTCCAAGCATTAGAGCTTGCTGCTTCCCTGAACTCCTACGGGAGCTTGGGCTTTGGCGAGCTCGTGACTAGCGGGAAAATAAGTTTACCCGCTGTCCATCCGGATGGAAGCATTTTTTATGGCCCGATTTTGCTGTGGCGCACGCGCGTGCGTGTGTCCCACAGCTTATTGTCGGGCGAGGGCGTATTATGTCTATATAAGCAGCGGCAAAGCCGCCGCTGGGTAGTGGATTACCTTCATGTCGAGGGCGGGTTCTGTTTGAGCACCCTGGTGGTGCCTGAACAAGAACAACCGCCAGCCGCATAAGTTGCGGCGCCAATAGCTTTAAATACCGCGAGCATCTGCTACAGTACAGCAGGTGCCGCGGTTTTCTTTTTATTTTTTTAGTGTTATATTTTTAATGAAAATTAATAAAATTTGAATTATGGGAAATCATATGGGAAATCATAAGGTTTCCGGCGAGGCCAGGCGCTCGGCCGGTACAATGGAAATTGTCAGTTCGGATGAGTTGCGGAAGAGAACAAGTGCGCTGTTCAACAGGGATTTAAATGCGCAGGAAATAGAATCTTTGGATCATATTAAAATGGGCCGCCATGAATTTGAAGCGGTTTTTGAGCAAATAAAAAATGCTTTGAGAAGGTATAAAACAGCAAAAGAAGTTTTGGATGCGAATCGCCTGGAATTGCAAGATAGCATCAAAACCGCAAGCACGGGCGCGGCGCGGCCGCCTGCCAATATGACGTTAATAGAATCCATAAGGCAGAGGAAAGCAGAGGCGGAGCGCGTCAAGGAAGTTGAAAAGGATATTTTGGAAGCTAAACGCCTTGAGGGTGAAATAAAATTCATGATGGTGCTTGAATCGTTGCAGAAACAAAATACGCAAAATATAGAAACGAAAATTTTATCCATGCAGTCGGAATTGATTTTCAAGGAGTATTTTGAAGAATGGTATGAGGACCGGCTCACCGTAGAAATTGCCACGGAATATGACGATTATAAAAACCACGTTGATGAGATAATAGAAATTGAAAAAGACGCGGAAATTTTGGGCGCCGGAGTTGATGTAACCTTGAGCACGAATGAAAGTTTGGGCAAAAAGCTGGCGCGCGTCAAGCGTAAAATAGAAAGCGGAGAACTGGGCGAGATAAAATATAATTGGTCTTTTAAAACCGGAAAGTGGTCAAAAGTAAATAACATACCGAACGTGGTTATTGCTTTGGATGTTGCAACCGTAAAGAATTTGTGGTATTTGCATGAAAACCTCGGCAGTTATGAAAATCCCGAGAAGTTGCCCGAAGATCAGAAGGAAAAATATAAAAGCGATTTAAAAAAATTGAGAACGCATATTGCTCGCGCACTGGTTGTCGAACAGCTCAGGTATCAATTAAAAGTTTACAGCAATTTTGCGCGTTCCGTGGGAAATCAAAAATTGGCAGAGAGGTTCGGTGCTATTGCCGAGAAATTTGCGGACATTTCGGAATGGACGGGCAAGCAAATCGAAAATGCCGATGTAAAAACGCACCAGTCGATTGCGGAGTTTAAGGCGCAAATGGGAAACGTGTTTGGGGTATAGGGATTAATTTTTGGGGTATAAAGATTAAATTTTGCTGCGGCCCAAGCTTTGCCGGAAAACGGCTACAGTTTTTGCACCCAGACCCTCCGGACTTCTTTTATGAGCCGCAGTTCTTTGACAAGGTCGTCGGAAAAGGCGACTTTTGTTTTTGTTTTCAAAATTTTTCCCGAGCTCATCCCGGAATTTATCCGCGAATTTATTCCCGATTTTTTTGAATCCGTCCCGGAATCGGAATTTCCCGGATTCCCAGAATTTATTTTCAAATTTATTCCCGGCGCCGACCCCGGCTCAGAATGTCCTGTCCCGATTTCCAAATGCACCTGCGCATTTCCCGGATATTTTTGTAAAATTTTCTTGATTGTTTCCAAAGCCACCGCGCTGACCTTATCCGGCACATTTATCACAACAGCGCTGTTATTTTCAAAATCCTTAATACTTTCTTCGTAAATAAGATCGTTGGGGAGGTCAGCGGCGTCTTCGACTATCAATTTGTATTCGCCGTCTTTATCCGAAAGCCGGCCGGTGAGTTGCAGGATTTTCTCTTCTTCAAGGCTGATTTTGATTTTTGCGAGGGCCGAGGGGAAAATAATCGCCTCGATCGCGCCGGTCTGGTCTTCCAAATTCACAAAAAGCATGGGCTCTGATTTTTTGGTCAAGCTTTTTTTCATTTTGGAGATAATGCCGCCCAGGGACACGGTGGCTCCGATTATTTCTTCGCTTAATGAGCCGATGGGCGCTAGCGTGGAAAGCACTTTTTTGAAATTTTCCAGCGGGTGGGAAGAAACGTAGAGGCCCAAAAGTTCTTTTTCCCAGACAAGTTTTTCGTCTTTGCCCGCAGGCGGCGCTTCTTTCAGTTTCATGTCGAATTGCTGGGCGCTTTGCGTTCCGAACAAGCTCTCCTGGCCGGCTTGCCGCGATTTTATTTGTTCGCGAGCGAAGTCCAAGACGGCTTCGGTATTGGCGAGCAGCATATTCCGTTCGCCAAAACCGTCCATTGCGCCGCATTTTACCAGCGCCTCCCAGGACTTTTTATTCATGTTTTTAACGTTGACGCGAAGCACGAAATCTTTCAGGGATTTGAAAGGCCCGTTTATTTTCCGCTCTTCTTTTATTTTTGCAACAACATCAGAGCCGAGATTTTTAATAGCGCCCAGGCCGAAGCGGATATTGTGCTCGTCTATGACAGTGAAATTTTTGAGAGATTCGTTAACGTCCGGAGGCAAAACGTTAATTCCCATTTTTTTGCATTCCTCGACCGCGGCGTAAATTTTTGCGGCATCTCCGCTTTCGGCTGTCATAACCGCGGCCATGAATTCCACCGTGTAATTGGCTTTCATATAAGCGGTTTGGTATGAGACCGAAGCATAAGATGCGCTATGCGCCTTGTTAAAGCCATAGGCCGCGAACGGCTCTATCCAGGCCCAAATTTCTTCGGCTTTGTTGGCGCTGAATTTGGAATGGCTTATGCACCCGTCAATGAATTTAAGTTTTTGCTTGGCCATTTCCGCGGGAATTTTTTTGCCCACTGCTTTCCTGAATTTGTCCACTTCTTCCCATGTGTAGCCGGCAATATCGTGCGCAATTGCCAGCAAATCATCCTGATAAACCAAAACTCCGTAAGAGCGGTGCAGAATATTTTCCAGCGAAGGGTCGAGATACGAAACCAGCCGCGGGTTATGCGCGCGCTCTATATATAGAGGGATGAATTGGAGCGGGCCGGGGCGGTACAAGGCAATCATGGCGGCAAGATCGAAAATATTTTTTGGCCTCAGCTCTTTCAAATATCGGGTCATGCCAGAAGAACCCAGTTGGAAGACGCCGAAGGTGTGGCCTTCCGAAAGCATTGCGAAGGTTTTTTTGTCAGGGTGCGGCAGGTTGTAAATGTCTATTTTCGCATTATGCCTCGCTTCCACGATTTTGATCGCTTCTTCCAAAATGGAGAGATTGCGGATGCCCAGCAAATCTATTTTTACAACGCCTATGGCTTTAATGTTGGCATTGCTGTCCAAGCTGTACATGTCGTATTGCGTGATGATTTTTTCTCCGTCCGGTTCTTTTTGGATCGGGCAGTAGTCCGTGATTTCCGTCGGGGTAATAACGATGCCCGCGGCATGAACCGAGGCATGGCGCTTGTTGCCCTCGATGCGCTTGGCAATATCAATGATGCGTTTTGTATCCGCGTCTTTTTTATAAATTTCCGCTAATTCGGGAGCGATTTCCAATGCATGGTCAATGGTCATTTCAAAGCCCTGCTTGCCAAGCGGAATCATCTTGGCGATTCGGTCGCACTTGGAATAGGGAACTCCCAAAGCGCGCCCGACATCGCGCACCGCCGCGCGCGCCTGCATGGTGCCGAACGTGATGATCTGCGCAACTTTTTCCTTGCCGTATTTCCGCGTTACATATTCGATGACATCGTCGCGGCGCAGGTCGGCAATATCCAAATCAATATCAGGCGGAGTGGGGCGGTGCATGGTTAGGAATCTCTCAAAAGGAAGTTCGAAATACAGCGGGTCAATATTGGTAATGCCTGTAACATAGCCAACCATGGAGCCGGCGGCAGATCCTCTGGTGTTGGTGATGACATTCATTTCTTTTGCGGCATTGACAATGTCGGCAAGCACCAAAAAATAAGTTGCAAAGCCTTTGTTATTGATAATTTCCAGTTCGTAAGCCAGCCGCTTTTTTATGGTTTCGGGCAAATCGCCGCGCGGATCTTTTTCGCCGTCTTTTTCGCCGTAGAATTTTTTAGCTTTTTCAAAAGAAATTTCCGTAAGGTATTCTTCGGGCGATTGCCCTTGAGGAGTGGGGAAGACAGGGAAGTATCTTTGGTTGGTGGGGATTTCGAGGTTGCATTTATCCGAAATTATTTGCGTGTTGGCAAGAGCTTCAGGCATATCGGAAAAAAGTTCTTGCATTTCTTGCGCGCTTTTTAGCGAAAGGTTGGCGCTGGTCATATTCAGGCGGTCCTGGTCGTTTATTGTTTTTCCCGTGCTGATGCACACTAAAATATCTTGCGCAGAGGCGTCTTCCGCGTTTAAGTAATGGGAATCCGCCGTGGCCACAAGTTTTAAACCGTATTCGCCGGCGTATTTTTTCAGTGATTGGATTACTTTTTCGTTTTCGCGCGAGAAAGTGTCGGCAGTGTCGCGCTGGTTGCGCTGAATTTCCAGATAGAAATTCTCTTTGCCGAAAATATCCATGTATTCCTGCAGCGCTTTGCGCGCCTGGCTGTCGGAATTTTTTACGCTCCTGTAAATTTCTCCGCCAGGACATCCCGAGAGCGCGATTATTCCCTTACCATATTTCTTGAGAAGAGATTTGTCGATGCGCGGCTTGTAATAAAAGCCATCCAGGTGAGCGATGGACGCCAGGCGCATTAAATTTTTATAGCCCTCGTAATTTTGCGCCAGCAAAGTGAGATGGAAATAATCATCGTCAATTTTCGCTTGCTTGTCCAAAAGGGAACGCACGGCAACATATGCTTCAAAGCCGATTATTGGCTTTATGCCGGCGTCTTTGCACGTATTGTAAAATTCTATGGCCCCATACATGGCGCCGTGATCAGTGATTGCCAGCGCTTCAAACCCAAGTTCTTTCGCGCGCTTTACAAGTTCCTCGATTTTAGAAAGCCCGTCGAGTAAGGAAAAATGCGTGTGAACATGCAGGTGCGTGAATTTCATGGGTATATTATAGCATGGGGTCCAACCCAAACCCCCAACCTAAACCCCTGATCCAAACCCCCAATCTAAAACCCTAACCTAAAAAATAATGCACTTTTAAAGGACTTTTTCTTAACTTCTTCTTAATTACTTAATAAAAAACCCTGGATTAGGGTTTTAGATTGGGGTATTAGGTTGGGGGTTTGGGTTGGACCCGCGTTGATGTTATAATATCTTCATGGACGACCTTGAAATTGAGAAACAAAAAGCTGAACTTCAGGTGCAAGAGGCGGAATATAAAGCCTTTTCATTTTTCAAAGGATTTAACCGCGCTCTTTTATATTGGACATTAATTCTCCTTATTTTATCAATACCCATTTATTTTACGTTTAAATTTTCGGTGGCCGCGCTTTATATGCGAAATTTTCGAAAGCGCGAAATCACCGCCCACCCTGCGAGCGTGGAGGCCTCAAACCTACCCATCAACATCGTCAAATCGAAAATCCTCCCAATTTCCGGCGACCGGTACTCGGCTTATGCCATTCTGGACAATCCATATTCGCAATTGTCGGCGGACAAAATTAATTATAGTTTCTATTTTATCGGCAGTTCCGGCCAAGATATCGACACTGAAAGCGGCCAAACTTTTTTATTGGCAGGCCAAAGGAACAAGCTGATAATTATTCCGGATGTGGCTCTTCGCACGCCGCCCTCGTCTCTTAGAGTTGAAATTTCCAAGCCGGATTGGAAATATAAATTAAACCTTCCGGACGTAATTTTAGACGCCGCCGCGCCAACTTATGGCGACCAGCAAAATCCGAACGGTTTTTCGGTTTCCGGGACCGTGAAAAACGCAACCGCCTATAATCTTGGCTCGGTTGTCGTTAAAGCTGCCGTATATGATGCCTCCGGCAAGATCATCGCTGTGACGCAAAGCATTCTTGGAAAAATGTCGGCGCACCAAACCCAAACCTACACGCTTTATTGGCCAATTTTTTTGCAGGCAAAAGTCCAACGAGTTCAAATTATTCCGGAGACGGATATCTTGGATCCTCAGAATGTCCGGTGATTTTCGAAGCCCCATTTCTGAAATATTAATTTTTGAAACCCCTGTTTGCGAAGTGTGCCAACTCCTCCGTGTTTGTGAAGTGTTTGAAAACCCCTGTTTATGAAGTGTGCCAACCCTTGTTTGTGAAGTGTTAAAAATCCCTGTTTGCCAGACGTCCGAAAGCTTGCGAAGCGCGAGAAACGTTCGTTTGCCAAACGTGCAAAACCCTCAAAAATGAAACATCTGTTTTTCAGGTTCAAATATCTGGATAAAATGCTGGCAGCCGTCTGCTTGCTTTTATTATTGGTTGGCTTAACTTTAATTTACAGCACAGGCCTGAACGGCGACAGATCCAGCTTTATCAAACAATCAGCATACGCGCTCATTGGCGTTTTGCTTTTTTTCTTTTTCTCTTTTTTTGATTTTTCCCAGCTTTCGAAAATCAGCAGGTATTTGTATTTGCTTTTGCTGGCTGCTCTTGTTTTGGTACTTTTTGCCGGCCACGCTGTGCAGGGCAGCAGCCGGTGGTTTAATTTGGGAATTATCAGTTTTCAGCCAGCGGAATTTGCAGACATCATAGTAATTTTTATTTTGGCGAGATTTTTTGCCTTGCGCCGCGGCGAAATCAACATTTGGAAAAATATTTTGCTTTCTTTCGTTTACGCGCTCATCCCCATTCTTTTAATTGCCAAGGAACCTGATCTTGGTTCGGCGTTAATTATTTTTATAATTTGGCTGGGCATGCTGTTTTTGAGCAATGTCAATAAAAAAATCTTCATTTACATTTTTCTGATTTTTTCGGCTTTGTCGGTTTTTTCCTGGAGATTTGTTTTAAAAGATTACCAGAAAAATCGCATCTTAACATTTGTGAATCCTCGCCTGGATCCAAAAGGCAAAGGGTATAATGTGCAGCAGGCGATTATTTCGGTGGGTTCCGGCGGCCTTGTCGGCACGGGCTTGGGCCGCGGCCTGCAAAGCCAGCTACGCTTTTTGCCCGAGCGCCAAACCGATTTCATTTTCGCATCCGCCGCGGAAGAGCTTGGACTTTTGGGATCAGCCGTGATTCTGGTTTTGTATTTTCTCCTGCTGTACAGGATTTTGATTATTTACGGCAGGAGCAGGGATGATTTGGGAAGATTTATAGTTGCCGGCGTATTTTTTATGATTCTTGGCCAATGTGTCATAAACATAGGCATGAATATAGGGCTTTTGCCTGTTACGGGAATACCATTGCCATTCATCAGCTATGGCGGCAGTTCCTTAATAACAGTGGCAATGGGAGCGGGAGCTGTGGAAGCGGTTGCCATCCGTTCCAAAGGCATCCGTCTTTAACAATTGACTTGCAGCGCACCTCTGTTAAAATATTATTGAAAGGAGGCATTTTATGAAGAAAAATGATTTTCAAAGGATTATGGAAATGTTATCGTTTGTTTTAAGATGCCCGGTTTGCAGCTATAAATACAATCTTGAAAGAACAAAAATTATAGAAACCAAAGAAGAAGGCCAGAACGAAGCGGCTATTCTTGTACATTCCGATTGCGCGCAGTGCAAGAGTTCGGTTGTTTTCAGCATAATAATAAGCGGTCCTGAAATTTTCTCAGTGGGCATGATTACGGATCTGACAGGAAGCGATACCGCAAAATTTTCCAATGCCCAGCCGCTCTCGGCCGATGAAGTGTTGGAAATGCACAATTTTGTGCGTGCTTTTGACGGGGATTTGGTAAAGGTTTTAAGCTGAGCGCAAACAAACGGGCAAATTTGCCCAACAGTACGGCGGGATTGCAAAAATTCCGTTGATCTGTTAAAATTGATTGGTAATTTAAATAGCCATGGAAAAAATTGAATTAAAAGCAGCTGTCAGGGAACATGCTTTGCCAACCAAAATTCGAAGCCGCGGTTTTATTCCGGCGGTCATATACGGCAAAGGAATTAAAACCGAACATTTAGAGGTTTTGTACCGGGAATTCGAAAAGGTTTTTAAAAAAGCCGGCGAATCCACTTTGGTTGATTTAAGCATTGGCGGCAAAACTAAAAATGTAATTATTCAGGATATTCAGCGGCATTATCTTACCGGAAAATTTTTGCATGTTGATTTTTATGAAGTGAACATGGCAGAGAAGATGAAGGCAAAAGTTCCTTTGGTGTTCATCGGCATTTCGCCCGCTATTAAAGAAAACGGCGGTGTCTTGGTGGAGATTATAAAGGAAGTGGAAGTTGAGTGCTTGCCTTCTGACCTGCCGCATCAAATTGAAGTTGATATTTCTTCGCTGAAGAGCTTTGATGATATTATCCATGTCAAGGATTTGAAAATTTCAGATAAGGTAAAAATTTCGGCAGACGGCGAAGAGGCGGTTGTCAAAGCAAATCCTCCTCGCGATGTTGAAGCGGAGCTTGCCGAGCTGGTTGTTGAAGATGTCAGTAAAGTTGAGGGCGCGGCAGAGACGCCTGCTCCTTCCGCGGAAAACGCGCCTGGCGAGGAAAAGCCGGCTGAAAAAGAAGAGAAAAAATAATTGCGAATGTTTTTGGCGCCCCGAATTTCGGGGCGCTATTTTATATCTTGTGTTCAATTTTAGTTAGGAATGTCTATTTAGGTGCGGTTTTACTTTTCCCTGAGAATAGCGTAAAATAACAGTGAAGTCCCAGGAGGAATTATGGAAAGCTCAGAATATGTAGAGGCCAAGCGCGAGATTTCGCGCTTGGAAAAAGAGGTTCCCCTCGGTGTTTGCCCGCAATTGGCGGGCGAATATGCCGAGGATTGCGAGCTCGTGCGCCAGCACGAACTCATCAGAAACCCGTATTCTTAATTTTAATTTTAGTTTTTTCTCCTGTCAGAGGGTGCCCCGCGGTACCCTCTTTTTTATTATAGTTAAATATGAAGATTATACCCGGCCATGTTATACTATTTTCAGATGAAATTTTTATTAAAAAAATATTATATTTTTATTATTGTTGCTGTTTTGTTTTGCGCGGGTTTTGCCGCGGCAGCTGTTAAACAGCATATCAGGGCAGGTAATTTGAAAGAAAATGCATTCTCCGCGCAAGAACAGGATAGGCAAATAGAGGAATTCCAAGCAAAATACGAGCAAAAGCTTACTGCCAAGGATGAAAGCCAAATCCAGGCGAGCAGCATTGCGAAGGATGAAAATCCTCCTTACCGCCGAATTTATTTTAAGCCCGGAGGAATCCCGGTACTCATGTATCATTATGTTGGTTCATTGCCGCCGAATGCCGATGCCATTAGGAAAGATCTCACCGTCAGCGCGGAAAATTTTTCGGCGCAGATGGATTATCTCGCGCAATCCGGCTATCGCACAATAACCACGGCGCGCCTTTATAATTATCTCTCGGGAAAATCTAATCTGCCGCCAAAGCCGATTGTTATTACTTTGGACGACGGGCATGCGGACGCTTTTAAAAATGCGGTACCGATTTTACTTGCCCATCATATGGTTGCGTCGTTTGCGGTTGTAAGCGGTTTCGTGGGCACGAGCGATTATGCAACTTGGCAGCAAATCAGCAGGGCTCAATCAGAGGGCATGGAAATTATTAATCATAGTTTCAACCATATGAATTTTGCGGATCCGCGCTTCACGCTGCAGTACAAGCAGGATGCGATTGCAAAGTGCGTTTCAGCTTTGCAGGGCGAGCTTGGGGATAATACCAAGACCTTTGTTTATCCTTATGGCAGCTATGGAACGGACATTGAAAATCTTTTGAAAGCCGACGGTTTTGATATGGCATTTACAACCAATTTCGGCGAAGCGTACAAAGGCGACAATCTTTTTGAACTCCCAAGAATTCGTGTGCACGGGCTGGAAACTCTTGAACGGTTCCGTGAAACGCTCGGGGACTACGGCAATTCGAAATTAGCCAGCCGATAAAATCCGGCAAGGTCTTTTTTGAGTTTGATTTTCGCCCGCGGAAAATTTTCGCGGATTGTTTTTTTTGCCATCCGCGCCTGGTTGTAGTTAATTTCCAGAAAAACGGACGCAAGAGCCGCGGATTGTAATTTATTTTCTTTTGCAATTTGGCCGATGAATCGCGCAATGGTTTCAAATCCTTTTTGTTTTCCGCCGAGCAGCGCGGATTTCGGTTCTTTTTTTATGCTCGGTGCCACAAGCTCCTTTTTCGAAAGATAGGGCAGGTTTGCGGTTATAATTATAAAAGTTTTTTCCGGCTGAAAGCTGCTCCTGCGGAGTTCCGAAAATATCGGCATGGCCAGGTTGCCTTTAAGGAATTTGATTTTTTTGCGGCGGAGAATTGCGCGAGCATTCGTTTTGGCGACTTTCAGCGCTTCGCCGGAAATATCCGTGCCCATAAGGTAAATGTTCCGCGCGTCTCCGCGGATTTTTTCCAGCTCTTTTGCTATGGAAATGACGATTGCGCCTGATCCTGTCCCGACATCGGCAATAATGATTTTGTTATTTTTGTCTTTTGGAATTTTGCGAATTTGTTCCCAGACATCCTCGACAAGAAGTTCTGTTTCAGGGCGGGGGATAAGCACGTTCGGATTGACGCTGAATTTATTTCCGAAAAACCATTTGAAGCCCAGGACATAGGCCAGCGGGAATCCCTTGGCAAGCATGTTTTTTCCGCGCGCGAACATTTTTTGCCGGCCCGGGCTTAAATTGATTTTATGGGTGATAAAAAATTCCCTCGGTTTTTTTATAATTTCCGAGAGCAGCATCTCTTCTTCTTCGCTGTAAAAAATCGGTTTCATCCTGGTGAAAATTTTTTATTCCGGACCCGCCGCCAAATTATTCCTCTATGTTTTCTTTTTTAATTTTAAGTTCAGCTTCTGAGAGCGCGTTTACAATCGGATCCAAATCGCCGTCCAAAACTTGCGAAATCTGGTGAAAGTTACGGTTGATTCTGTGGTCTGTAATTCTGTCCTGTGGAAAATTGTAAGTGCGGATTTTTTCCGAGCGGTCGCCGGTGCCCACCTGCATTTTGCGCTTTTCTTTGTACTCCTTCTCCGCTTTTTCCTGAAAATACGCGGCAACGCGCGCACGCAGGACTGCCAGCGCTTTTTCGCGGTTTTGCGCCTGCGAGCGTTCGTCCTGCGATTGCGCCGCAATTCCGGTGGGCAAGTGCACGGCCTTGATTGCGGAATAGGTGGTGTTCACGCTTTGGCCGCCGTGCCCCGAAGAAGTATTCGCGGTAATTTCAATATCTTTTGCGGGAATATCCATATCCCGCGCTTCGTATTCGGGCAGAATTGCCACGGTAACAGTGGACGTGTGCACGCGCCCGGCTTTTTCCGTCTCCGGCACGCGCTGCACGCGGTGCACGCCGGATTCGTATTTCAGTTTGCTGTAGACCCGTTTGCCGATAACTTCAAAAATCACTTCTTTATATCCTCCCAAATCGCTTTTGCTGGCCGAGATGATATGCGTTTTCCATTTTTGCGATTCCGCGTATTTCGAGTACATGCGGAAAAGTTCAGCGGCAAAAAGCGCGGATTCATCTCCGCCGGCCCCGGCCCGCACTTCAATAATGATATTTTTTTCATCCAGCGGATCTGCTGGTATGAGTTCGGAATCGATTTCGTTTTCAAGGTCGCCCATGCGGCGCGAAATAATCTTAATTTCTTCCCTTGCGATTTCCGCAAGTTCATCTTTGCCCTCAGCGAGAGTTTTATTTTCACCAAGCTCTTTTTCGAGTTTTTCGTACTCTTGAATTTTTCCGGCCACGTCCAAAATCGCGGCTTGCCGTTTTCCGAGTTCGGCGAGTTCGCTTGGCGGCGCGCTTGCGAGCTTTTCCGCTATGCCGCGGTATTCAGCCAAAATTTTTAAATATGATGTTTTCATTAATATGGTGTTTTCATGCGCAATAAGTATTTTTATGCGTAATAAAAAACAGGCGCAATAACGCCTGTTTTCGAAAATTAGCTATTTTAAGCCGGTTTTCGGCACGCGCACTTTGCGCGGCTTTTTTTCGGTTCTGGAGGCCGTTTTTTCCGATGATTTGGCGGCGCGCTCCTGGAACCGTTGCACGCGGCCTGTCGTGTCCACCAGCTTTTGCTTGCCGGTATAAAACGGATGGCAGTTGGAACATATTTCAACGTGGATCTCTTCTTTTGTCGAGCCAACTGTTAAAACATTTCCGCAGGCACAGACGATTTTCGCGTTCGTAAAATATTGCGGATGAATTGAATCTTTCATGAGCTGAAGTTTAACACAAATATTCGGCTTTGGCAAACCGCGGTTGGGCAACAAAAAACCCGGAGAGTCCTGGCGCAAATGCGCATCCGGGTTTTGGTTTTGATAGGGTTGGGTATTTATCAGGATTCAGGATGTCGCGGCTGTCTTTTCTTTTTGGGCCGCATGGATTTCCTGCTCCAGGGCTTCAAAAGCGGCAAGCGGATCCGGAGCCAATGCAATTCGGCTTGCGACAATAATGTTTGCCGCGCCGATTTCTACCGCCTCGGCAATAGAGGTGATCCTGTTTTGGTCCCTGGCCGGCTCGTTTGCCGCGCGAATGCCCGGAATTGAAATTTTTATGCTGTTCAGCGACGGATCTTTTACCACATCCGCGGCATCTTGTGCCGAAGAAACAATTCCGTCGAGGCCGGCAATTTTGGCAAGGCACGCAAAATTGTAAACAACCTCGCGTGCCGGGCGGCGGTGATTAAACTCCACTTCATTGTCTGTTTGCGAAGTGAGCACCGTTGATGCCCAAATTTGGATATCCTCAGAAGCTTTGCGTGCCGCTGCCATCATCTCCAGGCCGCCCGCGGCGAAAACGGTGATAATATCCGCACCGAAATCGGCCCACAATTTAATTTCTTCAGCAGCTATTTTTGGTATATCAACCACGTTTCTGTCCACCATCACTCGCTTGGCGCCCGCGGTTTTTAAAATCCGGATAAGCTGCGCTCCGTCGCGTACCAGGCTAGCATGGATTTTGAACGCGTAAACGCGATCCTTGAATTGTTCGATAACTTGAAAAGCCCACTGAGACGGCAAATCGTCAATCCCAACGATTATTCCTATCATATCATGCTTTCCTCCTTTGGTTTGCATGGCTTTCGCAAAAATTTTTGCTTGCGACAATGTTAACAAAGAAAAAAGATTTAGGAAAGGGATGAAATTTGCTTTTTTATCCAAGAATTGATAATATATTTGTACTAATTAATAAGCATATCCCAAGCAAATCCTGCCGAACCGCGGAAGCGGCAAGGCCAATTGGGATAGAAGTTCGCCGGAGCTCTTTGCCCGGCGATGCAAAAGGAAAATAATGAAAGACGTAAATTTAGCCGATTTATTGAAATCTGGCGCGCACTTCGGCCACCAAAAATCAAGATGGAACCCAAAGATGGCTCCTTATATTTTTAGCGTGCGCAATAATATCCATATTTTGGATTTGGAAAAGACCCGCGCAAAATTGCTTGCTGCCATGGCGTTTGCAAAAGAAGTGGCGAGCAAGGGCGGCACATTGCTTTTTGTGGGCACAAAAAGGCAAATCAAAGAGACGGTCCGCACCACGGCTTTATCCTGCGGAGTTCCTTATGTTGTAACCAGGTGGCTTGGCGGAACTTTTACGAATTACCGCACAATACAAAAAACCATAAAAAAGATGGAGCGCTACGAAGGCCTTAAGGCAACCGGGGAATTGGAGCGCAATTATACAAAAAAAGAGCGCCTCTTGATTGAGCGGGAGCTTACAAAAATGAAAACGCTTTTTGAGGGAATTAAAGATATGAAAAAATTGCCCGAAGCCGTGATAGTTTTTGACGTTAATTATGATTCCATCGCGGTTGCGGAAGCTAAAAAATCCAGAATAAAAATTATCGGCATTGTTGATACGAATTCGGATTTTTCCGGCATTGATTATATGATTCCCGCGAATGACGATGCCATCAAGAGCGTCCAGTACATTGCAGAATGCCTTGCGGATGCGATAGATGAAGGAAAAAAGAGCGCACAGGTTCTTGCGGCTCCGCCGATTGCGGGTGCGGCTCCTGCGGCAGCGCTGTCTCCCGAAGCATCGGCAACTGCAGAACCACCGTCGCCGGCGGCAGCGTCCTTGGAAGGCGAAGATCCTTCCCGCAAAGAATAAAATTAATTAGCAAACATATATGCCAGCAAGCGATTTAATAAAAGAATTGAGGGAATTAACGGGCGCGGGGATTGTTGATATCAAATCGGCCTTGGATGAAGCGCGTGGCGAGAAAGCCAAAGCCATAGAAATTTTGCGCAAAAAAGGCCAATCAAAAATTCTCAAAAAAGCCGACAGGGTTGCCAAAGAGGGGCTTATCCAGAGCTATATACATGCCGGCGCGCGCGTTGGCGTGCTCGTGGAAGTAAACTGCGAGACCGATTTCGTCGCCAGGACAGATGCATTTAAGGAACTGGCGAAGGAGATCTCCATGCACATTGCCGCGGCAAACCCTCTATATGTGAACGCGGCTGACGTGTCTGAAGAAGTAATTGCCAAAGAAAAAGAAATTTACAAAGAGCAGGTTAAAGATAAAGCCGCGGAAGTTGCCGAGAAAATTGTGGCCGGCAAGCTGGAGAAATACTACGAAGAGGTTTGCCTTATGGAACAGCCGTTTTTCCGCGACCAGGAAAAAAAAGTAAAGGACGTGGTTGCCAATTCTGTGGCGAAAATGGGGGAGAATGTGGTTGTTAGAAGGTTTGCTCGCTATCAGTTGGGATCGTAATTCCCGCCGGTAAATAAAATTATCCAATGACTTTGCAATTTTTTTTAAATTTGGTTTTAATTGCCTGCGTAATAGGGATTTTGATTTTATTCCTGAGGCGTTTTGCGGAAACTGAAGGCGAACAAGGCCAGGGCCAGCAAAGTTTGGAATTCGCGGAAATTGAAAAGCGCGCCCAGAAACCTGCGGCAGCAAGCGAAAGCAGCGGACAAATGCCGGCTCAGGAGCGCGCGGAAAAGAATTTTTGGGCGCGCTTCCCATCGGCGGCTCTTGGCCTGGTGAAATCGGCAGTATCTTTTCTGAAAAAAAGCTTGCAGGCGCTGTTGCGGCCTGTTTGGCATTTCATGCTGGAGGCCAAGGATTTGAAGCAGGGGCAAATTTTGGCTTCAAAATTTGCGCGCATGCTTCCGAGCAAAGCAAAAATAAAAAATATCGGCGCGCACAGCAAAATCCGCAAGGCCGAACGTTTGTCGTCCGAAGGTAAAATCGGCGATGCGGAGCAGGTTTTTTTGGAAGTGATAATGCAGCATCCGCACGAATACGCGGCTTACGAGGGCCTGGTAAAAATTTATCTTCAGCAGAAGAAATACTCCGAAGTTATCGAGACGCTTGAATACTTAATAAAACACAATCCGGAGAACGATCATTATTACGCCCAACTCGGAAATGTTTTCATGATAGGCAGGCGTTATGATGAAGCGATTGCGGCTTATGAAAGGGCGCTGGAATTGAATGTTTTGATTCCAGCCAGGTTTGTAAACGCGGGCCTGTGCAGGCATGCGCTTGGGGATTATCAAGGCGCGGCGCGTTTTTTTAAAAAGGCCTTGGAACTGGAACCTGCAAACGTCCAATATGTTTTGATGCTTGTGGACGTGCTTGTGAAGATGAAAAACAGCGAAGAGGCGCGCAAGCATCTTGAACGCGCCGCGGAAATCGATCCGAACAGCGCGCTTATAAGAGAACGGCTGATGGGATTGTAAAGAAAAAAGGAAATAGGATAAGGGTTTATCTATATTGTTTTGAAATCCAAAATAGTGTAAAATTAATAAAGTTTTGGGTTAAAAAATTAAAAATTAAATAGGCCAACGGATTTAAATTCATGGGCAGGTGAATTCATGGGCAGGTGGTAGAGTGGAAATTACAGCTGACTGTAAATCAGCCGCCTTATGGCTACGGGGGTTCGAATCCCTCCCTGCCCACCAGATTTTGTCCCTTCGGGGTTTGGCAAGCCGAGATGGCTTGCCGCAAATTAATATGCCGTTGTAGCTCAGCTGGTAGAGCAACTCCATGGTAGGCCATAAGGCCCTGCCCGTCGCTTCAGAAATGATGCGATGCATCCCGAATAACGGTTAAAGGCCTGCAAGGGCTCAGACCGTGGCGCCAAGCGCCCGAACGACTGACAAGGGGAGCTAAACCGAAAGGCAAGTTCAAGATACAGTCTAATCCTCATATAAATTGATGGCGAAAGTTGCCGTGCAAATTGATGGCGCAAGCCGCCGTGAAGTTGAGGTGTAAATGAAGGAGTAGGTCCGCGGTTCAATTCCGCGCAACGGCTCCATGGCAGGCCCTTGCGCCTGCCCAAGATTATTAACAAGCGACAAATGGAAACTTGCACAAAATGCAATATGGCACTGAATGAAGACGGCACATGTTCCGGCTGCAATTTGGCGCCAGAAGCGTGCACTTGCGAAGCGCCGCCCGAAAGCGACTTGGATTCGCAGGAGCAGGCGTAGGAAATCGGCTTGCGCCATGCGCAAGTCCCGGCCGACTTAGCTCAGCTGGTAGAGCAACTGTTTTGTAAACAGTAGGTCGTCGGTTCAAATCCGACAGTCGGCTCCATTAAAATTAATTTAATTTACCTCTCCGCAGCGGCGCGAATATTTGCCGCGCAAATGCGGTATGAGCTGAAAAAAGGAAAAAAATGTCCCAGGAAAATTTGATAAAAATGGAATGCACGGTTTGCAAAAACCTCAATTACTATTCCCAAAAAAATAAGAAGACCAACCAGAAGCGCCTGGAATTGAAAAAATTTTGCAAGCATTGCAAAAAACCGACTTTGCATAAGGAAACAAAATAATTTTATGGCTTCTGCTAAAAAAATTTATTTATATGCCGTTTCGCTTATTTCTTTGGTGATTATCATGTATGCAGGAATCACCCTGTTGAACATGGGCTTGACCGCGGCGGTTTTTAAAGAAGCAAATGTTCAGCCGCAGTTTTCGCAATGTCCAAGCGCGCCAATTTCCAAACCGGGGCAGCAGGCGCCGGAGCAGGTTTCGGGGCAGGCGCCGGCGCAGATTTCGACATGCGATCCCGCATTGCAAGCCGCCCAGCAGAAATACGCGCAGGAAACCGCGGCCGCCTCCCGCGAACGCGATGCTTCCCGTTCGCTCGCCATGCTTATAATAGCCGCACCGGTCTTTTGGTATCATTGGCGCCTGGCGAGAAGAGAGGCATAGAATCTTAAAGATGGGGGCGTCGTATAATGGTAGTACAACGGTCTCCAAAACCGTTTGCGTAGGTCCGATTCCTACCGCCCCCGCCAAAAATAAGGTGCCGAAATTAAATGTTAAAACCTTCCGCAAAAATTTATCTGGCTGATTCCAAAATTTCGAAGGCAGGGAGGGGAGTATTTGCGGCCGTGAAAATTAAAGCAGGCGAGGCAATTGAGGTATGCCCTGTTATTGCGATGTCAAAAGAGGATACCGCAAAAGCAAAAGAAACAGAACTAAAAAATTATTATTTTATGTGGGGTGAAGGCAGGGAAACGGAAAAGGCCGCCGTGTGCCTTGGATTTGGTTCCTTGTTTAATCATTCCTACGAGCCGAATGCGACATATAAAAAAAGGATCGCCGAGCGACTGATTGATTTTGTTGCCATAAAGGATATTCAAAAAGGCGAGGAGATCACGGTTAATTACAATTACGGGGATCCGGATGACAAAAAAACGCTTTGGATTAAAAGCATAGAGCCGTATGGATGAAATTGAAACCAAAATTTTGGAAGTCGATCCGAAAAGCATCTCGGAAAAGCTGGATTCGCTCGGCGCTGAATTGATATTGGATACAAAGTTTGCGGTGGATTGGTTCAGGACAAAAGATTCGCAAGAAGGCGATGACCAATGGTTTTTGAGAATACGTACAACCGCGCAAGGAAAATCCGAGGTTACTTGGAAGGGCTTTTCAACAGTGCTCGGCGATTCGCGCAGGCACAAAGAAATTAGTTTTGAAATCGCCGAACCCAAAAAAATGGGTGACTTGTTTCTAAATATCGGTTTGGAAAAATATGCGCACCAGGACAAATTAAGAAAATCCTGGCAATTGAAGGATTGGCGTTTTGATTTGGACACATACCCAAATATGCCTTCATACCTTGAGATTGAAGGCAAAAGCGAGGCCCATATACAGGAAGCCATTCAAAGCTTGGCACTTGTAAATCATAAGAAAAGCTCCGGAGGCGAAAGGATTTTGATCCAGGAAAAATACGGGCTGGATTGGTATAACATGCATTTCTAAACTTTATAATCCGCCGCGAATTTAAAAGTTTATTTGAACACAGAGCCCATCCTTTTAACGGCCCTAAATAAGAAATTGGGTTGTGAGATCGGGGATATTTTTGTCCTTTTCACCGCGAAGCCGGATCCTCTTTTTGAAATTTTTGATGTTTGGGCAAGGATGCGCCCAAGAGAATCAATCAAATTAATCGGCATTGCCCCTGTTTGGGCAAGGGTCTCGCGTCTGCGTAAATGCAAGGCATATGCATTTCTGAAATGCACGCTCCCGAATTTATCTATGGGAATTACGCCACCAAACGCACTACTTGGCGCTTCTTCAATCCATTCGGCAGATGAAAGCGAAGAGCGATAAATTTCATTCGCAGAGTAACTTTGGCCGGTGCTCAAATTTTTGAAATTAATATTCCAGAAATCCCTTCCGATTTTTTGTATTTTGACATTCACGGAATTTCCCGAAGAGACAGCAACCGGAATTTGAAACGGCGGATTTGGCAGCATTTCAATCCAGGCCTGGTATGAGACGCCGCCGTCCGGGCTTGTATCTGTTTCAGTTCCGCTCTGAATGAGATCATTGCCCAGAATTCCTCCAATGCCAATCCAGGTGGCATTTGCGGCCGCTTGCGCCGAATGTTTTACGTTAGTAATTTGCCATGCGCCTTCAACGGATTCGAAAGGGCCGTTTATGGAAGCATAGCCCGACCAATTTATGGAATCGCGCACCTGCAAAATATGTTTGCGTAATTGCTTGGGTAATTTTTTTGTTCGCGCGGATGCGGCGGCCGGCGCAGAGGTAATTCCCAAAAGCCCTGCGCCGGCGCAAATTGCAGCCGCAATTTTTAATTTATTCATAAAGCTGGTGGTTAATTTTCTTGTTCCACCAGCTTATACGTTCAGGGCGTTAAATTTATATTAAATCCGCTTAGTGCCACCAATTCACAAGCATTAGTGCCACCAATTCACAAGCAGAAGAGTGCTGATTATCAGAAAAATAATCACCAAATGCGATCCGCTTCCGAAAAAGAAATTGCGCGCTTTTCGCTTTATTTCTTTAAAAGTGTCCACAATGAAGAAAACTATGAACAGCAGGCCAAAGACAATCACAACGTATTTATAAACATTGTACAAATCCGGATTTTGGATTTTGGATCCCAAGTTGCCAAGTGCTTTCGGGTTTTGCGTGCCTGCAGCAAGTTTTAAATTTGCCAGCGGAACGGTCACGGAGTCCTGTTTTGAATTCGCGCCTTGCGCCGTTAAAATTAAGTTTTGCTTTTGCCAGTTAAAATATTGGCTGAAGAATAAATCGCCGCTGTAATTTTGTTCGCCGTTGCTCAAAGCATTGCCGGCAGGGACAAGGGCAATGGAATAATTTGCCACAGCCGCATTTACATTCTGCGCCCCGCCCGCGATGTTTGCCGAAACGTGCAAATCCAGTTCGCCGTTTTTTATATTTGCCTGTGTTGTTATGGAATTCAAATCAATCCTCGCCAAGGCCGAAGCGCCGGCTGTGTTCAAAGTAAGTTGTCCGATGGGAGGGGCCTGTGTTTTGGCTTGTGCTGGCGAAGCCGGAGCAGGGGATTTGGTTTGCGCGGGAGGTGTGGAATTTTTTGGGGTTGCCGAAGGGCTTGGTTTCGCGCTTGGCGTTGTTTGCGTTTGCGCTCGCGCCGGCTTTGCGCCGAAAGTATTGGCAATAGCATCTTCAAATTGTCCGGCATTTGTGTTTCCGAAAGCAACGCCTGCGCCTTGGTCTTGAAATTGCTGATTTAAAATATTGCTCCTGTGTTCAGGGCTGTCCATCCATGCGGACATCAGCCCTTCTGTGTTTGGAAAATTAATCGCAAGATTTTCGCCGAGTATCGTATAAGGATAATATCCTTCGGCAACGATTTTATCCCAAATGTAATGGCCTTCAGGATCAACGTGGCTGAAATAATTTCTGGCAATCATGTCGGAAGATTTATATTGCGCAGCAGCGGCAAGCTCGTTATTGTAATTAAGCGCAGGAATATTTCTGCTGGTTCGTTCCAAATTAACTGCGTCCATAATGTTTTGCGGCGTTATATCAGATGCGCTTGTGTTATTAAAGCCAAAACCAAGCCGCATTGTAAAAAGCACTAATGCAATTAGCCCCGCGACGCTGTACTTTAAAGAAAGTTCCTGGATATTACGCATAAAATATTTCTTTTGGCATTTAAAAAATAGCATATTTTAGGACTTTTTTAAAGGTTTGCCTTAGATTCTTTGCATAATTGTTCTTGACAAAAATTATAGATATGGTATAATCTCAAGTTAATTTAAAAACATGGAAAAAATTTATCCACAAGGCGCAGTTGATTTTTTTGGGCATTTGGGAGTATATCCCAGCCAAAATAATGAGGATTTAAATCCCATTGCAGGCACAAATCCAGCTAATTTAAACTTGCCCGTTGAAACGGAGAAAACCGGTTTGAATGGTGTATTGGATGATGCTGCTGATACCGATAAGATTGTCGGCAAAACGCCCAAAACGCCATTGAAAAAAACCCTTAAGGCAGTTTTGCCATATACGGCAGTATTTGTCCTGGCTGTTTTATTTTATTTCATCTTTTTCGGCGGGCTTTCACTTTCTGATATGAAAACATGGGTGCCGAAATCCAATCCACAAAACCAGGCGCAAGCAAGCCAAACACCCGTTGCTTCGGGGCAGCTCTCCGCGTACAATGCTTGGATTAATTCATATTTTTTTGATGTCAGTGATAAAAAAATTCTTGATCCGAATTATGATATCTCGGGGAACGGGCTTACGAATTACCAAAAGTTTTTGCTTGGCCTGAATCCCAAAGAAAAAGATACCATGGGCTTGGGCATGACAGATACGCAGGCGCTCATAGCCGGCATTGATCCTTTAACAGGCGGGCCTTTAACCAGCGAGCAAAAAAGCATAATCGCGCAAAACATTGATTTGGAAGCAATTGCGAATAAATTAACTTTGCAATCTTTGGATAAAACTTCCGCGGTTGCCGGAATTTCAACAACAGCAAATCAAAGCGATGATAGGACAGACCCGGTAATAAATTTAAATCAAACCATACCTGGCGAGCTGGACATACCAAGCTTGAATATCAGCGTTCCGCTTATTTGGGCGCCTGACCCTAATTCAGTGGAAAAAGCCCTGCTTAACGGCGTCGTGCATTATCCGGGAACTCCGATGCCCGGGCAATTGGGAACTTCTTACATTTCCGGGCACTCTTCAAATTATGCCTGGGTGAAAAGTCCTTATAACAGAATTTTCGCAAGCATAGACAAGATGAAAATGTATGATGCTTTTTCAATTACTGCGACAGATGCCAACGGCAAGAAAGTGATTTTTCATTATGCGGTGCGTGGAACTGGGATTTTCGCGGCAAACGACCAAAAGCAGTTTGCAAACATTGGCAAATCCACGGTGGCGCTTTCCACATGCTGGCCAATAGGAACTGCTTCTAAACGATATGTTGTTTTTGGACAGCTGACGCAAATAGAAAAATAAAAAATCGCGCGCCTTTGGCAGGCGTGTGCCGGCGTTTGAAGGTTGGCTTGAGCGAGCTTTCAAATATCAGCGCATGCCTGGCAAGCGGATAATTTCCGAAGCCAGGTTGTTGTTTCAAAAATTAAGGGGGGAAGAAGCTTTTGGCAACACGCCATTGCTTTAATTCCTTCAAGGCAATTTCCACAACCGCGCCGACCAACGGCGCTGATCCTTAGGAGGGATCATGATGAAACGATATTTTTTCTTGGTGGTGGCAACCCTCCTGCTTCTGGCGCCAATGGCCATGGGGCAGAAGCAGGATGTGTTAATAAACCTGCCGGATTACCGGCAGTATAATGACGCAGCAGTGCAAATGCTGCGTCAGCTGTTAGGTAATTTGGCCGCGCCTTCGGTTTCGGCTGAAGTGCGCAGGCAGGGCGTTCACATCGCTGAGGCGGCCGCGGATGTTCAATCCGCTGTCGCGGCTCTCGATTCGTTCGAGGCCGCAAATAATATTGCAGAAACAGGTGAGATTGCAATATTTCTCGGACCCATTTATTTAATACAGGGTCCGAGTGGCGCTACGCTTGAATCCCTCCGCGCGGTGGAAGGTCGCGCGCCCATTTATAAGGGCGGCTTTCATACCGCGCGGCAACTCCATAACCAGGTGTCTGTACTATATTTTATGCAGACGCTTGAGGGTTGGGGGCTTCCATGCGCGGCACAAACCCAGGCCGCTCTGGAAAATTTTGCCGGGCTATTTGTACGGCCCTGGAAAATTATCTCCAGGAATTGGGGGCGTTACCGTGTCGGCGTGGCTCCGGGCGGATTTGAATATTATGATCCGTCCCAGGGGTCCATGGCCGTGGCGCAGGTCAACGTGACCTGCCCGGAAGACCCTGGCATGGTTTTCCGCTACGGGGTGGTAAGTCCGAGCACAAATATACTGCAGCCGTATCAAAAGCTGCAGTTCTTGTTGCCTCGACGATTACCGCCGCCGGTGCGTGTTGCTGTGGAGCCGCCACCGGTTCCTGCACCAGCACCTGCACCGGTGACAACACCGGTGCCACTACTACAACACGCACCGGCGGCTTTCCAGCCAACGTGCGAGGATGCGGTTTACGCCTTGCCGGCTGGAAAAATACAGTCCGGCAAGAAATTAGTAATCCGACCGCGTGCGGGTTGGCGCGTCCAGGACGTGTTTTTAGTGCCTGGGCGCGATAATGAGGACACCTCCACGCCTTCAACGGTGGAGGGGAATCCTCATGGGGCGCGGCGGTGGTACATCCGCGCGAGCGGCGTTGGGCAACGGACACTCCTGGTTGATGTGTCCGGGCCCAATGGGCGCACCCTCAGCTGCAATTCCAACCTGCAACTAAAAAAACGATCGCTCCTTGTGCCTATACTGGTCGGGACGGTTGTTGCCGGGGGTGCAGTGTTGTTGTGGCTTGCGACCCGTAATGATTACGGGTCCAAAACCTCGGGACAACCCAATGGGGGGGGTGGGCGGGGGGCCATCCCCGCGCCGGTTAGCGGCCCCGGGTTCTGGCCGCACCATTAGCTCTTCAAAAATTTTGTTGGGAGCAGGCCTAAAAACTTGCTCCCAACCCATTTTCATAAAAACCAACAATAAAACCAACAATTAGTTTTCAAAAAGCAGTTAATAATTTTACGCAGTGTAAAAAAATTATAAATTATTTATTGCTTTTTGCCGGCTAAATGCGGCAAAATTAAACTTAACAATTATTTAATCCAAGGGGAGTAAAAAATAATATATGCAGAAAATATTGCATACCATAAAGAATAGACGTTCATTGCCTTTGCTTTTTGCAGCGGTAATGGCTTTGGCTGTGTTTGCAAACGTGCCAGCCGCGAAATCGGATAATTGCCCGGGTTTTGTGCCGCAAACGCCGGCCTTTGATTGGTGGCCGCTCACATATAATCCGAATGCCACTTGCGCGGATTTTGCATTAATTGACGCGCGCAACCTGTCCAGTAATGATACTCGCGACAGCAGATACGCGCTTTCGCAATCCGAGCACGACGCCGGAATCCATGCAGGGATAGGCGATACTGTCCGCGTCTCCATTTATTTTCATAATGGAGCATCAGACCAAATTTCCAGAAGCCAGACCACAGCGCACAATGTCCAAATCTCCTCAAGTTATTCCACAGATCCCACGGATTACCATGTTATTTCAGGCGGAATTTCCGCATCCAATGCTCCGGGCGTAACAGATGTGGGGCATGGCGGCCCTATTAGCGTGCACACGGATGTCCCCACGGTTTTGCAGTATGTTCCAGGCACTTCAGAGCTTTGCATTTCATACCAGGCAGCAAAAGAGCGCGGAGCTGATCTTACAAAAACATGCGGCATGTCCGGCGACGGCTTGCCGAAAATAGCTGTTCCCATTGGAGACGGAGTTGCCAATGGCAGTGTTGGAATTGGCGATATTAAAGCATGTTGGACATATTCCGGCACTTTAATTTATTCCGTGCAGGTTTTGGCAGCCACTTCAACCGGCAGCCAATCCTCTTTGGTAATTTCAAAAACAGTGCGCGACCTTTCTAATAACGAGCCAAACTACGGTCCCTCGGTGAATGCGCACCCTGGAGACAAGCTTGATTTTCAAATAACAGTCGCGGATTCAAGCTCAACGGCAATTGCGCAGAATGTAAATGTTGAGGATGCATTACCCTTTGGTTTGCAATATGCCGGCGGAGATCAAACTATTTTGAGTTCTACCGGAGAAAGCATTGGTTCCCTAAACCCGGGCCAATCGCAAACTTTCAATTTTACAGCCACTGTTATTCAGGCCGCATCCGGCACCATTACCAATACCGCAAGCGCAAGCGCAACCAATGCTGCCAGCGTGAGCGGCAGCGCGAATATAAATGTTCAACCCCAACCGGTTCTGCCTGTAACAATCTCAGGCACAAATTTAGTGCGGGATATTGCAAATAACGAGCCGAATTATGGCCCGTCAGTTACTGCGCGCCCCGGCGACCAAGTTGATTTTCAGCTTAATATTACCAATACAAGTTCAAGCGCGGCCGCAAATAATGTCGTTGTCACAGATACCTTGCCTTCTAATTTCTCGCTCGTTAACGGTTCTGCGGATCCGTCGCTATTTGCTTCGGGCTTAAATATCGGCAACATCGCACCGAGCCAAACCTATACCATAAATTTTTCGGCAATTACTCCGCAGGTTGCAAACGAGGTTACCGAATCCAATAGCGCGACAGCAGTGGGATCAAACACCAATTCTATTTTAATGTCCGCTGTTGTTATTGTTGCTCCTGTTCCAGCCATTACAACCACGTCTTTAAGTTTGGCAAAACAGGTGCGTGATATTGCGAATAACGAACCAAACTTTGGTTCTTCCGTAAATGCTCGCCCCGGCGACCAGGTTGATTTCCAGATTGTGGTGACGAACACAGGGCAGGCAACTGCAAACAATGTGGTTATAATGGATACTTTGCCGCAGGGTTTGGGAATGATTTTCCCCAGCTCAGTGAATTCTTCTCTGTTCACCACAGGGCTTAACATAGGGAATTTGGCGCAGGGCCAGAGTGAGACATTTAATTTTTCAAATACCGTGAACTCATCGGATACGGCGCAATCCCTTGTTAACAATGCTTCTGCAAGCGCATCCAATGCGCAGACAGCTACTGCAAATGCGATAGTGAATGTTGTTCCTCTTCAGCAAAATTTGCCGATTACGATTACAAGCACGAATTTGGTGCGGGATGTTGCCAATAACGAGCCGTCATTCGGACCTTCAGTGATAGCGTTGCCGGGCGACCAGGTTGATTTCCAGCTCGCAGTTACAAATACAAGTTACACAGGCACTGCCAATAACGTTGTTGCCACAGATACTTTGCCTTCGGGATTCAGTTTGGTGAATGGCTCGGTTGATCCGTCCTTGTTCTCCACCGGCGTGCAATTGGGCAATATTGCCCCGGGACAAACCGAAACAATCAACTTTTCCGCGATTGCCCCTCAGGCGCAATCAACGCAATCATTTACGGATAATTTTGCTGCAGTTGGTGCCAATACAAATACCACAACAGCTTCTTCTTCGGTTATGGTTTTAGCCACTCCTCCGCCTTCATCCGGTTCCTTAAGCTTAACCAAACAGGTCCGGGACATATCAAATAATCAGCCGAATTTTGGTTCTTCCGTAAATGCTCGCCCCGGCGACCAGGTTGATTTCCAGATTGTGGTGACGAACACAGGGCAGGCAACTGCAAACAATGTGAATTTAACGGACAACATGCCATTCGGGCTTTCGTCCCTGAATTACAACACCGCTTCGGCGTCAGATAATATCGGCAATCTTTATCCCGGACAGTCGGCAACATGGAATCTTTCGGCAATTGTCGGGCAAGCGGTTTCACAGTCCTCAACATTAACCAATGCGGCTTTTGCAACTTCATCAAATGCTCCTACGGTAACCGCAACCGCGACAGTTTATGTTGCCCAGCCGTTTGCGCCCGGAAATATTTCCATCACAAAATATGTGCGGGATGTAACCCAGGGGCAGAGCGCTTTCCAATCAAGCATCAATGCTAATAATGGCGATACGCTGCAGTATCAGATAACAGCGACAAACACAGGGAGCGGCACTGTTTCGAATTTGAACATTTCCGATTCTCTGCCGGGCGGCGTGAATTTCACGCCAAATTCCTTTAACATAAATACCGGAACTTTCAATTCGGCATTCAATTCTTCTGTAACAGTGCCGACCTTGTATCAAAACCAAAGTGTTGTAATTACTTATTCGGTGCAGGTGAACCAGGCCAATGGTGCAATAATCAATACGGCAAGCGTTACAGGCAACCCTAATTTGTATGCCAGCGCGCAGGCGGTTGTAAACGTTTTCTCCGCCGCGCAGGCAGTGAATTTGGTTCTTTCCAAATCCGCTTTCAACGATACCCAAAACGTTGATGCCACAACCGTGAATGCCAACAGGGAGGACTACATAACTTATACCTTGAATGTTACCAATAACAGTTCTTCCACCGCGCAGAATTATGTGATTTCGGATGATCTGAGCAATGTCTTGAATAACGCCGGCATGGTTGATAACGGCGGCGGTACAATGGTAGGCAACACCATAACCTGGCCGGCTCAAAATATTGCCGCAGGTTCATCTGTCCAGGAAAAATTTAAAGTCAGGGTGAATTATTATTTGCCGACAAATACCCAGGTTTTCTTGGTGAATACTTTTGGGAATACGGTGAGCATCAGGGTTAATGTGCCGCAGGTTTTAGGCGCAATTACAGCTCCGAAAACAGGGGCGTCTGCTGATGTTGGTTTTGCTTTCGCGGGATTGTTTACGGCAGCTTTTGCGGTGGCAAAGAGAAAATTGAAATTTAAAAGCCGCAGATAAGGCAGAAAAAGTAATAATCGGCATTTAGTCGAAAAGCGCGGAAAACCGGTCTTTTAAAGGGCCGGTTTTTTGCATGGTTGAATTAGATAATTTCAACAATTTGGCGCGGGGCGCGACATGCTATCTTTGTGTTATACTTAAATAAATTCAAATGAATATGAAATTATCCGTAATTATTCCGGCATATAACGAAGAAAAGCGCATTGCCGCAACTCTCGAGGAAATAAATTCATACCTTGGCAGGCAAACGTATGATTACGAAATTATTGTGGCTGTAAACGGCAGCACCGATAATACCTATGGCATAGTCAAAGGCCTGGAAGCCGCTGAAATAAAAAAGGCGGCGGCAATGTATATAAAAGAAGGAGGCAAGGGCAATGCGGTAAAGCGGGCAATTTTGGAAAAGGCAAGCGGGGATATAATTATGTTCATGGATGCGGATGACGCCACGCCGATTTCCGAAATAGAGAAATTTTTGCCGTACTTTGAAAAAGGGTATGATGTTGTTATCGGCTCCCGTTATTTGGACCCCTCGACCGTTAAAGTCAGGCAGCCGTTTTACAGGATTGTCTTAAGCCGGCTCTCGAATGTTTTGATTCAGATGCTGGCTGTTCCTGGAATAAAAGATACTCAGCTTGGTTTTAAGGCCTTTACCAACGCGTGTGCAAAAGATATTTTTCGGTTTGTGCGTGTGAAAGGATGGGGTTTTGACATGGAAATTCTTACGGCCGCGCGAGCGCGCGGATATAAAATTAAGGAAGTTGCAGTGTCCTGGACAGAGCACGGGGGAGGACACGTGCCGCTAAAGGCATATTTGCAATCTTTGAGCGATTTGTTCAAAATAAAATTTCGGCTTATGGCAGGCGCGTATAATAAAAATGTTGAAAAACTTGAAAAATATGAAGCAAAAATTTGACGGCCGTTTTAAAATAATTTTGGCGGTTTTGGCGGTTGCTCTTGTGCCTGCGCTGCCCTCGGAAATTTTCCAGTCCGCGCGGGCTTTTTCGCCGGCAACAAAGATTTCGGCGCCGGCGGCCACGATCTCCACCCTGGACGTGAAGTTAAAAAGCACTGGAGCGGATTTGTTTTCCGGAGACAAAAACGTGCTCTCTGCCAAAAAAATTCCGTTTGATTCCAGCGCGCCGCAATTCCAAAATATTTACAGAATTAAAATTGCAGAGAGCCCAAGCGCTTTTGAAAATAAATATGCCTGGGATATTGTTTATTCCCAGCCGGAACAAAAATTAAAAGCGGGGTTCACGAGCGTCAATGACCCGGGGTTTAGCACTGATCCCACGAATACGGACAGGCAATGGGGGCTTTTGAAAGCTGATTTTCCCGATGCCTGGGATAAAACCAAGGGTTCAAGTTCGGTGGTTGTGGCTGTAATTGATACCGGCATTGACGGCACGCACGAAGACCTCTCGGCCGGACAGGTTGGCCCGGGGTTTGATTTCCTGAACCATACTTTCATTCCTCTTAATTCCAATTCTGATGATAACGGTCACGGCACCTTGGTTGCCGGGGTAATTGCGGCTACTGCAAATAATTTTCGCGGAATCGTTGGCACGGATTGGTATGTTACTTTGATGCCGCTCAAGGCCTTGGATTCTTCGGGTTCGGGAAACTCCGCGGATGTTGCCGCGGCAATCGTCTGGGCTGCCGATCACGGCGCCAATATCATAAATATGAGCTTGGGAGGAGTTGGTTTTGGCAATGATACGACATTGTCCGATGCCATTACTTACGCTTATAACAAAAATGTGGTTATGGTTGCGGCAGCAGGCAACGACGTAGCAGTAACAGGAGGCGATTTGGATGTGAACCCCGTTTTCCCGGTTTGCGATGATAATGGCCAGAATATGATAATTGGAGTTGCGGCAACCGATGTCAACGACCAGAAAGCGAGCTTCTCAAATTACGGAAAAGCATGCGTGGATGTCAGCGCCCCTGGGCAGCGCATACTTTCGACCATTAATTACGATCCGATTACGCACGCAAAAGATCCGAATGCTTATGCTTACGCTTCCGGCACATCCCTTGCAGCGCCGTTTGTGAGCGGCGAAGCGGCGCTTATAAAAGCGCTTTACCCGGCTGAAAATAATAAACAGATTGAGGATAGGATAATCAAATCAGCGGATCCGATTGATAATTTGAATGCCACCCAATGCGAAGGAGAATCCTGCGCCGGCATGCTTGGCAGCGGCAGGATAAATGCGTACAAGGCGCTTGATCCAAACCTTTTCCCAAATAATTTAAAAGACGGCGAGCTGGTTCAGCCGGATAATTCCTCACAAATATATTTGATTTCAGGCGGACAAAAAGATCCGGTTTCTCCGTTTGTCCTGCAGGAGAGGTTTCCGGGCGTGACGCCCATTATTGTTCCGGCTTATACTTTGGACGGCTATCCTACCGGTTCGTATGCTCTTCCGGCAGACGGCACGATAGTGAAAAGCGCCGATAATAATACTGTTTATGAAATTCTCGGCGGCTTTAAGCGCCCGATTACTTACCAGATATTCCTCCAGCGCGCGATAATGCCTGCGCAAATAAATATTGTCAGCGATATCGAGCTTTCATCTTGGGTGACAGGCACATTTTTGCCGCCGGTGGAAGGCACGCTTGTGCGTACTTCTGATAACCAAACGGTTTACTGGGTGGTTGACGGGCTCCTGCACCCAATTGATTACGGTTTTTATATCCAGCGCGGCTTGAATATTTTTCCGATTATGATAATGTCTGATAATGATTTGGGGGGTTATTCCAAAGGCAATGCGTATATAAGATAGTAGGTGGTAGTTGGTAGTTGGTAGTTGGTAGGTGGTAGTTAGTAGGTGATAGTTAGTAGGTGGTAGTTAGTAGGTAGGAGTTGAGAGGTTATTTACTACCTACCAACCGTTAACTACTACCTTCCAACTATTAACTATCATCTACTAACTGCTAACTATTAACTGCCATCTATTATCTACCAACTGCCATCTTGTTAAACACAAATAAAATGAACAAGAAATTATTTAGTATTTTATCTTTTGCGGTTTTGCTTTTCACGCTTTCATCTTCTTTTGCGCTGGCCGGCTTTGACCCGAATTTTAATCCGAATCAGCTTATATCGGACAGTGCTTTTACCGATCTTGCGAGTTTCAGCGGACCCGCGGGCATTCAGCAATTTTTGGCTTTGAAAGGCAGTGTTCTTGCAAATACATCGCCTGATTTTTTGCAAAACTTGAAAGAGCCGCAAGATTCGTCGGTTAAAAGCGGGCTTAAAGATCCTGAACCGAACTTGGGGCGCTTGCGTACCGCGGCGGAACTTATTTGGGATGCATCGCGGCAAAGCGGGTTGAACCCGCAAGTGATTTTGGTGACCATGCAAAAAGAGCAGAGTTTAATTTCGGGCACATTCAATTCCGACAGCTCTTTGCAGTGGGCGCTTGATCATGCCATGGGCTTTAATTGTCCGGATACAAGCGGATGCAGCCAGCTGTTTTCAGGGTTTTATTTTCAACTTTTCGGCAATTTTGACGCACAAGGAAACCGGTATATTGGCGCACCCGAATCATTGATGCGCAGTTTTAATACTGTTGGCGGGCGCGGGCCAATGGTGGATGCAAATAATACCACATACGCCTCCTCGCCGGTAAGAATTTCGCAAGTAGGGGATACGATTTATTTGGATAATACCCAAGGGCCGCCTTATAACGCGCCGGCAACCCAGGCGGTAACGCTTTCGGATCTTGCCACTGCCGCGCTTTATCGCTACACGCCGCATGTCTTTAACGGCAATTACAATTTTTGGAAATTTTTTACCGCCTGGTTTAAATACGCAAGCGGCGCTTTACTGCGCAGCGAGCCGGACGGCAATTTGTATATTATTCAAAACGGTTCCAAGGCGCTGCTTTTGGATTTCGTCATGTATTCGCGCGGCTTAAGTCCGAATAACCCGGGCATCACAAATGTTTCCTCTTCCGAACTTTCGGATTATCCAACTTCGCAGAATCCTTATCCTCCAACGGACAATACTATTGTGAAGGTAACAGACCCTTTAACCGGAATCGGAGTTTTGTATGTTTTTGAAAATGGAATCAGGTATTCTCTGTCCACTTTCGGAATTCAGCAACGAAATTTAAATCCTGTAAACGCTTTTATTGCCAGTGCTGCGGAAGCAGGGCAATTTCCTTCGGGCGGATTACTCCCTCCTTTGGACGGCACTTTGGTTCAGCCGGGCGGATCGCAAACCGTCTATATCATCCAAAGCGGCAAAAAATTGGCGCTAACTCCGTTTACGGCAGAGCAGTACGGATATTCGTTCAAAAATCTTGCTGTTTTGACGCCGAATGAAGTGAATCAGATTCCTGACGGCGGATTTTTATTGCCCCAGGACGGCACGCTTTTAAAATTTGCAGGCCAGCCTACTGTCTATATTTTGCAAGATCAAATTTTGCATCCCATTTCAGGCACTATTTTTAATTTGTATCATTACAGTTTTAAAAATGTCGATACTTTGAACCAGGGCGAGCTTTCCGGCGCGGCTTTCGGCGGCTTTTTGGCGCCGCCCGAGGGCACTTATTTTGAAGATTCCCAAACCGCCGCATATTATTATTACAACAAGGGAACCAAGCATTCGATATCAGATTTCGTTGCGGCACAAAGAAACGTCAAAAATTATGCCGTACTGTTAAGCGACGGGGAGACAAGCGCCATCCTTGACGGCGAACCGCTTCCCCCCAAAGACGGCACGCTTATAAAGAGTCAATCTTCGCCGGCCATTTATGCAATTGTAAACGGGCAAAAAGTAATTTTGGATTACAATGCCTGGACGCGCACTTATCACGGCTCCGCGCCCGCGATTTTAAGCGATGTTGAAGTTCAAAGCTATCCGGGACAAGGTGCAAACGGCGCTTCGCAAATTCAGCAATAAAGGCGATCCGTGCTAAAATACCGTTATGCCCGAGAAAGTTAGCCGAAACATATTCAGCTTGGTTCTCTCGAAGATATTTGCCGGCATATTGGTTTTCATCGGCTATGCCAGCTTGTTTCGATACCTGGGAACTTACGCGTCCGGCCAGTACCAATTTGTGCTGGCTTATGTCATGCTCTTCAGCGTGATTGTTGATTTCGGGATTCAGCAGCTGGTCATTAAAAGGGTCAGCGAGCACAAAGAGCAGGCGAAGAATTATCTCGGCCATTTTTTTGCGGTGGAATTTTTTTTGGCGCTTTTTGTATATGCCCTGCTTGCCGTGATTGCGAAAGCCGCCGGTTATCCGCCGGTTGTTTTTGATGCCATTATGGTTGCGGGCTTCGGCATGTTTTTAAATGCCTTAACAATCCCGTTCACAGCCGTAATTTCCGCTTTTGAAGACATGCATATTCTTGCGGCCGTTAATTTTTTGGACTCGGTAATTAACGTTGGCGTGATGTTTGCGGCCATCCTTGACCATCGTTATATTGTTTTCCTGGCAATTGTTCAAGGTCTCATGGGCATAATGCATATTTTGGTGTACAACCGCGTCATACGCAAATACGTGCCGCGGCTGGATCTTTGGAATTATTTGAAAAATATTGATTTTAAGCTTGCCAGGGAAATGCTCGGCTCTGCTTTGCCGTTCGGGATGCTTATTGGCTTCAGCATTTTGTATAACAGGATTGACGTGATTATCCTTTCGGCGCTCAAAGGATATGCCGAAACCGGCCTCTACACTGCGGCATATAAATTTGTGGATTTGCTTGCGTTTTTTCCGGCAGTTGTTTCCTCGGCGCTTTATCCGTATTTTTCTTATGCCATGCAACAGGGCAAAATGGGGGATGTGAAAATTGCCCTGCAAAATTACACCAAATACATGATTGCTTTTGCAGCCCCAATCGCGTTTGGGGGCGCCATATTGGCGCCCAAGCTTATTACGCTTGTTGCCGGCCAGGCATTTTACAGCGGTTATGCTGCTTTGGAAATTTTGGTTTTTGCCTCTGCCATCACAATTACTTATGCCGCGGTCAACAGCATTATCATTAATCAGCTCACAAGAAAAGCGGTTATAATTACATTTGCGAATATTTTTATAAATTCGGTGGGCAACTTATTGCTGATTCCGCGCTTTGGCTTCCGAGCCGCCGCGGTCATGACGGTTGTTTCGGAACTTGCGCAGGCGCTTGGATATTTTTATTTCGTGCGCAAAAAAATCGCCTCCTTCGCTGTTGCGAAATTTTTTACCAAGCCGGTTTTGGCAGCTGCGATTATGGCCGCGCTGCTGTATAAGATCCGCCTGCACTCAATTTTTATAACTTTGCCGCTTGGGTTTGTAATTTACGCGGCGTTGATTTTGGCAAGCGGATTCTTTAAGAGAGAGGATATTGCCGCAATAAAAAATTTGCTGGGCAGGCGGAAAATCGGCTTCAGCGAGGAAATTATTCAGTAAGCGCGGGTGTTTTGCCAGCTTCAGCCCCAGCCCCAGCCACATCACCAACCGCCAACCGCCAACTACCAACTACCAACTACCAACTATTAACTACTAACTCCCAACTATTTATTTTCAATCATGCTAATTGGAATTGAAGCCGAAAGGGCGAATATAGACCAAACCACGGGAGTGGAGCATTATGCGCGCCAGATGATTTTGGCTTTGGCGCAAATTGACCGCCAAAACAGCTATGTTTTGTATTTGCGAACCAAACCGCGAAAGTGGATTTTGGATTTGCCGGAAAATTTTAAATATAAAGTAATCCCTTTTCCCATATTTTGGACGCAATTGCGAATTTCCTGGGAGATGCTTTGGCATATGCCTGATGCGCTTTTTGTGATGGCTTCTGCCTTGCCCCTAATTCATCCGAAGCAATCCGTTGTTACGATTCACGATCTTGGCTGGGAATTTTATCCTGAAACATTCGGCAAATTCATGCGCAAGTATTTGCGATTTTCAACCTGGTTTGCCTGCAAATTCGCCGCACGGATCATTGCCGTTTCCGAGCAGACCAAAAAGGATTTATCGGCAAAATATCGCTTGCCGGAAAACAAGGTGGCCGTGGTGCATCACGGCTTTGATATGCATAATGAACTTGCACCGGAAAACAACGATCCCGAGCCGGTCCTTCCGGAAAAATTTATTTTGTATTTGGGAACCCTCCAGCCGCGCAAAAACATTTTGGGGCTGGTTGACGCGTTTTTGGAACTTAAAAAAGAAAAAAATATTCCGCATTTTCTGGTCTTGGCTGGCGGCAAGGGCTGGCTTTATGATAAGATTATGGAAAAGATTTCGGCGCACCCCGAAATTATTTATTTGGGATATGTTAAAGACAGGTTTGCGGTTTTGAAAAAAGCCGATCTTCTGGTGCAGCCGGCTTTCTACGAAGGGTTTGGCCTGCAAATTTTGGATGCCTTTTATTGCGGCGTGCCCGTGGCCTGTTCAAATGTTTCTTCTTTGCCTGAAGTGGGCGGAGATGCCGCTGTGTATTTTGACCCGCACAGCAGAGAAGATATGAAGCGCGCAATTTTTGAAGCGCTGACTAATGCCGCCCTGCGCGCCGCACTCGTCGAAAAAGGCAAAGAGCGCCTCGAGAAATTCACCTGGAAAACCGCTGCGGAAAAAACCTTGAAATTAATAGCCGCAAAAAATTAACAGCCGCCAACCGGAAATCATGTTTAAACAAAAATTTTATTTGGTAATATTCGGAGTTTATCTGCTTTTTTCAACGGCGCTTATGGCAACAGGCGTTTGGCCGAGCTTTGTCGTTTACCTTAACCTTGGGCTCATGCTTGCCGCTGTAATCCTTTTTGACAGCGAATATGCCCTCTATTCCGTTATTTTGTCCCTTCCTTTTTATGTGGATATTCCCGCGCCAAAATATGATACTGTTTCCGCTTGGCGCATTGTATTTTTGTTTATTTTTATAGTTTTTGCAATCAGGAACCGCGGCAAAGTTTTGAATTTTTTTTCAGGCATGTTTCGCAGAAAATCCGATGCAGTGGGCGAAGCGCGCGGGGAAAAAATTAAATTTTTTCCCTGGGACAAATATTTGCTGGGTTTTGCCCTTGCGGCCCTTCTCTCATTATCAGTGGCGAAATTTAAATTCGCGGGTTTGAAAGAATTGCTTTTCGCCGTGAATATTTACCTCATATATATAGTTGCTGTAAATGTAATTCGTTCCAGAGAACAAATTTTGCGCGGAATTGCCGTTGTTTTTTCATCGCTCGCGGCAATTGTGCTTTTGGGATTCGTCCAGTTCGCGTTCAGCATTTTTACAAACTTTTTTTATTTTTGGCAATATTGGGCAATCATGATTGCCCGTTTGTATTACGGCTCATTTTTTGCCGACACCTCTTTATACTCAAATTCGTGGATTGCTTTTTCTCCAACCGGCCAGCAATCTTTGCGAATGTTTTCGGTTTTGCCTGATTCGCATTCCTTTGCCGTCTTGGCGATGTTTTCAATTCCGTATGCGATTGCTCTCCTGTATTTTGCGAAACAAAAATGGCAGAAAATTTTGCTTTGGATTTTTATCATCTTGGCTGTTTGGGCAATAATTTTGTCGGGGACAAGGGGAGTGTGGGTTGGCCTTGCAGCCCCTGCGATTTTGGCGGTAATTTTTTATTTCAGCCGTTTTGTACGGCGCTCCGGAACCGGGACAAAAAAACTGCTCGGCAAAATCGCCTTGCCCATTTTGTTTTTTCTGATTATCCTGGCGGCCTCGCCTTTAATTCAAAAAGCGATTTTTTCAGGGCGCAATTACGGCAATTACATACAGCGCGCCAGGAGCGTTTACAATTTAGATGACGAATCCAACGCTCTGCGCATAAGCATTTGGAAAAAAACCGCGGTATTTATCGCGAGGCATCCGCTTTTGGGCGCCGGCTACGGGAATTTTATTACTACATTGGGGAATTCCGGAAAGAGCTATTCGGGCGCGGCGCAGAAACGTTCGCAGGCATTTAACCTGCCCCAAAAATACATCTCCGCGCATAATTTGTATTTGCAGGTTTTGGCTGAGACGGGAATTTTAGGATTCGTATTTTTTACCTGGTTTTTGATAAAAATGTTTTGGTGGTTTTGGAAGCATTTCAGAAATTTTGCGAGCCGGGAAGCGGAAAATTTTGACGGCTATGCGCCTTTCGCAATCGGCGTAGGCCTCTATTTTACAGCCCTGTTTGCCTACATGCTGGTAGATACCACTTTGATGAATGATCGCGTTTTAATTTATTTCTTTTTAAGCTTGGCCTTGGCGGCCGCAAGCCAGGAGTTTGCGGCCAGTTAGCCGGCCGCCAATTTTATGCCAAAGATTTCCATAAACCTGCTTGGCTGGAATCACGATCATGAAACCATAAAAAAATCCATTGATTCGTTTTTGGCCCAGGATTTTGACGATTTTGAATTTGTGTTTTCAGATAACGGTTCGCACAACGGGCTCTATGAATTTGTGCGCGAGACATATAAAGGCAAGTCGAAAATCCGGGTTGTTGATAACGGCAAGAATTTGGGCTTTGCCGGCGGCCATAATAAATTTTTTCGCGAGGCGCAGAGCGAATTTTTAATGACTTCAAATCCGGACGTGATCGCGGATAAAAGTTTTTTGCAAAATATTTTGAGGGCTTTTGAAGATCCCAAAGTCGCGGCGGCAACGGGAAAAATGTTAAAGCCGGAAAAAACGGCTGACGGCAGGAATATATTGGATGGTACCGGCATTATGATAGAAAAATCCGGGCGCGCGCGGGAACGGGGGCAATGGCAGGCGGACAGCGGGCAATATGATCATAAAACCGATGTCTTTGGAATTTCCGGCACAATTGCCGTTTATCGCCGCGCAGCGCTTGAGAGCGTAAGGATGCAATATAATTTCCGCGGAACAGAATTTGATGAATATTTGGACGAAGATTTTATCGCCTATTGGGAGGATCTGGATTTTTCGTGGCGTTTGCGCCTTGCCGGTTGGAATATTAAATTCGTCCCCGAGGCAGTTGTCTGGCATGAGCGCAACGCCGGAAGCAGCAAAGGGGGATATAAGAAATTGTTCGCATATGTGCGGCACCACAAAGCCATTTCGAGAAACGTGCGCAAATGGAATTGGCGCAATCATTTGTTTGCAATTATAAAAAACGATTTCGGGGCGGCTTTCTGGAAAAACTCCCCGCGAATTTTCATTCGCGAAACAGCCATGCTCGCCTACATTATTTGTTTTGAGCCGGGCACTTTAAAAGCAGTGCCGGAATTTTTCGGCCTCCTGCCAAAAATGCTGGCAAAACGAAGAATCATCCAGCAAAACAAGAAGATTTCGGGCAAAGAAATGGAGAAGTGGTTCATATGAGAATTTCAATTATAATCGTAAGTTTCAATACCAAAGACATCACCATTGCTTGCATAAAATCACTGCTGGCAGTGTCCGAAGAAGCGGAGATGCAGATTTTTGTTGTTGATAATAATTCTACAGACGGTTCTGTAGCGGCACTGAAAGAGCAATTTGCAGCGGAAATTTCAGCGCACGGATTGCGGATTATTGCCAATGGGGAAAATCTCGGGTTTTCAAAGGCCAATAATATGCCGCGCCGGGATTGCGCCGGCGAATATATTTTATTTTTGAATTCGGATACAATAGTGCGCAAAGGCGCAATTGCGAAAACCTCGGAATACATGCGCCGCCATCCTGATGTCGGCGCGCTTTCCTGCCGGCTTGTTCTGGCTGACGGCAAAAATCTGGATCGCGACGCCCGCCGCGCCATGCCCACGCCGTGGGTCGCGCTTTCCCATTTTTCGCACCTGGACCGAATTTTTAAAGGCACCAAAATTTTTGACCGCTATTGGTACGGCTATGTGCCTGAGGATAAAATTCAGGAAGTGGAAGTTATCCAGGGTGCATTTTTCCTTGCGCCGAAAAAAGTCCTGGATGAAGTCGGCTGGTTTGACGAGGATTATTTTCTGGACGGCGAAGATATTGACCTCTGCTGGAAAATTAAAAACGCGGGCTATAAAATAATTTATTATCCCGAGGCCTACATAACGCATCTCAAAGGATCGTCAAAGGGCAAAAGCGGCCGGGGCATCCCGTATAAAGAGCGTTTAAAATATGTCAGCCGCGGCGCGGTTTCCATGAAAACATTTTACCGCAAGCGCCTGTGGAAGCGCGCCAATCCGTTTTTGAATTATTGCGTCATAGCGGCCATAAATCTTTTGGTATTTCTGCGCATAGCAAAAATAACGGCGCAGCGCTTGTTTGCTTCCCGCGGACTTAAGCCCTAATCCAAAACGCGGCATTCTTTAATATTGTTTGCGCGCCCCCGCACTTTTGATTTATAATGGCTTTATGATTACAACAAAAAAATACGTCATTACCATAGTGGTTTTAGTGCTCCTTTGCGGAGCAACTTTTGGCTTGGGTTTGAATATGGGCGCCAAGGGATATGTTTATCAGGGGCATAATTTTCAGATTATTAATCAGAATAACGCCCCCAAAAACGTCGATTATAATTTGCTTTGGCAAGCGCTCGATATTTTGAATCAGAATTACATAGATAAGCCGGTTGACCAGCAAAAAATTCTTTACGGCGCGGTGCAGGGAGCAATTGCCGCGGTGGGAGACCCGTATACCGAGTTTTTCGACCCCACCGCTTATAAGGATTTCGAAACCAGCTTATCCGGCAGTTTTGAAGGAATTGGCGCAGAGGTTACTTTGAATAACGGCGCAGTACAAATTGTTTCAACGCTGGACGGAAGCCCCGCCAAGCAGGCAGGCCTTTTGGCAGGAGATTATATTTTAAAGATTGACGGCCAAGATGCAACCAAAATGACTTTGGACGAGGCGGTCAACAAGATTCGCGGTCCAAAGGGCACCCAGGTTCATTTGACCATTTTGCGCGGCAGCCAGCAAAAAGACATAACCATTACGCGCAATACCATAAACGTTGCCAGCGTAAAATATTCAACAATCAACAAGAACGGCAAAACGTTTGAGGATATCAATATCCTTGAATTCGGAGATGATACTGTGAACCTGTTCGCACAGGCCGCAACAGACGCGCAAAGCAAACATGTCTCAGGAATAATTTTGGATTTGCGCGATGATCCGGGTGGCTACCTTGACGATGCCGTTAAAATCGCGTCTTACTGGGTAAATAAGGGAGACGTGGTTGTGAGCGAAGCGCATTCGGACGGTACGACGCAAACTTACACGGCCCTGGGCAATAACGTCTTGCATGATATTCCGACTGTTGTGCTCATAAACGGGGGCACGGCCTCGGCTGCCGAAATCTTGTCCGGCGCCTTGCGCGACCATGGTTTTGCAAAACTCATCGGCGAGAAGAGCTTTGGGAAAGGTTCTGTACAGCAGCTCTTTAATTTGCCGGATAATACGGCCATGAAAGTTACTATCGCGAAATGGCTTACTCCTAACGGGCAAAATCTTAACCATAACGGCCTTGATCCAGATATTAAAGTTGCCTTAACCGCCGAAAATATAAAAAATAATCAGGATCCGCAGATGGATGCGGCTGTGGCGCAATTATTAAAATAAAAGGCAGGAGCCGAAGCCGGGGAATCGGTGCAGCCAATTTTATGAAAGCGCAAGAGCTTCGCGAAAAATTTTTGGATTTTTTCAAATCAAAAGGGCATACCATAATCCCTTCGGCTTCGCTTGTGCCGCAAAACGATCCCACCGTGCTTTTTACCACAGCAGGAATGCACCCGCTCGTGCCGTATCTTCTCGGAGAAAAACATCCCGGGGGTTCGCGCGTTGCCAACGTGCAAAAATGCATGCGCACCACGGATATTGATGACGTCGGCGATAACCGCCATCTTACGTTTTTCGAAATGCTCGGTAATTGGAGTTTTGGCGATTATTTCAAAAAAGATGCCATTGCCTGGTCTTTCGAATTTTTAACCGGTGCGGATTGGCTAAAAATCAATCCCGAAAATCTTTATGTCTCGATTTTTTCCGGAGACGCCGATGTCCCGCGGGATGATGAAGCCATAGCCGCGTGGAAAAAAGCATTTGCCTCTCACGCGCAATATCCTATCAAAGCGGAATTTTCGGAAAATATTTATGCGCTTGCCGAATATGGCCAAGCAGGCGGCAGTAGCGGGAATGGCGGCGGGAATAAGGGCGACGATAGTGATAGCGGCGGCAAACCCGGCTCGCGCTCCGCGAATAAAATTTTTCCCTATGGGCGCGATAAAAATTGGTGGCAGGCAGGCGATAAAGGCCCGTCAGGCTCTGATACCGAAATGTTCGTGGATATTGAAGGCGATTTGCCGGCTGATATGCGCGTTAAGCACAGGGTCTGGCAGGAGCAAACAAAAAGCTCCGCAAAATGCCATATTAATTGCGATTGCGGGCGGTTCATTGAAATTTGGAATAATGTTTTTATGGAATATAACGGCTTGGGCGAAGGAAAGTATAAGCCGCTTATTCAAAAAAATGTCGATACCGGCATGGGTTTGGAGCGCGTGCTCGCATTCTTAAACGGCCAGAGTTCGGTTTTTGATGCCGATCTTTTTAAAGACGCTTTGGGCATAATTTTAGGCCGCGTTGAGGGTGGAATAATTTCGGGCGAGCAGGAAATCAAGGCGAAAATTATTGTTGATCATTTGAGGGCAGCGGTTTTTTTGGTCTCGGACGGCGTGGCGCCTTCGAACAAAGACCGAGGATATGTGCTGCGAAAAATTTTGCGCCGCGCGATTGTGCTGGGCAAAGGGATGGGCTTGGGTTTTGATTGGTTGGAGAAAATTGTTTCCGGATATATTGAATCGTATGCCCGGGCGTATCCGGAATTGGTTCAGAATCGCCGCGCAATCTTGAACGCGATTTTAGAAGAAGAGAAAAAATTCAGTGCAACTTTGGAGCAGGGCCTTAGAGAATTTGAGCGGCGCGCCAAAACGGGTTTGATTTCAGCCAAGGACGCTTTTGATCTTTTTCAATCATTCGGGATTCCTTGGGAGATAACCAGCGAGCTTGCCCGCGGGCGCGGGCTTTCCATAAACGAAAAAGAATTTGAAGAAGAATTTGTGAAGCACCGCGAGCTTTCGCGTTCGCATGGCGCTGAAAAGGGAGTATTTAAAGGTGGGCTTGCCGACCATAGCGAAAATACGGTGAGCTTGCACACGGCAACACATCTTTTGCAGGCGGCTTTGCGCAGGGTTTTGGGTGAACATGTGGTTCAAAAAGGGAGCAATGTTAATGCCGAGCGCGCGCGTTTTGATTTCCCTCATCCGCAAAAAGTGAATGCGCGGCAAATTCAGGAGGTTGAGGATTTGATAAACCAATGGGTTGATATGGATTTAAAAGTTATCCGCGAAGTGATGGGCCGCGACGAGGCCTTTGCAAAGGGCGCGCTCGGGCAATTCGGCGAAAAATACGGCGATACCGTTTCGGTTTATACTATTTTGGATCCTGCTGGACAGGTAATATCCAGAGAATTTTGCGGCGGTCCGCATGTTGAGCATACAAAACAGATAGGCCATGTTAAAATAGTTAAAGAAGAAGCTGTTTCCGCAGGGTTGCGTAGAATTCGTCTGCAGTTACGGGTCCAACCCAATACCCCAACCTAAACCCCTAACCTAAACCCCTAATCCAACTCCCCAATCTAAGGACATTTATGCAATATATAAGGGAAACTCAATTAAAATATTATTAAAACACTTGCCTAAACACCGCAATCGTGTCCTTAGATTGGGGAGTTAGGTTGGGGGTTTGGGTTGGACCCATGCAATTAATTTTTGCCAACATTCCTGAGTTTGAAGAGAAAAAGGCCGAATTGCCGGACGCGGCCTTTTTGTCATACAAGCCGGATATAGAGGGTTTTAAAAAATATTGGCAGGAGTTCGGTTCTTTTAAAAACATCCTGCTTATTGGCAATGGCGGAAGCGTCACGGGTTTGATGGGCATTTACGGTTGTTTTGGTGCACAGTCCGGGAAACACGTGGAATTCCTTTCGACCGTTGACCCGGAGTACATTGCGAATATAAAAATGCGCTTGCCAAAGCACAATACATTAGTGATCGCGATCTCCAAATCAGGCCAAACTGTTTCGCAAATAGAGGCATTAATGCATTTTTTGGATTACACCTTGCTCTTTATAACTGCAAAAGACAGCACCTTGGCACAGATAGGCGGAAAAGCCGGCGCTACCATTGCGGAACATCCGAATATTGGGGGCAGGTATACCGCATTCACAGAGGTCTCTCTTATTCCTGCGGCAATTTGTGGCATCGACATTTCGGCCTTGTATTTCGGCGCCAAGGATTTTTATGCCAAATATCGGCAAAATAATATTGCCATGAAGGCCGCCCAAATTCTTTTCGCTTTGGAAAATCGCGGCATTGTTGATGTTTTTCTCCCCGTGTATTCGCATAATTTATTTTATTTTTCGAATTTAATCGTCCAGCTTTGCCATGAAAGTTTTGGCAAGAATGGCAGCGGCCAAACATATTTCGCGCACGAAGCTCCGGAAAGCCAGCACCATACTAACCAGCGTTTTTTTGGCGGCAGAAAAAATATTGCGGGATTTTTTTTGCGAGCCGAAAATTTCAGGCAAGATGCGCCGACCTTGATGCCTGCCGGCATGCACGGCATTCCTCTTCGGGACGGCTCGCTTTTTGATTTGAATAAAATTCCTCTTTCCTTTGCAATGGATGCCGAGTTTTCGGGAACCTGGGAAGATGCTAAAATACATGGAATCCCTGTTTTGGCGCTTTCCCTTACTATTCTTGAGCCAAAAGAAATCGGGCAATTCATCGCATTTTGGCAGACCTTCGCGGTTTATTCTTCAATTCTGCGCAGTGTCGATCCTTTTGACCAGCCGCAGGTTGAGAGTTCAAAACTAATTTCCTGGAAAACCCTGCGCGACGGTAAAAATGGCCATAAAAATTTATAAAAATCCGGCGATTAGGCAGTAGCTTTATGAAAAATTTAGCCATCAATATTGACGACGATATAAATCGAGTTTTGCGGAAAGTAAAAAATTTTCCTTCCGCAGACATTATTTTGGTGATCCCGAAAGGGGCGCTGATTTTTTCCGATCCGATTAATTTTCGCTTATTGAAAAAGCAAGCCGATTTGCTGGGAAAGAATATCGCAATCTTGACCATGGATCAAAACGGGCAAAAATATGCCTTGGAACACGGTTTTGAATTGCGCAGTTTTGATGCGTTACGAAAATCCGGCCCTTCGGTTGACCTTCGGACGAAATTGCGCGGCAAAGTGCCTGATCATGGCAAAGTGCCTGATCATGGCAAGGTGCCTGATCATGGTTTTGGGTTTAAGCCCGAACCAGTGGAAGAAGATCGCCTGCCCGACCAGCATCTGTCCAATCAAGATCGCCTGCCCGACCAGCATCTGTCCAATCAAGATCGCCTGCCCGACCAGCATCTGTCCAATCAAGATCGCCTGCCCGACCAGCGCCTGCCCGACCAGCGAGTGCCCGACCAGGATCATCGAGTGCCGAACCACCATCTACCCGATCGGCAAGCAAATTTGAACCACCCCGCAAACCACCTTAAAAATGTGCAGCCAATTGAAGAATCGCTGTCGGAATTTCCTCGCGAGCATGCAAAATTGCATATTCCCGAGCATCCGCAAAAGCAGAAACGTAAAAAAAGCGCTTTTGAAAAAGTTCTGAAAACCGCAATTGCGCTTGCGCTTGTCATAATCATTTTGCTCGCAACTGTAATTTTGCCGCAGGCGAACATCACAGTATATGCGCGCACGCAGCCGGTAAGCCGAGATTTGGAAATTTCGGTAGACAACAAAGCGTTGTCAGCGGATCCGCAAAATTTGGTGATTCCCGGCCAAGTGTTTGATAATGACGAGCAGATCAGCAACAGTTTTTCAGCAACAGGCCAATTGAATGTCGGGCAAAAAGCGCGCGGCACCGTCCAAATTTATAATTTTACAGGCAGGATTTTGCGCCTCAATGCTTCAACAACATTTTTGACCATAGGTAATAATGTTTTTCATTTTGACAGCGACGTTACCGATATAAAGCCCACGAGAATGTTGAACCGGACAGATGTAAACCCTGCAAGTTTAACGCCTTTGGTTCCGATAACCGCAGACCAGCCAGGGGACGGATATAATACCGCGGCCGGCACGCGGCTTGAGATTCATAATAAGGTTTTGGGGACCATTCCACAGCAGTTATATGCGAAAGCTCCGAATGCAATTTCCGGTGGCGTCTCGCGTTTTGTCACAATCGTCTCGCAGGATGACATCAACAATGCCCAGAAATCTTTGCAATCCGAAATTATCGATTCCACAAAAGCCCAGCTGCTTAATTCCAAGGGTTTGCAGTTGGTGGATTCGGGAATGAACGTCCAGGTTAAAAATATGAGCTTTGATAAAAATCCCGGCGACCAGACCTTGTCTTTTACAGGAACCATCAGCGTCCATATAACGGGGCTTGCTTTTAATGCGGATGATTTAAAAAAAATGGTTGAAGACCGCATTTCTTCCACATTGCCGCTGGGACAATATTTGGCAGAGGCAGGGAATGAAAAAATTACCGAGAACTTCAAGAGCATTGATTATGGCAGCGGCAAGGGTTTGCTTGACGTGCATTTTGAAGGGCTTTCGGCGGCAAATATCGATACCAAAGGGATTGCTTCTCAGATAAACGGAAAAAATGCCTTGGAGCTTAAAGAATATTTGCTCTCCAACACCAATATTGAAGGCATTGATATAAGTTTTAGCCCGTTTTGGGTCAAGCGCGTGCCAAGCTTATCCGGCCGCGTCTATGTTACCGAAAAACTAGGCCAAAACAGCGATTCCGGCGCAACAACCACCAGCGGAAACCCGCAAAATTGACACATTTTAGCAGTTTTGTTAAAATGTTCATGCTAATATTTAACTTAGTTCAAAAATATTTCTACCAGTTTTCAGGAATTAGGAAAGTCCGATAAAACTAAGGAGACAATAGAACTTAACGGCAAAGTCATAGAAACTTTACCTAATGCTCTTTTTCGCGTGCAATTGGATTCAAACCAAATTGTTTTGGCGCATATTGCGGGAAAAATGAGAGTTAATAAAATTAGGGTTTTGCCTGGTGATTCCGTTATTGTGGAAGTTACGCCCTATGATTTAACCAGGGGCAGAATAATCAGGAGAATGCGATGAAAGTAAGATCAAGCGTTAAAAAAATGTGCAAGGATTGCAAAATTGTCCGCAGATACGGAAAAATTTACGTAATTTGTCCGAAAAATCCCAAGCATAAGCAAAGACAAGGATAACAATGGCGCGTATAGCAGGAGTTAATCTCCCAAATGAAAAAAGAATTGAAGCAAGTTTGCCGCACATTTACGGCATAGGTTTTCGTTTGAGCAAAAAAATATTGCAGGACACCGGAATAGATCCGAATAAAAGAGCCAAGGATTTAACAGAATCGGAAGTGAACACTTTGCGCGAGTATATTGAAAAGAAATACAAAGTGGAAGGCCAATTGCGCCAGCAAATAATGCTCAATATCAAACGTTTGAAGGAAATCGGCGCATATCGCGGCATCCGCCACATAAAAGGTTTGCCTGTGCGCGGGCAAAGGACGAAAACCAACTCCAGAACGCGGCGCGGCAATGTCAGAAAGACAGCGGGATCAGGCAGAAAGAAATCAGCTGAGAAGACATAAAGGCAGATGGTAGTTGATAGATGGTAGACGATAGTTGGTAGTTGATAGTTAGTAGTTAGTAGTTGGTAGTTAATAAGGTAATAATTTTTTAATAAAATGGCTGACGAGAACGAGAAAAAAAATAACGGCGCAACCAAAACACAGCCGGAAACCGAAAAAGCCGGGCAATCTGCCGATGCGCCAAAAGCCGATGCGCCAAAAGCCAGTGCTCCAAAACGCAAGCGAGGCGCAAAGGTAAAGGTTCCGCGCGGAAAAATTTACGTGCAATCAACTTACAACAATACCATGATTTCAGTAACAGATCCTTCCGGCAATGTTATCAGCTGGGGAAGCGCCGGGCTTGCAGGTTTTAAGGGTTCGAAAAAATCAACTCCATATGCCGCTCAGAAAACAATGGAAGACGTGCTCGCGCGCGTTAAAGACCGCGGCCTTACGGAAGTGGATGTTTTCGTCAAAGGCATTGGCTCTGGCAGGGAATCGGCAATAAGGGCGCTTCAGGGGTCTGGCTTGGCAGTGCTTTCCATTAAAGATGAAACGCCAATCCCTCACGGCGGCGTGCGTCCCAAGAAAGTGAGAAGGGTATAACCATGGCAAAATATACAGGACCAAAAGTTAAAAAAGCCAGAAGATTCGGCGAGCCCTTTACGGCAAAAGATGCCAAGTTTTTAATGAAGCGCAATTATGCTCCTGGGCAGCACGGCCAGAGGAAAAGCCGCCTCTCGGAATACGGCTTGCAGCTGCGCGAAAAACAGAAAGCAAAGTGGACATACGGAATTTTAGAAAGGCAATTCAGGAAATATTTCACCGAGGCCTTGAAGAAAAAAGGCGTCACCGGAGATGCGCTTTTGAGAATGTTGGAATTGCGCCTGGATAACTTGGTTTACCGTCTTGGTTTTGCAGAAACACGTGCACAGGCGCGCCAGCTGGTTTCCCACGGTTTTTTTGATGTTAACGGGAAAAAAGTCAATATCCCTTCGTATCGCGCAAGAGTGGGAGATGTTATCTCGATAAGAGACAGCAAAAAATCCAAGAAATTCGTGGACACACAAAAGCAAAAGCTGAAAAATTATAAGACCCAGGAATGGTTGGAATTGAACGAGCAGCAGCTTTCCGGAAAGGTCTTAAGCATCCCAACACCGGATCAGATTGAAAATAAGATAGATACGCAGAGAATCGTTGAGTTTTATTCAAGATAATTAATTAATAGTTAAAGGGGATTGCTATAAGCGATAGGCGTTTCAAGAATTAGGGTTCGCTTGTCGGCGAAAAAGCAATCTAAAAAATGGAAGCCATTCCATTACCAAACCAGGCAAGTTTAATAGAAAGCGAAGGAAATCGCTATGTTTTTGCCATGGAACCGCTCTATCCCGGCTACGGCGTAACTATTGGGAACGCCTTGCGCAGGGTTTTGCTTTCATCCATGCCCGGCGCCGCTGTTACAGCGGTAAAAATAAAGTGGGTTGACCATGAATTTTCAACCGTGCCCCATATTAAAGAGGATGTTGTTGAAATTATTCTGGCGCTAAAACAGCTTCGCTTGAAAGTCCATACCGATGAGCCGGTCCGGCTTTCGGTTAAAGTAAAGGGCGAAAAAGCAGTTACAGCCGCGGATATAAAGAAAAACGATTTGGTTGATATTGTGAACCCTGATTTGCACTTGGCGACCTTGGACAACAAAAATGCCGAATTAGACATGGAATTAATTGTCCAGCAAGGCAGGGGATATGTGCCGGTCGAAATGCGTGAAAACGAAAAATTAGAAATCGGCATGATCGCGGTTGATGCCATTTATACTCCCATTAAAAATGTGAATTTCAATATTGAAAATGTGCGCGTCGGCCAGCTTACCAATTTTGACAAGCTCACCATTTCCATGGAAACCGACGGCACCATCACAGGGGAAGAGGCGTTGAATATCGCGGCGCATATTTTGGTTGACCATTTTTCGATGCTTATTAATGATTCCAAAATGGCGGCAAATGCCATTGGCACTACCGAGGTTCAAGCCCTGCCTGCATCCGAAGGCACCCCTGTTTCGAGCTTGAACCTTTCGGTTCGCGCGCAGAATGCTTTGGAAAAGAACGGCATCAGGACTGTCGAAGAACTTAATTCTTTGAGCATGGAAGAGATCCGGCAATTGGACGGCCTCGGCGAAAAAACCGCGAATGAGGTTTTGGCGGCAATAGGCAAAGTAGAGTAGTCGGCAATTACGGTTAGGATATAAGAAAGGCAGAAATTTTATGAGACACAAGAAGAATAAAATGAAAAAACTCGGCAGGGGCACTGATCACAGGAGAAAACTTTTGCGCACCCTGGCATCATCGGTAATAGTACACGAGCAAATTATTACTACCCAGGCGAATGCGAAAGCCGTGCGAAGCTATGTCGATAAGATGATCACCAAAGGGAAAAAAGACACCTTGCATGCCAAACGCCAGCTTTTCTCCGCGCTCAGCGAAAAAGCCGCGCGGAAAGTCATCGAGATTTTAAGCGGAAAATACAAAGAACGTACCGGCGGATATACGAGAATTTTAATAGCAGGCAAAGCCAAGGACGGCATGAGGAAATATTTGGTGGAGTTGGTTTAAAATCCAACAGCCAGAGCATATAAATTTATGAAAACCCAGAAATCATACATTCCCAAAAAATTAGAACGCGCGTGGATAGAAGTGGATGCATCCGCGGCGCCTTTGGGCCGCGTGGCGACGAAAATAGCGAATTTTTTGCGCGGCAAGCATAAAAGGGATTTTACCCCGCATCTGGATTGCGGAGATTTTGTCGTGGCAGTAAATGCAGGGAAAATGCAGATTACAGGAAGAAAAGTCCAGCAAAAAGTTTATCATCACTATTCAGGATATCCTGGCGGCTTGCGCACAAAGAATTTGAGGAATATTTTGGCGGAAAGGCCGGAAGAGGTTTTGCGCCGCGCGGTTTTCAATATGGTTGACGATAATAAATTGCGCAAAACCGCAATGCGCCGGCTGAAGATTGTCGCGGACGGCAAGCATGAATTTAAAATTGATAAGAAAGCTTAATTATTATGCCAGCAAAAAAGAGCACAAAAGATAAGGATAAAGAGCACAAGGCAGAGCACAAATCCGAACACAAGCCCGAGCAGAAATCAGAGCACAAGATCGAACACAAGCCCGAGCAGAAAGCCGAGCACAAGCCCGAGCACAAGCCGGCTGCGAAAAAAGCGGCTGTTCAGAAAAAGAAAACTGCCGCGCATGCGGCAGCAGAGGCGCATCCTGCCGAGCCGGCAGCGGAGCTTGAAAAAGGAAAAGAAAACGATGCCGCGGTGCACGAGCCCAAGGCGCAAGGCAAGCCGGGAAAATATTTCTATGCAGTCGGGCGCAGGAAAACATCTGTTGCCAACATTAGGATGTTTTCCGGAAAAGCGGAACACAAGATCAACAAAAAGAATATTGACGCGTATTTCGGAATGAAGGGCTATGTGGACGAGGCCTTAAAGCCGCTTCAGCTTACGGGCCTTGAAAATCAGGTTTATATTTATGCCAATGTCAAAGGCGGCGGCACGCATTCGCAGGCGCAGGCAGTTGCCCATGGCCTTGCCCAGGCAATTACCGCGAGCAACGAGGATTTTCGCAAAGTTTTGAAAAAAAACGGGATGCTAACCCGCGACAGCCGCATGAAAGAACGCAAGAAGCCCGGACTGAAGCGCGCACGCAGAGGGCCACAGTGGGCAAAACGCTAGGTTAGCACCCCTCAAACCTGAAAGTGAGACAAAATCTTATTAGGTTAAACCAATGAAACACTTAAGCAATTAGGTGTTTTTATTTGATTTTGTATTTGGGCTCAGAACAGCAAATTTTTGCATTTTCACGGCTTTGTAGTATAATGGAATTGAAAAATAACTAATCGAAACAAAATCAAAAATATGGGAAAAAGAAGCAAAATAATACTTTGGGTGATTATCATTTTGGCTGTTGCTGCGGTGATAGCGGCTTTGGCCAATAAACATAAAGGTCCGCAGCAAACCTCCCAAACCCAGCAACAAGCCACTGGCATAAAAGTGGTTAATGCGCCTAAAAATCAGCTTATAAGCGGCTTTCCAAGCGGACTGATTTTGGGCTCTGCCACGAAAACCATTTCAAGCTACAGCATTCCATCTACAAGGCCGGGCGGAGCAACTCAATATACGGCTGATTTCCACACTCAGACCAGCATCAAAGACGAATACAGCGCTTATTTGAAATACCTTGGCGACAACCAATATAACATCATACAGCAGCAATATAATAAGAGCGAAGCAAACGCCATGCTTTATGCAAAGGTTGGAAATAAAACAATCAATGCGCTAATTACAAAAGCCACTGACGGTTCGACAAATGTCCTCATAACTTATCTTGTGCAATAAATTGGTTTTGACCTAATGACTAATAACGAGCCCAATCTAAAAATTAGGCCGCCAACCTAAAAATATGAAAACCAAAAAAATCTTAATTACAATTTTAATCTTGATTGTTTTGATTATTGCCGCCGGCTTGATCTTAAATTCCGCGCGCCAGCAAAGGCGCGCTAAGCAGGCCTCTGCCGGAGTATACGATAAAACCATTGCCATGTCGCCCCGCGCGCTTGTGCCGAATTTCCCCGATTCTTTGGTGCTGGACAAAAACGCGGCGATCACGGACAGCAGAGCAACAGTGTACGGCGCACAAACGCAATACACTGCATCGTATTTTTCAACGCAAAAAAGCCCTGCTTTGGCTGCTGCATATGTAAAATATTTTAATTCCAACGGGTACACAATATTGAATAACAGCACCGCGAACAATACTACCGCGATTTTCGCCGTCAAAAACGGCAACCAGGCAAGCATAACGCTGCTTTCCGCGGCCGACAAAACCCGAGTTTCCATAAGCTACATGACAAAATAAAAAATTAAATAAGAAAACTATGCGCTCCAAATTAATTATTCTTTCAATAGCCGTTTTCGCAGGCATGGGGTTGGTTGCCGTTGCGCACAAAACCTTTGCTTGTTCTTCGGGCAGTGTTGCGGGCAGCTCTTGTAGTTCTTCGCCCGGAAATGCAAACACGTTTCACTATGATGAAGTAGCTGATTACAGGTTTAATAATACGAACGGTTGCGCGAATGGCACTGCCTGCGGGCCCAGCATGGCAAACATTGAAATTCCGCCAAACGCGGCAATAGTGGGCGTGAATTTTGTGAGCAGCGGCTTGGAAATGAGCAATTATGGCGGTGATGCGGAAGTATACAGTTCGCAAATTTCAAAAGGCCCAAACCAATCGTTTCAAGTAAGTTCTTCCTCAAACCCCGCGGATTCATGCATTAGCGTTCCCGTAAATTCGGCAGGAACCTGTGGTACCGATTACAGCGATACCACATTTACAAGCGCCGATTCAGTTGCCTCGTCCGTGGGCTACTACACAACAGGCGCATATGGTTCACCATATTATACGGGCTGCGTGGCAGTGGGATATCAATATTTGGATATGCCCGACGCTTCGGGTACCGGTGCAACAAACCCTTCTACGGACAATTCAAACGGCGCAACTTATTATCCAGTTGGCCCTGTTTATTGGCGAACGGATTGGTCAAATAATAGCACCTGCCAGGCATATCCTTTCGGATATAAAGGCACGAGTACTTCCGCATATGGAAGCACCAGCGGGTTGGACATTGAAAATGGAACTGTGTGGGGGATATCAAATCCCAATTGGGGCGTAACCAATGGTTTGGGGAACGGATATTGGACGCAGTGGTCTTCAAACGGCAATGGAGCGCCGAATGGGCGCGTCCCGTTCGTGGCTAACGGCATGTCTACTAACAATTGCACAACCAGCGCAAGCAGCACGGCCTGTAATCCAGACCATAGCATTATCACAGGCATTTATTTGAGTTTTAGGGATGGCGGTTCAAGCGGAAGCACTCATGGCAGCACTGTGGCGGGTTTAAATAATAGGGTCTATTCAGTGGGCCAATATAATGATTCTTATGTAACCGATACAATTATAAATTCCAGCGGCGGCAATACTTTTACAGCCGGACAAACTGTGAACGCATCAATAACTTTCACCAATCAGGGCCAATATATGGATGCCAGCGTGCCGTATGAGCAGCCAGTTGACACGCAAACCTGCCCTAATCCGCCGCAAAATTCAACTACAACTTCAGGCAATACCACAATAACAATTACAATTATATCAGGCACTTGCGATGCGTTTGATTATTACCAGACCTCGCACGATTACATGCTTACTTATAATTTAGGAGGAACATCATTCCAGGTTTATTGCAATCCGGAAACATGCGCTTCTTCTCCGGCCGCATTGCATTATCATAATCTTTATCCTCGGCCGGATTATGTTTTGGAGACATGGCAGGAAAATATAGAGGTTCAAACCACGTCTACATCCTGCTCCGGATATCCGCCAAAATGTACGCAACAAACCACAACCAATAGTTACACCGCGCCGGGCAGTGAGGTGCTCCAGGGATATGAAGGCGTCCCCGGCGGCGCGAATTTTACAGTACCCCTGACTTTGGTCATGCCCCCAAGCTCTGGCACGTATAATGTTACGTTCACAATGGGCTATTATGATAATAATGGCAATTTGATAAAAGCGTTTGGCGATACGTTGACAAAAACGTTTGTGGTGCAATCAATCGCAAGCATTAGTGTGGCGCCGTCTCCTGATATCACTTCAAATGCAACGGTTTCCGGGGCGTTTCAAAACCAATTGCCGAATTGGCACATTGTTAATTCCGCGGGTACAAATATTTGCGGGAATTCAAATTGCCAAGGATGGAATCCGCCAGTATTAACAAATTTTGCAACTCCGGATACTTATACGATATTAACATGGACTTTTTATCCAAGCAGTTGGGGAGTGACCACGTCTTTAGCTGATCCGTTGAACCTGATGAGTTATTTCATACGCACTGCAGATGCAAGTACGTCTTCGCCATGCGGTAATGCGGCATACACAAGCAGTGGAAGCAGCCAGGGTTATTATACATTGACTTGTCTCAATATAGGCGTGGGTACAAACACGCAGGTTTCCGCGCCAATAAGTTATACCCCTTTGTGCACAGTAAACGTTTCCGCAGCAGTAAATGTAAGCGGCATCAATCAATCAGTGAGCAATGAATCGTATACAATAAGCGCCCCTAATCGCAGCAATTCCGCAACATATTCCTATCCTGCAAGCGGAACGAATTCGTATGCAAATTTTGCCCTTTGCGGCAGCACTAATTATGCAACCGTAAGCTTATCCGCATCCATACCGTCTTCAATTAATTATAACGGTCAAACTTTCAACGTTGACCAGCAATCTTTGCAAACGCAATTAGTGGATACTACTAAAAATTTTGTTATAGGTACTTGGAACTCATCCAATGTTTCGATTACGCGATTGCCTACTTCAGGTGATACTTATACCTGGAAAATAATGTTTCAGACAGCGCCATCGCTAAATGTACAATAAATTCTTGACAAATATTACATTTTCAGTATAATGTAATCTCTCTTTGAATTGGAAAAGGAGGAATTTTCAAAAGGATTATGGGCGTTTTAGGAGGCGCCTTTGCCATGAAAAAGTTATGGTTGAGATGGTTGAGTTTGATCTTTGGCTTTGGTTTTTTATTGTTCACCGCCGGTTGCGGAGGGGGATCCAATACCCAGCCGCCACCACCGCCCCCACCACCTGCTCCGGCAATCGCTGGTGTCGCCAATGCCAGCGGCACGACGATCACCGGGGCTATTTTGGACACTGCAATTGTGATT
>JAJZOG010000013.1 GCA_021811585.1 bacterium
GGCATTGTGAATGCTGATAATGGCATCGACTTTATCTTTCAAATTAGCGTAGCCCTCTTCGGCAACGTCTTTTCTTTTCATGCCTTCAAAAGTAAACGGCTTGGTAACCACTGCCACGGTAAGAATGCCTTTGCTTTTCGCGAGCTCCGCAATAACAGGAGCTGCGCCCGTTCCCGTACCGCCGCCAAGGCCGCAGGTAAGGAAAACCATGTCCGCGTGCTCGATGGCATCCAAAATATCTTCGCTGGATTCTTCCGCAGCTTGCCTGCCTTGCTCCGGATTCATGCCCGCGCCAAGGCCGCGCGTGACCGCCTTGCCAATATGCACTTTCATGTCCGCGCTGGAATTATGCAATGCCTGGGCATCGGTATTAATGGCAATAAATTCCACGCCGTTAATGCCAAGCTCCATCATCCTGTGCACGGCATTTGTGCCGCTGCCGCCGACCCCGAGCACTTTTATGCGCGCGAATGTTTCTATCTTAGGTTTAACTTGCATGCGTTTCATTGATTACTTACGGTAAAAATTTCTTGAAAAGTTTTTTCATTTTGGAAAGCCCGACGCTTTCAAGAATATCGGTTCCGAATTTCCCGCTGCCTTTGGCACCTTCGGAATATTCATGCGCCCAGAGAACCAGCCCGACTGCCGTGGCAAATGCCGGATCCTCAACCCTGTCAATAATAGTATTGATATTGGCGGGATAGCCGATCTGCACCGGAAGCCGCAGCTGCTTTTTAGCTAATTCTAATATACCCGGCATTTTCGCGCCAGCCCCTGTTAAAACCACGCCGGCGGGCAGTTTCCCGTCGCGATCAATATTCTTAAGCTCCTTATTAACGAGGTTGAAGATTTCTTCCAGCCGCGCCTCGGTGATTTCCGCCAAATGATAGCGCGAAACCGATTCTTCCTCGTTTTCGTCCACTTTGGAAAGGTCAATCTCTTCGTTCCTGCTCACTTCCTTTGCAATGGCATGGGCGAATTCTATTTTAACCCGCTCAGCGGTTTCAATTGAAGTGCGCAGGCCAATGGCAATATCATTGGTGATGTGCCCCGAACCTGCCGGCACAATGGAAGTATGCAAAAGTTCGCCTTCTTCAAAAACCACGAGCCCGGTTGTGCCGCCGCCCATATCCACAAGCGCGACTCCCAATTCCTTTTGCCGCTTGGTGAGCGCCGCGTGCGCGGCTGCCAAAGGCGCCAAAACCATATCGCTTGGCTGAATCCCCGCGCGCGCAAGCGCCTTGTGCAAATTTTTTATAAACGGTGCGGCTGCCTGGACAATTACAGTATCAACCTCCAAGCGGATGCCTGTCATGCCCAGCGGATCTTTTATTCCGGACTGGCCGTCAACAATAAAATTTTTGGGAATAACGTGAATTATCTCGCGGTTCGGCGGAATGGAAATTGCCTGGGAAGCGTCTATAACGCGGATAATGTCATTTTCCGTGATTTCGCCGTCAGCGCGCGAGACCGCGATTACTCCGTGCGATTCCGTGGAAGAAATGTGCGCCCCGCCTATCGCAACCGTCGCATGCGTAATAGCAACGCCTGTCATGCGCTCCACTTTTTCCAAAGCCGAAGAAATTGCGGAAACCGCCTCTTCAATATCAATTATAACTCCCTTGCGAATTCCCGCGGACGGGCTCTCGCCGATTCCAATTATGCTTGGATGCGGGGCACCTTCTTCTGTTTTCGCGACCGCGACCCGGACATTCAGGGAGCCGATGTCGAGTCCGACCAAGTAATTTTGCTGGCTCATTTTAATTTTTCTTTTAGCAATTTGGAAACAATATCTCCGGACGCCTTGCCTTTTATTTTGGGCATAAGCATGCCCATGGCTTTGCCAAAATCCTTTTCAGTGAAATTTTGTCCGGCAATAGTTTCATTTATTATTTTTGAGACCTCTTCCTCGGAAAGCTGCCGCGGCAAATATTTTTGCAGAACCGCAATTTCGCGCTGTTCTTTTTCCGCAAGCTCGGGCCTGTTGCCTGCTGTGTATGCCTGCGCAGAATCCTTGCGCCGCTTTATTTCGGATGATACCAAGGCAAGCAAATCCTCTTCACCAAGCTCCCCCTGCTTGGCAATGCTCTCGTTTTGAATTCTTGTCTTGAGCATCCTCAAAGTATCCGCGGCAAGCAAATTGCGGCTTTTTATCGCCTCTTTTAAATCATTGTCCAACTGCTCTTTAAACATTATCTTCTGTCTTTTAATTTCACAGGCAATTTGCCTATTTTTTTAAGCTCTTCCCTTTTTTCTTTCAACTGCGATCTGCGCCTGGCATCTTCGCGCATCAAGCGCCTGCTTTTCGGGGGCTCATAAAAACGAATCTTTCGCGCGCGCACTAAAACACCGCTCTGTTGTATTTTGCGGTTGAATCTCCTGAGCAAACTTTCGAATGACTCGCCTTCTTTCTTTTTTACTTCTACCAAATCCACTCACCCCCTTTTAAGGATGCTTGCATTGCCGCTTTTTGCGGCAATTTTTAATCGACTATGTAATGACTATATAAAATTTCGGGCAAATGGTCAAATTCGGCGCTTCCGGAACCGCACCGCCGGAAAATAATTTATATTACCTCGCCCAAATCAGTCCCGGCCAAAATATGCAAATGCAAATGCGGAATTTTGGCGTACTTGCCGGCATTGAAAATCAGCTTGTAATCAGCCAAGCCGTTATTTTGCGCCGCGGTTTTGGCGGCAAGGACCAGCGCGCCGGCATCCGCCGCCTCTGCCGCATTCATATGCGCAACGCTTTCAATATGCTTTTTTGGAATCGCAAGCCAGTGCACCGGCGCTTTTGGATTTTTGTCCGGCAGCACGACGCAATCCGCAGTTTCCAAAATCAATTCAGCAGGAATTTCTTTGTTTGCCAATTTGCAAAAAATGCAATCGTTCATTTCCGCTTCCTTTGTTATTTGCCCAATCTTTTTTTCACTTCTTCAATGATCCTGTCATAGCTGAAAACCTCCTGCATGCCGGATTTAACATCCCGCAAAATTACCATCTCTTCCATGGCTTCTTTCTGCCCGATAATCAAAGCGATATTCGCTTTGGCGGCCTCCGCAAGCTTGAGCTGATTTTTAACGCCATTATCGCCAAAATTATGATGTACCGCGATTTCCGCGTCCCAAAGTTCCCCGAACAGGCGCAAGGCCTTTTTTATCGCCAGATCGCCGAGCGGAACCAGGAAAACCTCCATGCCGTTATGCTGGCTCACATCCAGCTGGAGATTTTTCAAAGCGCTGTCCAAGACATCCATAAAACCTACGAATCCGAAAGAAGGGATGCTTTTGCCGGCAACCTGCTCAAAAATGCCGCTGTGGCCCGCGCCTTCGCCGATAAAATATTCGCTCCTGTCGTCTTTATATTTAATCACAAAAACAGTGCCGCCAGTGCCTTCTTTGCCGAAGAGGCACGGGTTTAAATTATAAACAATGCGCAGCTCATCCAGGCCTTCCAAAACAGAAGTAAAACGCTTGTGGCAGGCCTCGTCCAAATAATCTATTGCCTGCGGGGCCTCTGCGGAAACGGTTTTGCACCCCAAATTCTTACACCTGAAAATCTGCATGGGATATGTCTCGATGCTTGCGGCGCAATCATTGCAGAGGTCGTACTTTCTGCTTTGCAAAAAAGATTTTAAAGCATCGTCGTAATCGCCGCGGCAGGACGCGTCGCCGACATAATTTATTTCCAAAGACAAATCATTAAGCCCGATTGACCGCAAAAATTTCCAGGCAAGATTAATGAGGTGCGATTCGGCGAGCGCGGAAAATTCTCCGAACATTTCAAAGCCGTATTCCCAGGTGGACACGAATTTTTTCTGCTGTTCGTTGTAGCCGAATGCCGGCGCGGCATAATACCATTTTGCCATCTTTTCCGGCTCCGCGGTTTTGCGCTCCGCATAGGCGCGCATAATCCCCGGCAAAACCTCGGGGCGGAGCGCGATGCGGTTGTTTTCCTGGTCAGCGAAGCTCACAAGATTGCCGTGTTCAAGCTCAAGGCCTTCATAAATGGCGCTGTCTTCCAAAAGAGCGCCCTCTGCGCGGGAAAATCCAAAAGCCCCGGCAAGGCGCTGAAGTTTTCTGTTCATGTAATCCCAATAATTGCGCGGCTCAGGCACAATATCCCCCAGGCCTGAAAGCGAATGAGGCCTTTTGGAAGAAACGGAAGATTTTCTTTTTGCCATATATGCTTGATGATTAGTGGTTGGTAGATAGGAATTAATAGTTGGTAGTTAATAGATGGTAGATGATAGGTGGTAGTTAATAGTTAGCAGATGGTAGTTAGTGACAGATTTTGCATTTTTTCATCCATTAACTACTAACTATCAACTATTAACTATTATCTCCTAACTACCAACTACTACTAACTATCAACTATTAACTATTAACTAACTTTTATAAGTTGGAGTTGGAAATAGGGAAAAATTTTGGAACGGGAATATTCTCACAGAAACCCTACCGACAATATCATTTGCCGGCACAGGCCCCCAGAACCTTGAATCAGAAGACGCCAGGCGGTTGTCGCCGGCTACAAAATATTCGTTCGCGGAAAGCTTTATGTCCGAATCAGAGGCAGTGCCTGGAAAAGTCAAATCGCCGCTCGGAAGATAACTTTCATCCAGAAAAAATCCACGCGGATGCGCGTTGTTGAAAATTTCCACTTTGCCGCCCGTAATTTTTACCCTCTCGCCGGGCAAGCCGACAATTCTCTTTATAAAATATTCTTTGGTGTCCAACGGATATCTGAAAACAATAATGTCGCCTCTTTTGGGAGCGTGCAGGCGATAATCAAGCTCATTAACAATAAGATATTCGCCGTTATGGAAGGTCGGCTCCATGGAAGATCCTGAAACAATAAATGGCTGGGCGACAAAAGCCCGCACCGGCCAAATAATAAGAATCGAGATAATAAAGACCTTTATTAAATCCCATACGAACATCGAAGCGCCCGAGCGCTTTGGAGACGGATGCTGAATTTGGCCTTGCCCGTTTTGTTGCCCGTTTTGTTCCATAATTTAAGTTAATGGTGGACGATTGAGGACTCGAACCTCAGGCCTCGCCGATGTGAACGGCGCGCTCTAACCAGCTGAGCTAATCGTCCCTGCACGCACAGCAGTTAAAAAAATCTTTATCAATAATAAACCTTTTAAGGAATCAATGCAAGCGTTTTGCCAAGGATTTTTTTGGATTTTGCATGGCGCAAAACAGGGCTTTCATATATAATTACCCTATATGAACCAAAATCCAAGCCCGGAACAGCCGCCGCGCAATTTTGAAGAACGATTTTCGCCGAAAAACATTAAAAGGCGGCGCATCCCTAAAATTTTTTGGATATCTTTAATAATTTTGCTTGCCGCAATCTCCTTTGTTTTTGTAAGGGCGTACAATGCCGGCAGCCAGATATTCACCAGCAAGGTTTCTTTTTTCAAAAAAATGGAAGAATTGGTTTTCAGCGGCGGAACCACGCCTTTGCAGGGAGAAAGTTCCGGGAGAATAAATATTTTGCTTTTGGGATATGGCGGAGCAGGCCACGACGGGCCATACCTTACGGATACCATGATACTGGCGAGCATCAAGCCGGACACAAAACAAATTCTGCTTGTTTCCATTCCGCGCGATTATTGGTGGCAGTTTGCGCGCGGACCTCGCAAAATAAATTCAGCTTTTTCAGAAGGGTACACGCAAAACGGAAATTTTGACCAAGGCGGGCAAGAGGCGCGGCAGGTTGTTTCGCAATTAACCGGCATGGATATCCCTTATTACGCCTCGTTGGATTTCCAGGGGTTTGTTAAGGCAGTGGATGCTGTCGGCGGTTTGGACATAAATGTGCCCGACACTTTCACTGACAGCTTGTACCCAAATGACGCAACCAACGGATATTTGCCGCCAATAACTTTTTCAAAAGGCCCGGAACACATGGATGGCCAGCGCGCCTTGGAATTCGCCAGGTCGCGGCATGCTCCGGGAATCGAAGGCTCGGATTTTGCCAGAAGCAAACGGCAGGAATTGGTTTTGCAGGCATTTAAAGAAAAATTAAGGCAATTGAATTGGCTCACCGACAGCGGCAAAATTAACAATTTATTAAATATTGTCGCCGATCATTTCCATACGAATATAGATCCAAGCCAAATCCTGCATTTGGAAAAAATGCTCAACAGCAAAAACACGCAAATCCTGACAGAAACCCTGGATCAGGATTCCGGCCTTATTTGTCCAGGCACCGCAAGCGACGGCGAATGGATGCTCCATAATTGCGATGGCATAAGCGACGCGCAAATTAAACAATTTTTTAACGACGGCTTTGCCATTGCGCAAATAAAATCCGAAGAGCCAAGCATCATAATGGAAAATGCCGGAATCGGCGATGCGGCGTTTAATACAATTAAAACCCAGCTTGAAGAGGCAGGCGCGCACGTATACCTGGGCGCTTACAACGGCATAAAACTGGACCAGAGCGTTCTTTATGAAATCAATCCGAAACCGCTCACCGAAAAAGTTTTGGAAAGCGAACTGAATATTTCTTCCGCGCAGCCAAAACCCGACGGCATGGTTGCGCACAGCGATTTGGTGCTGATTGTCGGAAACCAATAGTTAATAGATAGTAGATGATAGTTAGTAGTTGGCGATAAAAAAATAGTTGATAGTTAGGAGTTAATAGTTAGTAGTTGGGGGCCAATCCACCTACTATCTACCACCTACTATCTACTAAAATATCTTTTAATTTTAAAAAATAAAGAGGGTGTTATGGACTTTACCAAACTCGCGGTATGGCAACGAGCTCATAAATTAGTTTTAACAATTTATTCCCTAACTGGAAATTTTCCAAAACAAGAAATTTTTGTCCTAACGTCCCAGTTACGCCGTGCTGCAATTTCAATAACAAGCAATATCGCCGAGGGTTATGGGAGAAAGGGCTCTCTTGAAAAAATACATTTCCATGTAATCTCAATAGGATCTGCCAGAGAAGCGCAAAACCATATCATCATAGCCAAAGATTTAGGATATATCTCGTCACAAGAAGCGAAAACTATTTTAAATGACCTCGAAATAATAATCAAATTAATTTATAGCGTGATAAAAAAGCTAAAAAGTAATAATCAATAATTAGTAGTTAGTAGTTAATAGATAGTAGTTGGATCGACCCCCAACTACCATCTACCAACTACCATCTACCAACTACCATGAACGAAGCTCTGGTTGCCATTATCGGCGAACCGAACGCAGGCAAATCTACCCTGCTTAATAAAATAATAGCGCAGCGCTTGGCGCTCACTTCGAATATTGCGGGCACCACGCGCGACCGCTTTTACGCATCCACTTCCTGGAACGGCATGGATTTCACTTTAATAGATACCGCTGGAATTGTTTTGGACAGCGGCGAACAAAAGGCGGAGCAAAAAGAACTGGAAAAAAATGTGCAGGCGCAAGTGCAAGTGGCAATAGACCAGGCGGATTTAATCCTATATGTCATTGATGGAAAGCGCGCGCCGCAATCGTTGAACCGCGCTGTCCTGCAAAAATTGCGCAAAGGCAAAAAAGCCGTTGTGGTTGCGGTAAACAAAATAGATTCTCCGCGCAAACTTGGCGAAGCCGCGGGGCAATATTCTTTTACGGGATTTAAAAATATTTTCGCTCTTTCTTCTGTTTCCGGGATCGGCCTTGGCGACATGCTCGATGCCGTTGCCGGCGAGCTTTCAAAAAAAGGTTTTGGCGCCGCGCAAAAATCAAGCACGGAAATTTCGGTTAGCTTGGTGGGCAAACCGAACGTGGGCAAATCGTCGCTCTTTAATAAAATTTTAGGCGAAGAGCGCGTTGTGGTTTCGCCTGTTCCCGGCACAACAAGAAACGTCATTGATACGGATATCGAATACAAAGGGAAAAAAATAAAATTTTTGGATACAGCCGGCTTGAAGCGCAAGGAAAAACGCGCGCCCCTGCCGGATATCTACGCGGCCTTCCAGACAATGCGCGCGATCGGGCGAAGCGACATTTGCGTCCTAATAATTGATGCTGCCGAGGGCATAAGCCAGCAAGACCAAAGGGTTGCAGGCGAAATTGTGAACGCGAACAAAGGGCTTATTATCGCCGCCAACAAAATCGATTTGCTCGCCGCGAAAAAACTGACTGCCCTGCAAAAACACTTGCCTGATTTTTTTCCTTTCTTGTGGTGGGCGCCGGCAGTGCCGATTTCCGCCAAAACAGGCGAAGGCATCGGGGACATCCTGAATTACATTTTGGAAATCGAGGCCGGCAGGAAAAAAATCGTGGACGATGAGGTATTGGAAAAATTCTTAAAAGCCAAGGCAAAAGAAAATCCGCCCAGGCGCCTGCGCGACCAAAAAGAGCCAAAGGCCTATCGGCTTTTGCAAACCGGCACAAATCCACCGGCATTCCAAATGGTTGTGAACGAACCAGCGGCAATTTCCGCGCAATTTCGCAAATTCATCCAAAACGCTATTATAAAAGAGCTTGGATTTTGGGGCACGCCTGTTGCCTTGCGGCTGGAAAGCAAGCGCGGAAATCCAAATACAAAAATATGAAAATAATAATCGGCCTCGGCAACCCTGGCGAAAAATATGCAGGAACGCGGCACAATGCCGGATTTATGGCACTGGATCATTTTTTAAATTCCGTTGGAACAGGAACAGGAGGCGCGGATGCCGCGATTTCCGGCGAACAAAAAAAATTCAAATCCTTGGTGCGCGAAGGAAATTTTGAGAGCGGCGCGCCTGGAAAAAACATCAAAGCGCTTTTCGCTTATCCGCAAACCTACATGAACAATTCGGGGCAAGCGACTCGCGAGATCCTGGATTTTTACAAACTTTCCGCACAAGAAATTTTAGTTTTGCACGATGATGTTGATTTGCCGCTGGGCAATTTTAAGTTCACGGATGATTCGGGCTCAGCCGGCCACAACGGCGTGCAATCCATAATCAATATCCTGGGCGCGCAGCAATTTGCGCGCATCCGCATTGGCATTGAAACGCGCGCGGATAAAAATATCCCGCCCACAGATGCATTTGTTTTACAAAGTTTTTCGGAAGAAGAAATAAAAAAACTCCCATTCAAGGAGATTAATAAAAAAATTCAAACATTTTTGTTCGGCTGATTTTGGACGATTGGTAAAAAATTCAGACCCTTCTACTCCTTCGCACGAACGCGAAGTTTCAAAGTGTTGACATGGCTGTTCCTCCATATGCGGTTGTGAAATGATCCCCGAAGGGATGCTCTGCTCAGATTTGAGCTAAGCGTTTCAAATATAAATCCTTATGTTTGAAATCCTTAGCCCAAACATCTAATTGAATTTAATTTTTACTTAATCTCCCCGGAGTATATTTTATTTCAGAACCCTACTTACGAGTGAAAGATAAGACAGAAAGCTCTGCCAATACCTCTGCTTAACGGCTTACTCGCAAACAGTAGGAGGGATGATGCTTGCTTTGGCCACTCGCAAATAGGATCCTGCATAAAATATTTTAATGCGCTTCTTGCCGACCCCAGTGTCTCTGCTATATTACCGTATTTTAATAATTTTGTCAATAATATGCAAAAAACAGGCGAAAATCCACGATTTCTTAAACAATCAAAACAAAAAACCGCCTGTTTTTCCGAGGAAATTAAAAGATTAAGCATTAATGAAGCCCAATATGCCGCTGCTTTAAAAAACATTCCAGACCCTCCGGCTCTCCTCTATTATATGGGGGATTTATCCGCATTTAATTGTGCCTTTAATTTAGCTGTTGTTGGCAGCAGAAAAATGAGCCCATACGGGAAAATGGCAGCGGAATTTATAATTTCCGGCTTTAAAGGGATTGATGCGTGCATAATTTCCGGATTGGCTTATGGAACAGATGCGTGCGCGCACGAATGCGCTTTAAGCCAGGGCTTCAAAACCATTGCTGTGCTTGGCTCGGGAATTGATCACGAAAGCTTGTATCCGCGTGCGCACCGCAAACTTGCGGAAAGAATTGTGTCCGGCGGCGGGCTTGTTATTTCCGAATTCCCGCCAGGCACTCCTGCGCGGCGCGAAAATTTTCCGCAACGCAACAGGATAATTGCCGGGCTTTGCCGCGCCTGTGCCGTTATCGAGGCAGACCGCAAAAGCGGCGCCCTAATTACCGCGCGCCAGGCCTTTTCGTACGACAGGTGCGTTTTCGCGGTGCCAGGAAATATCAACAATAAACTAAGCGAAGGCGCCAATTCCCTAATACACAAAGAAAAGGCGCGCATACTGCGTTCCGCTGAAGATATTATTAATAATTTTGATGATTTGCAGGCACTTGCGGCAAAACGCTCGAAAAACGCCGAAAACCGCGTGCCCGCTGAGGCGCTCACTCCTGAACAGCAAAAAATTTCATCAGCCATTTTTCAAAACCATTCCGGAAAAGGAATTTCTTTTGATGAAATTTTAGCCCAAACAAATCTGGCGCCGGAAATTTTGAATGCAGGGCTGTCCATGCTTGTTTTAAGCGGCGCAATTTCACTGTTGGAAAATAATTTTTATGCGCCGAACTTGGGCCGAAACTTGACAAAGAGTGAAAGCGGCAGATAAACTTTTTGAAGATGGCAAATTTAGTAATAGTTGAATCCCCTACAAAAGCAAAAACAATTTCCCGTTTCCTGGGCAAGGATTTTGACGTGCAGGCCTCCATGGGCCACATCCGCGATCTGCCGAAAAGCAAGATGGGCATTGATATTGAGCACGATTTCGAACCGACATACGTAATTCCGGTGAAAGCGAAAAAAGTTGTCGCGGAATTGAAGGAAAAAGCGGGCAAGGCCAATGAAATAATCCTGGCGACAGACGAGGATCGCGAAGGCGAGGCCATTGCCTGGCATTTAATTTCCGCGCTGAAACTGAAAAAAGAGCCCAAGCGCATTGCTTTCCACGAAATTACGAAAAGCGCCATTGAAGACGCCCTTAAGCATCCGCGGAATTTGGATATGAATTTAATCGATGCCCAGCAGGCGCGGCGCATACTGGACCGGCTTGTGGGTTACGAACTCTCTCCTTTTCTATGGAAAAAGGTGCGTTTTGGCCTGAGCGCCGGACGCGTGCAATCTGTTGCCGTGCGCATTATTGTGGAGCGCGAACGGCAGATTGAAAAATTCGTTAAAGAAGAATATTGGACAATTGAAGCGGAATTTTTCGTGCCCGGCGAAGCGCGGCAAAACGCGAACAGCGAAGTTGGGCGAAACCCGGCGAGCTTCAAAGCCAAGCTTGCCAAAATAAACGGCAAGGCATTGGATAAATTTGAGATTAAAAACGCGGCGCAAGCCAAGGAAATTACCGGCAAGCTTTCCGGAGCGCAATACGAAATTACAGAGGTCACCTCAAAGGAAACCAGAAAAAATCCGGCGCCGCCGTTTACCACTTCAACGCTCCAGCAAGAAGCGGCGCGCAAATTCGGCATGTCCGCAAAACAGACCATGGTAATTGCCCAGCAATTGTATGAAGGCGTGAATATTGGCGAAGAAGGATATGCCGGCCTTATCACTTACATGCGCACGGATAGCGTTAACCTTTCCGAGCTTGCCCTGGGGCAAGCGGCCGCAGAAATCCCAAAGATTTTTGGCAAGGAATATTACCCCGGCGCGCCTCGCAGGTATGCGACAAAATCAAAAAATGCCCAGGAAGCGCACGAAGCAATCAGGCCCACGGATCTTTCCCGCCATCCGGAGGCGCTGAAAAATTATCTTGACCGCGGCCAGCAAAAAATTTACGAGTTGATCTGGAAACGCACCATGGCAAGCCAAATGGCAGAGGCGGTTTTTAATTCCACTGCCGCTGATATTTCGACGCAGGGAAAAGATTCCGCCAATTACATTTTCCGCGCAACCGGACAAACCGTAAAATTCGACGGCTTTATCCGCGCTTACACGGAGGGCAGCGACGAAGAAAATATTGAGGTTGAAAATCAGCTGCCGCGGCTGCAAAAAGGCGAAAAGCCCGAAGCCAAGGAATTGAAAGAGATTCAGCATTTCACCGAGCCGCCGCCGCGCTACACCGATGCAACTTTGATAAAAGCGCTCGAAGCGCACGGCATCGGCAGGCCTTCAACATATGCACCGACTCTTTCCACTATCCAGGATCGCGGCTATGTTGAAAAAGAAGATAAAAAATACAAACCGACTGAAATCGGATTTCTTGTGAATGATTTGCTGGTGGAGCATTTTCCGGAAATCGTGGACATAAATTTCACGGCGAAAATGGAAGGCGAGCTTGATGAAATTGCCGAAGGCAAGGCAAAATGGCAGCCAATAATCCGCGAATTCTACGAACCTTTCAAAACTCATTTGGATATCAAGCAAAAAGAAGTCGAAAAGCAGGTTGAAATTTCCGATACTCCATGCCCGCACTGCGGCAAGCCCATGATTATAAAATACGGGCGCTATGGAAAATTTTTGGCCTGCCCGGAGGGTGAAAAAATTACAAAGCCAATGCCAGAGGAAGAAGCGCAAATAAAGGCATTGGAAGAAAAAACAAAAGGCGAAAAATGTCCGATTTGCGGCGGACCGATGAAAGTTCAGCGCGGCAGATTCGGATTTTTTCTGGGATGCGCGCGGTATCCCGAATGCAAAGGCATTGCCAAAATCCAAACCAAGATCGGCTTCAAATGCCCGGCGTGCGGCATCGGCGAGGTTGTCGAAAAAAAAGCGCGCGGCCGCGGAGGAAAACTTTTCTACGCATGTTCGCGGTATCCCGAATGCGAATTTATCATAAACAAGCGCCCTGAAAATGAAGAAGAACTGCGCCAATTATGGTCTGCGCAGCAGGCAAAGCCGAAAAGAAAAAAAATAAAAAAGAAAACTTAAGGAATTTTACTCGTCGTTTTTCACGTACAGCTCTGTGTCAAACCAGGCCATCCTCACGGCCTTTCCGAACGGAAGCAATTTTGAGAAGTATCGCAAATCCGCGAATCGCCTGGCAACCCACGAGAGAAAGCCGTACCAGGTAAGGCCGGAAGGCAAATGTAAAACAGCCCATTTCCCTTTTACAGGAATAATGTACCCGAAAGCGCGCGGCCGAAAAGGGGGAACTTGCTTTGCGCGCGCCTTGCGCATTACGGCCTCGGCTATGTATTCTGCTTCATAAATTGCCTGCGTTGCGGTTTGCGGCACAGGGACATTGTGCAAATCCGGCACATGGGCATCATCCCCGATCGCAAAAATAAAATCGCATCCCTGCACGCAAAAACTTGCCGCGCTTTCCAAAAGCCGGCCTTTTTTATCGCTGGGCATCGCCTTATCAAACGGAATGTCCGCGCTGCGCACGCCGCCGGTCCAAACAAGCAGGTCATAATTTATTTTTTCGCCGGTGTTCAAAAACACGCTTGATCTATCCGCTTCGGCCACAAAATTTTCCAAGCGGATTTGCGCGCCCAATTTCTTCAGGCGCCCGCAGACCCACTCGCTGATATGCAAAGGCATTCCCGGCAAAAGCTGGTTCGACCCCTCAATTATTAAAAGTTCAATTTTCTCGCGAGGATAATTATATTTCCAAGATAAAATTTGGATGAGATTGAGCATTTCGCCCGCAAGCTCAACTCCTGAAAATCCGCCGCCCCCGATAATAATGCGCAAAAGCTTTTTTTTGAAATCCTGGCTTGCGGCCTGCACCGCAAACTCCGCCCGGTTGCGAATGCGCAAGGCATCGGGGATGGATTTTAAAACCAGAGCGTGCTCTTGCAAACCTTTGATTCCACAGTAATCGGTTACAGAGCCAAAAGCCAAAACAAGGTAATCGAAATTCAGCTGCGCGCCGCCGATTTTTACGGTTTTATTCTCCGGTGAAATTTCCGAAATCTCACCCTGCATAAAGGCAGCGCCTTTGGGTAAAATTTCCGCGTACGGCAAGGCAATGCTTTTTTTCAATGCCCCAATGCTCACAAATTCCTCCTCGGATGTTGCCACCTCGTACAAATTCGGATAATACAAATGATAATTATTCCTGTCCGCAAGGATAATTTCGGCATTTAGCTTATATTTGCGCGCTTTGCGCGCCAGTAGCCGCGCACAAGTTATTCCGCCAAACCCTCCGCCACCAATAATTATTTTAATGCCGTTGCCGCGGACTTTCTGCGTTTGCACTTGAATTTGTGTTTCCATATTCAAAGTATATCACATTCGGTTGTTTTTTTTCGTGAAATGTTATAAAATATTCAGGCAAATCCGATTTCGGGTCGGTAGCTCAGTTGGTAGAGCAGCGGCCTTTTAAGCCGTTTGTCGTGGGTTCAATCCCCACCCGACCCACCAAATAACTCAAAACACGAATCATCGTGTTTTTAAGTTTGGAATATTCTAAATCTGCCTGCGCGTTCCTAATTAGAACCGGTAATTTGCAATGTTTGCAAAATTGCTTTTATTGCAGAAACTGCGCTGTTAAATTCATCCGCTCTCATTGGAGATGAAGGCGCTCCATATTTATCTTTTTGCAGCGATTGTGCTCCGTATGTGATTAACAACTGCTGAGCTTTAAACGTGTAATATCCCGAGGCCTGGTCGGCTTCCATAAAACCCTGGGCAGAATAAGTATGGCCGCCAATCGTAATTGTATCCGTAATTTTCTTGTCTCCAATTCCAACACCGGTTCCGCCATCGCACGGGCCCGAATCATTATTATTGATTAAAGCAAAACCATCGGCTTCGCCGACTTCGGTAATGAACACGCAAGCACTGTCCGTATCTTCTATTTTGGCACTCGAAGGATATTCAAACGAATATCCGTGAACGGCATTCGTATAGGTTTTCCAATTTGCCGCAGAAAAATTTTGCAAATTCGGGCAAGATCCGTTTCCGCCGCAAGGGCTTGGTTCCACGACGCCTTTTGATGTGGGCGGCGATGTGGGCGTTTTTGGCGCAAAAGAAATATTGCACCCAGCGGCAAACACCAAAATTAACGGCACTATTAACAAAAATTTTTTCATAAAAACTAATTAATTTCCAAATTAAAGTATAACATTGGCTTTATTGTAGGATAATCGCATACCCTAGCCCACATATTATATGATACACTGATAAATGCACTGAACTTGCCCATTCCTTTGGTTGTAATCCAAAGTATAATGTTCCTTAAAAACAATTATAAACTTGCGAAATCTCAAGAAAAATAGTATAATCGATTTGATATTATTAAAAAAATAAATTATTAAGGACACAAAAGTATATGCAACCATGGGAACAATTTATCCGTGAAGACGACGAACGGCTCAAGCAAGAAAAAAAACGGGATAGAGACACGCGCATTTTATTTACAAATGCGGATAAGGATTATGCAACCGAAGATGCGCCGCAAACCCGCGAGAGCAAAGCGCAGATGTATGATGATTTTTCGGCTTTGCCTGCTGAATCCCAGGAACAAATTATTTCAGATATAACTTCAAAGCGCGACAGCGGCGAACCGCCCAAAGAACTTGTGGCGCGCGTTGCCAATATAATAAAAGCCCACGCGGATTTTGAAGCGCTCGGCGAAAGCGGCAGAGGACAACCAACAACGGGCCGAGAACAGCCGCTGGACGAAAACAAGCAATGGCGCAAAGAATTGGATGAAATTATAGAAAACATGGAGCAAATTAAATCGCATGGGCCGAAAAATAAAAAAATCGGCGGAGAAGAAAACAAAAAACAAACGCTAATACAGTAGCGCCTTAAGATGCGAAAAAATAAACTGCGGAATAATTAAAATCTAAAAACGCTGAAATATGACAACCGCCCGGATTTTCGGGCGGTTTTATTTTATAAATTTTTTTGCAGTTAAAACTTTCAGGCGCTATTCAGGCCGGTGGTCTGAAACATGCCTGCCAATCAAGACCAAAAAAGCCATTGGCAAGAGCAGCCAGACAAACTGTGCCGTGCTGCTTATGAAAATCATGTGTACAGCCGGAGCAAAGGTTGCTTTTATGTCAGGCGGCAGAAAAGACAATATGACGCTGATTAAAAATCCAACTTGCAAGAGCGCAAAAATTAAAGAGAAAAACCAGGAGCTGAACCCCCGATTTTCAACCGAGGTTCGGAAAACGAATTTGGAAAGCACCAGGAAGAAAAAAGCGAAAAGAACCAAAAAGGTAACCAGCCGCCCCAAATATGCCGCCAACCCGAGTTTGGTAACCACCGCCGCGCTTAGAAACGGCGCCTGAATTACCAACAGCTCGGACATGTAAACCGAGATTAAAATCGTTATGATCCTCCCGCGGCCGGCTGAAAAACTATAAAAAATAGAGACGATTATCCAAAACAGAAATATAAAAACGTCCCAGCTGGGATTATGGAGATTAACGCCTTGCAAAAGCGAATTGTATTGGGAACTCATTTTGTTTCAATGCCGGCGACAATGTTTTTATCAGCAGAAATATTATACCAAAACCAAACACAAAATCCTAATCAGCGCCACGCCTGCTCATTTTGCGCGCCATGCTTTTTTACGCCATGCTTTTTTACGCCATGCTTTTTTACGCCATGCCTTGTTTGCGCCATATTTGTTTTTGCCCACCATGCCTACTCGCCCTCGGTTTCCTGCAGCTGTTTTAACAGCTCTTTCTGCCTTTTGCTCAGCTTCTCCGGCACATGCACGCGGACAGTCACATACAAATCGCCTTTGCCGGAACGGTTCAGGTGCTGTACGCCTTTGCCGCCAATGCGGAAAACCTTTCCGGATTGCGTGCCCGGTGGAATTTTAATTTTTACTGCGCCGTACAAAGTGCCGACCTCAACGCTCGCTCCCAACGCCGCTTGCGTAAATCCGATTTCAATATCTTTATACAAATCAAAGCCGCGGCGCGCAAATTCCCTGCTTGCAGCGGCGCGAACAATAATATACAAATCGCCGCTTGCCGAACCGCGATACCCTGCTTCGCCTTCCCCCGGCACGCGAATGCGCTGGCCATCCGCAATGCCGGCCGGAATTCTTACGCGAATGGTTTTCTTGCCGCGCTTCACTCCGCTTCCTTTGCATTCCGGGCACGGCACTTCCGGAATTTTACCGAATCCTTCGCACCTGTCACAAACGGTTGTGGAAGACATTGTACCGAGAATCGTCCTGCGGGCTGTTTTGATGCTTCCGCTGCCGTGGCATTTCGGGCAAGTGATGATTTTTGATCCGCTTGCCGCACCGCTGCCGGCGCACAAAGCGCACTGATTGATTTTGTCCAGTGAAATTTCCTTTTCCGCGCCGAAAACGGATTCTTCAAAAGTTATGTCCAAAGGCATTTCCAAATCCACCCCGCGAGTGCGGCGGGAAGAACGTTCCTGCGCCCCGCCGAAGATATCGGAAAAAATATCGCCGAAATCAAATTCAAAGCCGCCGCCGTTTCCAAAGCCAAACCCAGCGCCCTGCGAAAAATCCGAGCCGCCGAACGGGCCTCCGGCGCCGCCGCCGAAACCGCCCTGCCTTTGCGCCTGTTCGAATGTCTGCCCGAATTGGTCGTATTGCGAGCGCTTGTTTTGATCCGAAAGCACTTGGTAGGCCTCGTTTATTTCTTTAAATTTTTCGCCGCTTCCGCCGCGGTCCGGATGATGCTCGTTGGCAAGCTTGCGGTATGCTTTTTTTATCTCATCCTGGGATGCGCCTTTGGAAACGCCCAAAACATCGTAATAATTTTTTGCCATAAATTTATTTAAGGCGGCTGAAAAGCCGCCTTGCCGCCTGCTCCTTAAAAACTTTACTGCGCATCAAAGCCGATTTTATGAGCCGGCGCTTCCGCGGGCTTCACCTGGCCGTAAGTGTCTTCGTATCTTTTAAGATTTTCCTGCAAAGCCGAAATAATCCGCTTCATGTGCCCGGGAGATAAAACTATTCTTGCCGAAACAATCCCGCTGGGCGGAAACAAATTCATAAAATCCAAAACAAATTCTTCCCTGGTGTGCAAAACCTGCATGGCATTTGCATATGCCCCGCGAAGCATTTTGTCGGGAATCTTAACTTGAATTTGCTGTTGCTGATTTGGTTGTTCATTCATAAAATTCTTTATTAATTAATCCACTACCTCGGCATCCACGGGGCCGTTGTCTTTTTTGTCCCCGCCGGCAGATCCCGATGACGATTCCGCGCCTGCGCCCGGCTCGCTTCCGGCAGAACCGCCGCTGTTTGCGCCTTGCGCTGTGCCGGTGTTGGCACCCGCATCCCCAGCGCCGCCCGTGCCGCCGCCTTGATACATGGCTGCACCCACTTTTTGAATTGCGGCGGAAAGTTCGTCAATTGCTTTTTTAATCTCTTCCGAGCTGTCTTTTTCTTTTGCGGATTTTAAAGCATCAATTTTTTCCTGCGCGGCTTTCCTGTCAGCTTCAGGCGCTTTTTCCCCGGCATCTTTCAAGGTCTTTTCCGCAACCGCAATCAAAGTATCTGCCTGGTTGCGCGCGTCCACAACCTCCCTGCGCTTTTTATCTTCGGAAGCATGGGATTCTGCTTCTGCCTTCATCCTTTCAATATCTTCTTTGGAAAGGTTGGAAGATCCCTGAATCGTAATATGCTGCTCTTTTCCGGTTGCCTTGTCTTTGGCGCGCACTGTTAAAATTCCGTTCGCGTCTATGTCGAATGTAACTTCAACCTGGGGCACGCCGCGCGGCGCCGGAGGAATGCCGTCCAAAATAAACCTGCCAAGCGATTTGTTGTCAGCGGCAAATTCGCGCTCGCCCTGCAAAACATTAATTTCAACCGAGGTCTGATTGTCCGCGGCAGTGCTGAAGACCTGCGATTTGGAAGTTGGCACCGTGGTGTTGCGGCTTATTAAAGAGGTCCGCACGCCGCCCATTGTTTCAATGCCCAAAGTTAAAGGCGTGACATCCAAAAGCAAAATATCTTTGACCTCGCCGCCAAGGACACCCGCCTGTATTGCAGCGCCTTTGGCAACGGCTTCCATCGGATCAATGCCGCGCTCAACCTGCTTGCCGATAAAATCTTCGACAAATTTCTGCACGATCGGCATTCTGGTAGGGCCGCCGACAAGGATAATTTTATCTATTTGCGCCGGCGTAAGCTTGGCGTCCGAAATTGCCTGCTCCATGGGATGGCGCATTTTTTCTATCATCGGCTTAACAAGCTCTTCCAATTTTGCGCGGGTAATTTTCATTGCCAAATGTTTTGGCCCGCCGGCATCGGCGGTGATGAACGGCAAATTCAGATCCGTCTCCAACGTGGTGGAAAGCTCGATTTTCGCCTTTTCCGCCGCTTCGCGCACGCGATTCACAGCCATCTTGTCTGAGGAAACATCCACGCCGGTTTCTTTTTTAAATTCTGCGACAATATAATTTATAAGCGCGGCATCCATGTCTTTTCCGCCAAGCTGGGTATCGCCAGACGTGGAAATGACTTCAAAAACGCCCTGGCCGAAATCCATTATAGTGACATCCAAAGTTCCGCCGCCAAGGTCAAAAACCAAAATCTTCTGTTCCTGGCCCGCTTTATCCAAACCGTAAGCAAGCGCGGCTGCCGTGGGCTCGTTGATAATGCGCACCACTTCCAACCCGGCGATTTCGCCTGCGTTTTTTGTTGCTTGGCGCTGGGCATCGTCAAAATATGCGGGTACTGTAATAACCGCTTTTTGCACCGGGCTGCCGATATAACTTTCGGCATCCCGCTTTATTTTTTGCAAAATAAACGCGGAAATCTGCTCGGGACTGTATTCTTTCCCGTTGATCGTGTATTTAAAATTCGTGCCCATTTTTCGCTTGGCTTCAAACACGGTTCCTTCCGGGTTTGTCACTGCCTGCCTGCGCGCCGGCTCGCCAACTAAAAGCTGGCCGTCTTTTGTGAAAGCAACGTACGAAGGAAAGGCCTTGCCCGCAACGCTATTGCCTTCGGCCGAAGGGATTATGACCGGCTTGCCGCCTTCCATAACCGCTGCGGCGGAATTTGATGTTCCTAAATCTATACCGATTATTTTTGACATATATATTAAATGTTAAGAATTAATAGTTGGTAGTTAATAGTTAATAGTTAGTGGTTGGGGGATGGGCATTAAATTATGAGCCGCTATTCTTTTTTGTAATGCCCACTTGTGCGGGCCGAATAACATTGCCGTTTAGGGTAAAGCCCGCTTGATATTGTTCCGCGACAATTCCGTCTTCTTCGCCCGGCACCTCCCTTACTGCCTCGTGCAAATAGGGATCGAATTTTTTCCCGATTGCCTCAATTTTCCTGATGCCCATTTGCGCCAGCGCCGCGTCCAGTTGTTTTATGATTCCGTCCAAGCCGAATTTCCAATTCTTGTATTTTTCTCCGTCAATGTCCGGCGCATGGAAAAGGGCTTGTTCCAAAGAATCCAAAACCGGAAGCAATTGCGCAAGCGCCGCCTGCCGGCCGAGGTTCAGCAATTCCGCGCTTTCGCTTTCTTTGCGCTTGCGATAATTTTCAAAATCCGCCTGCGCGCGCTTCCAGCCGCTTAAATTTTCAGCTGCCTTGGCAATGGCTTCCGCAAGTTCCGCCCGGAGCCCGCCAACTCCGCTGTTTTCCGTATCTTCCCTGCGCATGTCCTCCTCCGCAAGTTCCGCGGGATTTACTTCGCCATGGTCAGCATCCGTATGCCGATGCTCTGCGCCCAAATCGCCATTGTCGCTGTCTTTATCAAAATCATCTGCCATAATTAAAACTTAATCATTAATAATGCCAGCAAAAAACCGCCTGATAGAAATTTCGCCACATACTCCACAATATTCATATTCTTATCATAACGCATTGATTTGGGGCCGAGAATGCCGATAAGGCCGTTCTTGCCGGAAGGCAAATTTACTTTTGAGACAATCAGGGAATAATTGGAGATGTGCGGCAGATGGTGTTCCTTGCCGATAAGCGCTTCGGGTTTCTCGGCGAAAAATTTGGTTAAAATTTTATCCGAATACTCGTCTATGTTTTCAAAAAACTGGACAACTTCCACTATGCCGGTTTTGTCCATATTCGGCTGCTGCAGAATATTTGAGATGCCGGTAGTGGAAATCTCATCCGGCAAAAGCGCAAAAGCCGCCTGGTCGGTATGCTCGGCGAGGAGTTTGGCAATATGCCTGCCGATTTCCTGATTCTGCCGCTGAAGGCGGACCAGCTGTTCGCGAATGAATTTCTGTTCCCGCACTGACATTTCAAACCTTTGCATCAGCTCATTTATAAAATAGCGGTAACCAAGATCGGTTGGCACGCGTCCAGCGGAAGTATGCGGCTGTTCTATGTAGCCGAGTTTTTCCAGAGCAGCCATCTCGTTGCGGATTGTTGCCGAAGAGACGTCCAGCCCGTATTTATTCTGGAGATCTTCGCTGCCAACAGGTTCGGCCTTCTCGGAATATTCCTTAACTATTGCTGCCAGGATCCTTGCCTGGCGCACGGTCGGCAAAGGCGGGTATTTCGCTTTCGCGGAAAATGCCGCGGCATTGCCGGCCTTATTTTTTTGGCGTTTTTTAAACATTTGTGCGTTTGAAAGATATTTGTAAAAGCAATCCTGTTAAAAGCGGCGCAAAGCTGCCCTGTTAACGGAAGCGCCTTTGCGCGCAATTAAAGCGGCTTTAGCACTCTTTAAAGGATTCTGCTAAAACTATTTTATATTTAGCACTCACGGCTGTCAAGTGCTAATTTTGAATTATTTACTCTGGCCGATGGTGATGACTCCGCTTCCGGCTGCGCCGTATTGAAAATTCGTCCCGTCGCACGCGGTTACGCCGGGGCTTGCCTGCATGCCAGGATTTTCCAAGCGGTAAACAATCATGTACCACTGTTGGTTACAACCGTAATCTAAAGAATAAAAAGTATAAGTATAGCACCCGCTGTCAGCTGCCCAACAGCCGGCATTATTCAACGGATCTTTCGGCATGCTCCCCAAATAATTTGGCACTAATATGGAAGAGAGCGTATTCCAGCTGCTGTCATTGCTATCGCTCCATCCGCTGTTGGGATTACTCGCTCCCCCGGAAGCCGGGTATTGATTATTGTCGTTATAATACAATTCAAACGCGCTCATCAGTTCTTTTACATCCGCAATCCTTTTGGCATCGCGCGCCTTGCTTCTGGCATTATTAAGCGCGACCATAATTATGGACGCAAGCAAACCGATAATTGCAATAACAACCAGCAATTCGATTAAAGTAAACGCCTTTTGTTTTTGTTTCATGGTTATCCGCCTGCTAACTTCTATTCCACAACCATTTTACCTTATCCTAATTCTTTCTTCAAATATTGCCCGGTGTAGCTTTTTTTAACTTTGGAGAGCTCCTCGGGCGTGCCGGCAGCTATAATTTCACCGCCCTTGTCGCCGCCTTCCGGGCCAAGGTCTATTATCCAATCCGCGCTTTTAATCACATCCAAATTATGCTCGATTACCACAACCGTGTTCCCCTTTTCTACGAGCTTTCCCAAAACCAAAAGCAGTCGCCTGACATCCGCAAAATGCAAGCCGGTTGTGGGCTCATCCAAAATGTAAAGCGTGCGGCCGGTTGATGCGCGCGAAAGTTCTGCCGCAAGCTTAATGCGCTGGGCTTCCCCGCCAGATAGCGTTGTCGCCTGCTGGCCAAGATGCATATAACCCAAACCCACCTCTGAAAGCGTTTCCAATTTTTTATAAATGGCGGGGATGTGGCGGAAAAAAGTCCTGGCCTCGTCAACCGTCATCTCCAAAACTTCGGAAATATTTTTTTCCTTGTAATGGATTTCCAGGGCTTCGCGGTTGTATCTGCGGCCCTTGCATTCTTCGCAAGTCACATAAACATCGGGCAAAAAATGCATTTCTATTTTTATAACCCCGTCGCCGCCGCAAACTTCGCACCTGCCGCCTTTGACATTAAACGAAAACCTTCCGGCTTTGTAGCCGCGCATTTTAGCTTCCGGCGTGGAAGCAAACAGGTCGCGGATAGGAGTGAATACGCCCGTATACGTTGCCGGGTTGGAGCGCGGCGTCCTGCCGATGGGCGACTGGTCTATGTTTATAATCTTATCAATGTGCTCGGCGCCCGTGATTTTTTTATGTTTGCCCGGCTCATCCTTGGAATCGTAAAAATGCCGATAAAGCGCTTTTGCCAAAATTTCATTTAGCAAAGTGGATTTCCCCGAACCGGAAACGCCCGTTAAGACGACAAATTTTCCAAGCGGAATATCCACATTTATATTTTTTAAATTATGCTCAGCCGCGCCGATGACCGAAAGTTTTTTTCCGTTTCCGGCTCTGCGCTTTTTTGGCACCGCAATGATTTCTTCGCCGGACAAGAATTTGCCTGTAATTGAATTCTTATTTTTTTCAACCTGCTTGGGCGTCCCTTCGGCGATAATTTCACCCCCGTGCTTTCCTGCGCCCGGGCCGATATCAACCACCCAATCCGCGCTTTCTATGGTATCGCGATCATGCTCCACCACAATTACCGTATTGCCCAAGTCGCGCAAATCGCGCAGGGTCTTTAGCAAACGGTCGTTGTCGCGCTGGTGCAGGCCGATTGAGGGCTCGTCTAAAATATACAAAACGCCCGTAAGGCCGGATCCTATTTGCGTTGCCAGGCGGATGCGCTGGGCCTCTCCGCCGGAAAGCGTGTCCGCGCCGCGATCCAAAGTAAGATAATCCAAGCCCACATCCTTTAAAAAAGCCAGGCGGGCGCGGATTTCTTTTAAAATTTGGAAAGCTATTTGCCTGTGCTTGTCGGAAATTTTCTTGTTAAGGCCGGCAAAAAATGCATCCGCATCATCTATATTCATCTGCGAAACATCGACAATGGATTTATCGGCAACCGTAACTGCCAGCACCTCCTGCTTGAGGCGCTTGCCGCGGCAAACCGGGCACTCCGTAATGCGCATGTAATTTTCAATTTCATGCCGCATGTAATCGGAATCGGTTTCCCGGTAGCGCCTTTCCAAATTAGGGATCACTCCCTCGAAACTGGTTTCATATTCATAACCGTCTTCCTCGCCGTCATCTTCGGCGGCGCCGCCAAACCCCTCAATGGAAATTTTCTTTCCGCCGGTTCCGTATAAAACCACGTCCAAATATTTTTGCGGCAAATCCTTTACCGGAGTATTCATGGAAAAACCGAATTCATCGGCAACCGCTTTGAGCATCCTGCTGTACCAGGAAATGCGCGCAGTTGTTTTACTCCACGGCCGTATGGCGCCTTCCGCCAAAGTAAGCCGCGGGTTCGGAATAACAAGCTCGGGCACGATTTCCAGTTTTGTGCCCAAACCCGTGCATTCCGGACACGCGCCGTGCGGGGAATTGAAAGAAAAATTGCGGGGCGCGAGCTCGGGCATGCTCATATGCCCTTCGGGACAGGCAAATTTCTGGGAAAGCAAGATTTCTTTGCCGGTATCGGCATTCAGCGCAATAGCAATCTCATCGCCGAGGTCAAGCGCGGTTTCCAAAGAATCCGCAAGGCGGTTGCGGTCCTGTTTGCTTATTGCCAAGCGGTCAACCACGACATCTATGGAATGTTTCTTTTTCTTGTCCAAATTCAAAGCCAGCGCTTCGGTTAAATCCATAATAACGCCGTCAATGCGCACGCGGCCATACCCGGCTTTTTTGGCTTCTTCAAGGACGCGCTTGTGCTCGCCTTTCTGGTCGCGCACGAACGGCGCCATTAAAACCAGTTTCGTGCCGTCGGGCAATGCGGAAAGCTGGTCCACCATTTGTGTAATTGTCTGGCCGGCGATTTTTTTTCCGCAGACATAACAATGCGGGATGCCGATATTCGCAAAAAGCAAGCGAAGATAATCATAAATTTCCGTAACAGTGCCAACCGTGGAGCGCGGATTATGGGAAGCGGATTTTTGGTCAATTGAAATCGCCGGCGAGAGGCCTTCGATGCTTTCCACATCCGGCTTGTCCATGAGGCCGAGGAACTGGCGGGCATAAGCAGAGAGCGATTCCACATACCTGCGCTGGCCTTCGGCATAAATGGTATCAAAAGCAAGCGAAGATTTTCCGGACCCCGAAAGCCCGGTTAAAACAATCAGCTTGTTCCTGGGCAGATCAAGATTGATATTTTTTAGGTTATGCTGTTTTGCGCCGCGAATCTTTATCATGATAATGCCAATATAATGCCTGGCAATCAGGCAGTTATGATAACGGCCCAATGGAGCCGAAAACAATTTGGTTTAGTATACACCTTTTGTCAAGGCATGAAAAGGGGCCGGATGCATCCAGCAGGATGCATCCGGCCCAAAGCCCGAATTTTAGAAAACAGTGTAGTTTTCAACGCACCTCTTGAACACTTTTGATAGGTGCAATTAATGATTGGTTTGAGACATGATTTTTAAGTTTTTCATCAAGATATTCTGATGGGGTTTTCCCTGCCAGTGCCA
>JAJZOG010000012.1 GCA_021811585.1 bacterium
ACCCCGGAGGTTTGTTCATGGATTTTGATTTGCGACGAAATCGCGTTTGAGAGCGGCCGCAGAACGGCCTTTTTGTTTTTGCCCGCCTCTACAATAGCTACGGAAGTTTCGTCGCAAGATGTTTCTATGGCAAGTATTTTGTGCATTTATACAGTATTAACTATCTTAATCTCTAATAAAACTTTAATTTATTGGCAAAATTTTGTATAATTGGTACAAAGACAGTAAAATTAAAAGAATTTAATCTTCATTTAACCGGGCAAATTAATTAAAAATATGCAAATAAACGAAATCATAGCAGAGACAATTGTGAACAAGATTTTTGCGATTTTGGGCAAGGAAATTGTGCTCTCCGATGCCGGCGGCAATGTGCTGGCAAGCACAGATTTGTCAAAGACCCACAAAAATTACAGCCAGATGCAGCAAGCCGCGCACAGCGGAAAAGTAATGGAAGTTGGCCAGGAAGGTATTGGCTTTATAAAAGAGCCGCTGCCCATGGGGGTAATTCTCCCGCTCATTTACAGCGGCGAAGTTGTTGGCGCGCTTTATGTTCAGGACGAGCCATCCAATTATAACAAATACTCATCCATCGTAAAGACAGCAGCTGAACTGCTTTTGCATCAGACCATGGTCATAGATAATATCCCGTACAAAGACAGGATCAAGGATAATTTTATATTCGGCCTTTTGCACAGGAAAATTTCCTGGGATGACCCGCGCACTTATGATGAGGCCGAGCTTTTGGAAGTGGGCCTGCATAAGGACAAAGTCGTATCGATTATTTATGCGCCCGGGTTTTGGCATGAGCAATTTCAGGATATTGCTTCCGCAAGCGAAGATGAAAGGCAAATTGTTTTGCACGCTTACAAGAAAAAGATTTTTGAAGCCCTGAAAGAATTTTTCGGGGAGACCGGCAATATCCAAATTTCTTATTTCGGCAACGATACTTTTGTGGCGCTGATTGACGAGGCGCAAAACTTGAAAGGCGCGCAGATTGTCGCGCTCCTGCGCGGCAAAGGGGGATCGCTTAACGAAAATCTTTTGCAAAAATTCGACAAAGCCCTTAAGCGCATAGCCGTTGCCGTTGGAAATTTTTATAAGGGCAAAGACGGAATTGCCCTGGCATACGAGGAGGCCAAGGTTGCTTTGCAATTGGGCATGAGCGTTGATGAAAACAGGCCGGTTTACCATGTGGATGATTTGGGCATGATAGCCATCCTTGCAGGCGGCAACAAGCGCTGGCAGGAAAGTTTTGTGCGCAATTTGCTCACGCAATTACTTTCGGAAAAATACCTTATTGAGACCGTTGACATGTTTTTCGAACAGAATATGAGTTTAACGCAAACAGCCAAAAAATTGGGGATTCACAGAAATACTTTGCTTTACCGCCTTTCAAAAGTCAAAAAAATTACAGGCCTGGATCCGCGCAAATTCAACGATGCCATCAAAATTAAGCTGGCATCGCTTCTTAGCTTTATGCATGAAAAAGAAAAAGTTTTATAACAAGTTTTGGGGCGATTTTGTAAGAAAAAACAGAAGATCTTAAAAAACAGGCAGAATTTTGGTTATTTCCGCCCATTTTAATTATTTTCGCTTGTTTTAAGATACAAACCTGAGTAGCTGTCGCGGAGGTCTGAGGCAGCTCGTTGCATTTATTATTAAGACGCGCATCGCCGGGAGGCAAGGAGGTTAAGGAAATATAAAATTAAGGAAAATTTAACAATCAAATAGCAGTTAGGGCTTCTAAATTTAACAAACTTGAGTTAAAAAATTCGGCGCTTACTTGGCCGAATTTTTTTATTAAGCGGGTTTTTTGTTTTTGGCCGCGCCCGCAGCTATTTTACTTCGCTGAGATTGTCCAATTCTTCCTGGACAGCTTCCTGCCAATTTGGGCTTTTGTATCCAACCCATTTGCGCTCGATTTCCGCCGGAGTTTTCAGGCCGGCATCAATGTATTTTTTTTGCAATAATTTATTAACGTCCGCAATGGCCTGGTCATAACTTGCGTATCTCGCCGGATCCCATGCGCCGCCAACGCCCCAGCAATTGTATTGGATGTGGTGCTTGCAAAAAGAGCTTTCAGCGCGCGAAATCGCGATAATTAATTTCCATTGCGTTTGCTCCGAAAGCGCGTCCACGTGGTCTGCAAGAACCGAGCCCTTTGCTTCCAAATACCTGCGCAGGAAATTTTTTCTGTCTTTAAGAGGATCCGGCAAAATAATTTTTTCAATCGGAAGATAAACTTCGCCGGGCTTGGTAAGCACATTCGGGTTGAGAGTAAACGTCGCGGGTGTTTCGCTGACAGCGAGCACCGCATTGTTTGCGGCTGCCGCGTTTGCATTTTCGCCCGCGCGCTGCAAGCCGGTTGGCAATGCGAATTTTGTCTTTGCCAAAACCTGGCTCGCATAAATCGAAAGCGCAAATGAAAGAATTAACGCGAGCGATACGCGGAAGGCCTGTTTGGCTTCGAGATAACCTAAGAGCTTTAAAATTTTCGCCGGCCTTACGGAATTGCGCAGCAAATCCGCCGTTTTTACCACCCTTATTTTTATTTTATTTTGTCTCGCGATGCCGTCGGTCTGCATAAAAATATTATAGCACAGATGTCCGTCTTTTTCATGCTATAATGTCAGTGGCGGGGCTTTGGCAATAAATTTGCAATCATGCCTTTTATTTTTGAAAAGCAAAAAATTCCGGAAGTGGTTTTAATAAAGCCACAGTTTTTTGGCGACAGCCGCGGCTATTTTATGGAGACGTTTAAAAAAAGCGAATTCGCCGCCGCGGGAATTGCCGCGGAATTTGTGCAGGACAACCAATCGCTCTCCGCAAAAAATATTTTCCGCGGGCTGCATTACCAGTTGCCGCCCAAAGCGCAGGGGAAGTTGGTGCGGGTTTTGTCCGGCGCGGTTTTGGATTTCGCCGTTGACGCGCGGCCCGGATCTCCGACTTTCGGCAAATGGGTGAGCGCCGAGCTTTCAGCGGACAATAAAAACATGTTTTGGATTCCGGAAGGTTTTGCGCACGGGTTTCTTTCTTTGCAAGACGGCACCGTGGTTGCCTACAAGGCGACGGCGGAATATTCCAAGGAGCACGAGCGCGGCATCCGCTGGAATGACCCTGACGTTAATTTGGCGCTTCCGGTTGGCGGCCCGATACTTTCGGAAAAGGATTCAGCCTTGCCGTTGCTTAAAGGAGCTGTTTTCTGTTAATATTTTTTGCTAGCCCGAATTTTTCAGTTGACAAGGAGGAGAAATGGCGCAAAACGAGACACGCCCGTATTGGGATATATGCCGCAAGGCAGGTTGTATGCCTCATGGCCGATTGGTTGTTCCGTTTGCGGCCAGGGCGAGTTATGAGTTTTTATCGCGGCAAAGTGCGGCCGCGGTTTTGGCCTATTTCCAAACAATGGAATGGGTTTCGCGCCGCGAAGCTGATGTGCTCTACGATTTGATTCAGACGCTTCTTCTCCCCAAAAGCGAGGAAGAAGCAGATAGGATTCTTAGGGAGATTGCGCGAAAGCGCGGAACTCATAAGGTGTATATGCGGGAATTTTGTTGCCGCAATAAATTTGCGGCAGTTGCCTATGACACTGAAAATTCTCAGCAGATTTATGCTCCGAATCAAGTGTCGTGCGCATTAAAGTTTGTAATGTGATTGGCCTCCAGATAGAGCCTGCTTTTGTCCCAGCGGGCTCTTTTATTTTGTAAAAATAAAAACCACCGAATAAGAATTTGTCGGTGGTTTTTGCCGAGTGGTTTTGCGATTGAGCTTGGCGGGCGCGTTTAAGGCGCGTTCCCCTTCACGTTCCAAATGCAATTCCCCAAATAATGTTTGCCAGGCGCGCGCTATCGTGGCGCGCATATTTGTTGTCAGTCCAGAGCGGCGCAAAAATGAAGCGTGGATCTTCACTTTTTGCTTTGATGAGGGTTTTGCCTTCTTGCGCGTAGCCGCCCATCAATTCTTCCTGCACAGCAGTGTTGGCAATAACATGGTCAATTTTTCGGCCAGCATGCTCTTCCAGGATCCGGACATAATCTTCCAAATACATTCCTTGCATGCCCTTGCCTTCGCTAACCAAATTTGCGGTAAAAATTAACGGCGCCTTGCTTTCCGCAATTGCTTGGGAAATGCCGCGCGGCAAAAAATTAGGCAAAATACTGGTGTAGAAACTGCCTGGGCCTATACATATTATATCGGCCCGCTTTATTGCCGCCTCCGCTTCGCCGCAGCAATTGATATTTTCAGGTTCAAGGGAAATCCGGCGCACTTTTTTGCCTTCTTTGATTCCAAAATCAACTCCTGTTTCCGAAGAAAAAATGGTGCCGTCTTCGTAAGTTGCATTTAAGCCGGCCTTTTCCAAAGTTACTGGAATAACTTTCCCGCGTATGGAGAGAATTTGCCCCAAGGCGTCAACCGCCTGCAGATAATCTTCAAAAACTTTTTCCAATCCCAGCAAAAGGACATTCCCGCCGGTATGCCCGGCGTATTTGTGGTTGGAAATCCTTTTCAGCAGCAATTCGCGAGCAAAGTTTTCGTGTGCGGAAAGCGCAAGCATGCATTTTAGGATATCGCCGGGCGGAAGAATTCCGAAACGGTCGCGCAGTTCTCCGCTGCTGCCGCCGCTGTCGAACATGTTTACAATTGCCGTGACGTTGAACCACGGATTTTTTCCGAGGCCCGACAATAAAGAGGGTAATCCCGTGCCGCCTCCGAAACAAACTACATTTTTTGTTCTCAAATCACCGCTTTGATTTTGCATAGCATCCACTCCTTTTGGTTGTGCATTAAATGATAGCAAAAAAGGCGGCGCGGAACAAGGGAGTTTATTAGAAATTAGTATCGGATTGACTTTTTTGTGTCATAGGCATAAAAAGATAAGGAGTATTAGCATTTTTTATGACGTCAAAAAAGCAGACAAAAGTCGAAAGCGATGAAAAGAATATCAGCATAACTGATGTTATTCATTTGCATGACGATTTAAAGAATGATTTTGATCTTGAAAGACCCGATGATGAACTGACACCAGGACAAAAGGCTATGAAGGATATATATCTTACTTTTGATAAAACAGTTGAGGACGCTTTGGGTAAAGAGGTTAAAAGTGGATTAGATGAAACACGTAGACAGTTGGATTTAATTGCTAAACTCCGAACCAATTTTACCGAACTGCAGTATCTTGGTAGAGAAATAGAGAAAAATTTTATCTACCAGAACGCTTATTTAATTAATCATTTTAATCAAGGTCCAGGCAACGCATATAAGGTTTTGGTAAACAAAATAACCGCTTGGGTAATTAGTCCTGAAATTAATGCTTCTAACGAAGAAAGAATTGAACAAGCTCGGAAATTAATCGAAATTATAAATTCCTACCGGAATAAGATCGTAAGCGAACTTGTGGGTAAGCAAGAAATTCTGGCCGCACTGATACCCAATTTTGAAAAGAAATTATCTGAAACCAACTGGGAATTGTATCATAAAGAGATAGAAAAAGATCAAATCGGCCAGGGAGCAGAGGAAAAATTTAAAGATTGGTTGAAGCTCTCTAAAGAATTGTTTGAAAACAGGAAGAAAGCGATGGATGCGCTCGAAATAAGTTTATATTTAGATGAGCTCCTACCCAAACAATTAATTTCCGATAATGGTGATATAACTATAAATGTTTCTTCTACAGAAATGAGGGTAAAAGGTGAAAGAATGGTTAAATTGATTAATGAAGCAAATAGAACCGAACGGTCGATTGAAGCTAATAGACCAATGATTTCAGAGAAACTTTTCGGAAAAGTAGAACAATATTTGGAAATACCTCAAAACAACAATCAACAAGAAGCCGTTCAACAAAATCGGCCGGAGCAAATTAATCCGCTTCGAAAGAAATCCTGGTTCCGTTTTGCTAAAGTTGTCTATATTGTAGCATATGCTATTGCAATATTGATCGGATTTGGACTTTTTAGTAGCGACGGTGGGCTAGTTTTTGGTTTATAGTGATAAGCATTATATTTTTTTGGCTCATAAAAAAATCTTTTTATTACATAACGCTTGGCAAAACCAATTGGAAATAAATCAACGGCAAACTATAAAAAAAGCAGCGAATCATAAAAATCGCTGTTTTTTATTGCTTTTATGCTAGCAAACTTTTCAAAGTTTATATACACCAATGTTTGCAAGTATAAAGTATTAGTTTTTAATTATAAAATCACCCGAAGGTGGTATTTGCTGGACTTTATATGCGTCCGTTGGAACCAGATTATTTTGACCCCGAAAGAACTAAATCAATATTCGAACCTTTTATCACTTTGCCCAAGTATGGAAGAAGTTTGTCCTGATAGGTTTTGAATTGTTTTTGATCTGAGGCCGTTATTTTACCTTTTTTTTGCAACTCTATCTCAAAAACACCCCCTACGCCTTTTACATTATCAATATGAAAAACTGTATTTGTTCTTCTCCATATTTCCCTCTTTTTTTCTACGATAGCCCTAACACCCAAAACATCACTGAGAAAGGACATTAATTGCCTGTCTTTTACATCGTAAAGTTTTACTTTTGAAGTAGTACTCTTTGCTTTCAGAAAACCTGGTCTTTCGTAATATATCAATAGGTGTTTTTTCCCTTCGATACGCAATTTTAATCTTGCTTTTTTATTCGGGAGTTCGAAGAAATAATCTGTTTGATTTTTTATGGAATCCTTTTTTGCTCCCATTTTTTTCAATATCGCCCTGATTTTATTGAAATTTGAACAGTAATGTTTTAGCTCCAGGTTGGTTTTATCCATTTTTTTGATTGCGATAAATTTAAATAGTTTCTAATGGGTTTTGGTGGACCATACCGGATTCGAACCGGTCGCCTCCTGCTTGCAAAGCAGGCGCTCTACCAAATGAGCTAATGGCCCGTATAAATTTACGTCGCGCTCTGCCATGCCGACTCGCTTTATCTTTTTATTGTGCCGCTGGCGATCCAGACGACAAATTCTCCTATAAGTCCCAGCAATCCGAAAAACCAAAAGCCGCCGAGAATGGCGGTGAGCAGGCCAATGAGCCGCCACATTGTGTAAGTGCCTGCGCCGATCCCGCCGCGCAAATATTTTTCCGCCCAGTCCACCTGGCCGAAAGAGTTGGTGATTGCCACGGAATATTTCATTATTAGGAATCCGCCAACCACGATTATCGGGCCGAAAATGAATTGCATTGCGCGCTTTGCCTTTAATGGTGGGTGTGCGTGGACTCGAACCACGGACCTCTTCATTATCAGTGAAGTGCTCTAACCAGCTGAGCTACACACCCGCAGTAAAAAAATTTTACCAGAAAGCGTGCCAGAAGTAAAGGATTTGGTTCTTGGTGTGCCGGCATCCGGGTTGGGGGTTTGGGTTGGACCTGAGATGCAGTTTTTTGACAGCACTTATCCAATTGTTTTATAATTGGAAGTGAATTAGCCCTCTTAGAAATAAAAATCCCGCAAAATCCAGCGGAAAACCACAGAAATAAAAATTTAATGTTTTTTTCTTCCAAAAAGAGCGTGCTGGGTGTGGATATTGGCACAACCAATATCAAAATCGCGCAGATTACAACAAAGGATAATGGGCATTTTTTGGATACCTATGGCCTGGTGAATGTTTCTTTTGAAATAGACGAGAAGCGGGAAGACGTTATTTTGCAGACAGTGAATGTTCTTAAACAATTGATGGAAAAGGCGAGTGTGACGACAAAAGACGTGGTTTATTCGCTTCCGAATTCGGCGGTTTTTACTTCCACAATTTCAATGCCTAAAATGACGGACCAGGAGCTTGCCAGTGCGGTTGAATTTGAAGCGAAAAAATACGTTCCGTTGCCTATGAGCGAGATGGATCTTGCCTGGACGATTTTGGAAAAGATGACTGACGGCAAGAGCACGATTTTAATCACTGCCGTGCCCAAGGCCATTTCGCTGAGCTATAATAAAATTTTTGAGCTCGCCAAATTAAAGCCCTTTGCGGTTGAAATTGAAGCCCTGGCGCTGATCCGTTCCGTTATCGGCGACGACAAAGGCAACAACCTCCTCATAGATATCGGCGCCAAGCAAACGCATTTGAATATTATTGAAAAGGGAAATTTGGTTTTAACGCGCAACATTCCGGTTGGCGGAGAATCCATCACGCTGATAATTTCTGAAAGTTTGAAAATAAGCTACGCGCGCGCGGAACAATTTAAAAAGGATTTTGGCATTAACCAAGCAAGCTTGATTCCCGAAACCATAAAACCGGTTTTAATGAAAATAAAAACCGAAGCAAAGCAGCTGCAAAGCTTATACAGGGCGAGATCTAAAAATTTTGATAAAATAATAATGGTTGGCGGCGGCGCGAATTTGCCGGGGCTGAGCGAATTCCTAAACGATATGGGTCCGCAGGTGATTACGGGAGATCCGTTAAGCTGCTTGGTTTTTAACCCGGATTTGAAGCCCATCCTGCAGCAATACAGCGCAAACCTTTCGGTTGCCATCGGCCTGGCGCTTCGGACGGATAAATAAGCATTTTCGAAAATAAAAATAAAATGACCCAAATAAATTTATTACATACCGATAGCGAGCAAAAAACCCATGCGGTTTACCGTACCTTGAATGTGCTTGGGATAATAATTCTTATTGTTGCACTTGGGTCTTTTGTTTTCTTTTATTTAGGCGCGCAAAGCCTAAACAGCAGCGTTTCAAAAATTGCGCAAAGCCGGTCTGCGGCGCAAAGTGGTTTGGAAAACAGCAAAGAGTATCCGGCACTGCTTTCCGCCCAGCAAAAATTAAAAAATTTGCAGTCGCTCCTGAGCCAGCATACCAACTGGTCGGATTTGATTACCAAATTTGCGGACGCCACCTTGAAGAGCACGACGTTTTCCGACGGCACCACAACCAGCACGATTTACAATAAATTTTCGGCAACTTCAGACGGCACTGTCCAGATTTCCGGCATCATCGGTTCTTTTACGGATCTGGACCGGCTCATAAAGGGCTTGGAGCTGCAGGATTTCAATTCTTACATCACCAACGTGAGTTTAACCAATGTCGGCACTGCGGAAAAAAATAGCGGCATAACTTTTACGCTTGCCATCTCTTTCAATAAAGATATTTTAAGCGCGCAGGCGGCCGCGGCCCGGCAAGCCGGCGCCTCTTCCGTTGATTCATCCGCAAACAATTCGGCAAATAATTCGCTAAATGTTTCCAGAGGAGCACAATAATAATATGGCAATGCTTGAACCAACAAAACCAAAACACCCTTCGGTTATGATTTTTATATTGTCGCTTGCCGCGGCAATACTCGTGGGAATATTTTTGGCTTATCCCAAATTTAAGTCCTGGGAAGCGGCTCGCGCCGCGCTCGCGGACGCCCAGAACAAATCCGCATCTTTAACCTCCGAAATTAATACCGCGCAAACTTCCATCAATGAATTGGAGAATGACAGTTCGTATTCGGAAATGCTTGATCAGGCCTTGCCGAACTCTGCCGATATCCCGGACCTTTACGCTTATTTGGAAACAATGGCAAAATCATCGAATCTTGTGATTGGTTCCATGCAGGCGTCTGATGAAAGCGCCAAAGCCAAAACCGGCGCGCCTGGGGAAGCCGGCGCGATCGGAGCTGCCGGCACAGGCGCGGGCGGGGAAACAGCAACGGCTCCGGCAACAACCGTTGCCGGAGGAAGCAATGTCCAAGGCGCCGCGGCCGGGCCTGCATTGCCAGCCAGCATCGGCTTGGTGCAAATAACCATGGATGTCAAAGGCAACTTAACGAATTTGAATCAATTTTTGCACGGCTTGGGATTCAGCCGCCGCCTTATTGATGTAAAAAGCATTGATGTTTCCGCTGACCAGGAAAATAAAACAATGGATTATAAATTGGTTATGAATACTTATTACGAGAAAGGCGAATAACCATGGCGCAAAAGGCAAGCAAAAAACAAATAATAATTCTTTTGGTTTTGGTTGTTGTCATAATCGCGGTGCTCTATTTCGGAATGTTTAAATCCTCGCAATCGCCGGCTGCACAGCAGGCGGCATCCGTGCAAATGCCGGCAGGGGAAAACGGCGCAGGCGCAGGAGCCGCCGGAGTTGCCGGCACAGGCGCGGGCGGCGCGGCGCAAAATTCCGCAGCAAAACCTTTTTTGCCAGACGGCGCAACCCTTAATACAAAAATTTTGAAAAATGATTTTTTTCAGGCAACGCAGGCGCCTTATTATCCCTCGGTGCAAAACAGCGATTTGGGCAACCCGAACCCCTTTGGCCAGTAGCTTAAAAATTTTTAGGATTTAGGTTTTGATTTATGGCCGAGACAAAGATATCGGACAATTTTGAAGTATTTTTGGTTGAGCACGGCTTTATAACCCAGGCGCTCTATGAAAAAATAAAAGAGCAGGCGCAAAAAGAGAACGTGCCGGTTATAAATATTCTGGCAAGCCAAAAACTTTTGAGTGATGAGGCGTTAGCGCAGGCGCGAGGCGCTTTTTTCAACATACCTTATGTGAGTTTCAAGGATAAGAAAGTTCCTCAGGTAATATTGGATTTGGTCCCCAAAGAAACTTACAGGTTTTACCGTTTTTTTGCTTTTGAAAAGAATGGGCAAAATTTGAAAGTTGCAATTACAGATCCCAGCAATCTCCAGGCATTGGAAGCGCTGGAATTTCTTTCCAAGAAAAACGGCTATAACATACAGCTTTTTATCACAGACGAAGCCAGTTTCAGCGAGATCACAAACGAAGAGACAAGCGCAGTTGTCGGTGAGGCGCTGGCTGATTTAAAAGCAAAGGAGCAGAAGGAATCCAAAGCAAAAACTCCGCAGGGCGAAGAGCCTTATTTGCAGAATTTGGTCGAAGATGCCCCTATTTCCAAGATAGTTGATGTTATTATTACCAATGCCATAGACGGCAACGCGTCGGATATTCACATTGAGCCGACTGAGAAGGATTTGCGCGTGCGCTATCGCGTAGACGGCATTTTGCGCACTGTCATGGTTTTGCCCGGCAATGTCATCGGCGCGATTGTCTCCAAAATAAAGATAATGTCGAATTTGAAAATCGACGAATCGCGCTTGCCGCAGGACGGCCGCTTCCATTACGAAACAGCTACGCGGCAGGTGGACATGCGCGTTTCAATTTTGCCGAACATCAACGGCGAAAAAATTGTCATGCGCATTCTCGACAAATCAGTGAAGGTGCCGACGCTCAATGATCTTGGCTTTCGGGGAAAATCCCTGGAATGGACTTTGCAAAACATCAAGAAAACGCACGGCGTCTTTCTAATTACAGGCCCGACGGGTTCGGGAAAATCCACCACATTGTACGCGCTTCTCTCCATGCTGAATACGCCGAAGGTAAATATAATTACCTTGGAAGATCCTGTTGAATATTTCATAGACGGAGTAAACCAAAGCCAAATAAATCCGGACATCGGTTTTACTTTTGCTTCGGGTTTGCGCTCCATTTTAAGGCAAGATCCGAACATCATTATGGTTGGCGAAGTTCGCGACAAAGAAACCGCGGAGCTTGCGGTGCAAGCCGCCTTAACCGGCCATTTGGTTTTTTCGACTTTGCACACCAACGATGCCATCGGCGCCTTGCCGCGCCTTATGGATATGGGCGTGGAACCGTTTTTGCTTGCAGCTTCGGTAAATGCCATCGGAGCCCAGCGCCTGGTTCGCAAAATTTGCCAGAATTGCAAGCAGGAAATAAAAGTCGTCGCCGAAGTAAAGGCAAAATTCAAAGAAGATCTCAAAGGTGTTTCAAAAGAAGAGCTTGGCGACCTCAGCACGGATGACATTCATTTATATGCCGGAAAAGGATGCGATAAATGCGGCAATACCGGGTACAAGGGAAGAATTGCAATCTTGGAGCTTTTTGATATTACAGCCCACATACAAGAGATGATTTTGAAGAGATCCTCGCCCCAAGAAATTTTGGAAGAAGCCCAAAAATCGGGTATGATTACATTGCAGCAGGACGGTATGATAAAAGCGATGATGGGGATAACTACATATGAGGAAATTATCAGGGTAATTTCGGAGTAATGCCAACAACCAACTACCACCTACTATCTACCAACTACCAACTACCAATCATATGACAAACGAGCAGGAAAAACATAACCGGGTTTTACTGGCTGAAGATGAGCCGTTTTTATCCGGCATGTACCAGACCAAACTTAAGCTTGATGGCTTTGAAGTGCAAATCGCCGGAGACGGCGAAGAGGCCTTAAAGAAATTCCAAAGCGGCGCTTGTGATATTGTGCTTTTAGATATTATGATGCCGAAACTTAACGGCTTTGATGTTTTGAAAGGGATACGCGCGGATGCGGACGCGCAAAAAGCAAAAGTGCCGGTTATTATGCTCACAAACCTGGGGCAAAAAAGCGATATTGAGCAGGGCTTGCTCCTGGGCGCCAGCGATTACATAGTCAAGGCAAATTTTACGCCCGCGCAGGTTGTTGAAAAAATAAAAAAATTTTTAAATTAGAGAAATAAAAATAAAATGTACAAAGCCAATGAGCTGGAATTAAATAAATTATTGTCCATCGTTTTGGAGCGCGAGGCGTCGGATTTGCACCTGACCGCGGGAGAGCCGCCCATTTTGCGCATCGACGGAGTTTTAACGCGCCTCGAGGATTTCGAGGTTTTAAACCAGGAAGGCATTTCCGCGATCACGGATATTTTAATGAATAAAGAGCAGCGCGAACTTTTTAATCAAAAGATGGATATAGACCTTTCTTATACTTTTAAAGACAATACCCGTTTCCGTATCAACATATACAAGCAAAAAGGGCTTCTGGCAGCCGCCTTCCGCTTGATTCCGAACAAAATTAAAACAGTGCAGGAGCTGAATTTGCCGGAAACTCTTTTGCGTTTTTGTGAAAAAAAACAGGGCCTAGTTTTGATTGTCGGCCCGACCGGCCATGGAAAATCCACTACTTTGGCTTCGCTGGTCGACAATATCAACAAAAACCGCGACGAGCACATTTTGACCATTGAAGATCCAGTGGAATTTGTTTTTAGTTCCCAGCGCAGCGTGGTTGACCAGCGCGAAATAGACGTGGATACTCCCTCGTTTGCCCAGGCGCTGAAGGCGAGCTTGCGCGAGGATTGCAATATTATTCTTGTGGGCGAAATGCGCGATTTGGATTCCATTGCCACGGTTATGACGCTTGCTGAAACAGGCCATTTGGTTTTCGCGACAGTGCACACTAATGATGCCGCGCAAACAGTTGACCGCATTGTCGATGTTTTTCCTTCATATCAGCAGCCGCAAATACGATCCCAGCTTTCCAACGTGCTTCTGGGTATCATTTCCCAGCGCCTTTTGCCCAAAGTAGGAGGCGGCAGAGTTCCGGCGGTGGAACTGCTTTTAACCAATGATGCTGTCAGGAATCTGGTTCGCGAGGGTAAAACAGTCGAGCTTAACAATGTCGTGCAGACAAGCATTGAAGACGGGATGATGCCCATGGACCGTTCGCTTGCGGAACTTGTCAGGAAAGGTTTGGTGAGCATTGAGGCCGCGCGGCAATATGTAAAAGAAGAACGCTATTTCTCATCCTTATTGGGCGGTTAAAATTTAAGCGGTTAAATTAAGAGCAAAGCATTTCATGCAATTTCAATACGAAGCAAAAGATTCCGGCGGGAACCTGCACACAGGCAGGATAGTTGCAACGGACCAGGAAAAGGCCGAAGCGATTTTGGCTGATAATAATCTTACCACCGTAAGCTTGCAGGTAATTCAGGAAAGCATTCTGGAAAAAATCTGGCCTTTCGGGAGATCTGTACCCGGCAAGGAAATGGTTTTGTTTTCGCGCCAGCTCGCAACGCTTATCGGCGCGCAAGTTCCTGTTTTGCAGGCGCTCCGGATTTTATCCACGCAGGTTAACAACGGTTATCTCAAAAAAATTCTTGCAGAAGTGATCACAAACGTCGAAGCCGGCGACAGCTTATCCTTAAGCATTTCCAGGTATCCGAAAGTGTTCGGAAACGTTTATGTGAACGTCATACATTCCGGAGAGCTTTCCGGCTCCATGGATAAATCGCTGAATTATTTGGCGGACCAGCTTGAAGAGGATTATGATCTTGGCTCAAAAGTGCGCGGCGCCATGACTTATCCGATCTTTGTGCTAAGCGCTTTGTTTGTCATCGGCGGCCTGATGTTTTATTTCGTTTTGCCCAATCTCACCAGCGTTCTTCTTTCGCAAGGCGGGCAATTGCCGTTTGTAACAGTTCTCTTAATCGGCACAAGCAAATTCGTCAGGGATTTTTGGTGGCTCATTATTTTGGGGGTCTTTGCGATAATTTTCGGCATCCGATATTTTATCAATACCCAAACAGGAAGATATTATTGGGATCGCGCGAAACTTTCCATTCCCATTATCGGCGGCATTTTCGAGAAAATTTATTTGGCGCGCTTTTCACGGAATTTGGCAACATTGGTTGTCGGCGGAATTCCGATAATAAAGGCGCTGGAAGTCGTGGCTGATTTGGTCAATAATGTCGTTTACCGCGATATTATTTTGGAAGCAGCCAGCCGCCTGGCAACCGGAAAAACAATTTCCTCGGCGCTGGAAGGCCATAAGGAGATCCCGAATATCGTCACGCAAATGATAAAAGTGGGCGAACAATCAGCCACGCTTACGGACATCCTAAACAAGCTTGCTTCTTATTATGAAAAAGAGGTGGATGCGAAAGTCGCGTCGCTGACCAGCTTAATGGAGCCGCTTATTATGATAGTAATCGGCATTGCTGTGGGTATCTTGGTTGCAGGAATTTTGCTTCCGATTTATAATTTAGCCAGCAGCTCAGGTTAATTTTATTCTGAGCAATGCTTCCGAAAGGGGGTGAAAAATTTGAAGAGAAACAAAAATCAAAAAGGGTTTACCTTAATTGAATTATTGGTCGTTATTGCGATCATCGGCCTTTTGGCATCCATAGTCTTATTGGCGCTTAACTCCGCTCGAGCTAAGTCTAGAGACGCGAAAAGAATTGCCGATATCAAGGAGCTCACAACTGCTTTGGAACTTTATTATAACGATTTCAGCGGTTATCCTTCTGCGGCAAGCGGATTATCGCCTAATTACGTGGTAACTTTGCCGACAGCTCCGGCACCGCAAGACGGCACGTGCACAGCAGCCCAGAACACGTATACTTATACGGGAACAGGCACTTCGTACGTCAGCCCCAAAGACGGTACAACCACGGTTTACCCCGCTTACACTTACACTTTCTGCCTCGGCGCAGCTACGGGCGGATATGCGGCAGGAACGCATACTGCATCACCTTCAGGCATTCAATAAAGTTGTTTGCTGTCAGGCCTCGTTTTTCAGCGGGGCCGATACAGTAAGGAATTTTAAAATGAATTCAACTGCTCTTGAGCCCAAATTCTCGCGGGTTCACATCATAATATTCATTTGCGCGGCGGCTGTATTTTTACTGGCCGCCGTTTTTGGCGCACTTTCGGGGATTTCTTACGGAAAATCCGAGGCGACATACGCGCAGGCGCGCGATATTGCGACTGCCTTGAAATTTTTTAACGCCGACCAGGGCCAATACCCCACTGCAACGCAGTTTTCCAGCCAGATGATCCTTTCGCCTATATATATGAGCACCATGCCACAACCCGAAGATGTATCGGGCTCGTGTTCCAAATATCCGCAGTTTGCCTATGATCTTAACAGCACTTACGGATATGTTTTGCAGTTTTGCCTTTTGCAGGGAGTCGGCGGGGCACAGGCCGGAGTGAATTATTTGACTGCGAATTAGGAAGCAATATGGCTTTAATAATTATTGCCGCATTTGTTTTGGGATTGATTGTCGGCAGCTTTTTGAACGTTTTGATTTTGCGCCTGCCGGCGCGCAAATCAATTAACGGGCGTTCGCAATGCCCGCATTGCAAGCACGTGCTTTCAGCGGCGGATTTGGTGCCTGTTTTCAGCTATTTATTTTTGCGCGGCAGATGCAGGCATTGCGGCGCAAGGATTTCGCCGAGATATTTTTATATTGAAGCCGCAACCGGAGGTTTATTCGCTTTTTGCGCCGTATTTTTTACGCCTTTGGATTTGCAGAGCGCTCTTTTATTTTTGCGCGCCGCTTTTATAGTTTCAGTCCTGGTTGTGGTTTTTATGACAGACCTGGAGCATTTTTTGATTTTGGACAAAGTTGTGCTGCCTTCTGCCGCGGCTTTGCTGGTTTTGAATTTCGCGATTGATTGGTTCCAAAAAAACCGTTTGCAAAATTCGCTTTCATGGTTCGGGATTTTATCCGCAATCGGCGCTGCGCTGTTTTTCGGATCAATTTATTTTTTTTCCAAAGGCAAATGGCTGGGCCTTGGCGATGTAAAATTTTCGCTGTTTTTGGGCTTGGCAACTCCGTTTCCGTTCATTATCGTCAATTTAATTCTTGCTTATGCCCTTGGCGCAATAATAGGGCTGGCGCTGATATTTTTCGGTAGAAAAAAATTTTCCAGCAGGATTCCTTTTGGGACATTTTTAGCGCTTTCCACGATTGTGGCTTTGTTTTACGGGCCTGCTCTCGTAAATTGGTATGCGCGCGCAATCGGCATTTACGGAATCCGCTATTAACGGCTTTTAAATTAGCCGCACCGCGGGCGTTATGATAAAATAAAAGCGAACCGCATCGCCTCATGAAAAAAATAAAAACAAATCGCGCGCAAGCGGCGTTCACTTTAATAGAACTGATTGTGGCAATCGCAATAATGGTTACGCTTGCCAGCGTTTTCGTTGCGAACTTCAACGGTGCCAGCAAGCCGCAGGCGCTGCTCCTCGCGGAAAATAATTTGGTTTCCGATTTGCACGAAATGCAAAGTTTTGCGATTGCGGCTAAAAACGCAGCAGCCGGAGATCCCGCTTCCAGTTATCAAGTGGCTTTTAACCTCGCCAATTTGGCAACCTCGGGCCAGTATTCGCTTTCCGCAGACGATAATAACTTGCCGCCGGTTACATACAATCTTTCAACCATCACTTTGCCGCCGCGCATTTATATAAAAAGCATCGGCATTTTGGAAACCAACGGCATAAACGTTTCCGCAACAGCTGATACGATTTATTTCACAGTACCGTACGGCAGGGTTCAGCAAACATATGCCGGCTCGTATTCGGCAACAAACGAGCCCGACGACATTACAACAATTATTTTAAGCACAACAGACAATACGCTTTCCAAAACGATTGTGATTAATGGAATAACAGGAAACATAACCTCGCAATAGTTTGCAGTTCCAGTTTATGATTCATCGCGTTGCGATTAAAATTGAAATTTTTTTTGCGCCGCAACTTCAACTTCCAAAATGACCACAATTTTTTAAGCAAATTTGATTTTTTTCTTTAGATCGGGTATAATATAAATAGAAAATCAAATCGAAATCGATTTTTCGATGGAAATCAAAATAAAAATGAAAATTAGGTTAAGCCATTTATATTTAGCGGCAGGGGTTTTCGTGGCCTTGGGCCTTTTCTGCTTGAGCGGACACAAGGCGTTTGCGTGTACAACCTGTTCTTTTAGCGCTTATCCAAATCAATCTTCAACACCTTCAAGTAACCCAGTTACAATTACGAATAATACACCATTGGGCGGAGATTCTGCTATTTGGACAACGTCATCTGTATCGTATTCTACAGGATCATCCGGCTGGCTGAATATCAATCCTCCAAATGGCGGGCCATTGGCGCCAAAGCAATCCAGCACCATTACATTAACTGTAAATACGCTGTCTAATCCAGGCACTTATTACGCCAGTTTTACGATCAATCCGAGTAATGGTTCAATTTCTCCGCAGACAATAAATGTGACGTACACTATCAATTCTCCTTGCGTTATAAATAATTTTTCTGCCAGTTCCGGAACCTCTTCCAGCAGCCCCATCCCCAACGACACTTCAACCACTTTAAATTGGGGTAGTTCAAATTGTTCCAGCGCATCAATTACTTCCAACACCGGCGCAACGGTTTCCAATTCAACTTCATTGCAAGGACCAGGAACAACCAGCAACCTAACTTCCACAACCACATTTACCCTAACCGCAAGCGGTGGGGGCGGATATAACCCATCTGCAACGATTACTGTTTATGTCCGAGGCGCGTGTACGATTCCATCAAATTCTTTCTACCCATCTTCAGGCGCGAGTTCTTCCAGCCCAATCCCCAACAACTCTTCAACCACTTTAAATTGGAGCACATCAAATTGTGATACTGTTTCCATTACGGGGAATAATGGCGCAACGGTTTCCAATTCAACTTCATTGCAAGGACCTGGAACAACCAGCAACCTAACTTCAAATACTGTATTTACAATTAATGCTTCTCAGAACGGCGCTGGTCCTGGAAATTCGCCCACAGCAACCACAACGGTTTATGTGGGAGCGCCTTGTTATATTGAGGTCACTTCAAGCTATAATAACCAGCCGAACACAACCCCGCCGGGATATAGTTACACGCTTTCCGGCCCGCAGGTTTTAGGCCCTTCAAGCACAAACCAAACGTGGGAAGTTACGCCCGGGAACAGCTGGATTATTAGCGCGAGCACGTCCGCAACTTTAACCAGCCCGCCAATGCCTTCCTCAACCCAGCCGATCTATACTCCTGCACAATCGCAATCGTGTATAAATCCCGGAGACACAATAACTTTTAACTCCGCTTTCTATGATTTGCCTAATAACCCAACTTGGGGCAGCAGCCCCGGCGGAGCATCCGGCCCAGCCGCCTATAATACAAATACGGATTCTTCGGTTGCCTGCGGCACAATATTATTAAGTTGGGGGAACGGCGGAAACACGTCATCATATAATCTTTACAAGAATACTTCCAATTCGCAGCCGGGGAGTGTCTGGCAAAACGTAACCTCTTTGACATTTACCGATTCTTATCCCGGAGTTGTGCCGAGCTCAATGTATTATTATTGGATTCAGGCGGTAAATCCATACGGTGTTTCTGCTGTAGTCGAGTTCACGCCAAATACAGGCATAAGCCCGACGCAATGCCAGGCGGATTTTAGCTTGAGCGATAAAGTGGTTACGCAGATAAATAATAAAAATTATGCTTACAATTCCACTTGCATAGGCAACCAGAGCGCCAATGCCCAGACAATTGCAAATGGAGATACTGCGAGTTTTAGCATTGATATCTGCAACCGCGGCAATTTGACAGCCACAAACATACAGGTTCAGGATACATTAACCAACCTCACTAATCCCGGCAATTTTAAAGTGAATGGTTCGGCTTTGGGCGGGGCGGGGAATTGCGGCAGCAATGCGCCCATAACTATTTGCGGCGATATCATTAATTTCAATAAAAATTTGCCAAACATTGGGCCGGGTTCAAATGATATTTTAACTTTTGACGCTACTGTTGCAACTCCGTCGGGATCTAGCCAGCAGCTGCAGAGATTCAGGAACCAAGCAGTATTTATTTACAGCACAAACGGCAAAACAGGGCCTTATAACAGCGGCTGCGTGGGGCAAGGCGATTCCTCGTTTTCCACGGGGTGCAATGTGGATACCGGCTATATTGTTTTCTATAACGGCAGCAAGAGCCCGATTGAGCACGAAGTTAAGCCATAATTTAAGGAGCAACAATGGAAATTGCTGCCAAGGGAAATCAAACAGGGCAAACGCTGATTGAAACAGTGGTGGCAATTTTTATTTTGATCACCGGCGTTGTTTCGGCGCTCGCGCTGGCAAAATATTCGTTTAGGTACACAGATGCTTCCAGCAAACAGATTTTTGCCACGGCTTTGGCGCGCCAATCCATGGAAGCCGTGAAAAATATGCGGGATACGAATTGGCTTGACGATACTTTGGTTGATTGCTCCGCGGAATTTTCCCAAGCCGCGGGAAACCAATATTGCTATAATAATTGGCTGAGCAAAACTTATGTTTTGGGTTCCGCGTCCGCCGGAAAAGCCGGAGTGAATTATGCCGTGGATTATTCTCCGGCAACAAATTCCTGGAACCTTGCGGCGAGCCCGCTGAATTATATTTTGTATTACGATCCGTCGACAGGCAATTATTCCAATGTAAAAACAAGCGGCGCCATGGCTTCCATTTATTCGCGCATGGTCAATATTGTCCAGGATTTTTCCGCGCCTTTTAACATAGCAAATAATCCGCGCCTGGTGGTGACAACAACCGTTTGGTGGTATGACCAGCATTGTCCGCAGACCTCAAACCCCGCGACCCTTTTGCCCAGCTGCAAAATTATTTTGCAAATGTATTTGACGAATTGGAGGGATTACTAATGCGAATAAAAAAAACAGAGCTCGGATTTACGCTTATGGAGGAGATTGTCGCCACCTTCCTTTTTGTCCTGGTTGTTTCCGCTGTCGTCGGCCTTTATATGTCCAGTTTGAAATTAAACCGAAAAACAGATACCATCCGGACGGCTGCGGAGGACTCCAGGTTTTTATCGGAATTTTTAAGCAAGGAGATCCGCAATTCCACGCTGGATTATAATGGGCCGTATACTTCGCCGTGCGGATCGCCTTCGGCATCTTCAAACAGCTTGGAGATAACCAATGTTGATGGCGATGCCGAATGTTTTTATTTGGGCGATGCCGCCGGAAATATAAGCGGCAGCGGACCCTATTTGTGGCTAATCAAAAATAATTATGCCAAGCAGCCGCTGGATATTCCGGGCATCAGCGTCAACTCATTTGTTTTTAATATCAATCCGGCGTGCGATCCTTATAATAACAAATCCTGTTCCCAGGTTCAGCCCGTGGTTACCATGATCGGCTCTATCGAATACAGCAACGGACAAAACAGCATCATAATGCCTTTTGAAACAAGCATATCAATGTTGCAATATGGCCCATAAAGAATTAAAAAAGAAATTTAAAAGCCAAGGGCAAGAAAACCGCTATCGGCAAGAAAACCGCCGGGATCGGCGCGAAGGCCGTCGAGAAAGCCAGCAGGGTGTAACTTTGCTGATGACTTTGCTTATTTTGGCATCCATGATCGTGGTGGTTTTAAGCATCGGCACAATTATCATAAATGAAATACGCGCGTCCGGCGAACTTATCACAACCGAGCCGGCCATTACTGCCGCTGAAGCCGGCGCTGAATTGGGTCTGTTTTTTCAGATAAGAAACGTGGGTACGCTTTCAGCAAATTGCGCCGCACCGACCACTGCAGCGCTTTCCAACAACACAAGCTTGTCTTCGTGCGCCAATTATTTTTTACCCAACCCGACAACCGCGGATGTGCAGGCAAATGCGGAGCAGGATTATTTTTTGTACAATCCGGTGCCTCCCCAAACCGGGTCGCCGGGATATACAAGCGTTTCCATAGAAATGGTCAGCGGCAATAGTGCCACCGTAAACCTTTGCAGTTATGATGTTATCAGCTGCGCAACATCGCCCGATATCAGCAGCACGACTATAAATAACGGGCAGCAATGGAACAGCGGTTCTTTGGACCCGACTAAACAATATGAAATTACAATTTTAAACGGCAACGAAGCCTCGATATTTAGTATTTCAGATACGAACACAAATGGGAATGTCGGCCTGCCGTCGGGGACAATTTTAATACTAACCACAGGCACCAGCGGCAATGTAACCAGAAAAGTGGAAACCAGATTACCGCAATAAAAAAGTCCCGAGATCTCGGGACTTTAGCTTTTGTTTTTAATTTTATTTTAATTCTGGGACGGCAGTTTTAAGGACATACCCGGCTTTAGCGCATACGGCGCCTTAAGGTTGTTCATAGTTGCGATCACAGACCAATCAATTCCTTGCGCAGCAGCTATATTAAATAGCGTGTCACCGCGCTCAACCGTGTAGTTCACGGTTTTTATTTGGGTTGTTTGGTCAAAAGCCCCCAAAACCTGCCCCGATGCCTGCACTGCCGCGTTTTGCGGCACTGTTTTCAATGTCCTGAGTATGTTTGCCGCCAAAACCAGCGATGCAATTATGAAGATTGCACCCCCGATTTTAAGCATTTTGCCTTGCGAAGCAGGGCCGGCAACTCCCATTTGCAGATTTTCCGATAATTTAATTTTTTGTTTTGCTTTAGGCATGCCGAATCTTTTCTTTATCTTAATAATAAGGAAGAAAACGTCTGTTGTAAAGCTGTGGAAAACCTTGGGATAGCATGTTAAAATAAAATTAATGATAATCATAAATTATTTAGGCAATGGATAAGCAGGAAATTCAAAAACGGATAGCAAATCTGCGTTCGCAGATTGATGAATTGCGCTATAAATACCATGTTTTAAACGACCCTTCTGTAACCGAAGAGGTTTATGAATCGTTGACGCGCGAACTTTTGGAGCTTGAAAACAAGTATCCGCAGTTTCAAAGCCAAAATTCTCCAACCCAGCGGGTTGGCGGAAAGCCGCTGGAAAAATTTATCAAAGTGCCTCATGCGCTGCCAATGCTTTCTCTCAATAACGCATTTTCCGAGGAAGAATTGCGCGCCTGGGAGAAGCGCTGCGTAAAAATTTTGAAAGAGGCAGGAGGGAATTTCATAAAAAAAAATTCCGCCGGCGCTTTGGAATTTTATTGCGAATTAAAATACGACGGCCTTTCAATTTCTCTGGAATACGAAAACGGGATTTTGATCCGCGCCGGCACGCGCGGCGACGGCTCCATTGGCGAAGACGTCACGCAGAACGTCAAGACAATTTATGCCGTGCCGCTTTCAATATCCGAGAAGCGCGCGCTGGAAATCCGCGGCGAATGCATCATGACGAAAAAGGTTTGGCAAGAATTAAACGCGAAAAATGAAAAAGAAGGCAAACCGGTTTTCGCGAATCCGCGCAACGCCGCGGCAGGTTCCATTCGCCAGCTGGATCCGAAAATTTCGGCGCAGCGCAAGCTTGATTTCATGGCCTGGGATTTGCCGACTGGTTTGCCGGAAGCGCCGACTCATGAAAACAAGCACAAGCTCTTGAAAAAGTTTGGTTTCAAAACATATGCCCGCGAGCGGCTTTGCAAAAATATGGGAGAGGTTTTGGAATTTATCGCAGAAACCGCCCGCGTGCGCGAAGGCCTGCCTTTCGGCACTGACGGGGTGGTTATCACTGTAAATGAAATTGATTTGCAAAAGGAGCTGGGAGTAATCGGCAAAGCTCCGCGTTATGCCATTGCTTACAAATATCCTGCCGAACGCGCAACGACATTGGTGAAAAATATCCTGGTAAATGTCGGCCGTACCGGCGCGCTTACGCCTTTGGCGGTTTTTGAGCCGACCGCGGTTGCGGGCTCGGTGATAGCCAAAGCCACGCTGCACAATATGGATCAGATAGAGCGGCTGGATGTCCGCATTGGCGACACTGTTGTCATTCAAAAAGCCGGAGATGTCATTCCTGAAGTTGTCGAAGTCCTGCCGAAAATGCGCACCGGCAAAGAAAAAAAATTTAAAATGCCGCAGGCCTGCCCTGTTTGCGGCGGCAGGGTTGAAAAAAGGATCATCGGCGAAAAAAGCGGCGAAAGCACGGCAGCGGCAAGCGGCGAAAATAATAGAGCGGCAAACGGCAAGCCAGCCGGGAAATCCGTTGTTTATTACTGCGTCAATCCGGATTGCACGGCAAAAAATTTGCGCGCCATGCAGCACTTTGTAAATGCTTTTGAAATTATGGCAGTGGGGCCGAAAATTTTGGACCGTTTCAAGGAGGACGGCCTTATTTCCGACGCCGCGGATCTCTTCATATTGAAAAAGGAAGATATTGCCGGCATGGAACGTTTTGGGGAGAAGAGCGCGGAGAATATCATTAATTCCGTAAAAGAGCATCGCAGGCCTTCGTTGGCGCGGTTTATTTACGCTTTGGGAATTTTGCATGTTGGCGAGCAAACTTCCGAGGATCTTGCCGGGCACTTCGGAAGTTTCGCGAAATTGCAGAGCGCTTCGCTTGAGCAGCTAAACGCGCTGCCCAATATCGGAGGGGTAATTGCCAGGAGCGTTTATGATTTTTTTCACAAAAAAGAAAATTTGAAATTTGTTGGTAAGCTTTTTGCAAACGGCGTGGAAATTCTGCCGCAAACGCGGCGCGCGGCATCCGGGAAATTCGCGGGCAAAAAATTTGTTTTAACCGGCACGCTTTCGGCGATGTCGCGCGAGGAAGCTAAAAAGAAAATAAAAGCGCTGGGCGGGCATGTCAGCGAATCCGTTTCCAAAGAAACCGATTATGTTATTGCCGGGGCAGACCCGGGATCCAAGCTTTCCAAGGCGCAAGGCCTGGGCGTGGAAATTTGGGGAGAAGAAGAGTTTTTGAAAGAACTAAAATAGCGGAATTGCTTTTGTGAATATCCTGGACAAATAAGCAAAAATGTGAAATAATCAGCATACTTATTAGCAAAAAACCGCGGGGCGAGACGAAAATATAATTGTTTTTTATGACGATTTTAGGCCTGTCTCACCCCGCATCAGAGATTTTACTTGCAATGATTGAAGGAGGTATTATCTCGAAGCAAGGGCGAGACGATTATGCAGTTGTCTCTCATGACGATTTTTGCTGTCTCGTTCTGCTTCATGGTTTTTGGGACGCAATTCGAATTGTCTTTAGAGACGATTGAAAAAATATCCCAAAGGGTGAGACGAGCCATCGTTTGTTTTTTATGACGAAAGCAGATTTGTCTCACCCCTTGTTCAGAGATTTTATTTTCATAATAAAATTTGTGGAGAGGGGATGTGAAAAGAACGATTTAGATGTGGGGAAAGCCATAGGACGAGACGAGAATAATCCTGTCCTTTTTGACGAACATGTCTGTGTCTCGCCACTTCTTGGCCCGCATTGAAATTCGAATTTTTCACTCTTCTTTGACGGACGATCCGCTTTTTGTTTAAAACGAACAGAGCCCTGTCCGTCAGCCATCATACAATTATTAAGAGGGTTATAAATTTTCGGGACGTGCGCAACATCCCGAAATCCAAACAAGGGTGAGACGATCAACGAAGTGTCTTTTCATGACGAGTAGAGCGTTGTCTCACTCTTGTTCCATTTTAATCAGAGGCGCTTTTATACAAATTCTGGACAAATAAGTAGGAATGTGTAATAATAGCGTAATTATTGCGAAAGCTTGGGCGAGACGATCAACATATTGTTTTTTACAACGAGATTGGTCACATCACTGCCAC
>JAJZOG010000005.1 GCA_021811585.1 bacterium
AAGCCAAAGAATTTCGGGAGAATTACCAGTAGAACTTCTCCGTGGAAAAAGGCGGTCGTCACTCTGAGAAAAGGCGAAATAATACAAGGACTGGAAAGGTAATATGGCAGTAAAAGTTTATAAACCAACGTCAAACGGCAGAAGGATACATTCGGTAACCGATTATTCTGTTTTATCCGAAAGAGCTAAAGCACCGAAACGCCTTTTGCTTTCCAAGGCAAAAAATGCGGGCAGGAATTTTTCAGGAAAGATAACTGTGCGCCACAGGGGCGGCGGCTTTAAAAAAATTATCCGCGCGGTTGATAATTCGCGCGCAGACAAGCTCGATATACCCGCAAAGATCCTTTCGGTTGAGTATGCGCCGGGAAGATCATCTTTCATTTCTTTGGTTTCTTACAAGGACGGCGAGAAAAGGTATATAATTGCACCGCATGGGTTGAAAATCGGAGACACGATAATTGCCAGCAAAAGGGCTGATGCCAAGATAGGCAACAGGATGCAGATTGGCGCGGTTCCGGTGGGCACGACAGTGCACGATATAGAATTGATTCCCGGAGGCAGGGGCACAATCGCGCGCAGTGCCGGAAGTTATGCGATTTTGCAGGCGGTTGAAGGCGGTTATGCGCTGTTGAAATTGCCGAGCGGAGAAATAAGGAGGGTGCCGGAAAATTCCATGGCAACCGTTGGGCAGGTTTCCAATATTGACTGGGAAAATGTCAGGATCGGAAAGGCCGGAAGAGTGCGCCTTATGGGTTGGCGCCCAACAGTCCGAGGCAAAGCCATGAATCCGGTTGACCATCCGCACGGAGGCGGCGAAGGCCACAACCCTATCGGCATGAAATATCCGAAAACCCCATGGGGCAAGCATGCCCTTGGAGTGAAGACAAGAAATAAGAAAAAAGCATCGAATAAATTTATTGTTAAGCGCCGCATTAAATAATCATTAATTACGACGATGTCCAGATCACTTAAAAAAGGTCCATATGTTGACGAACGGCTTTTAAAAAGAGTCATGTCGGCAAAATCCGGAGCCAAATTTAAAACTTGGCAAAGGGATTGCACCATTGCTCCCGAAATGGTCGGCTTTACTTTTGAGGTTCATAACGGCAAAACCTTCGTGCAGGTTTATGTTACGGAAAACATGGTTGGCCATAAGCTTGGCGAATTTGCGATAACGCGCAAGTTCATAAGGCACGGCGGCAAGATGGCAAAAGAGCAGGAAGCCGCAGCGGCAGAAGCTGAAAAGCAAAAACTTGCGGCCGCCAAAGAATCAACCGAGAAAAAATGAAAAATAGCTGATAGTTAGTAGTTGGTAGTTAATAGTTAATAGTTATGGCGATTTCGCCTACCAACTGCCACCTATTAACTGTCACCTATTAACTACCAACTACTAACTATCAATTTTTATGGCTAAGACAACGGCACAACAGAATATTCCAAGAACAGCGGCAGCCCATGCGCGCTACCTTAGAATTAGCCCGCGCAAAATGCGCTTGGTCACAAATTTGGTTAAGGGCATGTGGGCGCAGGAAGCGCTCGGCCAGCTGCGCTTTACAAATAAGAAAGCGGCAAAATATGTGGCTGATGTCGTTCTCTCCGCAATGGCCAATGCCGAAAACAATTTTAAATTGAAGAAAGAAAATTTGTATATCAAAACCATTACCTGCGACGGCGGGCCCAAGCTGAAAAGATACATGCCGCGCGCGCAGGGCAGGGCCACTGAAATTCGCAGGCCAACAAGCCATTTGCATGTTATTCTTGAAGAGCGCACTGGCATGGGCGCTAAAAAGCGCAAGGCCATATTTGCGCAAAGTAAATCCAAGCCCGAGCTGGCTGTCAAAGAAGAGGGCTTGCCCGAAGCCCAAGGCCAAAAAGCAGCGGCTGAAAAAGGGAAGATACAACATTCGGAAATTCAGAAAACCGGAAAGCAGATGAAAGAGAGCAAGGCCATGCAAAAGCGAAGATTATTTAACAGGAAGAGCGGAAGTTAGCCCGCTCCGGCCAGGATCAACATTTTAAACTCTAATTACAATGGGACATAAAATTTCACCAACAAGCTTGCGTTTGAATATTACAGATACTTGGAAATCCAGGTGGTTTTCGAAGAATAATTTCGCGCGCACTTTGCAGCAGGATGTCCTTATTCGCGAGTTTTTACTGAAAGAACTGAAAAAAGCGGGAATCGTAAGGATAGACATTGAGCGCCTGAATGACGGCGCGCTCACGGTGATCATCAAATCCACAAAGCCGGGCATGATTATAGGAAAATCCGGCGCCGGAATAGAAGATCTTAAAAAGAAGTTAAAGAAGGCCGTCAATTTTAAAAAGGAAATTAAAATTAACATAGAAGAAGTGCGCGATGTCAATTTGCAGGCAGCTGTTATTGCCCAGAATATTGCGGAATCACTTGAAAAACGGGCGTCGCACAGGCGGCTTATGAAGCAATCGATAGAGCAGGTTATGAATGCCGGCGCAAAAGGAATAAAAATCGCCATAGGCGGGCGCTTGGGCGGTGCCGATATTGCGCGCACCGAATGGCTTACCCAGGGCAAACTCCCTTTGCATACTTTAAGGTCAAACATAGATTTTGCCCGCGCCACCGCTTTTACAACTTTCGGCACGATTGGAGTGAAGGTCTGGATAAACAAAGGGGAAATTTTTGAAAAGAATGATAAGCGGGAAGAAAGGCCTTTTGCGCGCCCGGGATTTGCATCCAAAGGCCGCAAGGAATAATTTTACAAATCCTATTTTGAATTTATTTATATGTTAATACCAAAGAAGCTCAAACATCGCAAACATCATCGAGGCCACACCAAAGGCAAATCCATGGCAGGCAACAGCATTGCTTTTGGCAGTTTCGCGCTCAAGTCCACTGAAAATTCCTGGCTCACTGCAAAGCAAATAGAAGCGGCGCGGCGCGCAATGACAAGGTATATACAGAGGGGCGGAAAAATTTGGATACGCGTTTTTGCGGACAAACCGGTAACCGTGCATGGCAACGAATCCCCGATGGGCACCGGCAAAGGCGCTGTCGACCACTTTGTGGCAGTTGTGAAGAAAGGCAAAATATTGTTTGAAATGGACGGCGTGGCGGAAATTCTGGCAAAAGAAGCAATGCGCCTGGCATCTTATAAGCTTCCGGTTAAAACCAAATTTATAACCAAGGACGGGCAATAATATGAAAATTAAGGAACTTAGGTTAAAAACCGATGCCGAACTTAGGAGCGATCTTGAGATGTTGCGTGAAAAAACCAGGGCAATGCGGTTTAAAATTCTTTCCCAAGAGGCCAAAAATGTGAAAGAGGTCTGGGCTATAAAAAAAGATATTGCCAAAATTTTGACGCTTTTGAGGGAGAGGGAATTAGCCAATTAATAATATGGAAAAAATCAGAAGAATAAAAACCGGAATAATTGTTTCGGACAAGATGGATAAGACCGTTGTTGTGAGGGTTGATAGTGTCAGAATGCATCCGAAATACAAGAAAACCTATAAGGTTTCCAAGAAATTTAAGGCGCACGATGAAGATAACCGGTTCCACCTCGGAGATAAAGTGGAAATTCAGGAAGTGCGGCCGATCTCGAAAGACAAGCATTTTAAGGTTTTAAGAAAAGTATAATATTATATGCTACAAGTACGATCATGGCTTAAAATTGCAGATAACACAGGCGCGAAAATCGTCGGGGTATTTTCCGTGAACGGGAAAAATTCCAACAGGTTTGCGCGGCTTGGAGATGTGGTTGCCTGCTCGGTGAAAGAAGCGGCTCCAAAGGGCCAAGTGAAAAAAGGCGATAAAGTTTATGCCGTGATAGTGCGCACGCGCAAAGAAGTGCGCAGAAAAGACGGCTCTTACATCCGTTTCGACGATAATGCCGGGGTTTTGGTGGATAAAAACAGCTTGGAGCCAAAAGGCACGCGCATTTTCGGGCCGATTCCAAGAGAGCTTCGCGACAAGGGTTTCACAAAAATTATCAGTTTGGCGCCGGAGGTTATTTAAATGCTTGATTCCAATTTCGAAATTATATAAGTTTATGAACAATCTAAATTTTAAAAAAGGCGATACGGTTTCAGTTTTGCAGGGCAAAGACAAAGGCAAAACAGGAAAGATAATTGAAGTTGACCGCAAAAACAGAAAAGTTGTTGTGGAAGGTCTGAACATCCATCACAAATTTAAAAAAGCGACAATCGGCACAACAGGAACCCAGGCAGGGCAGAAGATTTCTTTTCCGGCTCCAATGCTTTGTTCGAAGCTGATCTTGCTCTGCCCCAGCTGCAATAAGCCAACCAGAGTGGCGCATAATTTTTTGGAAAACGGCGCCAAGCAGAGAATTTGCAAAAAATGCGGAAAGGCGATATAAAACCATGCAACGACTTAAAGAAAAATATCATAAGGAAGTAAGGCCTGCGCTTAAAAAGAAATTTGCTTTGGAAAATTCCATGGCAGTGCCGAAAGTGCTTAAGGTGGTTATTAATGCCGGCGTTGGCAAAACTTTGAAAGACCCCAAATATTTGGATGCGATTATCGCAGATTTAAAAACCATTACCGGCCAGCAGCCCGTTAAGACCATTGCACGCAAATCAATCGCCGGGTTTAAGATCCGCGAAGGGCAAGTTATTGGCGTAACAGTTACCTTGCGCGGGCAAAGAATGTACGATTTCCTGGATAAGCTTGTGAATATTACCCTTCCGCGCGTACGCGATTTCCGAGGCATCAGCGCAAAGGGTTTTGACGGCCGCGGCAATTATAATCTCGGCATTAAGGAACAGCTTGTTTTTCCGGAAATTTCCGAAGAAAGCATTGAGCATACGTTTGGATTTGAGATTTCCGTTGCCACAAATGCTGGCAACAATGAAAGAGGCAAAGAACTCTTAAAATCCCTGGGCTTTCCTTTTGCCGATTAACCCCAATGCCTGTTTCCAACTCCCAACTCCCACCTATCAACTCCCAACTCCCAACTACTATCTACCAACTATTATCTACCAACTACCAACTACCAACTACTAACTACTAACTATCAATCACTAACCACCAATTTATGTTTACCGATCCAATTTCAGACATGTTAACAAGAATACGAAATGCGGCAGCTGCCAAAAAAGCAGAGGCAATTATGCCGTATTCCAAGCTGAAGCACGGCCTCGCGGACATCATGCTCGAAGAGGGTTATATTTCCGGAGTGGCTGTGCGCGAAAGCGGCTCGTTTAAGCAATTGGAGGTAAAGCTAAAGTATGATAAAGACGGAGGTGCGATTATAATGGGCATAAAGAGAATCAGTAAGCCGGGGCAGAGAATTTACGTTCCGGTTTCTGAAATCCCAAAATCAAACGGAGGGCTTGGCATAACAATACTCTCCACTTCAAAGGGATTGATGACAGACCGCAAAGCCCGTAAGGAAAAGTATGGCGGCGAAGTAATTTGCCAATTATGGTAACCTTAACTCTTAATTCCCACCTACCAACTTCCAACTACCAACTATCATCTGCCAACTATCATCTATCAACTACCATCTATTAACTACCAACTAACATGGCCAAGAAATCATTAATTGCAAAAGCGAAAAGATCGCGGATCAACCCCAAATTTAAGACCAGGGTTGTCAGGCGGTGCTGGAAATGCGGCCGCAATCGCGGCTATATGCGCGATTTCGATTTGTGCAGAATTTGTTTCCGCGAGCTTGCTTCCAAAGGAGAAATCCCTGGAATTGTGAAATCGTCCTGGTAAATTAACGATAGTTTTTAAACATATGTCAAGAATTGGAAAAAAAATTGTTGTTCTCCCAAGCGGCGTGAAGGCCGAACTCAAGGATTTATCATTGGTTGTCACAGGGCCCAAAGGCAGCGTGGCGGTTTTGGTGCATCCGAAAGTTCATGTAAACATTGCCGAAAAGCAAATCACAGTGGATGTTGAGCATACGGAAAACAAACTGGAGAAATCCTTGTGGGGATTAACCCGTTCGCTTATTGCCAATGCCGTTCTAGGCGCGACTTCCGGGTTTGAAAAAAAATTGGAAATCAACGGCGTGGGTTTTCGCGGCGCAGTGGCAGGCGATAAAATTACATTAAGTTTGGGTTTTTCGCATCCAGTTGAAGTTCGGGTGCCAAAAGGCATTACCGCGGCCATAGAAAAAAATATCATCACCATCAGCGGAATAGACAAGCAGCTTGTGGGTGAATTTGCCGCCAAGATCCGCGGATTAAAAAAGCCGGAACCGTATAAAGGCAAGGGCATAAAATATATTGATGAAACCATTAGGCGCAAAGCCGGGAAAGTAATGAAAGCGGTTGGCGGCAAATAGGCAATCAACTACCATCTATCACCTACTAAGTCCTAACTACCATCTATCAACTACCAACTACCATATACCAACTACCGCCGCTCACCAACTATTAACTACCATCTATCAACCCCCAACTATCAACTACCATCTACCAATTATCAACTACTATGAACAATTTGAAGAAAAAAAATCAGAAAAAGCAAAGAAGGCACGCAAGGGTGCGTTCCAAGATATTCGGGACGTCGGCGTGTCCGCGCCTTGCGGTTTTCCGCGCGAACCAGCACATTTACGCGCAAATAATTGATGATCAAATCGGAAAAACCTTGGTTTCCGCGTCAAGCGCAGAGTTGAAAGCCGGCGCCAAGCAGACCAAGAAAACTGAAAAATCGGCGCAGGTGGGCGAACTGGTTGCCAAAAAAGCATTGGAAAAAAATATTTCCGAAGTTGTTTTTGACAGGGGCGGTTATCAGTATCATGGCAGGGTAAAAGCATTGGCAGAAGCCGCCAGGTCAGCGGGATTGAAATTTTAATATAATTTTAAGAATTTTATGATAAGAAGAGAACATAAAGGTGAAAGAGGCCAGCGGGAAGGTGCAAGACGCGATTTTGACCAGAAAGTGATTGAAATCAAGCGCGTGACCCGCGTTGTTGCCGGCGGCAAAAGAATGCGCTTCCGCGCCCTGGTTGTTATTGGGGACAGGCGCGGCAAAGTCGGCATGGGTTTGCGTAAAGGCACTGATGTTTCGGAAGCCGTGAACAAAGCAGTGAATGCCGCGAAAAAGAGCATGGTTGTCGTGCCTTTGCAAAATGATACTATCCCGCATAAAGTACATATGAAATACAAATCCAGCAGGATTCTGCTTTTGCCGGCTGCACCCGGGACAGGAATTATTGCCGGCGGGGCTTTGCGCGGCGTTTTGGAGCTTGCGGGTGTAAAAAATATCCTCAGCAAAATGCAGGGATCATCCAATAAGGTGAATAATGTCAAGGCGCTTTTTACGGCATTCGGTAAAATGAAAAGCGTCGCTGAAATTAAAGAAAGATTAAAAGCATGATAAAATTGCACGGATTAAAAGTTTATAAAGGGTCGCGCAAGCGCAGAAAAGTGGTTGGCAGGGGCTTGGGCTCGGGCCATGGCACTTTCTCCACGCGCGGCATCAAGGGCCAGCGCGCGCGCAAAAGCGGCAATTCCAGGCCCGGCTTTGAAGGCGGCAGGCAGCCGCTTATTCGCCAAATGCCGAAACTGCGGGGATTTAAAAGTCCTCATCCAAAAGCCGCGACAATTTTGCTGTCCCAGTTGAATAAATTTTCGGACGGCGAAGTGGTGAATATTGAATCGTTGCTGAAAAAAAATATTATCAGGCAAAAAGGTCCTGTTAAAATTTTGGCAGGCGGCGAAATCAAGCGCAAACTCGAAATTCAGGTGCCTGCTTCCGCGGGCGCAAAAGCCGCGATAGAAAAAGCCGGCGGCAAACTCTCATGAACAAAATCGCTTTAATTTGGAAGACAAAAGGCCTTCGCAATAAAATATTGATTATGGTGGGTCTTTTGGTTTTGACCAGAATTTTAGCGCATATCCCGATTCCGGGAGTGAATATTGCGAATCTGCGCAACTTTTTCAACCAGAACGCTTTTGCCAACCTCTTGGACATTTTTTCCGGCGGCGGGCTTTCCAACCTTTCCATTGCAATGATCGGCGTTGCCCCGTATATCACCTCTTCAATTATTATCCAGCTCCTTACGGTTATTGTGCCGCGCTTCCAGGAAATGCAAAAAGAAGAAGGCGAAGCCGGCCGGGAGAAGCTCAACCAATATACGCGCTACCTGACGATTCCTTTGGCTGCATTGCAGGCCTTTGGAACCATCCGCCTATTGCAGTCCGGCACATTGGGTTCGGGCGCCGGCGCGCTTGGCGCATTTACGCCTTTCCAATGGTTCACTACAATTTTTGCCGTCACCACGGGCACCATGGTGATGATGTGGCTTGGCGAGCTTATTACCGAATATGGAATCGGCAACGGCATTTCTCTTATAATTTTTGCGGGAATAATTTCCCGTTTGCCGCAGGCGCTGGATCAAATTCGCCTTTTGTATTTTACCCCGTATGATCCTTCCAAATTGCCAACCCTGCTCGGATTCGCGGCCCTGGCTTTAATCACCATTGTCGGCGTTGTTGTTGTTACCGAGGCGCAGCGTAATATACCCGTTTCTTACGCTAAAAAAGTGCAGGGCACAAAAACTTACGGCGGCATTGATACGCATTTGCCTTTGCGCGTAAACCAGGCAGGCGTTATGCCTATCATTTTTGCTATCTCGGTAATGCTTTTCCCGACATTTATCGGCAATTTTTTGCTTAGCGCAAGATCGGCCAAGCTGGCGCATTTCGCGCAAAGCACTGTGACGCTTTTCCAAAACCAGACCTTCTACGCGACGCTCTATTTTATTCTCGTTGTTTTATTCACTTATTTTTATACTGCGGTTGTTTTTAACCCAGAAGATATTTCGGAAAATATCCAGAAGAACGGCGGATTTATTCCCGGCATTCGCCCGGGCAGGCAGACCATAGAATTTCTTTACAGGATTTTGAACCGCATAACCACGTTCGGCGCCGTCTTCCTGGCAGTCATAGCTGTCCTGCCGTTTTTAATGACAAAGGCATTCGGCAATTCCCAGGCGTTGAGCATCGGAGGCACCGGTCTTCTGATTGTGGTGGCTGTTGTGATTGAAACCATAAAAATCATCGAAGCGCAGATGATTGATTACCAGGCATAGGCGCTAAAAATTTTTTATGTTAAAATGGATTGAGAGCAGGAAATTTCCCGCTCGCATTATTTTTTAAATATTCGATCCATGTTCAAATACCAAGCAATTATTTTTATCGGTCCGCAAGGTTCCGGGAAAGGAACCCAAGCCCGGCTGTTGATACCGAAAATAAGCGCAGAGTACGTGGAAATGGGCTATGTTTTGCGCACGATTGCGGCAAGCGGGACGGCATTCGGCGACCAAATCAAGCAAACCATTGATGGCGGCAACCTTGTTTCGGACAAGATTTTGGAAAAAATAATTACCGAGAAGCTTGCGACACTCTCGCCGGACGCCCCGGTAATTTTTGACGGCGTGCCAAGGATGCTCCATCAGGCGGAATTTTTGATCGCGGATTTAAAACGCCTTGGCCGCGGCGCAATCGCAACTATTTTTATAGATCTTCCGCGAGACGCGGGCATTCAAAGAATCTTGACGCGTTTTTCATGCCAAAACTGCAAAGCCCCGAAAACTTATGCCGGAGACGACGCCGCCGCGTGCGCGCGTTGCGGCGGCGTGATGGTGCGCAGAGTTGACGATTCCAGCGAGGAAGCTGTGGAGCGGCGCCTGGATACTTACGAGAGGGAAACTTTGCCTGTTTTGGATTATCTGAAAACAACAACGGATTTTTTCACCATCGACGGCAGGCCTTCTGTGCCTGAGGTTGAAAAGCAAATAGATAATTGCCTGGAGATAGAGCATGCCAAAACGCCGAGCAATTAAAAATGCGCCCGCCAAAGATGCGCCGGCGCTTAATTTGATTTTTTTGGGCGATCCGGCCTCTGGAAAAGCCACCCAATCAGCGCGCATTATGCGCAAATTTCCGATGCACAGCGTTGATTTTGGAAAATTTTTGCGCACTGCCCAGCATTCCAAGAGCAAAAATCCAGTTTACATAAAAATCAGGCAAGCCATGCGTAGAACTTATAATTTAGGCAAACCCTTTCCCACAAATTTTGCGCGGGAATATTTTAAAAAACAAATTTTTAGCGTGCCGAAAAACAGGGGGATTCTTTTTGATGGCAATCCGAAAATGCTCGGGGAAGCCAGATTGGTCCGCAAATGGATGCAAAAAAGCGGCAGGACAAAAAATTCGGTTCTGGTTTTGTATTTGCATATACCTTACGGCGAGGCCTTGAGCAGAATTTCCAAGCGAAAAGAAAAAATAAACGGCAAATATATACGCCGCAGCGATGATGATATTGCCGCGTTGAAGAACCGCGTCGAATATTTCAGGGTGCACATCCCCGCGGTTTTGAAATTTTTAGCCGGACATTATGCCTTCAAGAAAATAAGCGGGCTCGGCAGCCGCGCCGAAGTTTACCGGAGAATAGAAAAGGAGATAAATGAGTTTAATAAAAGACGAAAAGGAAATTAATTTTCTCCGCGAAGGCGGAGCGATTTTGGCTGATATCCTCAGGCGTACCGCGGCCCTGGCGCTGGCCGGCGTGAGCACTTTCGAGCTTGATAAATTCGCTGAAAAAGAGATTTTGAAATCAGGCGGAACCCCGGCTTTCAAAAATTACGGCGACAAGAGAAACCCTTTTCCGGCGGCATTGTGCACATCCATAAATTCCGAAATTGTCCACGGCATTCCATCCAAAAAAATTATATTGCGCGAGGGTGATATCGTAAGCTTGGATATTGGCATGAAATACAAAGGCCTGTACACTGATACGGCTTTAACGGTTGGGGTCGGGAAAATTTCCGCGGAAGCGCAGCGGCTTTTACAGGTTACGGAAAAAGCGCGCGATTTGCAGGTTGCTGCGGTTTGTCCTGGCAGAACCATAGGCGATATCGGCCATGTCGCGCAGAAATATATAGAGGGGCAGGGTTTTGCGGTTGTCCGGGATTTGGTCGGCCACGGAATTGGCTACCAGCTTCATGAGGAGCCGCAAGTGCCTTCGTATGGCCAACCCGGGAGGGGCGCGGTTTTAAAAGAGCGTATGGTTATTGCCATTGAACCCATGGTCACAGCAGGGAAATATTCTATAATTATTGAAGATGACGGCTGGACCATTTGTACTGCCGACAATTCACTTGCCGCACATTTTGAGCACACTATTATTGTTACAAAAACCGGCGCCGAAGTCCTGACAAAATAAGGGTCCAACCCAATACCCCAACCTAAACCCCCAACCCAAACCCCCAACCTAAACCCCTAATCCAAACCCCCAATCTAAGGATATTTATGCAATATATAAGGGAAACTCAATTAAAATATTATTAAAACACTTGCCTAAACACCGCAATCGTGTCCTTAGATTGGGGTATTAGATTGGGGTATTGGGTTGGACCCGTATGAAAAAAACTAAAAATTTTAACCAATCTTGGGATCTTTCGGAGCTTTACAGTGGCGTGAATGATCCGAAGATATTTAAGGATTTGGCTGCTTTAGAAAAACGCGCGGAAAATTTCGAAAAGGAACATAAGGGCAAAGTGGCTGCCTATGGATTACCGCGGACACTCGCAGCAGTAAAAGAATTCGGCAAAATCCAGGAAAAACTACGTTTGCCCGTGGCTTTTGCTGAGCTTAGTTTTGCTGTTGACGGCGCAAATGTACAAATCAATTCCTTAAATCAAAAAGTCCAGGTGCAGTGCAGTGAAATACGCAACCATATAATCTTTTTTCCGCTTGAGCTGGGAAAGAATAAAAATCTCGCGGAGTTTGCAAAAAGCAAAAAGGCGCGGCCATTCAATATCCTTTTCAAAGATTTACTGGAAAATCGCAAATACCAGCTTTCGTTTGCCGAAGAGAAAATAATCAATATCAAAGCCACCACTTCTTCTGCCGGATGGATTCGGCTGCATGAAAAGCTGGAAAGCTCGCTGCGCATTAAATTAAAAAACAGTTTTGGAGAAATCAAGGAGCTTACTTTAGAGGAGGCCTTAAATTTTTCCCATTCGCCTAAAAGGCAGGAGCGCATTGCTGCTGCGCAGGGGATTTCGAACGCGTTGAAAGGCAATTTAGAAGTTTCTTCGCACATATATAATATGATTTTGCTCAATAAAGCTCGGGAAGATAAATTGCGCAATTGGCCATATCCCGAATCGCAGAGGCATGCCGCAAATTCTTTGAGTAAAAAGAGCGTGGATGCGCTGGCTGCTGCAACGCGGGAACATTTTGGCCTGGTTCCAAGATATTACAAGCTCAAAAGGAAACTTTTGAAGTTAGACCGCCTTTTCGATTATGACAGGTATGCTCCGTTGCCGCAGAAGAGCGAAAGCAAATATACTTTTGAGCAGGCGGTCAAGGTTGTGCGGGCGGCATTCCACGCGTTTGATCCGGAATTCGAAAAATATTATTTGGATATTTTGGCTGCCGGGCATGTTGATGTCGTCCCGCGCAAAGGCAAACGCGCCGGCGCGTTTTGCGCTCACATGCCGCATCCGCATTTGCCGTATGTGCTTTTGAACCATGCGGGCAGCGGGAGGGATGTTGAAACCCTTGCGCATGAGATGGGGCACGCTGTGCACGATTGTTTTGCCGAAAAGAATCCTTTTTTGGTAGCGCATCCGCCCTTGGCGCTTGCGGAAACGGCGAGCGTCTTTGGCGAGATGCTGGTATTTGAGTATTTGCTTGCGTCCGCCAAAACTAAAGCAGAACAGATTGCTTTGATTGCCGCGAAAATTGATATAATTTTTGCCACGATTCCCCGCCAAATATCCATGTTTTTTTTCGAACGCAAAGTGCATGATTTTGTCCGGCAAAACGGCGAGATCCCCGCGGAAAAAATAAATGAATTTTGGATGCAAATTCAAAGGGAAATGTTCGGCGACAGCGTGACCATCACTGAAAACTATTCTGTATGGTGGTCGTATATAATCCATTTCTTCGAGGTCCCGTTTTATACCTATGCTTATGCATTCGGAAATTTGTTGGTTTTTTCTTTATACGAACAATACAAAGAAGGCGCGCCAGGATTTGTGGAAAACTACAAAACCTTGCTTTCATTGGGCGGTGCAAAAACGCCTGCGCAGGCCTTGCAAACTTTCGGCTTTGATATAGAGAGAAAGGAATTTTGGCAAAGCGGCTTTAAAGTATTGGAAAAACTTATTGAACAGCTCGAATCCCTGTGCTATCATTAATGCATGCAAGACAATAATAATCCCAACAATATCATTTCGGAAAACGCGGAAAATAAGCTTGCCGGGGAAAATCAAACGAAAGCGGAAAAGCCGCAAGCAGGGGCAGAAGCAAAAACAGAAGCAAAAATAAAAGCAACAGCAGCGGAAACGCCGGAAACAAAAACAGAAGCAGAAAAAGCAACAGCACCGGGAAAATCGAAACAGGCAGAAACGCCCACCAAAACCCAGATTCAAACGCCCCCACAAACTCAGGCCCAAACCCAAATTATGAAGCTTGGGCGCGGATTAGTTTTCAGCATTTTGATTCTTAGCATTTTGGCCGGAGCGGTTGCCGGGTTTGCCGGAGGATTTGTGTTTGCGGGCGGAATGTTTGCCGCCAAGGGCGCGCCGGCAAAAACCGTCAGTGTCCAAGAGGATTCGGATATTATAAATGTTGTAAAAAAAGCCAGCCCAGCGGTTGTCTCCATAATTATTTCCAAGGATCTGCAACAAGCCAACAATTCCGACCCGTTTTCAAACCCGTTTTTCTTTGACCCGTTTTTTCAAAACAGGCAGCAGCAGCAAGGTTCCAACGCCCAGCCAACTTATCAGGAAGTAGGCGCTGGCAGCGGATTTTTTATCACTGCAAGCGGCTTGATCTTAACCAACAAGCATGTTGTTGCGGATACGCAGGCAAAATATACAGTAATCACCAGCGACGGGAAAGAATATGATGCCAGCGTTGTTGCGCGCGATCCTATAAACGATTTGGCTTTGGTGAAAATCAATATTCAAAACGCGCCGGTTTTGCAGCTCGCGGATTCTTCAAATTTGCAAATTGGCCAGCGCGTGATTGCGATTGGTGATTCCCTTGGCGAGTACAGTAACACGGTGACAACGGGAATTGTTTCCGGAATCGGCAGAAACGTTACGGCGGGCGGCGAAGGCACGTCCGAACAGCTTGAAGGCGTTATTCAAACAGACGCGGCGATTAATCCGGGGAATTCCGGCGGCCCGCTTCTGGATATCCAAGGCCAGGTTATAGGAGTGAATACCGCAATAGACGAGCAGGGCCAGCTGGTGGGCTTTGCGATTCCCTCCAATGATGCGGCAAAAGACGTGCAAAGTTATGACAGTTACGGAGAGATAATAAAACCTTTCTTGGGAGTGCGCTACGTTATGATTACGCCGGACATTCAAAAGCAGCAAAATTTGCCGGTTGGCAACGGCGCCTGGATTACTTCCAATTACGGCATTAATTCTTCTTCCGAGCCGGCGGTTGTTCCCGGGAGCGCTGCCGACAAAGCAGGGCTCAAAGACGGCGATATCATAATTTCCGTAAACGGCGCCAAAATAGATGCGCGCAATACATTAACCGAGGTTTTGAAGAATTTTAATCCGGGGGAGACTATACATATGAGCGTGCTGCGCGGCGGGAAAGCCATGGATGTTGCCGTGACGCTCGGAGAGAAGAAATGAAAAGCGTCCTGGCAATTGATTACGGCGAAAAGAGAATGGGTCTTGCTGCGAGCGATTTGGAAAGGAAATTCTCATTTGAGATCGGGACTTGGCTAAATGACAAAAATTTTTTCGCAAAACTTCGGGATTTGGCGCGGGAACGGGAAGCGGATACAATAGTATTGGGGTTCCCTTTGAATTTAAGCGGGCAGGAAACCAGGAAAAGTGGCGAGGTTTTGGAGTTCAGAAGCCGCTTGGAGCGCGAATTTCCGGAAATGAAAATCGAGCTTGCCGACGAGCGCTTAAGTTCAAAAATGGCTGAAAAGATTTCGGGACGAAACAAAAACATAGACGGCCTTGCGGCGCAAATTTTTTTGGAAGCATATTTGAAACGCAACAGGCAGGAACCCGAAGCCGCGGATTTAAAATAAAATAATTAATTAATAATTAAAAACAAAAATGAAGAAAAAAAGGAATAAAGTGATTTTTAAAAACAGGTATTTTGCCTGGTTTTTTGCCGTTGCCATTATTGCCGGCATTGCCCTGATTTTTTACATAGCCATATCAAATCAAAACCTGGATGCCCAGTTTGTTTTTCCCTCGCTGAAGCGGGAAAAAATTTACGTTGACAAGCAGGACGGATTCCTTCAGCGCTATCCCGCAAACTGGCAGCTGGAAAGGGATAACAGCGGCGCGACAACATTTGAAAATCCTTCGGATTCTTCGGAATCGATCTCCATTGAGAGCGCAACCGCGAATACGCAAAAAGAAATTAAAAGCGCTTTCAATATAGTTAAGGAAACCGATTTTACCCGCAGCGGCGATTCTTATTCCATTTTCCTGGGGCAAGAACCGCATTCCGCCGATTATATCAATGCGGCTGTCGTAAAATCCGCATCCGGAAAATATTTTTACCTCTCAGGCCATTCCGCGGAGTTTAATTCCTTTGTCTTGAATTTTAATCCGTTTTAATTCATGTCCCAGTTCAGGCAAAATCCGATTACCAAGCACTGGGTGCTCATAGCGCCGAACCGCGCCAAGCGCCCGGAACAATTTAATACCAGCGCCGTGATGTCAAAAGGCCTGGCCGAAGTTGTGCCTGCTTGCATTTTTTGCCCTGGCAATGAATCCAAAAATGTGGAAATTGCGCGTTTTCCGCAGGGAAAAAATTGGCAAATTCGGATAATAGAAAATAAATTCGAGGCGCTTTCGCATGTGCCGCTTTCCCGCCGCGCTGACGAGCTTTATGTCAACCGTTCCGGAGACGGCGAACACGAGGTTATCATTACCAGAAAGCACAACGAGCCGGTTGCCTTGCAATCAACCGAAACAGTCAAGGCGACTTTGCAGGTTTTCAAGCAGCGCATTATAGATTTGTCCAAGCGCTCGGACATCGCTTATATCCAAATTTTTCACAACCACGGCCGAGATGCCGGCGCTTCGCTGATCCATCCGCATTATCAGATTTTGGCAACGCCGATAGTTCCGCAGACGCTGCATGATGAAATGCTCGGCTGCTACCATTATTATCGGGCAAGCGGCTCCTGCATTTATTGCGATATTATCAAAGAAGAAATCGCGCAAAAAGAACGCGTTATCATCAACGGTGAGAATTTTTTGGTCATTGCCCCTTATGCTTCGCGCAGCCCTTTTGAATCCTGGATTCTCCCCAAAAAGCACCTTTCCAGGTTTGAGGACATCGGCGCCGAGCAAATCCAGGAATTGGCATATATTTTGAAGGTTGTTTTGGGCCAGCTCTACTTGAAGCTTTCCGATCCGCCGCTCAATTTTTATTTGCACACCATGCCGCCGGCGCGCAGCAAACACTTGGCATATGAGGAGCAGTCCTACCACTGGCATATCACTGTTTTTCCGCGAATTACAATTTGGGCCGGCTTTGAATATGCCACAGGAATTCCAATTAACCCCATGCCTCCGGAAACAGCCGCGGGCTTTCTAAAATAAATCTTATTTCCTAAAATAAATTCATGAAGTATTTGGTTGCCAATTGGAAAATGAATCCGGGTAGCGCAAAGGCCGCGCGGGCTTTGGCTGCGGCCGAAGCCGCCGCTTCGGGTAAAAAATCAAAAATCATAATTTGCCCGCCGTTTGTTTATATTCCCGAGCTTGCAGCGGCAAAGCACAAATTTGATTTGGGCTCGCAGGATATTTTTTGGGAAGATGGCGGCGCGCACACAGGGCAAATTTCCGGCCCAATGCTCAAGGCATATAATGTGAAATACGCCATAATCGGGCATTCGGAAAAGCGCGCCTTGGGCGAAACGGACGAACAAATTTCCCGCAAAGTGCAGGCAGCACTCGACAATAAAATTACTCCTCTTTTGTGCACGGGTTTTGGGGCGGAAAAAGGCATGGCAGAAGAAGATGTGCTCGCGCACATTCAGCGCCAATTGTCCGCGGATTTGCGCGGCGCCGATTGCGCCAGGGTCTTTGTTGCCTACGAGCCGGTTTGGGCAATCGGCACCGGCAAGCCGGCAACGCCCGAACACGCCGAGCGCGTTTGCATGTTTATAAAGATAAAATTTGGCGTCAAAAAAATCCTTTATGGAGGCAGTACGAATTCGGCCAATGCCGCGCAGTTCCTTTTCAAGGAAATTGACGGTTTGCTTGTCGGCGGCGCGAGCTTGGATAAAAATGAATTTGTTAAAATGTCTTTAATTTAATTTTATGATATATATTGCATCCGACCACGGCGGTTTTGAATTAAAAGAGCGTCTTGTGGCGCATCTGCAGGGCGCGGGATTGGAATTTGAGGACCTTGGCCCAAAGACGTATAATCTCGCAGACGATTATCCGAAATTTGCTGCAAAAGTAGCGGAAAAAATTTCGCAAGCCGCAGGAAACAGGGCGGGCTCGGCAGCCGTCGACGGCACAGAGGCCGGCGTAAAATTTGCCGGTGCTGATGTTGGTGTTGGCGATGGCGATGGCGCCAATGGCGGTGCCGTCGTTGGCGCCGATGTGGACGCCGATGTTGGCGCGAATGCGGCAAAAGGAATTTTATTGTGCCGAAGCGGCCAGGGAATGTGCATTTCGGCAAATAAATTTAAAGGGGTGCGCGCGGGCGTCTGCTGGAATGCGGAAGTCGCGGCTGCGGCAAAGCGCGACGACGATGTCAATGTTTTGTGCCTTCCTTCAGAGTATGTTTCGCCGGAAGAAGCCGTGCGAATTTTCGATGCTTGGAACAGCGCGCAATTTTCGCCTGAGCCGCGCTTTTCGCGGCGCCTGGAAGAAATAAGCGAATTGGAGAAATAACTTGCCGGCAATAATACCTTCAATTTTAGAAGAGGGAATCGATGCCTTTAAGGCAAAGTCGGTTGCCATTGAGAAAATCCCGCAGGTTACGGATATACAGGCGGATTTTTCGGATGGAATTTTTACTCCGCACAAAACCGTTTTGCCCGGCGATCTTGATGTTTTAAATCCGGCTTTTTCATGGGAGGCGCATTTAATGGTTCAAAATCCGAAAACGTTTTTTTTCGATTGCTGCCTCGCTGGTTTTAAAAAAATAATTTTTCATTTTGAATCAGTGCCAAGCGGGGAAATAAAATCCGCTTGCGCAACAGTGCGGGACTTGAGGATGTCTTGCGCCTTGGCTGTTTTGCCGGAAACGCCTCTTGAAGAAATTTTTCCCTTTGTTGAAAATTTTGACGGCGTTTTATTGCTTTCCGTGCAGCCGGGATACCAGGGCGGCCAGTTTTTGGAAGAAACCTATGGACGGCTTGAGAAACTAAAAAGCCATTTAAAAAATATCAAAAAAGATGTTAAGATAGAGATAGACGGCGGCATCAAGCCGAAAAATGCCGGAAAATTGCTGGAACATGGGGCGGATTTTTTGGTCATTGGCTCTGGTTTGTTTGAAAAAGGCGAAGACGGCTCGGTTGAGCCGGAAAAGAACTTCGAAAAATTCCAGAGAGCGCTGCGCGCGCCCCAGGAGCAAAAATGACCGGTGAAAAAAAGGGAATTTTGGGGTTTTGGCCGCTTCTTTTTGAAAGCGGCGCGCGCGCGAACCGCCAGGTGAAAGCTCTTTTGAAAACGTTATTTTGGATATCCCTGTATTTTTTGCGCGACGCCGCAATCCCTGTTGTAATGCTGGCGGCAGCGTTTTGGATATCAAAGCGCGATATTTTATCCTCGGACATAATTTCTTTGGCGTCAATCTTATGGCTGGTTGTCTTGGGAATAAAATACGACGGGGCGGTTGGTTATATGTTTGCGTCCTTGCCCTTGGAAACCCCTTCGCGTGAAATTGCCCGCACAGCCGTGCGCCGCGGATTTAAATTTTTTATCAATGCCATAAATACGGGGGTGCTGCTTGTTTTCGGGCAAATGCTCCTGATTTGCCCCTGCTTCATTGCCATGGATAATTTTATCTTCAGCCCTTTCTTAATAATATATGAAGGGAGAAGCGGCGCGGATGCAAAGGAGCGTTCGCGCGAGCTGGCATCGGGATTCGGATATCTTGTTTTGTATCGGACGGTTTCATTTCTGCTTATTGCTTATGCTTTTTTGGCTCTGGCAATTGCAATAATTTTTATCCGTGCGGAATGGCTGGCGCTTCTTGTCTTGGCTCTTGCCGGCATGTATATTTCCTTGATGCAAAGCAATTTTATAAGGCAAATATATTTGGAGATGCTGGGATTGCAGAGTTCCGGCGCCGCGCGCCCGGCTCAAGCCGGCATGCGCGGTACATTTCTGGCAATCGGGTTTATGATTATTTTAGCTTTCCTTATTTACGCTATTTTTAAGTTTCTGCCTTTCTTGGTATTTGAAATTAACCGTTTGATTTGAATCCGGTTTGAAAATTTGAAATAAAAAATAAAAATGCAAAAATTAACAGCTTCGGAATTACAACTTAAAGCAAACGATCTGCGCCAGGATGTTATCGAGATGCTCCTGGAGGCGGGTTCCGGCCACAGTGCCGGGCCGCTTGGCACCGCGGATATTTTTGCCGCGCTTTATTTTAACGTTTTAAATCATGACCCGAAAAATCCAAAATGGGTGGGGCGTGACAGGTTGGTTCTTTCTTGCGGACATATCTGCCCGATTTTGTACGCTGCCCTTGCGGAAAGCGGATATTTTCCGACGGAAGAATTAAAAACTCTTCGCAAGCTGGGCACCCGCCTGCAGGGCCATCCTCATAATTTAGATTTGCCGGGAATTGAAAATTCTTCCGGGCCTTTGGGGCAGGGTTTTTCGCAGGCAATCGGCATGGCTTTGGCGGCAAAATTAAACCATGAAAGGCACCGCATCTACTGCATCTCCAGCGACGGCGAGCATGATGAGGGCCAGATTTGGGAAGCAATTATGTTTGCGGGGAAAAACAAACTTAACAATTTAACGGTTATTTTAGACAGAAATAATATACAAATTGACGGCTATACCGAAGACGTTATGCCTTTGGAGCCGCTGCGCGATAAATACGAAGCGTTTAACTGGCACGTCTTGGAAATTGACGGCAATAATATTCATGAAATTATGGATGCCTGCGGCGAGGCAAAAACAATTTACGAGAAGCCGACAATAATTATTGCGCATACTGTTCCCGGGAAAGGGGTTGGCTTCATGGAATTTGATTACAAATGGCACGGTACGCCGCCGAACAAAGAACAAGCCGCGCGGGCATTGCATGAGCTGCGCACTTTGAGGGGCGCTATTAAGAGCGAGCATGAATAAAAGCGGAAATTTTCTAGATTAATATGAAAATCAAAGTTGAAAATAAAAAATTTACAGGGCTTGGCCTTGCTCCGCTTGCTCCGGATATCGGCAGAGCGGATATAAAACAGGTGCCAACAAGGAACGGCTACGGCGAAGCCCTGGTTGAGCTTGGGGAGAAAAATCCCGATGTTGTGGTTTTAACCGGGGATCTTTCGGATTCCACGCGCGCCGCGGAATTTGCCAAGAAATTTCCGGAGAGATTTTTTGAAGTCGGCGTTGCGGAGCAAAATTTAATGGGCATTGCAGCTGGCCTTGCTTTATCGGGAAAAACGCCGTTCGTTTCTTCCTATGCGACATTTTCTCCCGGGAGAAATTGGGACCAGTTGCGCGTGAGCGTTTGCTACAGCCGTGCGAACGTAAAAATTGCGGGAGCGCACACCGGCGTTTCGGTAGGGCCGGACGGCGCCACGCATCAGGCGCTCGAAGATATTGCCATTACCAGGGTTTTGCCGAATTTAACTGTTGTTGTCCCTTGCGATTCGCTGCAAACCAAAGCCGCTGCAATTGCCGCCTGCCAAATTCAGGGTCCGGTTTATTTTCGTTTTGCGCGGGAGGCAACGCCGGTTTTTACGACTCCTGAAACGCCGTTTGAAATAGGCAAGGCACAGCTTTTGCGGGACGGCGGCGATGTTGCGGTAATCGGCTGCGGGCCGGTTTTATATCATGCGCTTTTGGCTGCGCAGGAACTTGGAAAAGAAGGCCTGAGCGTTTTGGTTTTAAACAATCACACTATAAAGCCAATGGACGAGGAAGCTGTTGTTGCCTGTGCCGAAAAATGCGGAGCAGTTGTAACCTTGGAAGAGCACCAGGTGTCGGGCGGCGCGGGCAGCGCTGTCTGCGAGGCGCTTGCAAAATATTTTCCGGTTCCGGTGGAAATGGTTGGCATGCAGGATACGTTCGGCGAAAGCGGGGAGCCGGCGGAACTTATAGAAAAGTACGGCATGGGCAAAGAAGCGGTTATCAGCGCGATTAAAAAAGTGTTAACAAGAAAAAAGAAAGGGAATTCATGAAAGCAAATTATGATATTATCGGCATAGGCGATTGCACTTTGGATACTTTTGTAATTCTGGAAGAAGCCAACGTGCATTGCAATTTAAACCATGAGGATTGCCAGCTGTGCATGAGTTTTGCAAATAAAATTCCATACCAGAGCATGGTCCAGCTCTCCGCTGGGAATTCAAACAATGTTTCTGTGGGCATGTCCCGGCTCGGATTTAAGTCGGCGTTTTACGGCACTGTCGGAGCGGATGAGCACGGCCGCATTATTTTGAATGCCTTGAAAAAAGACAAAGTCAATACTTCCATGATGAGCATCCAAAAAAAATTTCCCACAAATTTCCATATCGTCCTTTCTTTCAAGGGCGAGCGCACAATTTTAATAAAACACCAGCCCTATGCTTACGAGCTGCCGCCGAATTTGGCGCGGACAAACTGGATTTATTTTTCTTCGGTGGGAGAAAGCGGATTGTCTTTGCATCCCAAGCTGGTAAAATTTTTGCAGGCCAATGCGCATATAAAAATGGCCTTTAACCCGGGGACTTTCCAATTGCGCCTGGGAATGGAAAAATTAATGCCGCTTATGCGCCGCACTGAAATTCTTTTCGTAAACAAGGAAGAGGCGGAACTTTTAGCCGGCAGGAACGGCGGCAGCATGGAAAAACTTGCGCGCGTTTTGCACAAGCACGGGCCGAAAATAGTTGTTATTACGGACGGTCTGAACGGCTCTTACTGCTTTGATCGCGGCAATTTTTATTACATAGGCATTTATCCGCACCGCCCGATTGAAGCGACCGGAGCCGGCGACGCGTTTGCCACCGGCTTCACTGCGGCAATGATGCGCGGGCTTGGCGCCGATGAAGCCATGCGGTGGGGCGCGCGAAACGGCGCTTCGGTTGCCACGCAAATTGGCCCTCAGGCAGGGCTGGTTACAAAAAAGGAAATGCTTAATTCGCTCGGCGCGCACAAGCAGTTCCGCGCGCAATTGATGAATGCTGAAAAAGCCGCGATGAAGGAGCGAATTAAGGCCGGCGCTGCCCAGGGCCGGCGCGGCCGTTAAGCGCCGGTAATTCGCCGGCCGGCAGTTAACTAAAAATTAATCAAAAATTTATGAAACCAATCAAACTTGCCATAAACGGCTTCGGGCGCATAGGCCGCCAGGCATTCAAAATTGCGCTTGAAAAGCCGGAAATCGAAATCCTTGCAATAAACGATTTGACCAATCCGCAGGTGCTTGCGCATCTTTTAAAATACGATACAAATTACGGGATTTATCCCAAGGAAGTTTCCTTCGATGAAAATCATATCATAGTGGACGGCCAAAAAATTGTTGTTGTCGCGGAAAAAGATCCCGCACTTCTGCCTTGGGGAAAAATGGGCGTTGATGTTGTTATTGAATCCACGGGCAGGTTTACGGATTCGGAAAAATCTGCCGCGCATTTGAAAGCCGGCGCCAAAAGGGTCATAATTTCCGCTCCCGCAAAAGATGCGGGCATCACCAAAACCTTTGTCCTTTCCGTAAACAATTCGGGTTATAAAGGCGAAGAAATAATTTCCAACGCATCCTGCACGACAAATTGCATTACCCCGGTTGCCCAGGTTTTGGTTGATAAGTTCGGCATAGAAAAAATAATGATGACCACGATTCACTCGTATACCGCAGAGCAGAATCTTGTCGACGGCCCTCCGCCGGGAGGCTTTTCCACTGATTTGCGTCGAGCCAGGAGCGCGTCCAACAATATAGTGCCCACAAGCACAGGGGCAACCGTTGCCGCCACCGAAGCCATCCCGCAGCTAAGAGGGCTTTTCCACGGGCTTTCAATTCGCGTGCCCACGCCGGTTGGTTCGCTTTCCGATTTTGTGGCCTTGCTTTCCAGAAAAACCACCAAAGAAGAAATTAACCGGGCATTTATGGATGCCGGCAAGGAAAAACGTTACGCGGGGATTTTGAGCGTCACAAGCGAACCGCTCGTTTCCTCGGATATTATAGGCAACCCGAGCTCGGCAATAGTCGATTTATCTTTAACGGAAGTTGTTGGCGGCGATTTGGCTAAGGTTGTGGCTTGGTATGATAATGAGTTTGGCTATTCGAACCGCTTGGTTGAGGAGGTTTTAATGGTCGGGCAATCAATATAAAGAGCAGGATGGAATTTCTCCGCGAACAAAAAAATCTCAAAGGCAAAACCGCGCTTGTGCGCGCGGATTTGGATGCCCCGCACGAAAACGGGAAAATCCTCGACGATTACCGTATCGTAATTTCCGCGGCAACGGTTGCTTTTTTGCGCAAAGCCGGTGCAAAAATAATCGTTATTTCAAAATTGGGGCGACCGAATTTGGTTTCGGAAAGCGATTGGCAAAAAAATTCGCAGGAAAATTCCAAGGAGACCCTTTTCCCCGAAGCCGTCCGCCTCGGAGAAATTTTAAACCTGAAAGTTTCGGATGGTAGTGCCCGCCTGCCGGATTACGATATCGGGCAGATCGCGTTTTTTCGCGCGGATATCCGGGAAAAGAAAAATTTGGAAATGGTAAAAAATGCGCGGCCAAGCGAAATAATTATCCTTGAAAACATCCGTTTTTATGCCGAGGAAAAAAAATGCGATGAAAATTTTGCGAAAGCATTGGCGTCCTTGGCGGATTTTTACGTCGACGAGGCCTTTGCAATGGTCCACCGGAAAGAAGCAACTGTTGCTTTGCTGCCCAAATTCCTGCCCTCTTATGCGGGCTTGAATTTGGAAAAAGAAATTGCCGCTATGCGCCGCATCCTGGATATTAAGGAAAACCCTTTTCTGGTGATTGCCGGCGGCGTAAAAATTTCCGATAAAATCGGAGCCATAAAAAACCTGGGCAAGCGCGCGGATAAAATACTTGTCGGCGGAGCGCTGGCGAATTTATTTTTCAGGGCAAAAGGATACGAAACAGGCCAATCGGTGCTGGAAGCGGACAAGCTCGAGCTTGCGCAAGAGCTTTTGCGCAATTTTAAAGATAAAATTATTTTGCCCGATGACGTCGTTGTTGCGGAAACGCAGCCCGGGGAACACGCAGAATTTAAGAATATCAGGATTGCGCAACCTGCCGGGATCAAGCCCCGCGAAGCGGTTTTGGACATTGGCCCCAAGACAATCCTCAATTTTTCTTCATATATAAAGACAGCCAAAAAAATGGTTTGGAACGGGCCCATGGGATATTTTGAAAATAAATCCTTTTCCTACGGGACAATGAGCATTGCAAGAATTTTTGCTTCCAAGTGCAGAGCCAGGGCTTACGGCCTGGCTGGCGGCGGTGATACTTTAAGCGCAATACATCTGGCGCGGGTCGAGGATCAAATAGATTTTATTTCAACAGGCGGCAGTGCTATGCTGGATTTTCTGGCTGGCGAGGATTTGCCCGGAATTAAAGCATTGGAGTAAAATGGTAGTGGTAGTTGGTAGTTGGTAGATGGTAGATGGTAGATGGTAGTTGGTGTTGATAATCGCATTTATTTTTATTTATGCAAATTTTTAAAAAAGTAATATTATTAATTCTGGACGGTTTTGGCGTGGCTTCGCCTTCGCGGGGAAATGCCATTTCCTTGTCAGAACCGCCGAATTTCAACAGGATTTTATCCGAATATCCTGCCACAACTTTGCAGGCATCTGGTCCGTTGGTGGGCTTGCCTTGGGGTGAGATGGGCAATTCCGAGGTTGGACACTTAAATATCGGAGCAGGCCGAATTGTGGGCCAGGATTTGCCGCGCATTACCAGCAGCATCCAGAGCGGAGATTTTTTCAAAAACCAGGTCTTTTCCGAGGCCTGCGAGCATGTCAAAAAAAATAATTCCAAATTGCATTTGCTCGGAATGATAAGCCCTGGCGGAGTGCACAGCTACGACGAGCACCTTTACGCGCTCATGGGCCTTGCGGCTGAACAGGGCGTTAAAAACGTTTTTATACACATGATCACCGACGGCCGCGACACCGAAGAGAAAATCGCGCTGGTGAGTTTGGAAAAATTGCACACGCGCATCAGCCAGATAGGCGTGGGAAAAATCGCAACCGTTGCCGGAAGATTTTACGCCATGGATCGCGGCGGGCATTGGGAGCAAACAGAGCTTATGTATCAGGCAATGGCAAACGGGACCGGCGAGACCGCGAATTCCGCTTTGGATTGCATTGCTTCGAATTACGCGCGCGGCATTTATGATGAAATGATAAGGCCGACAGTGATTTTGGAAAAAGACCATCCTGTCGCCAAAGTGGAGAGTGGCGATGCCGTAATATTTTTTAATTTCAGGCAAGACCGCGCCATACAGCTGACGGTTGCTTTTGTGGCGCCGGAGCGCATGAAAATAGAGCAGCCGCACGCAAAAATCGAGAATTTGTTTTTTGTCACAATGACTTCGTATTTGCCGGAGCTTCCTGTAAAAGTCGCCTTCCCTCCGTTAAAAATAGAAAATGATATTGCCGCCGTGGTTTCCCAGGCGGGCTTGAAGCAATTTCACGCTGCTGAAAGCGAAAAGTTTGCGCATGTTACTTCTTTTTTCAACGGCGGGAAAATGGATCCGCTCCGCGGCGAAGACCGCATGATAATTTCCAGCCCCGATAATACGCATAATTACATTGACCATCCGGAAATGTCCGTGGAGAAGCTCACGGATACGCTCGTGGATAAGGTTGCGCACTCGGACATTAATTTTTTCGTCGTCAATTTCGCAAATGCCGATATGGTCGGCCACACCGGCAGCTTGCCTGCGACAATCGCGGCTGTTAAGGCAATTGATGCCCAAATAGGCAGGATAGAGCAGGCGGCAATTGCCGCAGGCGCTTGCTTTATAATTACCGCTGACCATGGCAATGCCGAGCAGATGATTAATGTCCAGACAGGCGAAATTGATAAAGACCACACCACTTCACCCGTGCCTTTTGTCTTGATCGCCCAGGAATTTAAGCGTAAAATTCCCGAGAAAATGGATTATAATTACCTTTCTTCGCTTATGCCCGAGGGCGCGCTTTCGGATATTGCTCCCACGGTTTTGGCGCTTTTGGGAATCCCCAAATCGCCGCAAATGACCGGAGTAAGCTTGCTGCCTGTTTTCGAAAAAAATGCTTATGCGGGAAATTTGGAACATTAAGCAGAGGACTGAAAAAGATCTTTTGCACCAGCTTTTAAAGAATCGCGCAATCGCCGAGGCGAACGCGGATTCTTTTTTAAATCCCGATTACGGCGAATTGCACGATCCTTTTCTTTTCACCGAGATGCACAAGGCAACGGACAGGATTTGGGAGGCGATTGAAAAAGGCGAGAAAATTTTAATTTACAGCGATTATGACGCTGATGCCGTGACCGCGAATGCGACCATTTTCCGGGCTTTGAAATTTTTGGGAGCAACCGCGGAAGTTTATATACCGGACAGATTTTCCGAAGGATATGGTTTGAATTTGCAGGCGTTTGAAAGCATAAAAGCGCAAGGTGTGCGGGTTGTCATTACTGTTGATTGCGGCACGAATTCGGTTGCTGAAGCGCAATTTTGCAAAAAGAACGGCATTAATTTGATAATCACTGACCATCACGAAATAACAGGGGAAAAGCCGCGGGCCTTTGCGCTCATAAATCCCAAGAACCCCGGCGAGAAATATCCGTATTGCGAGCTTACCGGCGTTGCGGTTGCCTGGAAGCTGGTTTGCGCGCTTTTTTCATCCAAAGAAAAAAGCGGTTTGCCCGGGGGTTTTGAAAAATGGTTTTTGGATTTTGTTGCCATAGGCACGATTGCGGATTGCCATTCGCTTTTGGGTGAAAACAGGATTCTTGTAAAATTCGGCTTGCAGGTCCTGGCGAAGACAAAATGGCCCGGGCTCCGCGCTTTAATAGAAAGCGCGGCGCCGCGCGAGTTGGATGCTTATGCCGTCAGCTTTATGATCGCGCCGCGCATTAATGCCGCCGGCAGAATAGACCATGCGCGCATTGCCTTTGATTTGCTTGTTGAAGACGATCCCGGGCGCGCGCGCCAAATGGCAGCGGAGCTGGAAAAATTAAATTCCAAAAGGCAAATGCTCACCGAAGTCGTGGTTTCCGAAGCGCGCGCCCAGCTTGCCCAGCTGGAAAACAGAAAAATTTTGCTCGCTTCCGGCACTGATTGGCCCAAAGGCGTTGTCGGCTTGGTTGCAGGGAAGCTTTGCGAAGAGTTTGGCAAGCCGGTTTTGGTAATGGAAAAAGGCGCTGAGCATGCGACCGGTTCGGCGCGCAGCACCCCTTCTTTCAATATTGTCAATGCGCTTTCGTATTCCAAGGAATTCCTGGTAAAATACGGTGGGCATGCCGCGGCCGCAGGTTTTACCTTGCGCAGTTCGGATATTGATTTTCTATACAAAAAGCTTTTGGAATATGCGGACGAAAATTTGCGCGAAGAGGATTTGGCAAAAACCCTGGAATTGGAAGCGGAAATTTATCCCGGTGAAATAAATTTTCAAACATTCGGCGAGATTGAAAAATTGGCTCCTTTCGGGGTTGATAATCGCCGCCCGCGGTTCGCGCTTCCGGGGTTGATCCTGGAAGAATTCCGCACCGTCGGCAAGGGACAGGCCCATTTGCAATTGAGCGCGCGCGCCGGCGAAAAGATTTTCAGATGCATAGGGTTTAATCTCGGCTGGGCGTCCGCGGAATTAAAGCCCGGAGATAAAATCGACCTCGCCTGCGAGCTTATCAGCGACGAATGGAACGGCTTTAAGAATTTAAAATTAAGAATTTTGGATTTCAGGAAAAATGAATGAAGAACTAACCATATTTACGGACGGAGGCGCAAGAGGCAATCCAGGCCCCGCGGGTATTGGCATTGTTTTTAAGATCGGCTCCAAAACCGCGGCGCACATAAAACAATACATAGGCGAGCACACCAATAATTTTGCCGAATACACGGCATTGATAACTGCCCTTGAAAAGGCCTTGGAGCTTGGCCATAAAAACGTCCGGTGTTTTTTGGACAGCGAATTGGTTGTCCGCCAGCTGAACGGCCAATATAAAATTAAAGAGCCAAGTATAAAAATCTTGGCGCAAAAGGCGCTCGCACTCACGAATAAGTTTCAGGCCGTAACTTTTTCGCACGTGCCGCGCGAAAAAAACAGCGAAGCAGACCGGCTTGTCAACCAAGCCATAGACGAAGCCACAGGTGAACGCTTCGCCTAGCGTATTATGAGCTGTGCCAAATGGCCGCCGCTTTGGTAAAATATGCGGCTGGCGTCGCTGGTGACGTAATATTTGGAATCCAGGCCCTTTGCCTGCGTGAAAATATAATTGTTTTGAGTGTCGCGATTGTCAATCTCAATTGCCTGGATCTTGCCCTGGTTCATAAAAAAGACCCAGCCGTAATCCGGGAAATAGGTTGGATTTGAAATTGCTTCTGTTGAGCGCGTCACAAAAGAAACTGCTTGGGTCGCGGGATTATATAAATCAATCTCATTGCCTGTGGCGTAGAGCACGCTGCTGGCGTTTAGTATTTGCACTTTGCCGACAAAATCGGAGATGTGCCGGAGGTTTTGGGAAACCGCGTAAAGGGAGCTGTCCCCTAAAATGAAAATTTGGTTTTGCGGGCTTATGAAAATTTGCGCCTGGTCCCATGCGGGCAGATTCGAGGCAAGCGCGGCGCTGGCCATGCTTGGCATCTGTGCGCGCAACAGGGAAGTGCCGCCCTCCGGATTGGCGCTTATGTAATAAATGGCATTCCCGCTGACAACGAAAGCAGAGGCATTTTCGAGGATTTTTGTTTTTGAATTTGCCTGCCAGTTTATTTGGAAAAGCGAAGGAGATTGTTGGCCCTGCCCCTGGGGCAGCCGGGCAAGCGCATAAAGGGCATCTGAACTTGAAAATTGCAAGGCGCCTTTTTCAGCGAGCGTGCCCGAAAGCAAGCTGCTGATATTTACGGCAGTATTTTTTTGCGCATCCAATAGGAGATATTCGGAGCCGTCGGAAATTACAAAATAATTTTCGTCCGGCGAAGGGATGATTTTCGGCCGCATGCTTGAGGTGAAATTCGCCGGCAGCGGCACTTGGGTGACGCTGTTGGGAGAATTGATGCCCGCAATATTTATCTCATTTGAAGTTAAATAAACCAGCCGGTTATTGCCGGCAAAAAAATTAAGGACGTCGTCTGAAATTGGCGTCTTTTGCGGCGAAGAAAAAAATAAAATAAGACTTTTTAAATTCAGGTTCGCGTAAGTTACATATTGCGTGTTTACCTCCAGGCGTTTCTGCCAATCAAAATATCCCGGCTTGCTGATTTTTATAGCATAACTGCCCGGGCTGAGGAAGCGAATTTGCTTGGGGGTTGTGCCGTAATATTTTCCGTTTAGGTAAATTTGCGCGCCTTTGGGGCTGGTCTGCGCAACCAAAACGCCGGTTTTTAAAAAACGGTGCGTTTTGAAATCGTATCGCGTGCCTGTCGTAAACAGGACAATTAGCGGCGCTAGAATGATAAATGCGATGATTCCGGTGGAAATAAGGGCATACCTGTGTTTGGGTTTCATGGGGTTATTTTAGCAGGAACACGGATTTATTGACAAAATAGGAGAAAAATTAAATTTGTCCTTGCGATGGTTTTTCGCTACAATAGGGAAACAGGTTTAAAATTATCCTTATTTTGGAAATCGGCATATGAAAATCGGCATTGATCTTGGAACCGCGAATACGTTGGTTTATATCCCCAAAAAGGGCATTGTCATAAACGAGCCCACGGTTGTTGCAATTTCCATTGATGATAATAAGGTTTTGGCAGTGGGCCAGGAAGCCAAAGAAATGCTTGGGCGCACGCCGGAAACCATTGTTGCCTCGCGCCCCATGAAAGACGGCGTCATTGCCGATTATAAAGTCACCGAAGCAATGCTGCGCTACTTCATAAACAAGGCGCTCGGCAGCGTGCGGTTTTTCCGCCCCGAGGTGATGATTTCCGTTCCCGGAGGGATAACATCCACCGAGCGGCGCGCGGTTATTGATGCGGCCACAGCCGCGGGTGCAAAAGCAGCATATGTTATCAAAGAAACGGTTGCCGCTGCAATCGGCGCAGGCATCCCAATCGGTTCTGCATCCGGAAATTTAATTATTGATATTGGCGGCGGCACAACGGATGTTGCCGTGCTTTCGCTTGGCGGAATTGTCAATTCAACTTCAGTGCGCGTTGCGGGAAATAAAATAGACCAGGCAATTGCGGATTATGTCCGACGCAAGCACGGCCTGGCAATTGGCGACCGCACAGCGGAAGAAATAAAAATAAGCATTGGTTCGGCGCTGCCTGTTTCAGAAGAAGAATCCATTGAAATTAAGGGCCGGGACATGATTCAGGGTTTGCCGCGCACAATAGCCATTTCCACGAACGAAGTCGTAGAAGCCATTCAGGACGAGCTCCGCGAAATTGTCCGTGCGGTTAAAACCGTTTTGCAGGAAACGCCCCCGGAACTTTCTTCCGATATCATAGACAAGGGCATGGTTTTAACAGGCGGCTCTTCGCTGCTGCGAAATTTGGACAGGATGATTTCCCAGGCAGTTGGCGTGCCGGCATATGTGGCTGAAAATACGATTTTATGCGTTGCCAAAGGCACGGGCATTGCGCTGGAAAATTTGGAGAGTTATAAAAAGAGCATCCTTTCGGCAAGATAGCGGCTTTCGAGGGCATGAAGGGCGCGGCTTTTATCTTTTTGGCGCGTGAATCCGTTTTCATGCGTTTTATGTTATAATTGTCATATGTGGAAGGTGATAGGACACAAAAACCAAAAAGAACTCCTGGATAAGGCAATAGCTAAAAAACAGTATGCCCATGCCTATCTTTTCTGCGGTCCCCAGGGCATTGGCAAAAAAACCTTGGCCTTGGAATTTGCCGTCGGGATTTTAACTGGGGATGGGTTGATGGCAAAGGATGGGCTGAAGGCAAAAAATATCCTGAAGGCAGAAACCGTCAGCGCGGCACAATCCTGCGCCTCCCCGGAATTTAATCCGGATTTAATAATTTTGGATCAGGAAAAAATCAAGATTGAGGATATAAGAAATCTTATTTCGGCGCTTTCATTAAGGCCTTATTTTTATAATCGGAAAATAGCTGTTATAGATAATTTTGAAAGCGCCACGCCAGAGGCGGCAAACAGCATTTTAAAAACCCTCGAAGAGCCGAATAGCAGCACTGTAATTATTTTGATCGCCCAGAGCAGAAAATCCGTGTTACCGACAATTGCTTCGCGCACGCAAATTATAAATTTCAGCCGGCTTTCCGAAGACGAGATGTTGCAAGCCGCGGTTGATAGGGAAGCAAAAAAATACCTGCGTTTTTTTAACGGCAAACCCGGCAAAATGTTCAGTTTCCAAAGCGGCGACGCTTTCCGTGAGAGCTTCATTCAAAATTTAAAGGTTTTGCAAAATCTGAAACTGCAAAAACCGGCGGGCAGGCTCTCATTTATTAAAGAATTTTCGGATTTTGATTCCGGGGAAATTGCGCGCGTTTTGGACAATTGGATGGATGTCGAGCAATCCGCGGTTGCCGGGCAGCCGCACGGCAGTAAAAATCTGCGGCTTTTTTTGGAAGCAATATCCGGCTTAAAAAAGAATTTTAATAAAAAAATGGTTTTGGAAAGAGTATTTTTGGAAATGGTATGAAAATAACACGCAACCAAATTGCAATTTTATTGATACTTTTTGCCGGCGCTGGGTGCAATATTTTCGGAAGCAGCGGCCCTTTGGGCGTTCTGCGCACAGTGGACGGCGGCACAACCTGGCAATCATCAAACGCCATCCAAAATAGCCAACAATTTATTTCCGGGCTGCAAGTAACCAAAATGCATATTGACCCAAAAAATAATGCCAATATATATTTAAGCGCGACCAATGATGGCTTGTGGCAGAGTTCGGATAACGGCCAATCTTGGAAGCAGATTCTTTCCAAAATAGTCGCTTACGGCTTTTATGTGGAGCCGGACGATCCAAATACGATTTTCGTGTCCGGGATTTATTCCGGCCATGGGAAAATCGTGCGCACGACAAACGGCGGCAACACCTGGGACGCTGTTTATAACGAGGCCAGTGCCAATAATTCCGTAATCGCAGTCAGCGGAAATCCCAGCAAGCCGGATGAAATTTATGCGGCGCTCTCCTCAGGCCAGCTTATAAAAAGCTTGGACGGCGGAGTGGATTGGTTTGTCATTTATGATTTTAAGAGCAGAATAATGGATATCAAATACAGCTCTGCAAACAGAGGATTGTACGTTCTGCTCCGAACATCCGGGGTTGCGGAAAGTACTGATGGCGGCAATAATTGGACTTATGTAACTTCGCCCCTGACCCAGAATTATGCGGCCATAAACAGTTACGTGCCAGCAGGATTCAGTTATTTTGAAAAAATGGCAATAGACGATTCGGAGCCGGACGTTATTTACATAACCACTTCGGGCGGCCTTTTCAAAACCTTGAATAATGGCAAAAATTGGGATTTTATAAATTTGCCCATAAGGCGTTCGCAGGATATCCCCCGTGCCGTTGCCGAAAGCAAGGGGGGCATGATAGCATATACCAGCATTGGCAATACTGTTTATAAGAGCATGGATGGCGGACAAAGCTGGCAAACCGAATCCATTCCGTCCACGGCGCAGGTAAATGTAATAGTAATTGACCCTGTCATGAGCCAGGTGGCTTATGCGGGATTGTAAAAAGAAAAAACTAGTTAATAGTTGGTAGTTAGTAGTTAATAGTTAGTAGTTGGTAGTTAATAGTTGGGGGGCGATCCATCTGCCACCTACCACCTACTAACTACTATCTACCAACTACCACTTATCCATTTATGAATAAAGAAAAATTTGAGCCAATTTTAGAACATTTGAAACACGAGTTTGTCTCTTTGCGCACAGGCCGGGCAAGCGCTGGCCTTGTTGAAGGCGTGATGGTTGAAAGTTACGGCGCAAAAATGCCGCTTACGCATATTGCTTCTGTAAATATTCCGGATGCGCGCACGATTGCGATTCAGCCGTGGGACAAGGCGAATTTGGGTCCCATTGAAAAAGCCATACAGGCCTCGAATTTGGGGCTAAATCCGATTAATGACGGCACTCTTATTCGTTTGAACATGCCGCAGATGACTGAGGAGCGCAGAAAGGAAATGGTCAAGATTGTCGGCCAGCTTGCGGAGAAAGCGCGAATTTCCGTGCGCAACATTCGCGAAGAAATTTTAAAAGAGCTCAAGCGCGCAGAAGAAGAAAACAGGATTACTAAAGATGATTTGGAGGCCGAGAAAAAGAAATTGCAGGAAGAAGTGGATGGTTATAACGAAAAAATCAAAGAAATTTCAGAATCCAAAGAAAAGGAGATTTTGACGATTTGATGCATTTTTTAATTTCAGCAATTGTTTTTATAATTATTTTGGCCCTGCTCGTGCTCGCGCACGAGTTCGGTCATTTTATCGTTGCAAAAAAATCGGGGATGGAAGTCAAAGAATTCGGTTTTGGTTTTCCGCCCAGGATTTTCGGGATTAAAAAAGGGGAGACAACCTATTCGGTTAATTGGCTTCCTCTCGGCGGTTTTGTAAAAATTACCGGCGAAGACGGCGAAGAGGCGGATTTGTCCGCCGGGGCGAATGCGGCAGATAGTGCGAATGCGGGAGACGCGGCGAATGTTGCAAACAGGGCGACCACTGGAAATCCGCGGAGTTTTGTTAACAAGGGTTTTTGGGCCAGGTTTGGCACGCTTATTGCCGGCGTTGTCATGAATGTGATTTTGGCATGGTTTCTTTTTTCAATCGGCTTTATGTTCGGTTTGCCAACAGCAGTTGTCCCCGGAGAGCAGCTGCCGGCGCACGCCTATGTCCGCTCGCAATCAATAAGCATTTTGGATACGTCTGCAGGATCGCCTGCCGCAAATGCGGGACTGCAGACAGGCGATAAAATTTTATTGGTGGATGGCAGGCAATTTGCGGATTTGGATTCTCTCGTAAATTTCGTGCACGCGCAGGAAGGCAAAACTGTTGACCTGGAAATTTCCCGGGGAAACCGGTCCATGGATTTCAAGGTGCTTGCGCGGCAAAACCCTCCGGCTGGCCAAGGTTCTTTGGGCGTTGATCTGGGTTATGTCGGGCTTTTGTACTTCCACCCATGGTATTATTCTTTTTACGAGGGCATTGGCGCAACCTGGCAAGTGGTGCAGGAGACCGCAAACGGCATTTATCAAATTTTTGTTTCGCACCAGGGCTTGGGCGCCATTGGAGGGCCTGTTAAAATTGCCAGTTTGACAGGGCAGGTTACAACTTTGGGAATCGCTTACATCATAAATTTCACAGCACTCCTTTCGGTGAACCTGGCTATATTAAACGTGATTCCGTTTCCGGCGCTGGACGGCGGCAGAATTTTATTTCTCTTGATAGAAAAAATACGCGGCAAGAAAAATAACCGGCAAGTGGAGCAGTGGTTTAATATGATAGGTTTTGCTATTCTTATATTGTTGATTGTGTTGGTGAGCATCCGGGATGTCGGGACATTGATTAAAAAATAATGCTGCAATCAAAAATTTTTGCGAAACTGGCGAAGGAGGACCCTAAAGACGAGCAGTCCTTGAATGCGCGCTTGCTTTCACGCGCCGGTTTTATTGAAAAAGCAATGGCAGGGGTTTATAATTTTTTGCCGCTGGGCAGTCGCGTTTTGCATAAGATTGAAAATATTATCCGGCAGGAAATGGATGCGTTTGGCTCGGAAATCCTGATGCCGTCGCTTCAGCCAAAAGAAAATTGGGAACAGACAGGCAGATGGAAGGAATTTGACGTGCTTTTCCGCTTAAAATCCATGCACGCTTTCGAATATGCCCTTGGCCCGACGCATGAAGAAATTGTCACGCCTTTGGCAAAAAAGGCGATCATGTCTTACAGGGATCTTCCTGTTGCTGTCTATCAAATACAGACAAAATTCCGCGATGAATTGCGCGCCAAATCCGGATTGTTGCGCGGCAGGGAATTCCGCATGAAGGATTTGTACAGTTTTCATGCTTCGCAGGATGATTTGGAAAAATATTATTCGGAGGTCCAACGTGCTTACAGCCGGATTTTTGAGCGCTTGGGATTGCGCGCGATTCTGACTGAAGCGAGCGGCGGAAGTTTTGCCAAGTATTCCCATGAATTTCAAGTTGTGTTGCCTTCGGGCGAAGACGAGATTTTTATTTGCGAAAAATGCGGCTTGGCAAAAAATAAGGAAATTTTTTCTTCGCCTGAAACCGAAAAATGCTCTAATTGCGGCCAAACTTCCTGGAAACGGGAAAATGCCTCTGAAATCGGGAATATTTTTCGGTTGGGCACGAAATTCAGCTCAGCCTTTAATGTTAAATTTTTAGATAGCGAGGGCAAGGAGCAATTGGTGGTTATGGGTTGTTACGGGATGGGCACAACGCGGCTGATGGGAGTGATTGCTGAAATGCACAACGATGAAAACGGCTTAATTTGGCCGCAAAACGTGGCGCCGTTTGAATATCATATTGTTCCGTTATTTTCAAAAGATGCGGACCTTCGCAAAAAAATAGAAGCCGCTGCGTGGAAAATATTTTCAACTTTGCAAAAGCAAGGCATTGAGGTATTATTAGATGACAGGGATGAAAGCCCGGGCGTGAAATTTAAAGACGCGGATTTAATAGGCATCCCCAAAAGAGTGGTGCTTTCGGAAAAAACAGTGGAAAAAGACGAGGTGGAAATCAAAGGGCGCGCCGAGAGCAAAGCCGGCAATATGAAAATTTCAGATTTTTTGAAGCATGCGGCTGGGTGAACCGGCCTAACGTTGCGCCAAAACAAAAATAAAAATAAAAGTTAATCCTTGGAAGTTAACTATCTGCCAGTTATTTTTTATGTCACTATTCGATCCATTTTTTGAAAAATTCAGTAAAGACATTGGCATTGATCTCGGTACGGCAAATACGCTTGTTTATGTGAAAGGCAAGGGCATTGTTATAAACGAGCCGTCTGTTGTTGCGCTGAATATCAAGACCAAGCAGATTTTGGCTATTGGCAATGATGCCAAACGCATGGTCGGAAGAACGCCGCCGCATATTGTTGCCAGCCGGCCGCTGGTGGATGGCGTTATTTCGGATTTTGAAATTACGGAGCAAATGCTGCGCTACTTTATAGACAAGGTCCACCAGCAAACGTATTCTTTTTTGCGCAGGCCGCGCGTGGTTATCGGCATCCCTTCCGGCGTTACCGAGGTTGAGAAGCGCGCCGTGCAGGATGCGGCGCTAAACGCTGGTGCGCGCATGGCATATTTGATAGAGGAGCCCATGGCAGCCGCAATAGGCGCGCGCCTTCCGGTGCAAGATCCGGCAGGAAGCATGATAGTGGATATGGGCGGCGGCACAACGGAAATTGCGGTCCTTTCGCTGGGCGGTGTTGTCATTTCCAAGAGTATACGGGTGGCTGGCGATAAAATGAACGAGAGCATTATCCAGTATGCGCGCGACCATTTTAATTTGCTTCTTGGGGAGCGCACCGCTGAAGACGTCAAAATTAAAATCGGCTCCGCATATCCGCTTGAAAAGCCGCTGGAAGCCGTGATGCGCGGGCGCGATTTGGTTACCGGCTTGCCCAAGGAAGTTACTGTTGACGACAGCCATATCCGGGATGCGCTAATGCACTCTGTGCGCGTTATCGTAAATAACATCAAGAGCGCCGTTGAGGAGACGCCGCCGGAACTTGTGGCTGATATTATGTATAAAGGAATAACCCTGGCAGGCGGAGGCGCGTTGCTGCGCGGCTTGGATAAGCTGATTGCCGAAGAAACGCAGATCCCGGTGAATATTGCCGACGATCCGCTGACAGCTGTCTGCAGGGGCGCCGGCGTTGTTGTCGAGGACTTGGAAAGCTTGAAAGACGTGCTTGTGAATACTTCTTTTGAAAAGGCCCCCACTTACTGATGCGTTTCATATACACCAAACAATTTGTAATTTTTGCCGTCTTGCTGGCGGTTTCCGCCTTGCTGATGTTTTTGCATTCCACCGGCGATTTGCGCGCCATAGAAAGTGCGGCAGCTGAAACGCCACGCCCTTTTATTTATGTTATTTCGGGATTTGGCAAAGGCGCTGAAAATATTTTCTCGTATTTTTCATCAGTTTCGCTGCTGAACAAGACAAACGCAGATCTCAAAAACCAGGTCATAGCCCTGCGCGAGGAAAACGCGCTTCTGGAACAATATAAGCTGGAGAATAACGTTTTAAAACAGGAATTGGATTATCGCTCCGGCGCGCCTTTCAAGCTGGTGCTCGCAAGCGTAGTGGGGTATGATACTGCCGCAAACAGCGATGCCATGGTTATCGCGGCAGGTATGGGCCAGGGCGTTTCCACAGGAGATGCTGTTGTTGCCCAGGGGGTTTTGATTGGCGAGATTTCCGAAGCAGATGCTTATACTTCCAAAGTGTTGTTGCTTACAGACCCTTCTGTAAAATTGGAGGCGGGAATTTCGGGCACCGGCGATAACGGCATTTTGCGCGGGGATTATTCGGGCATAACCTTGGGGATGATTTCCCAGGCCGCGCAAATTTCAAAAGGCCAGGAAGTTATTAGCGCCGGGCTTTCGGGGAAAATCCCCAGCGGCTTGCTCATAGGCACAATAGGAGACATCAAATCGAACAAAAGCGACCTTTTGCAATCAGCCACAGTGCTTTCATCCGCGGAGTTGAGCAACCTTTCGCTTGTTGACGTTATCATAAAATAAAATGGCAAAAATCGCAGTTTATTTTTTCTCTATCATATTGTTATTTGCGGCAAATTCGGCATTACCCGCGCTTGCGCCGGCTCCGAATCTGCTCTTTCTTTTCGCGGTTTTGTATGCTTTCAAAAAAAACGAGCCGGACTTCCTTTGGATAGCTTTTTTTTCCGGATTCCTTTTGGATGTTTTTTCCGGCGGCGCTTTTGGAGCGTACATGGTTTCGCTTTTGATTGTCGCTTTTATGGTAAATTATGCTACGCGCAATTTTTTCAGTGCAGATCCAAATCCGGCAGTAATGCTTGCGGTTATTTTCGCGGCAAATCTATCCATGCTGGCTTTGGTATATTTTATAAATCTTATGATTGCGCGCTTCGGCTCTTTGGCGCTGTTTTCGCCGCAAATTTCGCTCGGCTCCGAGGCCTGGATTTCAGTGGGATTGAATTTGATTTTTGCCCCGCTGGTATATCTGCTCACGATTTTTGACGATCATTTATTAAAAGCCGGAACATGAAAGATCCGTTTTCAATTTACGATTCTCCGCACAAAGAAAAGCGCAGGCGCGTGCATTCTTTGGATTTTGAAGAATCCTCTTTTGCGGAAGCTGAAAATCCGGAAGAATACGCTGCCAGCCCTATTCCTTCCAAAGGCATCGCCGCGGCGCTCTGCATTTTGTTGATAATTTTCGGAGCGCTGTTCGGGCGCCTGGCTTATTTGCAGATTTCAAAAGGAAAATTTTACGCGGCGCTGGCGCGTGGCAACAATACCAGGGTTCAGGAAATTCTTGCGCCGCGCGGCATTATTTATGATTCGCAAGGAACGCCCCTGGTTCAAAACGTTCCGAGCTTTGAGCTTGTGGTTACGCCGGTGGATTTGCCTAAAAATTACGAAGATGAAATTGCGGCGCTCTCAAAATTCATGGGCTTTGATGCCAATGTGCTGGCAGCGCAAATAAAAAAGTACGGGCGCAATACGTTTCAGCCAATAAGCGCAGTACAGGATGTGCCCAGGGATGCGGCGCTTGCTTTCGAAACCAGGCAAGCCGAATTTCCGGGATTTGCGATTGAAGACAACCCGGTAAGAAATTATCTAAATTCTTTGATTTTTTCCCATTTGCTCGGCTATACCGGGAAGATAAACGATAGTGAGCTTGCCGCCAACCCCAATAGCGGTTACTTGCTTGACGATTACATCGGGAAAAACGGCTTGGAATATTCTTATGAAAAATATTTGCGCGGCATTGACGGCGAAAAACAGGTGGAAGTGGACGCGTTGGGAAAAGTTCGCTCTGCGCTTGGGGAAATTCCGCCTCAAAACGGGGATAATCTTTATTTGAATGTAGATGCCGGGCTGCAAACCTTTTTATATAATGATATTGTTGCCAAAAACGGGAATAAAAAAGCCGCGGCAGTTGCGGTGGATCCGCAGACAGGGCAGGTTTTGGCGCTTGTGAGCGTGCCCGGATATGACGACAATCTTTTTGCACGCGGCATTTCGGAAACAGATTATGCAAAATTGGAAAATGATCCGAACCATCCTTTGTTTGACCGCGCAATTTCCGGCTTGTACCCGCCGGGATCCACAATCAAGCCGGTCATAGCTTCTGCCGGCCTGCAGGAAGGCGTTATCAATGAAAATACGAAAATTCTTGATAACGGCGATTTGGTTGTCGGCGGATATAATTTTCATGGCTGGAAGCCGGGCGGCCTTGGCTTAATGGATGTGCGTTCGGCAATTGCCATGTCTTCTGATATTTATTTTTATACTGTTGGCGGGGGCCAGCAGAAATTGGGAATTTCAGGGCTTGGCATCGAGCGCCTAGCAAAGTATGATTATCTTTTCGGGATGGGGCAAAAATTGGGCATTGATTTGCCAGGAGAAGCCGCTGGTGTGATAGGAAGTCCGGAGTGGCGCAAAGAGCATTATAGCGATCCGGCGAAGCAGGCCTGGTATTTGGGGGATACGTATCACGAATCAATTGGACAGGGCGACATGGAAGTTACTCCTCTGCAGGATATAATGTGGACTGCTGCTGTTGCCAATGGCGGCACTTTATATCGGCCTTATGTTGTCAATAAAGTTGTGGATAATAAGGGCAACGTGGTTTTGCAAAACAAGCCGCAGGTAATCCGCAGCGGATTTATTGACCCGAAAAATATTCAAATTGTCCGGCAAGGCATGAGGCAGACAGTATTGTCCGGCACGGCCCAGAGCTTAAAATCATTACCAATCACTTCAGCTGGGAAAACCGGCACAGCGCAATTTGACAGCGCAAACCCCATGGCAGCGCACGCATGGTTTACGGCCTTTGCGCCTTATGAAAATCCCCAAATCGCGATTGTGGTCTTAATTGAAGCCGGAGGCGAAGGTTTTTCCGCTGCCGAGCCGATTGTGAAAGACACCTTGCAGTGGTGGGCCCAGAACAGGTATTTAAAATAAAGCTCAGGTATTTAAAATAAGACATGGTTATTAATGGAAAAATAATTGCAGACCGCATTTTCTCCGGCTTAAAGCGGGAAATTTCAAATCTCGGCTTTGTCCCAAAGCTTATTGATATTTATGTCGGCGGCAACAGCGTAATAGAATCATATGTCAATATAAAAGGAAGGCGCGCCCGAGAAATCGGGATGGGATTTGAGGCCGTGCATTTTCCGGAAACCGCCACGCAGGAAGAAATAGAAAATAAAATAAGGCAGGCGAATTCCAGGCGCGAAGTTTGCGGCATCATCGTCCAGTTGCCTTTGCCGCAAAATTTGGACAAGAAAAAAATCTTGGATGCCATAAGCCCGGCTTTGGACGTGGATGCCATCGGCACAGTGAATTCAGAAAAGTTCATCTCAGGGCAGGAAATTTTCCTTCCGCCAACAGCAGGGGCAATTTTACAAATTTTAGAGCAGTATAAAATTGGCATCGGTTCCGCGAAGATCTTGGTAATCGGGGCAGGCGATCTTGTGGGCAAGCCGGTTGCTGTCCTGCTAAAGCGCCGCGGCGCGCAAATTAAAATTGCGGATTCGCAAACGCGCAACCTGAAAGAATTGTCCCTGGCAGCGGATATAATAATATCAGGAGCAGGGTCTCCGAAATTGGTCAAGGCAGATATGGTAAAAGAGGGTGCCATTGTGATTGACGCCGGCACTTCGGAATCCGGCGGCAGCATTGCAGGGGATGTTGATTTTGAAACTGTCGCTCCGAAATGTTCTCTAATTACGCCTGTGCCGGGCGGGGTTGGCCCGGTTACAGTGGCAATGCTTTTGCGCAATGCCTTAATGGCCGCCAAGGCAAGGCATTGACAAGTCCTGTAAAACTCTTTAAAATCATAAACAATTGCGGCAAATAAGGTCGCATATTTAATTAATCAATCAAAATCATGTCTCAAAAGAAATATTTGTTGACTCCAGAAGGCCTGGAAAAAATAAAAGCCGAATTGCAGACGCTTGTGAACGAAAGGCGCAAGGAAGTCATCGAGCGCATTCAGGAAGCTGTTGCCCACGGCGATCTTTCCGAGAACGCCGATTATGCGCAAGCCAAGGAAGAGCAGTCCTTTATTGAAGGAAGGATCCAGGAGCTTGAAGATATGATAAAAAACGCCGAAATCATCAGTCCAGGCGCAAAACATTCGTCCGTAACAGTTGGCTCTACGGTTACAGTGTTTGTGGAGGGCAAAGATAATAGCAAACAGGAAAAAAAGTACAGGATAGTCGGCTTCAACGAAGCCAATCCTGCGCAAGGAAAAATCTCAAACGAATCATTGGTCGGAAAGATTTTGCTTGGAAAAAAGGTAGGTGACAAGACAGCGGTACAGACGCCTGCCGGTGAGATTTATTACGAAATTAAGGAAATAGAGTAAAACGGGAATTGAGTAAAACGCCATAATGCAGGATCAGGATAAGGAGGAACATATGAAAGGTATGTGGCGGGGTATGCGGCGGATTGTTATTTCAAAGCGCCGTATCTGTCCATATACGGACAGGTGCGGAGCAAGTATAAAATCCGTGCGGCATGGATATTATTGTGCCGCGCACGGTTTTTTTCGCGGGTTTCGCGTCGGATTTAAAAAATTTGCAGTAAGGATAGCAATCGGCAAATAGCGAATCAGCCAGAATTAAATTTTTTAGCTACTCTTTATCAGGGTAGCTTCTTTTTTGCCCAAACTGCCCTAAATTGTTATACTTTATAGGTATTAATTGGATTTTAGCGAAAAACAAATGTCAGAACGGTTGGAAGATATAATTGAAAACAGAAGGAAAAAACTGGAAGCCCTGCGAAAACTCGGGATAGACCCATATCCTTCCTCAACAGCACGCGATCATTGTGCGCGCGAGGCGCTGGATAAATTTAGGGCGCTTTCGAAAAAACAGGCGACAATAACCTTGGCAGGCAGAATAAGAAGCATGCGCGCCCAGGGCAAAATTGCCTTTGCGCACATTGAAGACGGTTCCGGGAGAATCCAGCTTTTTTTCAAGTCAAACGATCTTGGCAAGAAATTTGCTTTGCTGGATTTTTTTGATGTCGGAGATTTTATAGAAGCCGCGGGCACGCTGTTCACCACAAAAACCGGAGAGAAAACTTTAAATGTCAAAAATTTCCGCATGCTTGCAAAATCCCTGCGGCCATTGCCGAGCGAATTTTACGGCTTGGAAAACCAGGAATTGCGCCTGCGAAAAAGGTATTTGGATTTGCTCATGCGCGAGGATGTGCGCGAACTTTTCGCGAAAAAAGCGAAATTCTGGCTTGCCATGCAATCCTTTTTGCTTGCCAAGGGCTTTATGCCGGTTGAATTGCCGGTTCTTGAAACAGTGCCGGGCGGCGCTGAAGCCGAACCATTTACAACCCATCATAACGCCCTGGACCGCGATTTCTTTCTGCGCATTTCTTTGGAGCTGCCGCTTAAAAAACTCATTGTCAGCGGATATGAAAAAGTTTTTGAAATCGGAAGGATTTTCCGCAACGAAGGAATCTCCACCGAACATCTCCAGGATTATACTCAAATGGAGTTTTATTGGGCTTATGCCGATTTTGAGGCCTTAAAAGATTTTGTCCGCGAAATGTACCAACACGTTATCAAGCAAACATTCGGTTCGCTTAAAACGGTATTTCAAGGCAAGGAAATAGATTGGAGCGGCAAGTGGCCGGAGCAGGATTATTTCAAACTTTTTAAAAAATATACCGGTCTGGATTTAAATGCGGCTTCTGATGCGGATCTTAAAAAATACGCCGAGAGCGGAAAAATAAAATACGAAAAATTTGCCGGCAGGGGCCGCTTAATAGATTTGATTTTTAAAAAAGTTGTGCGCGTACTCCCGAAGGTCTCGCTGCAGCCCTCGTTTTTGGTAAATCCTCCCGTGGAAATAGAGCCGCTGGCAAAAAGAAATCCTAAAAATCCGCGCACAGTACAGCGCCTCCAGGTTTTGGCTTGCGGCAGCGAGCTTGGCAAAGGTTTCGGGGAACTGAATGATCCTCTTGACCAGCGCGCGCGCTTTGAAGAACAAATGAGATTGCGCGAAAAAGGTGATAAGGAAGCCCAAATGATAGATGAAGATTATTTGGAAGCCATGGAATACGGCATGCCGCCTTTGGCCGGGTTTGGCGTTTCCGAGCGCCTTTTTGCGATCCTAACAGATAAATCCATTCGCGAAACTGTTTTGTTTCCGCCAATGGCATCTTAACCATATGCTGGACATAAAATTTATCCGTGAAAATCCGGAGGCAGTAAAACAGGGTGCGGCCGCGAAAAATGCGGACGTGGATGTTTATCGGGTAATTGAAATTGACGAGAAGCGCCGCTTGCTTTTGTCGCAGCTGGAATCCCTGCAGGCAACCAAAAATTCCGTGTCCAAAGAAATTCCAAAACTTTCCCCCGCGGACCGCGAGGCAAAGATTTTGGAAATGAAAAACGTAGACGTGCAATCGGAAAAAGTGCGCGCCGAATTGGATGCCGCTGAAAAAGAATTTAACGCTCTGATGCTGAATATCCCGAACTTGCCGAAAGAAGACGTCAAGATAGGCAAGGATGACAGTGAAAATTACGTTATTCGCACCGCAGGAGAACCAACCAGGTTTCCGTTCAAGCCCAAAGATTATATGGAATTGGGCGCTGCTTTGGATATAATCGATACCGAGCGTGCCGCAAAAACTTCGGGTGCGCGCTTTGGCTTCCTCAAAGGCGGCGGCGCGCTTTTGGAAATAGCCATTTTGAATTTCACAATCGCAAAGCTTTTAAAGCACGGCTTCAAACTTATTTTGCCGCCGTACATGGTTAAAGAGGAAATCATGCGCGGCATGGGATATTTGGAACACGGCGGCATTGAAGAAGTGTACTATTTGGAGAAAGACGGCTTGTATTTGATAGGCACATCAGAGCAGGTCATCGGCGGAATGCATGCCGGAGAAATTTTAAAAGCAGAGGATTTGCCCCTTCGCTATGCGGGCTTTTCTTCGTGTTTCAGGCGCGAGGCGGGCTCTTATGGAAAAGATACCAAGGGAATTCTGCGCGTGCACCAGTTCGACAAAATTGAAATGTTTTCATTCACAACTCCGCAAGAGAGCGATAAGGAGCATGATTTTTTGCTCTCCGTTGAAGAGGAACTAATGCGGGATCTGAAATTGCCTTACCAGGTTTTGGGAATTTGCAGCGGAGATTTGGGCGACAGCGCCGCGCGCAAATACGACATTGAAACCTGGATACCTTCCCAGGAAAAATACCGCGAAACCCATTCCACTTCCACGACAACGGATTTTCAATCCCGGCGGCTGAACATCCGCTATAAAAACAAAGAAACAGGCAAAAACGAGCTCGTGCACATACTTAACGGTACGGCTTTTGCAATGGGCAGAATTATTATTGCCATTATTGAAAATTATCAGCAGGAAGACGGCTCGGTAAGAATTCCCGAAGTTCTCCAGCCGTACATGTTCGGCGTGAATAAGCTGGTAGTTGGTAGGTAGTAGGTAGTAGCTGATAGTTGGTAGTTAGTAGGTGGTAGTTGGTAGTTGGTAGGTAGTAGTTGGTAGTTGGTAGGTAGTAGTTGATAGTTGGTAGGTAGTAGTTGATAGTTAGTAGTTAGTAGGTGGTAGTTAGAAGGGAATTTAGTTTGCGTCGCTGTTTTTATCTTAACTACCATCTATTATCTACTATTAATAGGAATTTTATGGATACGCGGAGGTTTAATAATCCTTCATACAAACGGCAAATTAACGCGGTGCGCCATTACAGGCGCAATGTTGTTCCGCGCCCGGAAAGCGCGCTTGGAAGAATTTTCGGCGCCATTGGCCTGGGCAGCGTTTTTCGCAAAATTTGTGCTGCGCTGGTTTTGTTTTTGGCAATATATCTGGTTTATTTTGCCAAATTCCTGCAAATTACGCAGGCGCAAATCTCCGGTGCAGACCAAAAGCAGGAAGCGCAAATTTCTTCGCGTCTCGCTGATTATGAAAGGACTTTTAATTTTATTTTCCCGCAAAAAAATATTCTCTTTTTCAGTTCCAAAGGGTTTTCCAAATATCTGCTCGGAAGCGACGTTTCCATTTCTTCGGTTGCAGGCATCCGGCGCAAACCATTCCATTCTTTGTCAATAACAGTCGTGCAAAAAGTTCCGGCTTTTGTCCTGCAAAGCAACGGGAATTTTTTTATTTTAAATTCCGACGGCTCGCTTGGCATGGAACTGCCCCCGGGTGATCCGCAAATTTCCGCATACCCCAAAGTCATCGATACCGCGGCTGAAACCGTTTCGGCCGGGGAAAAATTTTTGCCGCAAAATGAATTTGGCTTTTTATCGTATATGCGGGAAAATTTTCAAAAAGACCTCCGAACAGCCGTGGATCATTTTGAAATTCCCGGAAAAAACTCCGGTTACCTTACCTTGTATTTGCAAACAGGGGCAAGAATTTATTTTAACAGCGCCGATGATCCGCAAATTTACATGCAAAAGCTTTTGGGCTTGTGGAATAGCTTGTCAGCAGACCAGCAAAAAAATTTGGCCTATTTTGATTTGCGTTTTAACCCGGATGCTTACGGGTGTTTCCTGGGTTCTGCGTGCGCCGTCTCGGCTGCCCCGCAATTGCCGCAAGGGCAGCAAAACGGGGCGCAAACGCAATCTCCGGACACTACGCCTTCACAGCCGCCGGCTTTGCCTGCGCCTGCGCCTGGTTCTGCCTCAGGCAGCACGAATTTGTGATAATATAATTTTATGGACAGCGATAAAAAACTTGCAAAAGAGATTGAACAATATCAGGAGATTGCTGACCAAACCGGCGGCAAGGTTGATGTTAGCGCCTTAATGCTGGATGCCCTGGAAAAATCCCAGAACAATCTCATTTCATCCAAACAAAAACACTGGGCATATTTGGTTTCTCTGGGTTTGCCGCCGCTGGGATTGATTTTTTCTTTGGTATTTTGGCTTGGCGGAAAAGACGATGGCAAACGGCAAGCCATAATTTGTATTATCTTAACCGCGATTTCTCTTATACTCGCCTGGGTTACAATTCAGGCCATGTTTTCAACCGCAGGCGTTAATTACAACCAGCTTCAGCAGGCGCCGGCGCAACTACAGCAATTATTGCAGTAAGGTCTTATTTAACAAGGTATTTGTCCACCACAATATTAGTTCCAAGATATGGCCTAACATCTGGCCAGGAATGATGGCTTTTCTCTTGCCAATTCAAAGGCACTGCCGGCGCGGTGCCGCCAAAGCCATTTGTCCAGATTACCCAGACAATGTTTCCAGGAGAAGCGTTTTCGCTGAAATTTTTCAAGATATCATCTGCACTCATAAGCGCGGTGCCGGAAAAATGCGGTAAATTTTGTATGGAAAGCCCGTCAGTATAGAGTTGGGGTTTTATTCCCGTATGGTTGTAATATTTGAAATTAAAGAATTCAAAAGAAGAAGCAACGTCTATTTTTTGCCCGCCCTGGGCATTATCATTCAAAAATTGTGCTGCCGCGGACATTCCCGGCCTTTGCGAAACATCCAGGTTTTGCCAATTCTTCCGGAAATTGTACAAATTAACGGCAATCAAGGCCGCGAGCAAGGCATATCCCACGGCTTTTCTTTTTATGTTTAGTAAGAAAATCACCAGTGCAATTGTATAAAACAGGGAAGCAAATATAAAATAGCGATCCAGGAAAATGGATTGCTTCAGCGAAAGTAGAACCGCTCCTGCAAAAGGCGCGAGCACGCCGAGTATCACCAGCCATTTTTCAAAGTGTTTTTCCGTTTTCGCGAACCTGTACAGAAAATAAATCGTAAATATGGTCGCCAGGGCAAGAACAATTTTTACCGCTGTTTTGTTCGCATCTGCCTGCGCGCCTGTCAGGAGTTCATAAAGCGTCAGCGGAATTGACCAGATGTTCATCTTTGGGATCCAGTAGCTTGCCTGCACTTGCTTGAATTGGAATATAAATGTTTTCAGCCAGGGCACGTAGGACAGCAAAACCAAAACATATGCGGCTATAAAATAGCGCCACTGTTCCCATTTGAATTTAAAATTCTTATATAAATAGAAGAGACCGTACAAGCCGATTCCGGCGGCTGTAAAGAAAAGGTAGTAGTGCGTGTAAATGCTTAAGGATGTTGCCAGCGCGAACAAAAACCAGTTGCCCCAAACCGCATCTATGGCTTTGTGCGATATTGCGCCGGCGGTTTTTTCCGCAAAATATTGGCGCTGCGCCTTAAACGCCTTAACTAGAAAGTAGGCGGAAATAAGCGCCAGAAACGTTCCCAAAGTGTACATTCTTGCTTCTGTAACATATTGGGTTTGGAAAGGATTTATGGCCAGGATCAAGGCGCAAAAAAGCGCGGCTTTCTCGTTGCCAAATGCTTCTTTTACAAAAAGGTAGCCGGCAAGAACCATGCCTACGCCGAAGAAAACCGAAAAACCGCGCAAAGCGAATACCGACCAGCCGAATACATAATACCAGAATCGCAGCAGCACATAATAAATCGGCGGATGCACATCCAGGCCTATCCTGTAAAACATTTCATGCCAGGGATATTTAATCAGTAATGCGGAGAATGCCTCGTCGTGCCACAGCGAAATTGCGGCAACATGGTAGAGGCGCAATGCCGTTGCTAAAATTAAAATGAGCACGAGCAAAAGTTTGGAGCGCATGGTTTTAATATTTATTTGCTTTTATTATTCCGAAATTTTTTATGATTTTGCCGGCAGCGTTGTAGGCAATTGCCTTAAAATATAAGTTTGATTTTGTACCGTCAAGGTAAGTATAATCGGTATTGGAAAGATAATCGTTTTGCCCGTTGTCTTTAACCAGAGTTTTTTCCCGGCAGGCAGGGTCAGCGCACTGCCAGATTTTTATGTCCCAATGGTTAAAAGATTGGTTTTTCCAAGACCAATCAAGGCGGTTGCCGTAGTTTACAATCCAAAACGAGCCGTCGCTGTTTTGCGAATAGCTTGGCGCGGGATTATTTCTGGTTTCTTCTTCAATGAGCATGTCCGCGTTCAGCAGGCTGGCATTATCAACGCCAAATTGATTGTGCGCGATTGCAATGGCTTTAACGTGCGGATGATATTGGTTAAATTTTATGCTGTCAAAAAGCGTCGAGGCGGTGAAAATTATTCTGTCGCCTTTGTTTAAGTGAAGCTTGTAGGAATTTGCGGGGTCAATTTCGATGTAAGGATTGCCGGTTTGCGTTGTAAGGAAATCCACTGTTTGCACGGAGAACTGGTCGAGCACAAGATAGTTGCGGGTTTTGTCGGGATGTTCGTTCAAATAAGTGCTCACGGTTGTGAGGTCGGATCGAAATGCCGCAAAATTTTCCGGAGAATTGTAGGCGTATACAAAATACGAAGAATACGCCTGTATCGTAAGTGTCGCAAGAAAGAGTGCCAGCGCCGCGGCATAAAGGTATTCCATCCATTTTGGATGCCAGAGCCTGAGCACGGCTCTGCAGAAATAAATTAACCCTGCAGCAGTGATGCTAAAAACAGCCGGTATTACGCCAATAAGCCGGAGTCCGTGAGGGATGCCTTCGTCTGTTGCAAGTTCCGGAATTGCCATTATCCAGAATATGGCAACAAGCACAAGGTATTTAAAATGCGCGTTATTTTGTTTGCCGGAAAAGGATTGCCAAATGAATTTAAGCGCCAACCAGAGCATTACAAGCATGGCTATGCCGAAGAACGGGCTCACCAGCGGCGGCAAGAACGGATCTCCTGAAATATTTTGCCGCCAGTTTAAATCGCCGTGCGTGAAAAAACCTTCGACAGTTTTTTTGATGACCTGCAATTCGGTTGCAACCAGGTGGCCGTGGTTCAAATCCTTGTTAAAAACAGAAACCTGGGAAGCCCTGCCGATAAATGATCCGGGATGTTTGGCAAAATACCAGGCAAGAGGGGAGAAGACAATTATGCCGGAAATCGCTGCAATCCCCAAGGCGCGCTTATATTTGTGCCACCATTGAAAGTTTTGCCGCCTGTCGATTATAAAAAGAATTATTGCCAGCAGTATCAGCACAGCGGCCAAAGCGCGGTAAGCGATATAGGTGTAAACTCCTCCTGCCAAAAATGCTCCTGCAAAAATCGCGGACCAAATTTCTTCTTTTTTGGTTTTTGCCTGTATGGCCCTGGCCATGAAATAAAAAGCAAAGCCAGTGAACAGCGGCACAAGGATGGCGCGAAAACCGGTGCGCGACAAAACAATATGCCAGGAATTTACAGCCATTAAGAAAGCTGCAAGCAAGGCGGTTTTTTTATCAAACAGCCGTACAGTGAAAAAATATGCCGCAAGAACCGAAAGCGTTCCGATTGCCGCCGCGACAATATGCAACTGCCAGACGCCGCGCCCGAAAATTGCCACGCTCATTGCTTCCAGCAAAAAGAAAAGCCCTTCGCGGCCGTTGCCGCGGCCGTAAAATGGCTGAACATGCCCTTTTAAAATATTGTTCACATCCAGCCCGTTTGCCGCTTCATCCGGGAAAAGGCCGCCTGGCATTTGTTTTATAAGGTAAAACCGAAAAAATGCGGCCAGCGCTAAAATTGCCAAAATTGCAATTAAAATCCAAAAATTTTTTTTACCCATTTTTATTTTGAAAAAATACCGAATTTCCTGTATAATGCAGGAAATGCACAGAAATTTTTTTAAATTTTTCGGCAGGGATCTTTTGTTTCCTTGGTCAGTATCTCTGTTGATAAATATTATATCATGGGCTGTAGTTTATTTCAAAATCAGGCCGGATTCCCAGACAGTCCCCCTGCACTATAATCTGTTTTACGGCATAGATATTGCCGGTTCGGGTTACATGATTTATTTTATAACCGCCACGGGGCTTGCGATTTTGGCGGTTAATTTTTTGTTTTTCAGGTATGCCAAGTCCAGGGATGTGTTCGCCGCCAACACCGCTGCCGCGGTTGCCTTGGTTGCCCAGCTGTTTATACTCGCCGCGATCCTGTTTTTAAAAAGCATAATTGTAATTTAAAGCATGCCGTTTCGGAAAAGAAAATTTCAAGAGAGAATCTGGGAAATCGTCCCGGGAGCCATGTTTTGGGCAACGGTTTTTTTTGCTTTGTTTTTTTCCAGGAATCATCCTGTCTGGGTCGCGCTTTTTATAATTTTGTTTGATTTGTACTGGCTCTTCAAAGCCATAAACGGAGCGCTTCACTTATTGAGCGCTTATAAAATTTTTAGATTTTTTGAGACCATTAATTGGCTTTCATATTGCGACAAGCTCCTTGATTTCAAAAGTTATCTTCTCTTTCTGGAAGAAAAAGAACGCGGCGCGGGAAAAAGGGTTGCCCAAAGATATTATGAGCACGAACAATCGCGCATCCGAAAATTATTGGCTTTAGGCAGGGCAGGTGGTAATTACCGCGATTATTACCATTTGATTGTTTTGCCTTTTGTGAATGAGAGTGCCGAGGTTTTAAGGACCACCTTTGAAGCGCTGGAGAAAGCAAATTATCCTCAAAACCGGCTTATGGTTGTTTTGGCCAGCGAAGAACGCGCCGGAGAAAAGGCCGCGCAGACAGCGCGCGAAATTTCGGACAAATTTGGAGCGGCATTTTATAAATTGTTTGTGACAGTGCATCCGGACGGCTTGGAAGGGGAAATCAAGGGCAAAAGCGCGAATGCCAGCTGGGCTGTGAAATCCGTTTTGCCTGAATTGGAACGCCTCGGCATTGGCATAGACAATGTCCTGGTTTCCAATTTTGATTCCGATACAATAGTGCACCGAGAATATTTCGGCAGGGTTATGTACGAATTTCTTACAGCGGAAAAGCCGTACAGGCGCAGTTATCAGCCGATCGCGCTTTATAACAATAATATTTGGGATTCGCCGTCGTTTATAAGGGTTGTTTCCGTAAGTAATTCTTTTTGGCAATTTATAGAGTCCTCGCGGCCAAACCGTTTGCGGACTTTTTCTTCCCACAGCATGACTTTGCGCGCGCTTGTTGACGTTGATTTTTGGCGCAGGGATTTGGTAAATGAAGACGGCTATATATTTTGGCAGTGTTTTTTCCGCTACGCGGGTGATTATGAAGTTGTGCCGCTGTTTATTTCCATTTCTTTGGATACTTGCCTGGATGCAAGCTATAAACAAACGCTTATAAATCAGTACAAGCAAAAAAGGCGCTGGGCCTATAATGTCGAATATTATCCTTCGCTCATGCCGGCTTTGCTTAAAATGAAAATTTCCGCATGGGAAAAAATTTATAAGGTTTACCAGTTTATAGAAGGCAATTACACTTGGGCAACAGCTTCCATCGTAATTTCCGCGCTTGGCTGGCTGCCTCTAATTATTGGAGGCCAGAATTTTAAAGAATCGGTTGTGGCTTTCAATCTGCCGCAGATTACTTCGGTGCTCATGACCATTGCCACCATATTTTTGATTTTTTCCGTTTTAATAAATATTGTCCTCCTGCCGCCGCGTCCCGCCAAGTACAGCGTCTGGCGGACAATCAATATGTATTTGCAGTGGTTTTTGGTTCCCATTGTTTCGGTTGTTTTTGGAAGTTTGCCGGCAGCGGACGCGCAGACGCGGCTGATGGCAGGCCGCTACATGGAATTTTGGGTTACGCCTAAAACTCGCAAGGGCGCCATTCAGGCATCAATGGGCAGGACTGGCGGAGCCGACTCGGACGGCAAAAGCGCCGCGGCAGCAAACGCGCCTGGCGCAAAAGCTAATTCGGGTTTAAAGTAATGCTATGCAATATGTAGCGCTGTTTGTTTTGTCCTGCCTCATAGGCGTTTTGCTTGTTCCTCTTGTAAAACGGCTGGCTTTCCGTTTGGGCGCAGTGGATAATCCCGATATTCCGCGCAAAATCCACAAAACGCCAATTCCGCTTTTAGGCGGATTGGCAATTTATGCCAGCTTCACCGTTTCTCTTATTGTTTATGTTTTTGTGCTTCATCCGGATTACCACATTGTGCCCTTAAAATTTTTCCTGGGCATAATTTTCGGCGGGCTGGTTTTGATGGTCGGCGGCGTTTTAGACGATAAATTCAACCTTGCCCCCAAGTATCAAATTATTCCCACTGCAATCGCTGTTTTGATTCTTATTTTTTCAGGCGTTGGCGTGGGCATCACCGCAATTTCAAATCCTTTCAATTCCGCGCACCCCATAAATTTGGCTTTCAGTATTTTAGGCATTCCGTTTTCAGCGATTTTTGTTTTTTTGTTTATGCTCGGCATGGTTTATACGACAAAATTTTTGGATGGCATGGACGGCCTTGCCGGCGGCATTTCTTTCATTGCCGGCGCGACGTTGTTTTTTCTTTCCCTGACTCCAAAAGTGAACCAGAGCATCACCGCAAGCATGACAATAATTTTTTGCGGAGCGGTTTTCGCTTTTTTGATTTTCAATTTTAACCCGGCTTCGATTTTTTTGGGAGAATCAGGCAGCACGTTCGTGGGCTTTGCTTTGGGTGCTATTTCCATTTTCCTGGGAGGGAAAATTGCTACCGCGGTTTTGGTCATGGGCATTCCGATTATGGACGTGGCCTGGGTCATTGTCCGGCGCATTTGGTACGGCAACTCGCCTTTTAAGGCCGACAGGAAGCATTTGCATTTTCGTTTGCTGGACATCGGCTTTTCCCAAAAAGAAACAGTTTTAATTTTATATTTGATTGCCGCCAGTTTCGGGATAGTGGCAATTTTTTTGCAATCACTGGGAAAACTCATTTCCTTGCTGATCCTTTTGGCCATAATGATTGTTTTAGCCATTACCACTGTTTTGATTTATAAAAAAAGATATCTTGTCGCTTCCGGCGCTGCTGCACAAAATTCGGGCAATAGCGAAAGCCGCGACGAATTGACCAAATAGCCGTTATTTGTTATTATTAGCGGGCTGAAACCAAAGGTTAAGCATTTTTTAATTAAACTGAAAAATATGAACTTGGCTGTAATTGAAACAGGCGGGAAGCAGTATCTGGTTTCTCCTGACTCTAAAATACAAGTGGAAAAAATAAGCGGCAATGCCGGCGATGTTGTCTCGCTTGATAAAGTTTTATTTAAAGCCGGCGATTCCTCGGTGGAAGTTGGCAAACCGTTTTTGAAGGATGCTGTTGTGCAGGCCAAGATTTTAAAGCAAGGCAGAAGCAAAAAAATTCTTGTTTTCAAATACAAGGCAAAATCAAAGTACAGGCGCAAGCAAGGCCACAGGCAGCATTATACCGAACTGTTAATCACAAAAATTTAAAAACGGCTTTGGCCGTTTTTTGTTTTCCACAAGGGTGGATAATTCCGCGTGTTGAGCCCTGTTTGCCTATCTGTTAATATGGATTTAAGATTTATTTAATAAAGGGCTTTCATATGGAAAACCTCGCCACGACCAGCAGAATTCCCCCGCAGAATCTTGAGGCAGAAGCAGGGGTTTTAGGGTCTTTAATGCTTGATAAGGACGCTATTATTAAAATTGCGGATATTTTGCATAGCGAGGATTTTTATGATGAAAAGCATAAGGCCATTTATTTGGCAATGCTGGAGCTCTATGAGAAAAATGTTTCCATAGACATACTCACTGTTTCAAATCTTTTGGATGAGCAAAGAAAATTGGAAATGATCGGAGGATCAAGCTACCTCGCGACCCTGGTCAATTCCGTGCCAACGGCCGCGCACGTAATTCATTACGCGACAATTATCAGGCGCAAGGGGACATTGCGCCGCCTCATAAACGCGGCTAATGAAATTACTAACATCAGTTATAACGAAGATGGGGCTATTGAAGGCATCTTGGATCAGGCGGAACAAAAACTTTTCGGGGTTTCCCAGAAATTTTTGAAGCAGAATTTCATTCCATTAACTCAGGTTTTGCACGAAACCTTTGAGCGCCTTGACGAGCTGCACAAGAATAAAGGGCAGCTGCGCGGGCTGGCTACTGGTTTTGCGGATTTGGATAATTTCCTCGGTGGCCTTCAGAAATCAGACCTTGTGGTTCTTGCTGCCAGGCCTTCAATGGGAAAAACATCTTTGGCTTTGGACATTGCCAGGCATGTTGGCGTGAACCTGAAAAGGTGCGTAGGCCTTTTTTCGTTGGAAATGAGCAAGGACCAGCTCGCGGATCGCCTGCTTTCTTCCGAATCAGACGTTAATTTATGGAAATTGCGCACAGGCCATCTTTCGGATGACGGACAGAACAACGATTTTCAGCGCATAGGCGAAGCCATGGGACGGCTTTCAGAGGCGCCAATTTTTATAGACGATACTGCCGGCGCCAGTGTCATGGAAATTCGCACCAAAGCGCGCAGGTTGCAGGCAGAACACGATCTTGGCATGGTTATAATTGATTATTTGCAGCTCATGCAGGGCCATAATCCGGAAAACAGAGTGCAAGAGGTTTCGGAAATTTCCAGGTCTCTTAAGGGCCTTGCCAGAGAATTAAATGTCCCTGTGCTGGCGCTTTCGCAGCTGAACCGCGCTGTGGAGACAAGGCCTGATAAAAGGCCGCTTCTTGCCGATTTGCGCGAATCAGGTTCAATTGAACAGGATGCAGATGTTGTTATGTTTATTTATAGGGAAGATATGTATAAGGGAAAAGAATCACAGAAGCCGCACATAGCCGAAATTCAAATTGCCAAGCACAGGAACGGAGCAACCGGCAGGGTGGAATTGTATTTTGACAGCGAACGAACCAGTTTTAGAAATTTGGACAAGACCTTTTCAGATGCAATGCCAAGCCCGGCTGAAATAATGGCTCCGCAAGACGACGATATATAAAATTATGATTCGCCTCCCCAAATCAATAGAAAAACTTATAAATGAATTTTCAAAATTGCCGGGCATAGGCCAAAAAACAGCCCACCGCCTGGCATTTTATCTTTTAAAGCGTCCGGAAGTTGATCTGCAAATTTTTTCCGAAGCACTGGCGAATTTAAAGAAAGAAGTTTTTTTTTGTGCGGTTTGCCGCAACATGTCGGATACTGAAGTTTGTGCGGTGTGTGCCGATGCTTCGCGCGACAACGGCATTATCTGCGTTGTTGAGGAACCGCTGGATGCCCAGGCAATAGAACAAACAGGGTTTCGCGGCACTTATCATATTTTAGGCGGTGTAATTTCCCCGCTGGACGGCATTGGGCCCCAGCAGCTTAATATTGATTCTCTGGTTGGCAGGATTAAAGGGAAAAGCATCAAGGAAGTTATTTTAGCAACAAATCCGTCTTTGGAAGGGGAAGTGACATCCATGCAGCTGGTTGAGCTTATAAGGCCTTTGGGCGTCAAAATAACGCGCCTGGCGCGAGGCCTGCCTGTTGGCGGGGACATCGAATACTCTGATGAGGTGACTATTTCCAGGGCCATGGAAGGCAGAAAAGAAATATAGATGATAGTTGGTAGATGGTAGATGGTAGTTGGGGGCCGATCCAACTACTAACTACTAACTATCAACTATTTTTTATCGCCAACTACTAACTACCAACTACTAACTACCAACTATTAGCTACCAACTACTAATTGCCAACCCGCAAAAGCGGGGGTTTTTTTAATTTGTTTTTAATGTCTGAAAAGTATGAATGTTGTTAGAAATAATTTAAGATATTATGCGCAAGATTTTATCCTTCGTAATTTTATGCGTTTTGGTGCGGGCTTTGTCTCTGGCTGCATTTATGCCAATAGCAAAAGCAGATACATCCGGTGCGACATCTTCACCTTCTCCACAGCCGGCCCCTGCTCCATGCCATGCTATTTCAGCCCAAGGATATTTATATGATAATTATGAGAAAGCCGAATATATAAACGGCTACCTTGCCCTGCACTTAAAGTTAAAAGCGCCTTACAATGACGGCCGCGTTGGCGGCAATGGTTTGGATTTATATGCGGCTGATTGCACTTTTGAGGTTTTTCCAAACCCAACTCCGGGAATTGCTTTCCGGCCGGGCATGCAATATTTCAGCATTAGGTTTGATTCCCCAACGCACTATGATTATTGGGATGACGAGCAAGATATAAAAATGGATTGCCAGGCATGTTCCGTAACCATTCCGCCTGTTTCGCCGAGCGGCAAAATTTATACAACAGTGGGGTTTGAGGCATTTATTGATGGTTATGCGTCATTTTTGAATTCCGGTTCTTATTCAATCACAGGCATTAGCCAAAATCGGAATCCTTTAATAATTATTCCTGGTATTCTGGGCAGCGTGTTTTCTTCTCCTGATCAGGTCTTGTGGCCAAACCTGGATAAAATGGTCTCAGATCCCGGCGATTCTTTCATGGATCCTTTGCAAATGGATTCAGCAGGCAGGCCAACCGACGGAACAATCCACGATACCGGCGTACTTTCGTCAATAAATTATGTTTTCGGGCAATTCCATTACAGCGATCAGCTGGAAAATTATTTACAGCAAAATGGTTATACTCTTGGACAAAATTTATTTTTATTTCATTATGATTGGCGCCAGGATGCCAGCAGCATTGCAGATACCTTAAAAAATGAAATAGCAGAAGTTCTTCAGCAAACAGGGAGTTCTCAAGTTGATTTTATCGCGCACAGTTACGGCGGCCTTGTTTTAAAACAATATCTGCTTTCGGCTCAGGATTCGCAAATCGGAAAAATAATTTTTGTTGCTGTTCCCAACCTGGGAAGCGCGGCAGCTGCCAAGGCGCTTATTTTTGGCGATAACTTGAATATTCCTTTGTTGAGTTCGGATGAAATCTTTAAGCTCGCCCAAAACATGCCCAGTATTTATGACCTTTTGCCAACTCAAGAATATTTTAAGCACATCCCCGGATTTTACGATGATTTAAGCACCGCCAAAGTTAAAAATATTCTGGGATATGCCGATACAAAGGCAATGTTTTTAAATTTGAATAAAAATAATGCGCTTATAAATGCGGCAGAAGCACTGCATATCAATTCGTTGGACAGCATGGATTTAAGTCAAAAGCCGTATAGTGTTTACAATATTGTCGGTTGCGGCACATTCACAGTTGAAACAATAAATAAAATGTATGCAGGCGAACCAAACTTGCTCGAGCGCGCCATAGTAGGACCCAAATACAGGATAATGGCAGACAGCGGAGACGGCACTGTTCTTTTACAGAGCGCCGAACATTTGGGTTTGCCGCAGGGCCATTTGTATTTTGCATATAAAGCAAAACATGCGGAGATGTTGAGCAACCCCGATATTATTAATTTGATCGGCAGTTTGCTTTTGGGCGCGGGCGCTGCGCAATACGATTCTACAAAGATTGGCACTGATGTTTCGGGGTGCTCATTGAGCGGCAAATTAATTTCTTTTTCCAGCGGACTTGAATTTACCGTACAAACAAGCTCGGGCAAGGTTTTAAATCCCGGGGATTACATAAGTACGACAGTTGGCCATGATACGCATGTTTTTATCCCCGATGATCATGCATATAAGGTAATCATTAAGCCCGAACAGCCAAAGCAGGCGGAAAATATTTCCCTCACGAGAATTAGCCAAAATCAAAATATGCAGGTAAATACGCAAATTGTAAATTATAAAAATGTGGTTGTGAATCAGGATTTGCTTGTGGATTTGCCTGCTGCTGCAGGCAGTGGTGGCACTGATAATGGCGGTGTTGGAAGCGGTCTTACGGGCAATAGCGGGGATACTGTTGAGAACCAGGATTCCACTGGAGCCGAACAGGATGTGGCGCCTTCAGAGGTCTTGGATGATAATTTTCAACCGGTGCAAAGCGCGGTTTCAACGCAAATTTATTCAGCCGCAGGGGCTGCTGCTGATAATGATAATATTTTAATGCTTGATCCGGGGAACGCTTACATTTATTTTAAGGCGCAGAGCTCGGCAGCGGATATTTTAGATACGCAATATTCATTGGACAGCGGACAGACCTGGAACGTTGTCGGCAGCGGAGAGCAGATGATTGCCATCCCCCTTAATGTTTCGCAGGTAGATTTTTATAGTGAAGACAAAGCCGGAAATATTGAAGACCAGAAAAACGTGGTAATAAAATGGCAGGCGCCTGCGCCGCCGCCCCAGCAGGCCTCACAGCCGTCCCTGCCGCAGGCGATAATTGTGCAGCCGCAAACGCCTTTGTTGCAAGGCGCAGGCGCCCTTTCTCCACAAAGTCAGCAGGATTCATCCTTTTCTCAGGCGGCCTCGCAGGATTATGGAGACCAGGTTTATTCCGGGCATGATTCGACCAGCCAGGATACGCAGAATGACACTGCTAATCAGGAAAACAACTCCGGTGATGTCCATGCGGATTCCAATGTAGATCCTTATGTGGATTCTTTGTCAGGCACGCCGCCAAATCTAAATATTAATTTGCAACTTCCCAGGCAGCCGCAGAATTCCGAGCCCAGAATCATATATATTATGCCGAGGGAAACAGACAAGAGTAATACAATGCATGCGCAGCCGCAAGTAAATGTGCGTGAACGCCCTGCAAATTACTGGGGCTTTATAAAGAAAATTTATGATTTTCTCAGGTTTTCCACGGATTTAATGTTTTTTTAATGATTTTCTAATATACTATATTAAAAGAACATTAATAGGGGAGATACATGAGGTATGCAAATACATTGCCTACCAAATTGGCATTGTTTGACCTGCCAATCATAAAATATGGTCAGCACAAGCAATCGTTCAGCCACAAAATATTTAAGCACCTGCTTATTCTGGATACCCTTGAGGATGACGATTGCACAAAGGTCGTGGAGGAAGCAGTATATGAGCTTGGCCGCGAGGACATCTCTTTTGAAGAACCGTTCCTGCAGTCGTTCGGCCACTATTTGGGAATTTCCAAATATCTGGCGCGATGGAGAAAAATGCGGCAAGACCACAATCATTACATTCAGCATGAGATTAGGCGCCGCAATTCGGAAAATCCGTATTATAATCCAACACCCGACAATTTTAAGTCCTGGGATATGCTGCCGGATTTTTCCAGGCAAAAATTAAATCAGCCATGGCAGTTTGACGCTCTTTTTAAAGAAATCCAAAGGATCAGCGGCGGAGTTTTTGAGCTCGCAAAAGCATATGAGAACCAAAAAGACAAAGATGTTTTCAGGATTAAGGTCAACGGCATGCTGGCTCCGGCAAAAATTATTTTTGCCCTGGACAGCGCGGAGAATGTTTATAATTTTACCGAGCACGAATTAAGCATTGTAAACATAAAATTGGGCCTTGATGCTTATAAAGCCGCATACATATTTATTCAGAGAGTTATGGAATCATTGCATAAGCTCAGTTGGGCCGGCAAAAGCCCCATGGCAAAAGCCGCGGAAGAATGGATTGCCTCTGCAGCGGATTTTTCCGAAAAGCTTAAAAGGCGAATTGAGGAAATGGAGCGGAGGTTCATGCTTTTCCTGGAATATGATTCTGATGAATATGTTGAATCCTGAAATGAACATCCTGAATTCCGAGATGAACATATTGAATCCCGAATAGGGGGTGATTTACAAAAGCCGTTGTTTAGTGTATACTCTTTATGCATCACCCTTAAGTTTTATTTTTGTTAGGATTTATATAAGGGTGCGAGTAGATCCTAAGAAAGGCCAATAATGGCAAGATTGTTCGTAGGTGACCTCCCTTGGGCCACCACCAATGAAGAGCTTTCAGAGCTTTTCAGTAAAGCAGGTCAGGTTATGTCCGCAACCATAGTTCAGGACAAAATGACAGGTAAAAGCAGGGGATTTGGTTTTGTGGAAATGTCCGACGGGGATGCTTCCAAAGCAATTGAAATGCTAAACGGCCAGGAATATGGCGGAAGGAAATTGGTTGTCAATGAAGCAAAACCAAGAGAAGACCGCCCGCGCAGATCATTCGGAGGCGGCCGCGGAGGTTATGACAGAGGTCATGGCCGCAGCGATTATAACGATTAATTCACTTTTTCGTTAGATTGGAAAACCATCAACCTTTTGGCTGATGGTTTTTTTATTATTTAATTTTTGATTGGCCGCATTTTTGCGCGGATTTGGATTTTGCCTTAATATATAAGAAAGTGAACGAACGTTCCATCATATTAAGCCGCGCTTAAAAATATGGGCCACAAAATTATTTTGCATATAGACATGAATTCTTATTTTGCTTCCTGCGAACAGCAGGCAAACCCTTTTTTGCGCGGCAAGCCGATCGGCGTTTGCGAGCATTTAGGCGGCATTATTATTGCGCCATCCATTGAAGCCAAGCGCTTGGGCATAAAAACAGGGACCCCTGTTTGGGATGCAAAAAAAATTTGTCCGAAAATAACATTGCTTTACACTGATCCGGACAAATACAGGGATACAACAAGAAAATTTCTGGAAATTTTTTATGAATATACCGAAGCAGTGGAAAAGTACAGCATTGACGAGGCCTTTTTGGATATTACGGCAGATGTTCGCGCCTGCACGGATCCATGGGCCGGGGCAGAAGGCATTGCGCGCGAAATTAAGAAAAAAATAAGCAGGCGCGCAGGCGAGTGGATACGCTGTTCCGTTGGAATAGGCGAAAGCAAGCTCGTAGCGAAAATTGCAAGCGATCTGCAAAAGCCGGATGGCCTTGTGCTTGTGCGGCCTGAAGAAAAAAGCCGTTTGTACGATATTTTGAAACTCACGGATATTCCTGGAATTTCACACAGGACCCAAGAAGCGCTTAATGCTTTGGGAATTAAGAGCTTAAGGGATTTGCGCGATTTTCCGGTTTCAAAGCTCACGGCAAATTTCGGAGTGCGCGGACATCACCTGCATCAAATGGGCAATTTAAACGGAAGCTGGCATGAAGAATTCTCGGAAAGCGGCAGCGGGGAAGATGCCGCGAAATCCATGGGGCATGCTTACACTTTGGGCAAGGCCTGCACAGACGTGAAAACAGCCATGCAAGTCCTTTATAAACTTTCGGAGATGGTCGGCAGGCGCCTGCGCGCCGCGAATCTTTGCGGGAACATAATTTATTTTCATTGCAGCGATAGGAATCACGTGCATTTCGGCAAACGCAAAACGCTTAATTTTCATACTGACAATGGCAGCGAGATTTTTAAAGAAGCCGCGGATTTGCTGGAATCGTGCCTGTTTCGGGAATTTAAGCTTATTGGCGTAACTGTTGCCGGTTTGGAAGAAGCGGCTGGCCAGCAATTTCTGTTTAAAAAAGATTCTGATAATAAAAAATTGGCTTCGGCGCTGGATAAGATAAACGATAAGTACGGCGATTTCACGATTTCACCGGCGCCTGTTCTTCAGGCAGGAAAATTAATAAGGGATTCCATTGGTTTTGGCAGGATGAAAGAATTTAAGGTAAACTTTAAAGCGAGAGGATAGAGCGGAAAAATTTATGCGAGATGAAAAAAGATTTTACGTCATCTGCCAAAACATCAGAAGCTTGTTTAATGTCGGTTCCATTTTCCGGACAGCGGACGCTTTTGGAGTTGATAAAATTTATCTTACGGGCATAACCGGCATGCCGCCACGCGCGGAAATTTCCAAAGTCGCCCTGGGTGCGGAAAATTTTGTCCCTTGGGAATATGTTCGCCAGCCCGCACGGCTTGTGCGCCGCCTTAAAAGCGAGGGCGTCCATATTATTGCTTTGGAACAATCCAAAGCCAAAACCGTTTTCTTAAATCAATTTAAGCCGAGATTCCCGCTGGCGCTGATACTCGGCTATGAACCAACGGGATTGCCAAAGGGCCTGCTAAAATTATCGGACACGATTGTAGAAATAAAAATGTACGGCAAAAAGGAAAGTTTGAATGTGGGCGTGGCCTTTGGGATTGCAGCCAAGCACATCAGCGATTTCCGAAGGGTGTAACAGTTTGGCACATATTTGCTTTTCTTTTGAAACATAGATGAAAAAGAGTGGATAACATTCCGGATTATACAAAAAGGCCGGGGTTCTCTGAAAAAGTTAAAAATCGCTTGCGAAAGCGATTTTTTATTTGTTTTGCAGATATAGGCGCCTATTTTTCATACCAGATATTGTGGTGAAACAGACATTTTGACCCTATGGCAGTTTGTGGGGTATAATGTAAATGTAGTGGTGAAAAGTGGTTAAAAATGGGGATAAGTGGAAAACTAATGTTTATTGGCGAATACACTGTTAGCATCGATGAAAAAGGCAGGATTGCTATCCCTGCCAAATTTCGCCATGAACTTAAAGGCAGGGTAGTGGTGACCCGCGGCCTGGATAACTCTCTGTTTTTATATTCACTGGGCGAATGGCAAAAGCTTGCCGAAAAGCTTTCGGCGCTTCCGATTTCAAAAGCAAACACCCGTGCGTTTTCGCGGCTCATGCTTGCAGGCGCAATGGATTGCGAATTGGACAAGGCCGGAAGAATAATTTTGCCGGATTATTTACGCTCTTTTGCGGCCCTTACCAAGCACGCCGTAATTGCCGGATTGTATAATCGGCTGGAAATTTGGTCAGAGGCGGCTTGGAAAAAATACAAGCAGAGCACTGAAAAGGATAGCTCCCAAATTGCCGAACAGCTCGGCGAGATAGGCGTTTAAGGCAGCGCCAGCATGGAATTTCACACGCCTGTTCTTTTAAAAGAGGTTTTGGAATATTTTGCACCCGCACCCGGGGAGGTTTTCGTGGATTGCACTTTGGGCGGGGCAGGGCACGCCCTGCCTGTTGCCAAAAAGATTGCGGTTGGATGGCCTAACAAGCGCGGCGCTTTGGTTGGCATTGATTTGGACGGTGAAAGTTTAAAAACCGCAAAAGACGTTTTCGATATCGCGCGAAGCGAAGGGGAGCTTCCCGAAGATTTTCCGGTGCATTTGGTGCGGGATAATTACAAGAATATTGCCAAAATTTTGCGCGAACTTGGGATTTCACGGCCAAACGGAATTTTGGCGGACATAGGACTTTCGAGTTTTGATTTGAATTTATCAGGAAGGGGATTTTCTTTTCAAAAAGACGAGCCCCTGGACATGCGTTTTAATGGCGACGGCCTCGATGACGGCGCCAAGCGCGGCAGGAAAATTTTTAATGCCCAATTTATTTTGGAAACTTATACAGAAAAAGAATTGGCGGAAATTTTCAGCCGGTATGGAGAAGAAAATTTTTCCCCGCAAATTGCCAGAGCAATATTAAAATTCAGGCAAACGGGAAAAATAGAAAGCACAAAACAGTTCTTTTCGATTATTGAATCAGCTTTGCCGCCGCGCGCACGATTCCGCGCCGCTGACAGCGCCCGCAGGATTTTCCAGGCCTTGCGCATCGAGGTCAATGGGGAACTTGAAAATTTGAAAGCATTTTTGCCCCAGGCGTTTGCCGCGTTAAGTCCGGGCGGCCGGCTGGGAGTAATAAGCTTCCATTCCCTTGAAGACAGAATGGTTAAAGAATTTTTCAGAGAAAAGGCAAAAGGATGCATCTACCCTCCGGATTTTCCAAAATGCGCCTGCGGAAGAAACCCGGAAGGTAAAATTTTGACAAAAAAACCGCTTGTACCAAGTGCGGAAGAAATAGAAAGCAATCCGCGCAGCAGGCCCTCCAAATTAAGGATCATTCAAAAAATTTAAAATAATTTCGCGGGCAAGCCCGAGATCAAAAAAAACAAAAAATATGGGAAAACATTTTGCTTTAGCTCTACAAGTGCCGCTCTATAAAACCGAACAGAAAAAAAAGAAAACACCCGCGCGGCGCGGCCTTAAGACGTCTCACATTGGCTTTGCTTTATTTTTTGCCTGCTGCGCGTTGGTTTTGGCATATTTAATACAAGTAAACGGCATTTCTACAAAGGGATATGAGATTGGCAATTTGCAGGGCAAAATAGGGGATTTGCAGACAAGTTATCAAAATTTGGAAGTTAAAGCCGCGCAATTGCAATCCATTCAGCGCCTGCAATCAGATCCTGAAATTGCGGCAATGGTGCCGGTAACTTCCATCACTTACATCCAGGAAGATCCGATTTTAACCCAAAGATAAACATCCAACAGATGAGCCCGAAAGACCAGAACAAATCCTTCCAAAACAGGATTTTAGCATTTCAAATATTTTTGCTCTTGTTTATAGCCCTGATTATTCTGCGGCTATTTATTATTTCAGTTGCCCAGCATCCTTATTACCAAGCGCTGGCCGAAGGCCAGCACAGTTTTTTTGAAAAGCTGGTCCCCAAACGCGGGGAAATTTTTATAACCGATAAATATTCTTCGCAACCGTACGTAGTGGCAGGTAATCTTGAGGAGAATATGGTTTATGCCGTGCCAAAGGAAGTGCAAGATCCTGCCGGCACTGCGGCGCGCCTGGCGCAAATTTTAAATTTGGATGAGGGTACGCTGCAACAAAAACTTTCAGACCAAAGCAAGTGGTATGAGCCCATAATGCACCAGCTTACAGACAGTCAGTCCTCGCAGATCCAGCAGGCAAAGCTCGCTGGGATTTATTTGGATCCCGAGGATGTGCGTTATTATCCCCAGGGAAATTTTTTAAGTCAGGTAATTGGTTTTTTGGGATATAAAAATAACGGCGTTGATAAAACCGGCTTATACGGGCTGGAAAGATATTTTAATAATGATCTCTCGGGCATACCGGGGACGATTACTACACAAAGCCAATCAGGAAATTGGATAACCGACAATAACCGCTATTTCACTCCGGCTACAAACGGAGACAGCTTGCTTCTGACAATAGACAGGTCCATAGAATACAAGGCGGAAAGCGCGCTGGCTGCTGATGTGCAAAAGCACGGCGCAGATTCCGGGGCTGTTATTGTTGCCAATCCGAAAACCGGCGCTATTTTGGCGATGGCAAACTATCCAGGCTTTGATCCAAACCAATACGGGAAAGTTAGCAGCCCTTCTGTTTACCAAAATCTGGCAACCGTGGAAACATACGAGCCCGGTTCCACCATGAAAGGCGTTACCATGGCAGGAGCTTTGCAGCTCGGTTTGATTACTCCGGATTCAATTTATACCGATACCGGCGTGGTGAATATCGATGGTTATAAAATAGAAAATTCAGACCATCGCGCCCACGGCTTGCAGACAATGTCGCAAGTTATTGATTGGTCCTTAAATACCGGCGCAATTTACGTTGAAAATCTGGAAGGCAATGATAATTTTTTGAATAACTTGAAAAAATTCGGCTTTGGTGCGCCTACCAATATTGATTTGCCGGAAAATGTCGGCAATATTTCAAATCTCACATCGCCAAACGCGCCGCAAGTAAATTTTGATACCGCCGCTTTCGGCCAAGGCATTACCGTGACTCCAATACAAATGCTCACTGCCTACATGGCTATTGCCAACGGCGGCAAGCTGATGCAGCCGTACATTGTGGCTGCGAAAATTTTGCCCGACGGCAAAACCGAAAAAACCGAGCCCAAGGAAATTGGACAGATCATTTCACCCGAAACGGCAACCATGGATACGGAAATGCTTTTGGATGATGTTAATAACGGCTACGGAAAAAAGGCGGGTGTTGCCGGCTATGATATTGCCGGGAAAACCGGGACTGCCCAGGTTGCTAAAAACGGCGTTTATGATCCAACGGACAATATCGGTTCGTTTGTGGGTTTTGGCCCGATTGAAGATCCGAAGTTTATAATGATAGTGGTTATAAATCATCCGCGGGACGCGAGCTTTGCCGAAACAACAGCCACTCCGCTATTCAGCAACATCGCCCAGTTTATTTTGGATTATTATAACCTTCCGCCGAACCATTAGAAATATTTTCATGTGAGAACAAAGGGTTTTCTTCTATGGCGCAGATGTTATGCAATAATGCCGGCCCCGATTTATCGTCTAATTCCGGGTGGAATTGAAATCCATATACGGGCTTGTTGGCAACTTTTATGATTTCAATTCCGTCTTTTGACTCTGCAAGCGGAATTAAATTCGGCCCGAGGCGGTTTATCCGCCAGCGATGGTGTTCCGGCACTTCCATATTCTCTAAATTATTCAAAAGCGGCGAATCGGAAAGTTTGCGTATTGCCAGAATTCAAGATTCTTCGTTTTCCAATCTTTCCAAATCGCTGCCGTACGCATAGGCGATAATTTCGAATCCCATGCATATTCCCAGAACCGGCTTGTCGGTTTTGCGCACAAGCTCTATTTCATCTTGATACGCATCCGGGTGCAGTGCAACCGGATTTGAGGGAGAACCCGATAAAATAATCAGATCGGAATTCGCGACATCTTGGTTAAGGATGAGATTGCGTTTGGCAATTTTAACATCGTTATGCCCGGAATTTTTTGCGAAGCCGACGAGTTTTGGTAAAAATCTGGTGCCATTGTCGATAATTAGAATTTTCATAATTTGCCGTGCTGATAATCAATTCTTTTTGGGGGGAATATACGTCTCGCCGCTTAAGTTTAATCCATATATGTTTGCGACCGATTTTCCCAGCTGAATTGTCAATTTAGTTTTTTGCTGCCAATTATTAGCCCTATTAATTTTTTGGATCAGATTATAGATTTTTGGATCCTGCTTTCTTAAATTATTCAACCTGTCTTTTGGACGCGGCATCCATAAATTGCCCAATCTATAAAAATAATTTATAAATTCATTCGCGGCATGGTTAATTAGGAGATGGGCCGGATTATTATCATGCAGGCAATCTTCCAAATCTTGTATATATGTGCTGAGATTATAATTAATCCATCCTAATTTTACTCCGGTGAGTTTGTGCGGACCTTTTTTCCAATTATTTTTTGCTTGCTTAACCAACTTAGTTAAAATTTTATTTTTGTTATCTTCAACTATTTGACCTGTCGCAAACATCTGGGTGGTAATTCCTCTGCCTTCGTCCAAATCTTCTTTAAATTCTTTCTTTATTTGTTTTTGATTGTTGCAAAACAGTTCCAGCCAAGTATTCTTTAATTTTGTTGTTTTTCGCCAACGCGGCGCGCCGTCTTTCAGAATGATAAAAAAATCCCAATCAGAATTCCCGGTGGCTTTGCCGGTGGCTTGCGAACCGGTCAACAGAACAGCTTCCTCATTTTTTATGCCTTTAAGCTTGGTTAATATAAAATTTGGAATTTTGACTTTCATTATAATTCAATGTAAGCGATCTTTTGAGAACCTCGGCCGATTCTTTATTCTTTGGTAGCGCTACAGGGAATCGAACCCTGGTTTGATGGATGAGAACCATCTGTCCTAGCCACTAGACGATAGCGCCATGTTTTCCAAATTATTTTACCAGATTTTTGCGAAAATCGAAAGCCGTTTATTTGTGCCGGTTTGCACGAGGGGCGCGCGATATTAAAAATTTTAAAAACGCGCACTAAAGAGGCAATGCCAGAAATTTTCGTTTCGAGTTTAAAAACAGCGGCGCATTGGGTACCACGTCGCTGTTATTGAAGTTTTAAATTTTACTTGCGGTTCTGTCGGCTTTCTTATTTTCCGGTTCTCCAGGTTTTTCCGGTAGCCGGATATTTTCAACCAATTTTTCAAACTCTGGCAGCTCCTTAATCGAGGAAATGCCCAGGTGTTGAAGAAATTCTAGCGTTGTCTCGTAAAAAATTTGCCGAGAATCATTTGGGTTTGGAATTTTCTGCACCAAACCGCGGATAGCCAGGTGCCGCAAAGAGTACTGGCAGTTCACCCCCCGTATAGCTTCGATTTCCGAACGCGAAATCGGCTGACGATAGGCGATAATTGCCAAGGTTTCCACTGTCGCGTCCGTGAGCTTTTCGCGCAGTTCCGCATTTAAGAAATTTTTAACAACAGAGCTGTTTGAAGAATTTGTCGCCAGCTGCCATTGCCCCTGCGCTTCCAGCAAAATAATGCCGCTGTTTTTTTGCGCTTCCGCAATGTTCCGCAAGGCAGCCGAAATTTCGCCCTCGTCCGCTTCCAGAATTTTGGCAAGGTATTTTGCGCTAAGCGGCTTTCCGGATGCGAAGAGGATGCTTTCAATTGCCGATTTGAGCTTGTCCATATTTTTTGATAATTATCTCCGAAAAATTTTCTTCTTGTTGAACGCTTAAAATTCTCTGTTTTATAAGTTCCAGCAGCGCCAGGAAAGTTACGATAACTTCGGTTTTGTTTTTCGCTTTGGAAATAATGTCGGACATCTTGGTTTCTATTTGCCCCGCAATGCTTTCCTGCAGCGCGCTGATTTTTTCTTTAATGGAAATTGCTTCTTTTACGGTTGCCCGCGGCAGGGAATTTATTTCGTCCAGCGATTCCAAAACTTGTAAAATGCTTTGGCGCAGGCACTCGGCGTTGACGTCCGGGTCGGGATAAAAAGTTATCTTCTGTTCGAAAGTTGATTGGCGGATAAAGCTTTGGCGCCTGCGGTTATCCAGGCGTTTCAAAAATTTTGCCGCCTCCTTGAATTGTTTATACAAAATAAGGCGCTGTTCCAAATCCAGTACATTGTCTTCTTCTTCCTGTTCGATTTCCAAAGTCGGAAGGATGGACCGCGATTTTATGACCAAAAGTTTCGCGGCAATCGCCAGGTAATCTGCAAGCGAAGTGGGCTCGATGTTTTCCAGGCGTTTTATATATTGCAGGAACTGTTCTGTCACGGAAGCGATCGCAATTTCCGTAATGTCCATTTTTTGCTCTTCAATAAGCTGCAGCAGGAGATCCAGCGGGCCAGTAAATTGTCGGATAGTAATTTCCATTGCCAGTTATCCCAGCTTAATGTGCACTTCTTTAAGCTGTTTTTCGGAGACCTTGCTTGGCGCGCCCAGCATAAGATCCTGCGCTTTGCCGTTTTTTGGGAAAGCGATAATTTCGCGGATATTCGGCTCATCGTTTAAGACCATAAAAATTCTGTCCAAACCCGGCGCGTTTCCGGCGTGCGGCGGCGCGCCGTAGGAAAACGCCTCGATCATGTGCCCGAATTTTTCGTCCACTTCCTGTTTGGAATATCCCGCAATTTTAAATGCTTTGTACATTACCTCGGGCAAATGGTTGCGCACCGCTCCGGATGAAAGCTCATATCCATTGCCCACCAAATCATATTGCTCGGCAATTATTTCCAGGGGATTTTTTGTTTCCAGGGCTTCCATTCCGCCTTGCGGCATTGAAAACGGGTTGTGCTCGAAATCTATTTTATTTTCGATTTCACTCCAGGAATACATCGGGAAGTCGTAGATCCATGCCCAAGCCATGATTCCCGGGTCTTTCAAGCCCAACGTCTCACCCAGGGCGCTTCGTATTTTTCCCAGAACCTTGTTGGCTGCCGCGCGTTCGCCGGCGCTGAAGAAAATTATGTCGCCTGCCTCTGCGCCCGTTTCTTTTATTATTTTTGCGGAGAGGTTTTCGCCGAGAAATTTTGTGATCGGCGATTTTATTTCGTCTTGCCCGAGTACTATGTATGCCAGGCCTTTTGCGCCCTCCTTTTTGGCGATCTCTGTGAGCGCATCGATTTCAGACCTGGAAAATTTTGCCGCGCCTTCCGCTACAACGGCTTTTACGGCTCCGCCATTTTTCACCGCATCGGCGAAAACCGAAAAGCCGCAGCCGCGAAACAATTCTGTTAGGTCTTTAAGCTGCATGCCGAAACGCAAGTCCGGCTTGTCTGTGCCGTAGTTTTCCATGGCATCTTTGTAAGTGATTTTCGGAAAAGGGTATTGCAAAATTTTCTTGGATGAAAATTTTTCGGTCACCTCTTTCATTAATTTTTCCATTATTTCCCAAATGTCTTCTTTTTTTGCGAAAGACATTTCCATGTCCAGCTGGTAAAATTCGCCCGGCGACCGGTCTGCGCGCGGATCTTCATCGCGGAAGCATGGAGCGATTTGGTAATAGCGGGGTATGCCGCCCACCATTAAAAGCTGTTTAAATTGCTGGGGCGCCTGGGGCAGGGCGTAAAATTTATGCGGATGCAGGCGCGAGGGCACCAAAAAATCGCGGGCGCCTTCCGGCGAGGAGTTCGCAAGTATCGGAGTGGTTATTTCAATAAACCCGTGCGCATCCATAAAATCGCGCATGTGTTTTATCATTTTGGCGCGGTTGGCAAGGTGTTTTTGCAATTTGGGCCTGCGCAAATCCAGGTATCGGTATTTAAGCCGCAGCTCTTCGTTGACCTCTTCGCCTTCGGAAAGAGGAAACGGGAGCGGCTTGCTTGTGGAAATAATTTTTAATTCCTTGGCAAAAATTTCTATGGCGCCGGTTTCTATATTGGGATTAACAAGCCCGGGCGCCCGTTCTTTTACCGTACCTGCAATTTCAATAACATATTCATCGTGCAGTTTTTCCGCTGCCGCGAAGGTTTCTGCCGCGGCGATTTGGGGGTTGACTGTAATCTGGATAATTCCCGTGTGGTCGCGCAAATCAATAAAAATAAGCCCGCCGTGGTCACGCCGGCTATTCACCCACCCTTTTAATAATATGTCTTGGTTTAGTTTGTCTGCGGCTTGGGTTGCAAGTGTCCTTTGCATATCGTTATATCGTTTTGGTCAATTGGATAGTTTTGTCCATTGGAGAAATCAGATACGATTTATTTTAACAGAAAATGGAATTTTTTCCAATTTAAAGAGGCAAAAGCAAAGACATTTGACAGGCAAGGCCAAACGCAGAATAATGAAGTAAATTTGCAGGCATAGGAGGATGTATGGCAAAGATGGTGGATCAGCCATTACGTCTGCGGCCGGCGTATGGCTCATTTATGGCGCAATAAAAACCCTGTGGTCCGGTAGCAGTGGAGCTGGTCCCGGGTTTTTGGCGGTGCGGGTTCTTCTCACCGGATTTCTGATTATGATGGTTGGGATGGTTGGTAGCTTCGCTGCCATATGGAAGGAGGAATATGGCAAAAATAATTGAGTTTAAACCGGTGAAGGTGCCGGTTTATAAGATGCCGGTTTATTCAGTTGTCACTCCCGGTACCATCCGGAAGAGAGAGAGCGTGCGATTGCTTCCCGCCAATCATTCCGCAAAAAAAATCCAGTGTGCGAAATTAGGGATCGCACTGGGTGCCTGTCTTCTCGTGGATAGGTTTGAGGAGCACTGGCATCATGCCTGGCTTCTGGCATTGGCCGGCCTTGCGTTCATTGTGGGCGGGCTCATGTTATATATATATGGGAAGTGGCCGGAGCAGGAGCCCGCGGATTGCGAGGATCGCGAGGAGTGCCGGGAATATAAGGCGGCTTATTTCCCGGATGATTAGCAATTGTTTTTGTGTTTCCCCGTGCTGGCGTTTTTGTGCCGGCACGGGGATTTGTTTTCAAAAAGTCGCTTTTGCATTAAAATAAATAAAGTATAAATTCAAAAATATAAATGCTCAAAAAAATCGTCTTGGATTTGGAAACACAAAAGGAATTTGCCGAAGTCGGCGGCAGGAACAAGAACCATCTGCTCAAGGTTTCTGTTTGCGGTATTTATGAATACCAAAGCGATAAATTTTCGGCGTTTACCGAAGCGGAGATTGGACGGCTGGGAGAAATTCTGCAAAATGCAGACCAGATAATCGGTTTCAATATAAAAGATTTTGATTTTGAGGTTTTGCAGCCATATGTGAATTTTGACATTCATGCTTTGCCGTATTTGGATATCATAGAAAGCGTCCAAAAGCATCTTGGGCACAGGATTGGGTTGGACAGTATCGCCCAGGCGACTTTGGGCGCCGGCAAAAGCGGAAACGGCAGGGAAGCGGTTATTTATTTTCGCAACGGCAGGATGGATTTGCTAAAAAAATATTGCCTGGATGACGTGCGGATTACGCGCGATATTTACGATTACGGCCTGGCAAACGGCAAGCTTTTATACAAAGATTTTTTTGAAATTAAAGAAGTGCCCCTTGGCTGGCAGGAGCCGCAGCCAAAACTGGCTGTGCAGAAGCAGAGCGCGCTTTTTTGAGGCGCGCGGATTTTTTTTAAACAATGCATATAATC
>JAJZOG010000010.1 GCA_021811585.1 bacterium
GACAACATATGGCACTGGCAGGGAAAACCCCATCAGAATATCTTGATGAAAAACTTAAAAATCATGTCTCAAACCAATCATTAATTGCACCTATCAAAAGTGTTCAAGAGGTGCGTTGAAAACTACAACATAACTCAAGCCAAAAATAATCAAACATATCAGGTGGCATCAAAAAAATTTGTATTTTGGAGCGGGTAACGGGAATCGAACCCGTATCTCAGCCTTGGGAAGGCCGCATTCTGCCACTGAACCATACCCGCGTTATTGAATTATTGCACTGGCGACAAAGGCATGCTCGGGTTTTGCTCTGAATTTTGATTTGAATTTTGATTTGAGTTTTGCATAGAGGCATACGCCTTTATGATATCCAGCGATTTTGCCGGCGCATGCAGGTTTAATTTTTCATTAAGTTGTGAAAAATTTAATTCCATATCAACAACAGCATATTTATTTTCCTGGGAAAGCGCCTTTATTTGATTGGAAATATCTTGCCCATTACCTATTTCCTGCGTGTTAACCCCTGACAGCGCTGCAGGCGAAGGAATTGAAAAATTTAATACTGATTTAACCGGCAAACCATCGGGTACTGAAAGCCATATATCGTCCTGGTTAATTTTAACCGTATCGACATAAGTGGAAATTTCATTATTTATGGCGTCCAGCGAATTTTTGTAAGCCGGTACTGCCGCGAGTATACCCAAGGAATTGTCCTCGTATTTTGTTATCAAATTTTTTAAAGCGCTTTTATTTATATCCAAGGTGTAGTGATAGGCATAGATGCCGTTAATTTTTTGCACCCCCGCGTATTTATGTTTGATAATCCCCTGCTGCTCAAGGGCTTGCAAGTTGTTTCCTTGTGTTAAAGTGTTTTGGTTGATCTTGGCCCACTCATCCTTAATTTGCTGAAGAGCTTGCGGTGGAATTTCCGCGATATTTAATTGCACCCAGCCATTGTACGGCTGTACGTAATTGCCAAGCGTCGGGATATCGGATACATCAACATAAGCCGATTTATCAAGATAAACCAAATTGGTCTTGTATGAAAAATTTTGGTTTTGTGCTTCTCCCGAGAGAGAAAGATTCGCATCTGCCTCCGTGTTACCCGATTGTCCGGCATCCACGTCTCCCTGAAGTTCCAAGGTTGCGTTAGTTTGATTTGCGTCCTGGTAATTTACCAAAAAATCGGCATGCCATGAATTGCCCGGTTGGAATATTGCCGCAAAATAATTTGTCTTATTATTTGCAAATTTATTCCAAATTGCATTTGGCGACGCCTTTGCGTACAACAAAAAAAGTCCGAAAATAACGATTACTGCCAAAATAATTCCAATGGCTGCTCCGAGGTGATTTTTTATTGCACTGAAAATTTTCGATGCTCGCGACCCTGCTTCGGAAAATCCGGAATCAACCTGCGCTGATTGCCAGCCGGCTTCCAATAATTTGGCTCGGATTGTGTCGTCACCTATGCCTTGCGCCCGGCAAGCATTGATATAATTTGATATCTCGCTCATGTTTTTATTGTTATTTTAACCTAAGGATGAAAGAAATAATTCCACCATTTTTGCGCATTCGAAAGCCCGCTTTGTGAATCTTGTCCGCCCGCGCCCGCCGGCAGCGGACTTGCACCCGGCTGCACAAAGGAATAAACAACCTCGCCGTTTTTTTTCAAATTTAGCTGTTCTCTCGCGCTGGCTTGTTTGTATCCCGTTGAGTTCAGATTGCTTATGAGATTTTGAAGGTTTTGATTTTTTTGCTCTATTTGGCTTGCCTGCGATTGCAAATCCGCAATTTCCTTTTGGACCGCCTGGCGCTGTTTGTATTGCTTGTACTCTACGGTGGACATGAAAATCAAAAACACAGCCAACGCAGCAACAAAAAATTTATTAGCCAACAATGCGCGCAATTTAGACATCTCTTTTCTTTTTTACCAGATTTTGCTGCACGTGCGGAGCATAGGGAATGATTTTTTCAGCCGGCGCAATTTCCGGCTTGGTGTAAGTTATCTTCTGGTCGCCGCCATACTCCAGGTGAATTTTCCAAATAAAATCCTTGATCGCCGAAGGCCCCGGTACTTTCTGCAGAATAATAGGTTGGTCCAGCCCGACAACCTGAACCATTACATCTCCGTAGCGGAAAACGGTTGATGCCAAACCTGTTGTCTTAAAACTGACGTTCAAAATCCTATCCAAAGGCGTTTCGTAAACCGTTTTTTTAAAAAGTCCGGTATGGGCAATGTGCAAAAGGCGCTTGGAAGTCACAATATAAACATTTATCGCCCACATCAAAAAGGAATAAACGCCGAACATGGCAACCACTATTGTCCAGCCCAAAAAAATTTCTGCGTGCATTCTGCTTGCGAAGATAAAATCATATTTAAGTCCCAGATACCAGGGAATGAAAAGCAAAAGAAAAATCTCCAACACCTTTGGCGCGAGAATAATTTCGTGCCTGCGGTAGAGCTGGAGCAAATTTTCATCATCATGCAGCTGGTGCGTAAACATAATTTGCCTTACCTTCCGGCAACCAGGCCGGGCGCAAACAAAAACAAAACCATGGCGATGACCACGAGCAGCGAAAGCACGGCCATTATTAAATTTAATCTTTTGCGGTCCCTGAACATGGCTTCATTATACCACAAAATGTCGAAAATCCGTCATCATCATCTTTTTAGAACCGCCAAAAATGCTTCCTGCGGAATATCCACTTTCCCGATTTTTTTCATGCGCTTTTTACCCTTTTTCTGCTTGTTTAAAAGCTTCATCTTTCGGGTTACATCGCCGCCGTACAAATATCCGGTAACATCTTTGCGGAAGGCCTTGATATTTTCGCGCGCAATTACCTTCCCTCCGATTGCCGCCTGCAGGGCAATCTCAAATTGCTGACGCGGGATTAAGTCCTTTAATTTTGAGATTAATTCCCTGCCTTCGCTTTCCGCCACGCTTCTGTGCGCGATAACCGCAAGCGCTTCCACCTTTTCTCCGCCGACCAGAACATCAATCTTAACCAAGTCGCCGGCGCGGTTCTCCAAATAGTCGTAGTTAAGAGAGGCATATCCCGAGGAAACGCTTTTAAGCTTGTCGTAAAAATCAGTAATTATGTTTGCGAGCGGCATTTCAAATGTCATGTGCACGCGGTCGCTGCCCAGATATTTAATATCTTTATTGATGCCGCGCCTTTGATTTACGATTTCCAAAATCGAACCGATGTATTTTTCCGGCGTCAGGATATCCACGCTCATCCAAGGTTCCAAAACTGTTTTTATAATGGACGGATCCGGCCACTGTGCGGGAGTATGGATTGTTTTTTCTTCTTCATTGGCCAACTGAATCTTGTAAGCCACGCTTGGGGCAGTGAGAACCAAGTCCAAGCCATATTCGCGTGAAAGCCGTTCCTGGACAATATCCATGTGCAAGAGCCCCAAAAATCCGGTGCGGAAGCCGAAACCAATTGAAGGGACGTTTTCCGGCTCGTAAATAAGCGCGGCGTCGTTGAGCTTTAATTTTTCCATGGCATCGCGAAGCAAGGGGTAATCTTCCGCCGAGGTCGGGAATATGCTGGCATAAACCATTGGCTTAACCTGCTTGTAGCCCGGAAGCGGCTGGATATTGTTTTCGCTTTTCGCAGCGACCGTGTCGCCAACATGCGCACGGCTGACATCCCGCAATCCGGTGACAATATACCCAACTTCGCCCGCGGAAATGGTTTCTTTGGGCTCGAATTTCGGACGGAAATATCCCAATTCCAATGCCTGTGCTTCCGCCTGGGTGCCGAGCATTTTAATCGCTTGATTCTTTTTTAATTCGCCGTCAAAAACTCTTATAAAAATAATGACGCCGCGATGCGTATCGTAAACCGAATCGAAAATAAGTCCGCGGAAGGGCGCATTTTTATTTCCGCGCGGTTCCGGCACCCGGGCCACTATTGCTTTTAAGATCTCGTCCACGCCTTCGCCCGTTTTGCCGGAAGCGTAAATTATTTCATCGTCGCGAAACCCGAAAACGTTTTTCAGCTCGTTGGCTGTCCTTTGTCTTTCCGCATTAGGCAAATCAATTTTATTGACAATCGGAATCAGTACCAAATTGTTTTCCGTTGCCAAATACGCGTTGGCAAGCGTTTGCGCCTCAATGCCCTGGGTTGCATCCACAACTAAAATCGCGCCTTCGCAGCATGCCAAAGAGCGGGAAACCTCATAAGTAAAATCCACGTGTCCCGGCGTATCTATCAAATTTAAAACATAGTCGCCGCCAGGCGGCTTGTAATCCATGCGCACCGGCTGAAGCTTAATTGTAATGCCGCGCTCGCGTTCAAGATCCATTTGGTCAAGCAGCTGATCCTTCATTTCGCGCTTGGAAACCGTATGCGTAAATTCCAAAAGCCGGTCAGCTAACGTTGATTTGCCGTGGTCAATATGCGCGATAATGCAGAAATTACGAATCATCATAATAAAGATAAAGCGGTCCTTGAATTAAATCTTTTCAACCTCAAGCACTGCGGAATATCCGTTTTTTCACCACTTGCATGGCCCATTCCGTTTCCTCAATGCCGAATAATTTGCTTGCGCCAAAAAATACTGCCATGCCGATTATTCCCGCAATTAATCCTTGCATAAAAACATGGATTGTGGAATGGAGCGGGAAAATTTCTGCCAATGGAATTAAAACATAATGCACGGCAATGCCCATGAATGCTGTTGCTATGCAAATTTTGATGATCGCGCTTTGCCAAGCAAACTTCTGTGCAGATCCCGCTTTTCTTGGGTCCCCTGCTTTCAAATTAAGCGTGAAGTACAAGGCAAGCATGTTAAAAATACTCGCAATACTGAAAGCCGCGGCAAGCCCGACAACTCCGTAGGCGCGGCCTAAAAACCAGGAAAGCACGGCATTTAAAACCATTGCCGAAATTCCGATCAAAACAGGCGTTTTTGTATTATGCCGTGCGTAAAAAGCGCGCGCAAAAAGCGGCACCAGCGCCTGGGCGAAAATGCTTAGCCCGAAAACGCCCAAGGAATTAGCTGTTAAAACCGTTGCTGTCCAGTTAAAAAGGCCTGTTCCCAAAATTACGCGCACTATCTGGGCGCGCAAGAGCAGCATTAAAATTGAGGTCGGAATTGCGAAATATAAAATATGCACAGCGGTCTTTTTAAGGATGGAATTGAATTGCGAATGGTCGTTTAGCGCGTATGCTTCTGATAAATTCGGGAAAGAGGCAATCGCAAAAGACAAGCCGAAAATTCCAATCGGCACTGTTTGCAGATTGTTCGCCAAATTAAAAATCGCGATGCTGCCTGCCGCCAACGTTGACCCGATAATCGAAGCGATCAGTAGGCTAATTTGCGAAACATCGATCCCAAAAATTCGCGGCACAAAAAGTTTTGCGATCTTCACCACTCCAGCATGACGCCAATGCAAAATTGGACGATACTTAAAACCGGCTTTAAAAATTCCCGGCACCTGGATGAGCGCATGGCCCAGGGCACCCAGGAGAACGCCATAGGCAAGGCCGCTGATTCCAAAAACAGGATATAAAAAAACTATGCCGCTAATAATTCCGAGATTATAAATTATGGGCGCGAGCGAAACCAATAAAAATCTTTTCAGCGCATTCAAAATGCTTGAAAAAACGCTTGAAACCGCAAAAATTACCGGAGAAAACAAAAACAGGCGCGTAAGCACTATTGTGTTCTGTAGCTTTTCTCCGCCAAAACCAGGTGCGATTACCCGCGTGATTTCCGGCACGAAAAAAAGCAAAACAATGCAAATTGCGCCCATGCCTATAAAGGCGGCGTTTAAAATTGTATTGGCAATCCTGTTCGCTTCTTTGGGATCGCTGACAAAATATTCGGTAAACACCGGGATAAACGCGACTGAAAGCGTACCCAAGACCAAAAAATTAAAAACCAAATCAGGGATGCGGAAAGCCGCGTAATAAGCATCCAAAGTATTTCCCGCGCCGAAAGTGGATGCGAAGAGGCGGTCTCGGTACATGCCCAGCAAGCGCGAAAACAAACTGAACAAACCCACAATCCCCGCTGCCCGCACTATGGAATGTTTGAAATTAGCAATCATTTAAAAACTTCGCCAACAAGAAAATCAGAATTTATGGTTGTCTGATATGAAACCGAATTTCCGTTTTCCTTAATATCATAAGGAGTATACCACAAAATCTGTTTTGGCTGCGAAAGCGCATAGCTGAAATTTATCGGATTGTTGCCCGGCTCTTTTTGGACAATTAAGCTGTATTTTTTTAAGGCATTGAAATTCTGGGGCAGCTCGTATTTCAAAACCACTGTTTGGCTTGTGCCCGGATCCACTTCCATCCAGTTTGCAAATTCGGTATGGCCGGCTTCTTCGGTAACAACAGTCCCGCTGGACCTCTCGACCGTAGTTTGCTCATCCATCTTTTTTAAGTCAGGATCATAAACAAAGGGCTGCTCCAATTCCCAGGTGTACCCGCTTCCGTCTGATTTGTAATACGGCTCTCTGTTAAAACCCGATGCCGAAATCAGCTTGCTCCCCAAAGGCACCAGGAAACGCACATAATCCATGTTGGTGGCGACATCCGCCAAATCCTGCCCGTGAATTCGCGTATAAGTAAGGGTATTAATTATGCTGCCGCCGCTTTGCACCTGGCTTTGGAGCTGTAAATTTTGCGTCATGGAGAGATCGGTTTTTTCGCCGCCCAAATTGGTATTAAATACGGCGAGATAATCATTATCTGAATTTATAATATTGCCGGCCCACCCGTAATCCTGGAACCTTGTTTCTATTTCCGGGTTGCGGTCAAAAAAGAGAATATTTTTCTCGCGCAAATTCGCCAGCAATGCCGAAAAAATTTCAGCGTATTGCGACCTGTTCAGGTCGTGTATTTTTTGTAAAAGCAAAGGCGCAAAATCCGAAAGCATCTGCTTGTAAATCGCTTCGTGATTGGAAGTTAAATGATCCTGGAAAATCTGCCTGAAATTATCGGAATTTATAACAAGGTTGTATTGCGGGAAATTTATGGGCCCTGTTATTTTTAAAATATCGATGAACATATCGGGATCAACCGCAATTACGGCATCAGGCGTTTCGCCCGCTTCTTTTTCGTAAAACTCCGCGGCTTTTTCCGCGGATTGCGGAAAATCCACAAACCAATTGCTGTCGCGCAATCCCCAATGGTCTGTTAAATTATGCATGGGCCCGGGCGGTGCGATTTTCGCGCTCGACCCGGCGACAAAAGGATCATCCAAATTATAAACATTTTGTATTGTTTGGCTTTCTATCTTGCCGTCGTTAAATTTAAAAATTCCGTAAGTGCCGATAAAACCTCCTGTCGGCCGAAGCTCGTTGTTGTTCTCGAAAAGTACAAGCACATTTTTTTCACCCGGGCCAAGGAAGGCCTTAAACAAATCCACAAGCCCGGTAATATCTTTCAATGCCTGTTGCGCGGTGCCCAGCTCTTGCGAATACGAATTAAATTTTTGCGCATATTGCAAAGGCAAAACAGAAGCATCAATGCCTGTGAGTAGTGCATTTGCGCCGCTTAAATCGTTTTCCGCGCTTTGCAAATAATTTTCCGCTCCCGTAGCTGTTTGATAAAAGCCGTCGGGCGATTCCAATCCCTGCATACTCACTTTTATTTCCCCTGCCATGGTATAAAAGTTATCCAGCGCCATTCCCGCCTCAGCAATAAGATTTCCGGCGCTCACAAGCTTTTCCGCGGTTGCGCCCTGCGGGGTTGCCAAAACCAAAGAGTTAAAAAATCCGCCAATCTCGGACATTTCGCTTTTTGCGGTTTCAAAATTTTGCTGCGCATACTCTAGTTCATGCTGTGCTTCGGAAAAATTTTTTTGCCCTGCCAGCTGTTGGGCTTCCTGCAAATTAGCCAGGGCTTCTGTTGTTGCGCCGAGAACCTCGCCTTTTGTTTTCATCGCGGAAGCAAAAATCCCCGCGCCTTGAAAAATTATAGCAACAATCAAAAGCACTGCGCCGAAAGTAAGTGTCTGCGCCTTGATCCTGTTTTTTCGCCAGGCAAAAAGTTTGGCTTCCAAAACATGCCTTTTATTCAAGAGATTGATGGTTTTTTTTCTGGCATGAATTTGCGGCGGCAAAGCCGGCGCCTCTGCACGGCTTTCAAGCCAAAGGACTTCAATGGGATGAAGTTGTGGAGGCGCTTCCTGCGCCTGCATCGGTTTTGTTTGCTGTTCGGTGAAATGTTCAAATTTCTGCGCATGTGCCGCAGACCCGGCGACGTCCCTGCGCCGCGCATTCAAAACAGCCGCGCCTTTGCGCCGCACGCAAACCATGTCCGACAATCCATGCAAATTTTGTTTTGATTTCGGCATAAATAGAAGTAAAAGCCAACTGCCCATGCTCTGCCTATGGCATGCTTGTTATTATATTACGCTGCTTTCTTATTATATTACACTGCCGCTTGTTTTGAAATATTCAGCAAAATACCCATGGCCGCCAAAATCACAATCAGAGACGACGAACCGTATGAAATGAAAGGTAGCGGAATGCCGGTGAGCGGGAGAAGCCCGATAATTGCGCCGATATTTATAAATGCCTGAAAAGTTATCCAGGCAACAATTCCAACGGCAACCATTTTGCCGAAAGTGTCAGGTGCATTATTCGCGATTTTGAAACCGCGCCAGGCAAACGCGCCGTACAAGCCGATTATTAAAAGCGACCTGAAAAATCCAAGCTCTTCGACAGTCACTGCAAAAATCGAATCGCCCATTACCTCGGGCAAATAATTATATTTTTGCCTCGAGTGGCCATAGCCATAGCCCCACACGCCGCCGGAACCGATTGCAAGCAGCGCTTGATTAATTTGATAGCCAATACCTTTCGGATCAACGCTTGGATTTAAGAAAGCGGTAAACCTTGCCACGCGATAGGGTTCAACTTTCACGATAATGGCAAATGCGCCCAGGCCCATTGCCAAAATCCATCCCAGATGCTTGATCTGCGAACCGCCGACAAAAAGCATTGTCAGCCCGATTAGAGTAACAACAAGCATTGTGCCGATGTCCGGCTCCAAAATAATGAGCCCGGCAACCAGGCCGATTATAAGCAGAGTCGGGATAATGCCATAATAAAAATCTCGGATTTCGTGGCTGCGCTTGTCTATCCAGGAAGCGATATAAAAAATCAAAGCAAGCTTTACTATTTCTTCGGGCTGCACGGTGATTGGCCCAAGGCCTATCCAGCGCCGCGAGCCGCCGCTTTTATAGCCGATACCAGGAACCAGCACCGCAACAAGCAAAATTATGCTTGCCAAAATTAAAATCGGCGTGAGTTTCTGCCAAATATGATAATCAATTTTACTCAAAACATACATTAATACAAGGCCGATTAAAGTGCCGAAGATGAGCTGATGGAAAAAATAATGCGTGTTGTTCTTGTAGGCGTTATAGGAAAGCACCGCGGATGCCGAAAATAAAATAATCAGGCCCACAATTAAAAGCGCCAGGATAATGCCCAATAATTTGTAATCCAACAGATTTGATTTTTTGCGCGTGTTGCGAACGCTTGGTTGCATTTTTCCTGCCCTTATGCCGCGTTTAAGACGCTTTGTTTAAATTGGTTGCCCCTGTCTTTGTAATTTTTGAACATGTCGAAGCTTGAAGTCGCAGGCGCAAGTATAACTACATCTCCGCGTTTGGCAAGGCGCGCGGCCTGCAAAACAGCTTCTTGCATTGAGCGCGCTCCGGCAACTATTGCTCCTGAAAAGCCGCCCGCGCGAAGGCCGCGCTCAATTTGAGGAGCAATCACGCCAATTAAAACCGCAGCTTTTAAATTTTTCAGCGCCGATAAATCCCGCCCCAATTTTACATAATCCGCTTTTTTATCCGCGCCGCCGCAAATAATTATTTCATTTTCTGAAAACGCTTTGGCAGCGGCAATGCTCGCCTGCGGAGTTGTGCCGAATGAATCATTGTAATATTTAACTCCCTTAATTTCCGCGACAAATTCCATGCGGTGCTCCAGGCCTTTAAATTGCGCCAATTCTTTTTTAATTTCCTGGTCGCCTGCTCCGGCAATTTTGGCCGCCATTACAGCGGCACAAACATTCTGAACCATATGGAACCCGCGCAGGCACAAATCCTTGATATCAAAATATTTTTCCGGGGCTCCGTCATTGACGAGATAAATTTCACCCGCCGCCTCATCGGCAAAAATCCCGTTTTCGATTTTCAAGCCCGCGGAAGCATTTTCCTTTTCCAAGGTCTGTACGAAAAATTTTTGCGCTTTGCCCAGGCGCCCGATTTTCATTGAATTCGGAAAATCAAAATTTACCACGGCAAAATCATCCGCGCCCTGAAAATTGGTTATGGAACTTTTTGCTTCCACGTATTCTGCCTCGTCCCGGTGGACATCCAAGTGCTCCTGCTCAACCATCAAAACAACCGCAATGTGCGGGCTTTTCTCCAAATCCCAAAGCTGAAAACTGGAAAGCTCCAGAACAACGAAATCCTCGGGCTTTAAATCGCCTAAAATAGACACAACGCCGCTGCCGAAATTTCCGCCCAAATAAGCGGTCTTGCCAAAGGCCTTCAAAATATTATAAATGAGATTCGATGTGGTGCCTTTTCCTTTGGTGCCTGTCACGCCGATAATTTTTGATGGGCAATTGTCAAAAAAATATTTTATTTGCGAAGTTACTGTGGTGCCCGCGGATTTTGCATCCTGAATTTGCGGAGAATTATAGCTTATTCCCGGGGACCTGAAGATAATTTCATAATTCCTTGCGGAATCAAGATAGTTTTCTCCTGAAATAAAATTTCCCGAAAAATTTTCCGGTTTCTCCAGTTCGGGATTTTTATCCAGCAAATCAAAAGCAATGCCGCTGGCGGATAAATAATCCGCCATAGCTTTGCCTTCCACGCCAAATCCGAGTATGGCGATTTTTTTTGCTCTTAAATCATTTAAATTCATTTTTTCAAAACGATTCCCGCCGAGCTTGCGCTAAAATTTCCGTTTTCAAATTCCGGTTCGCCGTTAACAAACACATAACTAATCCCCTGTGAAAACCTGAAAGGATTTTCGCGCGTGGCCGCGTCTTTGACATCCGCGCTAAAAATGCAAATATCCGCGAAATATCCTTTTTTCAATTGTCCGCGCTTTTGCAATCCGATTTTCGCCGCCGGTATGGAAGTGAGCTTTTGCACCGCTTTTCCCACGGGCATTAAATTTTCGGACAATGCCAGGTGCAAAAATTTCGGCATCGAGCCGAAACACCTCGGATGCACCAACCTGCCTTGCGTGGAAGTGGAAAATCCGGCGCCATCCGTGGCAACCATTCCAAGCGGGTGCGCAAGCAATTCGCGCACCTGCTTTTCATCCAGATTTTTTTCGAAAACCAAAACCTCGCTTCCGCCGTTTTCAATAATATCCAAAAGCGACTCTTCGGAAGTGGTTCCGTGCCGCGCGGCAATTTCGCCAATCGTCTTGCCTGCGACATTCAGCGAATGCGCAGTACTGGCAATAAAAATTTGGGAATAATCAATATTGCGGCTTGCCAAATACGCCAGCATTTTCCTGCGCTGCGTCTCGCCTTTCAAATTATTTAGAATTGAATTCCTGCCGCCCTCATAAGACCATTTTGGCAAGTAAGTGTACAAAACCTGCCAGACGAAATCATAAGGATAAACGTCAAAATGGATATTTCCGTGCTTCTGGTATGCGGCTTCTATAAGCGCGAGTGCTTGCGGAAGCAAATGCCAATTGTCTTTTTCGCGCGCTTTGAAGTGGGAAATTTTCATATTAACGCCGAACTTGGAAACAAGCTCCAGCGCTTCGGAAACGCTTTCAACAAGCTCGGATGATTCCGAACGCAAATGGATGGAGAACAGTCCGCCGCTCTCCTTAACCGTTTGCGCCAAAGAATTCAATTCGCTTTCCGCCATGATTGCCTCGTGCGCGTATGAAAGCCCGGAAGAGAGCCCGAAGGCCCCTTGTTCCATGCTTTTGCTCAAAACCTTGTTCAGAATTTTTATTTCTTCGTTTTTTAGCGGCCTGACATTGTCTTTGATTAAACCGCGGCGCAAAGTTGAGTAGCCAACCAGGCCGGCAAGGTTTGTACCGAATTTTCTTTTCGATAATTCCGCGAGATATTCCCCAAAAGTAAGCCAGTTTAAATTTACGCCCGCAAGATCATGCCATTTTTGGATTGAAAAGAGCGCGTCGCGTGAAATTAAAGGAGCCAGCGAAGCTCCGCAATTTCCCATAAGAACAGTTGTTATTCCTTGGGAAACCAAGCTTTGCATTTGCGGAGAATCGAAAATCGCCCAATAAACATCGCTGTGGTTTTGGATATCTATAAAACCGGGAGCAACGAATTTTCCAGCCGCATCCACGATTTTTTTTGCTTTTGCTTTTTTTAAATTGCCGATCTCGGAAATTTTACCATCATTAATGCCAATATCAGCGGCAAATGCAGCTTTGCCGCTGCCATCAATAATTTTTCCGTTTTTAATTATTGTTTGCATAATTTGTATTTAAACTACCTCCATACCTACCAACTACTAACTACCAACTATTATTTCACTACCGAAAATTGAGCCACAACGCCGATCAAGCCGAAAACCATGGCAATAATCCAAAGGCGCATGGTTACGCGCGCCTCCGGCCAGCCAAGCGCCTGGAGATGATTATGTATTGGCGCTGAAAGAAAATATTTCTTGCGGAAAACTTTGCGCCAAAAAAGTTGGATTATATATGAGAGCGCTTCAATTACGAATACAAATCCTATGATAGGCAAAACGCCGACGCCGTTCACCAAAAACGCGATTACAGCCAAAACCGTGCCCAACCCCATGGAGCCCGTGTCTCCCATAAAAAATTTCGCTGGAAAAATGTTAAACCACAAAAACGCAAGCAATGCCCCGACAATTGCACCGGTAAATACAGCCAGGTTATATTTGCCTTGCAAATAGGCAATAAGCCCGTAAGCCAAAAACGCCATCAGCAGAGTTCCGCCCGCAAGCCCATCCAGGCCGTCTGTTTCATTGACGGCAAAACTTGTTCCAATGACAACCAAAACGAAAAATGGAATATACCACCAGCCCATATTAAATCTGCCGTAAAAGGGAATGCTAATAAACCTGAAGCCGAGCTTATAATAAAACCAGTATGCGCCGATTGCCGCAACGGCGATATAAAAAAATATTTTGTATCTGAAGCGCAGACCCCTGCCCTTATGGCCTTTGCCAAGCCAATCAAGCATGTCATCCACAAGGCCGAGCGCCGATGCGCCCACCAGTGCGCCTAACGGCAGCAATGTTTCCTTGCGCGTAAGAAAATTCAAAACGTGAAAAAACTGTATGCCAAACGCCCTGTCAAGAATCCAAAACAAAACAATTAGGAGCGTGACAGTGAACCAAACCAAAACGCCTGCCATTGTCGGAGTGCCTTGCTTGGCGGCATGTATGGAGCTGAAAATTGGCGTGGTGCCGTCGTTCCTGATATTTTTGCCGACCTTGAATTTTAATAAAATCCTGCTCAAAAACGGCGTAAACGCCAAGGCGACGCCGAAAGAAATGGCGGTAATTATTAAAACGCGGAGAAGATAATAGCTTATCATGGCGTGTTGGAATCTGAATTTTTATTTAAATTAAAATCATCCAAAATTTTTAAAACATCGCCGTCGCGGTCCGCACTGTCCAAAACCGTAACGACAATTTTTTCGCCGGATGCGGTTTGCGCCAAAACAATCATGCTCCCGAGCGCTTGCGGCGTGTACCCTGTTTTTATCGAAAAAATTCCGGGCCTGCCTGCCAAAGCATTGCTGTTGGATATAAAATAACGGTTGCCATCCAAACTGCGGAAAGAAAAATTCTTGTATTTCCAAATTTGCGAATACGGATAATGCGCGAGCGCGTATTTTGCTATTTTGGAAATATCCTCGGCAGTGGAATAATTTCCCGGAACATCAAAACCGATCGGGGTGGAATAATGCGTGCGCGTCAGGCCCAGGGAATTTGCCATATTATTCATCTGCTCCAAAAAACCTGTGTCGCCCGCAAAATGGTTGGCAATCGTCAGCGCGGCGTCATTGGCAGAACCCACAAGCATGCTCTTAACCAAGTCCTCGGGCATAATGCTATCCCCTACTTTTAAATCCAAAATCGGCGCCTGCCAAAGCTTGTCTTGCGCGGTTATTGTAATTGGCTTATTGAAATCCGGACTTTGCATGGCAACCGCAATTGTCATGAGCTTTGTAAGCGAAGCGATCGGCAGTTTTGCCAGCGCATTCTTTTGATAAAGTACTGCGCCGGTATGATAATCAAAAACATATGCGGCTTTTGCGCTAATGTCCGCGGAGAGCTGCTGCGAATTGGTAACAGCGGAAATGCCTTGGCCAAGCATTGGCGCGGAAATTTGCGAAGCAAGAGCATCTCCGGAATTTAAAGAATCCGCGGAATCAGCAGAATACCCGGTTTTTCCAGAGGAAATTTCAGACGCCTTTTCAGCCCCTGATGTTTGTGCGGCTTGCGCATTTTCCGTGTATGCCCCTAAAACAAAACCCACACCGGCTAACTTGCGGCTTCCAATTTTAGGAAAACCAAAAACAAGCAGTGTTAAAACCGCAACCCAAACAGCATTTTTCCCTGGCTTAAAATTTTTTTTCACTTTTGTTTTTGCCTCGCGCGAGGACAATTTGTTTTTCTTTTCTTTAATTAAAGCATATATGCAGAACCCTTCGTTGACAATACCGAATATTGTGGATAAAATTTATTTGCAAATTATTAACCGGGTAGCGTTTTCGCTATTAAAGTATGGAACTGAATAAAACCAATTTCGAACAGGAAGTCCTAAAATCAAATCTGCCTGTTGTGGTGGATTTTTGGGCTCCCTGGTGCGGGCCCTGCAAGGTCTTAAGCCCGATCGTCGAGGAGATTGCCAAAGATTACGAGGGCAAAATAAAGGTCCACAAAGTAAACGTCGATGAAAACAACGAGCTTTCCATGTCTTACGGAATAATGAGCATCCCGACATTGAAAATTTTCAAATCCGGAAAAATCGCGGGCGAAATTGTCGGAGCGGCGCCCAAACAAATGATCACCTCCCAACTAGATAATATTTTAAAATAAATGGCTTACCGAAAAGTATACAGGTCAACGGACAACAAAATTATAGCCGGTGTTTGCGGCGGCATTGCCGAATATTTCGAAAGCGACGCCTGGCTTATAAGAATAATATTTTTGATTTCCGCTTTTTTCGGAGCAGCGGGAATAATATTATATGTAATACTTTGGGTAATCTTGCCGGAGAAAAATATGGAAAACAACCACGAACACGTGCATGAGCACGATCACGAGCATCACGGACAGCCGCCCTGGCACCGACACAGCGCCAGGGGCCGCGCGTTTTTCGGGATTATTTTGGTCATACTTGGCGCAATACTTTTGCTCAACAACCTTTTCCCGAATTTTGAAATCGCAAAATATTGGCCGGTGCTAATAGTACTGGCAGGCGCCGCAATCATGCTCAGAGAATAGCGGGAATGCGCGCGCATACGGCGAAGACGCGGCAGGCACAACCGGAATAACATTAAATTTGGAAGCGATTGGCTCCAAATTTTTTGTTTTCGGCGCCGCGGCGTTCGAAAATGCCAAAGGAGCGCCGCTATAATTTTGCGAATATGAATTTGCGGCCGGCAGCGCACCGGCAACCTTTCGGAAGAAAAAGACAGTGCCGAGAGCGATATAATAAACAATGCCGCCAACGATTATTGCCAGCCCCAGAATTAGGCCGATCCTAAGATAAACAATTTTTTTTGATTCATCCATAAATAAAACCGGGCATTAAGCCCGAGTTTATTTTATTGCGGCGCTGCGCGCTTGCATATATTGAATTTAACCAATGGCGCTTATTTCATCATTCCCCCGAATTTATCAGCCATAAGTTTTTTATATTTCTCATTTATATCTGTTAGGCATTCGCGTATGTCCTGCGCGATTTTCTTGCGGTCGCCGACAATTGCATCCATAACTTCCACGCTTTTCACATTCTGGTTGCCGTCCAGGACAATGCGAATCAGGGCATCTTTGGATTGCCCCATAACCTGCTCGCCTGCAAGCTGAATTTGCATTTGCTTCGCTTGCTGGCGCATGGCGTTTAAATCTTTCAATTGATCGAAAATCCCCATTTCATTCCTTTCAGTTCGCGCTCTGTGCACGGTTCACGCTTTGCGCGCGACCCGCGCTTTTCGCGCTCATTTAATTATTCGCGGAATTCATCCGAGCCGTCGGCGTATTATTCGTGATTCTGCGCAAGCTTATGCGTTCTAAGCAAAGCGCCAAATCCGGCAATTGCCAGGACAGCTGCAAAAATCGGCCCCGCAATCGGTATTGCCGAAAGCAAAACCGAAACCACAATCGCGAATGTCACGTAAAAATAACTGAAAGGATATTCGCGCCTTCCAATTTTGCGGATAAGCCAAGCGCCGAACGCCGTTGCCCCGATAATCCATCCCAGGAAAAGCATCAGGATATACCAAAGCGCGAGCAAGATAGCGACATAATAACCGACAATCAACAGAAAAAGAACGATGGTAATTATTGGGATGACAATAAATGCTATCAGCCCGAAACCAAACCGCCTCCAAAAATGCGATTGCGTTTCATTTACTAGCTCTTGGTATTTTGGCATGAAAGCAGTGAATAAAAGCAAGGCAGCCAGCAAAAGTCCCAAAAGCTTTATCAAAAACTTCCCGGCCGCGTCTGCAAAATTCGTTTTAAGTTTTGTGTAGTTGATACTGCCCGCAATATGCGCCGCATGATTTATTATTGTGCCGCGTCCCGTATAATTTACTCCGGCGCCAACAGTTGTGCCGCTGCCCAGCTGCAGGACGCCGGAAAGCCGAGCGTCAATATTCCCGCCGACAGCGCTGTCAACATAAGCCGCGCCCCCGGCAACATACAAATTCCCGTGCACAGGCGCATTCACAAAAATGCTTCCGCCCGCAACCATAACATCTCCAAGAACCTCTGCGCCCGGATCCAAATAAACACTGCCGCCTGCAACAGCCAAGTCGCCCCCAATTTTTCCGCTTATATGCACTGTGCCGCCCAGAATTTTCGCACTGCCGCCAATATTTCCTTTAACATTCACAGTGCCGCCGACAATAAGCGCATCATCGGGAACCGTACCGTTAACATCCACGGTTGCGCCTGCAACGTTTAAATCCTTGCCGACATTCGAATCAATTACAACCTGCCTGCCAACCGCATATAAATTTTTATAATTGCCTCCGGCAACATGCAGGTAGGGCGTGCTGCGCGATGTGCTGACAGCAAAATCCGCCGCGTGCACAGACGCATTGGAAACCAAAAAACCGGTTGCCGCCAAAGCCGCTGCAACAAAAACCGCTGTAAAAATATTTGATTTTCTCATTCAATTGTTATTTAATTTTCTACCCTGGTATTTTAAAGCATTCATTTTATTTAGTAAAACGGACAAATTTGACAGAGGCGGAAGATAAGGTGTATAATTGTTTTAGAATTAAAATCAAAAAGATGGCCAGAGGATTATAAGCTTGGTTTCTTGGCAAGCGAGAAAACGCGGAAGCGTTTTTTATTTTGCCTTCTGCCCTAAAAACCTGTATAATTTTTAAGGTTTTTGCGCGTTTGCGACAAACGCTGAGCTTTGCGCGAAGCTTTGAAAGCATATCATTGCCCGGTAGCCAAGCGGTAAGGCAGCGGCCTTTGGAGCCGCCATTCGTTGGTTCGAATCCAACCCGGGCAGCCAGACTGCAAAAACAGCAAAAACATGAATACTTTAGAAAAAAACAGATTTTTCGATATTAATAAGCTTCCAATCGGGAATACGTGTTCACCAATATAATATCCATAAACAACCCGGCTTGGGTTCAAACTAAATTTAAAAAAAAGTTTGAATTTTATCGAGCAAAATTGAATTTAATCCAGCCCTACTGCTGTTAAAAATTACAGTTTTGAAAACAAAAGCCCGGACAAAAAAATCTTGCCCGAGCTTGCTAGAAATTGTTTTAGCGGACCGCGAGGGTTGAACCTTGATACTCCAAGTTCTTCGGAGCAATCACGACCTTCTTAACCTCGCTGTTTTCGACGTGGCCGGCATCAACAACGCTAAATCCATATAATTTTCGGCCTATGATATTAAAAATCTTTACCACCTCTGTTTCAGGAACAAAGAGCGCAAATCCCGCGCCCATGTTCAAGTTGCCGTAAGCTTCCCGATCGTCCATCGGGCCATGCTGCTGCATGAATCTGAAGATTGTCAGAGAGCGAGGCAGCCCTTCCAGCACATACGCAAAATTTCCATGTGCTCGCATTAGCTTGCGCCAACCGTGGCCGGTGATGTTGACGGCATAATGAATATCAATGCCGGCGTCCATCAAATCCTCCATAATTGGAACATAAATGTGGGTTGGAGCAAGCAAAGCTTCGCCGTAAGTATTGCCATCTGACATTCTGGTCAGATATCCTTGCGGCAAACTCTCGGCAATCTTGCGCGCCAAAGTCAAACCGTTGGCGTGAATGCCGGAACTGCCGAACATCACAATCCGGTCGCCATGTTGAATATTGCCGCGGATCAAACGTCCTTTGGGCTTGACCAAACCGATGGCCGAACCACCGAGCATTGCCGTGCCGGGAGCAATAATGTCTTTAAGCGTTGGCGTTTCACCTCCGCCCCAGACACAACGCGCCCTATCGCATGCCGCTCGCCAGCCATTGACCAAATCAGCGCAACGCCGCTGATCATTAAACCAATCGGAATTACCGACAGCCAGATGCATGGCAACTGAAAGAGGCAAAGCGCCCATTGTAATCATATCATTTACTATCATTGCCACGGTGTCCTGGGCAATATAGTCATAATACGAGCGGCCAGTCAGTTTGTACATGGCATCAGCAACCAAATTCTTTGTGCCAAGACCTTCCTCGACATGAGCAAAAAAACTTTTGGCCGCTTCAATCAAGTAAACACTTTCGCCTCGGCTAGGCTCGAATTCCTTGAACTCCCCGCCATTCAAACGGTTGATGTTGCCGGCTGTCATGTGTCCGGCTTTTTGGGCCATCTGCTTAAACGGATCCATTGCGTCATAATTTACTCCCGCGCCAGAGTAGGTCATTGCGTCCATGCTTGCCTCCTTCACTTCAAATGGTTTTGTCGCCGTGGGTTTTGTAAAAACTACAAACTCCTGAAATCCTCCTAATAGTTGGCTAAGCATATTACTATTTTGGGCAAAATGGGTCAAATATAAATTTTCAAACCAAGACAATTACAAACACTCTTTTGACCTGATCGAAAAAAACCAGAAAACACTTCGCTCGTTTTCATTTCCACCGTTTCGAATATCGAGACCGGCAATAGAAATTGGTTGATCAACGATTTGGAAAACAGTTTTTTTGGAAATTTGCCTGGCAAGCGCTCAAAAAAGAAGGCCCTACTGGAATGATATTGAATCAAACCAGGGGCCTTTTGTGAATTCTAGTCATGTCTATGGCATCCAATGGTGCCAGGCCAAAAAGTAACGCACTTGCACTTGGGCGCCACCCGGCATTTTCTGAAGCCAAAACTCGAACGATCCAAATCCTGTGTTGCGCGTTACCGTAATAAATGGCTTATTCTGCCACGATTGTCCCCCGTATTTATACGCACCATACCCACCGCCCATCTTCCATGTTTTATTGAGAGCATATTCAAGTTTGGCTCTCTCTAAAACATGTTGGATGCGTGCGGAATGGTTTAGCGGCACGTACGGAAAGTAAACAATCTCACTCGTGAGCTTCGGGGTAAATCTAATATCAACGAGCGTCCATGGCCAGAGATAGCGTGCCCTTTTTGCAGCCGGCCCGGTTGCCTGGACAAAATAAAGTTCTTCCGCCCAGGTAACCTTCTTGCTGTTATAAAGCGTCCGTCCCGCGCCGACAAATAGTTCACGGTAATCACCATGATAAAAATCCAATGCACCGAAATCCGGTAAAATCCAATTGCCTCGGATTTGCATGAATTCCAGATACCGATATGTTCCCTCATGAGGCGCATCGAGACGAACCCCCGTACGCGCAAAAAACAAATTCGTAGTGGTCGGTTGAGTATCCTGCGCATAGCTCAAGGAAGAGCAGAACAGGATACATAGAATACAAAAAAATGAATGAATTTTCACATTCCCCCTTGTCGCCGAAAGTCAGGTTTGAAGTGCAACACTAAACGGCGTTAGACTTTTGGTATGACATCAAAAAAAATACGCGCACCTTTCCCAAGGTGAGCGCGATGAAATTAAAATTCTGCTTGCGAAGGAATATACATTAACAGATATTGCCCTGGCGCTTGCCAGAAACAAGGGCAGTGTTTCAAGGGAATTGGAACGTAACAAAAGAAATAAACACTTACGTGGCATAACCTTGGGCTACGATTCACAGCTGGCAGGTGAAAAAGCGCGTAAGCGCAGGAGACAGTCGAAATATTTAGGCATGCTGGTTCACGGCAATCCGGCAATGCAAAAATATATCATTCACTGGCTTTCACGTGGTTGGGCTCCGCACGCAATTTCCGGGCGAATGAAACAAAAGAAAAAACCATTCTACGCCAGCCACTATGCTATTTATTCCTGGTTGTATTCTCCTTATGGCCAAAGGTATTGCAAATATCTAAGGA
>JAJZOG010000001.1 GCA_021811585.1 bacterium
AACATTAATATGCGCGTATTTTTTTTGATGTCATACCAAAAGTCTAACGCCGTTTAGTGTTGCACTTCAAACCTGACTTTCGGTTTTCCGCAACCACCTAACTGTTGATGCTGAATGGCATTAAACAGAGGTGAAAATGGGAGGAAACATTATGGTGTTTATAGTGTTGTTGCTGGTTGCGGTTATATGTGGGAGTGCTATGCTACTACTCGATCATAACCGTTTTCCAGCTACGTGGACGGCGTTAGGTGTTGTCACAGCACTAGCAGTTTTTGTGTTTGTGGCCTTGTTAATCGCGCCGCCCGCATTGCGCGCGAACGCTTCACGGTGCGTATGTATTTGCGCGCAGCATTGTGATGCGCACCTGCAAAAAAATGCGCGCATATCGCCTTGTGATAAATAGCGACGAGGCAAAGGCCATGTTAAAGCATGGCTTTCGACTTTCGGCGCGACATTAACCCATGCGGATGGGGCACTACTGGCAAGCTTCCGCGAATTATGCTTGCCAGTCCTTCTAAGTTTGCAACAAGCTTGCGAATTTAGAAGGGCTTTGCCCCGCAGTTCAAATTCAAAAAGAGGGAAGTGGGTTGAACAGCCGTGGAGGCGGCACACAATGCTGAGGCAAATTGATGCGATGTTGTTGGCTGGGTGCGAGAAATTCTCGCACACCATGCAAAGGTGTGTTGGTTTGGATAACTTTTTTTTCGCCAGAGTGGCGATCTTATTATCTGTGGCTTTTTCAGGTATGGGTGTCTTCTTGCAGAGGCAGCCGCAGATGATGGTATATTTCGTAATAGGATTATACCAAGGATCTGAAACTGAAAAAGTCGAGGCGGCCACAAGAAGGCAACCGCAGATGAAAAATGCATTAGGGATTTCACCCGTGGGTGTATTCACGCGGTGTTTTTGCCTAATGGCCTTGCTCACGCTCATATTAATGTTAATGGCATGGACAGACCACCATTGGTGGGCTGTGGGCAGTTTTGGTTGCTGGTCGGCTTGGCAATATTTTATTGCCTGCTCGCCGTTGCCTCCGGCTGAATCGCGGCTAAAGAAGTTTATCCGCGGTGCCAACACGAAATTGACCCCTGTTACTGCGGGCGCATCCAACCGGACGCGCTCGCAGTTTTGTTTTTGCTTATTTTTTGACAGCTAAGAATTAATCAAACTTGTTACGCAAACCCCGGGAAATAATCCGTTTTAATGCTGCTTTTGCCAACGCCCATGTTTTCTAATGTTTTTTCAAAGCCCGTAACCATTGAACGGGGGCCGGAGAGGTAAAAAATGCGGTCATAATAATCCGGCACCTCGCGGGCGATTGTTTGTTCTGTAATTAGGCCGCGCGCCCCTTGCCACTGCGGGTTTGCCGCTGGATCTGTAATAGTGTAAATGGTTTTTATGCCGAGCTTGTCAGCGGCGCTTTCAAAAACGTCGTCATAAACAATGTCTTCGGCGCTTCTGCCGCTATAAAACACTGTTATGGGACGGCTCTCATTCCTATCCAGCAAATATTTAACCATGCTGCGGAACGGAGTAATGCCAATTCCGCCTGCCATGAACACAAGTTTTTTGGAACGATTTTTCGGCAGGGTAAAATCCCCCGCAAGCTGGGAAGCGATAATTTTGTCCCCCGGGTTTAATTGCCAAAGCGCTTGCTTAAAGCTGCTTGGGGGCTCGTAAAATTTTACGCCTAAAACAAGGCGCCTTTCTGTTGGTGAAGAGGCGATTGTAAAATAGCGTCTGTTACCGCGGCTGTCCGCGCCGGCATGTTCCAGCGTCCATTCCAGATATTGCCCGGGCTTGAATTTGATTTGTTTATTCGGCCTGAAAACAAAATCGAAAATCGCGGGTGCCAGCTTTACTTTTTTTTCCAGCTCCAGCACCAATTTTTGCTTGGGGCTTGCAAGATATGAAAAAATATTTCCCGCTAGCAAAGCAAGCTCCGGAGTGAAATATAAGGAGCCGATATGCGTTTGCGGCGCGAACAAAAAACCGACCAAAGCGCCGTAGAAAATGCGCCGGCCCCTGGTCGGCGGAGTTGTGAGCGGTTCCGTGAGCATCACTGTTGCGAAAAACACGAGCGGGGAATTAAGCAAAAAATGGTTTGTTGCCAGGGAAAAGCTTTCACCGCGGGAGAGCGCGAAGCCGAATACCGAGATCGCGGCGGTTATGAAAAAGCTCCAAACCAAATCCGCGCGTTTTATTTTGCGCACTATCAAAAATCCGCCGATCGCCGCAAAAGGGAGCATTGCCGCTGTCCCAACCCACCAGTTTGCGCTTTGGCTTATTGTCATGGCCGTGAGCGCCACGGCAAATGCCGCGGGATTAAAAATATGCTTTTTGCCGATGGCAATAAAATATTTGGAAACAATTGCCCAGGCAGAAGCCCAAAATATGAAAGCGAAATATTGCGCGCCAACGGTTTTTACGGGCGCGATAATCAAGGCCAAAATTAGCGCGGTAATGTAAACCGATTCCACGTTTGTGGGAGCGTCGAACGCCCAGGCAGCAATGGTGTTGAAAATCCAGCAGGTAATGGTAATAAATATTGCCGAATAGATAATTTCAACAGGACCATATGGCAAGTATCCGAAAAATCCGAGTACAGCCGCAGCGGCAATTAGCGCCATGAGCACATAAAGCACCAGCCGGTACATTGTAATGCGATTTAGAAAATTATCTATAAAAGAAAACATTGGCTTTGAAATTATGAATTATCCCGATTTGCATAGGCGGTAAAACCGGATGTTTGCGTTGCCGTTCCGTTTTTATCTATCATATATCCTTCCAGGCCCGCAGTATTTTCTATGAAATTAATTCCTTTGCCGCCCATTGCGAACGCCGCCGTGGCAAACCTGTCCGCCTCGTATATATTTGGGCCCACAACAGTCAAGCTCACAATGTCTTTTATAATGGAGGCACGGTTGAGAGGGTTGTAGATATGCTGGCCTTGTTCATAGGTGCCTGACGTTGCTATACCCCGGCTTTTGCCGCCGGTGCAAATTATTTTTACGATTTCTTTGGGATTGAACGGATTTTTTATTCCAATGTTCCAGGGTTTGCCCGCGCTGTTGCGGCCCTGCGCCTGGATATCGCCGCCGGCGGAAATATAAAAATTTTTAAATCCGCGGGATGCCAGTATTTTTGAAGCATTCCAAATTGCCCATCCTTTTACAAGGCCGGAAGGGTCATAAACGCCTTTTATTAATTCAATATTAAAATAACCTTTTGTAATTTGGCGCGTTTCCTCGGAAAGGGCGAAAACTTCTTTCATTTCCGCGCTTGCATTTTCCGGGTTTAGCGCGCCCGTATTAATTTTCATGAGTTCGCTATTTTTTTTGAACGGGCTGAATTTCTCGTCAACTTCGCGGAAATAATTAAAAATTTCTTCCATGGTTTTTTCCGCTTCCGGTTTTGCGTTTTTTTCAAATGAGTTGTTTTCCTGCGCGCTGTTTTCTGCCGAATCGTCTGTAATTTCCACGATTATGGGCATGCCCATAATTTGTCTTTGCTGCTTCATCAATTTTTTGGATTTATTAATGCACGGGCTTTACGAATTTTTCGCTTGTGCCAAAGCTGAGGCAAGAGATTGCACGAACGCTTGGCTCGTGTCCGTGGCTCCTGAAACAATATCGATATTTGCGCTTTGCGCGGCAATGGCTTCTTGCTGCAAGTAGGGCATTGCCTGGCTGTTTATGTATATGGATGTACTGCGATCATTGGGGTATTGCAGGAATTGCACGCCCGTTATTTTTCCGCCCGAAACAGTTGCCTGCACTTGCACGTTTCCATAATAAGCATCCTGGACGCTTCCTGTGTAAACTCCGTCTTTATATTGTCCTTTTGGTTTTGGTGCCGGGGCCGGCGTGGGCGTTGGTGTTGGCGTTGATGTGGGTGCCGGTGTTGGCGTTGATGCAGCGGTTGGCGTTGATGCAGAAGCCGGAGGTGTGGAAGTGGCTGTTGGTGTTTGGGCAGATGTTTGAACTTGGGTTTGTGAAGGTGAGAGCGCTGCCGCCGATGTTGATGTTGATGCCGAATTCTGGTTTGTTGCCGCGGTGATTGCATTATTGGCGGCAGGATCTTGCCCGGACGGCGGCGGCGATTGCATTGCCACTTGCCCTGAAATTGGAGTTTGCGCGTTGGAACCGATGTTTTTTAAATAAAAAACATATCCCGCAAAACTCCCCAGCACTGCTAATGTAAAAATAAATTTTTTCATAAATCTCCCCCGGGTGGTTAATGTGCGCGATTTTTGTATTATTGCGCGGTCGCGTATGCGCCGTAGATCCACCCGGTTTCTCCGGCGCTCAAGTTAATTTGATACCAGCCAGCCAGCTCCTGCGCGTACCCGTAAGTTTGCCCCGGATAAACCTTGCCGATAATATTGGCGGAAAGCGAGTTGCCGTCCCTCACATTTAAATACCCTGTTGGCGTGCTATTTATTTCAACAGTGTGGTTTGCTGTGCTTGTGTTTGCCTGAGACGTTTGGGTTTGTGCTGCGCTTTGCACATTTTCGGAAATTCCCGACAGGGATTTTGGCTTAATAACGCGGTGTTCGGAAAAATGCGCGCCAAAAACTATTTTCCCGCCGATAATAAGGGCGAAAAAAATAATAATGAATATAAAAAGTTTGCCAATGGGCAATTTTTTCTCCATTTTCATGCCTCTTACATGGTAATAAATTTAAATGAAGAAAAAATGAAGAAACAATATCCGCGGAATAGCGCGATAATTGCCTTTTATTATTTTGCGGAAGGGATTGATATTGTTACTGCTGTTCCTTTGTTTTCTTGGCTTTGTATTTGGATGCTGCCTTTGTGCATTTCCACCGCTTGCCGCACAATTGCGAGCCCAAGGCCAGTGCCTTCGCGCTCGCCGTTTGTTTTGCGGTTTACTTTGTAAAAGGGCTTGAATATGTGCGGCAGATCTTTTTCCGGTATGCCTATGCCGGTGTCTTTGACTGAAATTTCCGAAAAGCCGTTTCGCCTGCGCGTTTGCAGGGAAATTGTCCCTTGCGGCGGGGTAAATGCCAGCGAATTTATAACCAGGTTGTTAATGGCGCGCAGAAGCTCTTGTTTGTTGCCAAAAATCTGGGCATCCTCGGATTCCAAAATATCCAGCGATATTTTTTTATTCGCCGCGATGTCGGATAATTTTTGTTTCGCTTCCAGCGCCAAATCCTTGAGATTGAGCGTTTCCGCATTTTTCAGGAGCCGTTTCTCACCGCGCGAAAGGTCCAGGAGATCTTCGGTCATCAAAGTCATCGCCGAAATTTCTTCCAAATTGCTTTGCATAACTTTTTTGGCTTCCCCGGAAATTTTTGCGCCTTCGCTTTTCAGGAGAACCTCAATGTCGGCGCGCATGATGGAAAGCGGGGTGCGCAATTCATGCGAGGCCTCGGCGCTAAACAGCATTTGCGCATTGAGCGCTTCGCGAATCGGCCTAAGCGTATATCCTGCAAGCAGGTAGCTCAGAATTCCCGCAAGCGCAAGCACGATAATATCTGCGGTTAAAATATCGCTGCTCAATTTTTCCAGCGCGTCTTCTGCCGGGCCTTCTTCACTTCCGCTGATGGAATATCCGGCCGGCCTTTTATCAAAATCGCTGCGCAAGTGTTCGGAAAAATTCACATATAATGCCAAACTGAAAACCGCCAGGATAATGGCGATAATGCCAATGTATAAAGCCGCCAGCTTTATCCTTGCGCGAGCAAAAATATCAGGCCTTGAGCTTGTAGCCCGTTCCGCGGAGCGTTTGAAGATGTTTGCCATTGTCTCCCAATTTTTTTCTTAAATTTTTGATATGGACGTCAACCACGTTGCTTAAAGAAATAAACGAGAATTCCCAAACATGCGCCAAAATTTGTTCGCGCGTAAGCACCTGGTTCGGATGGCGCATGAAAAATTCCAAAATCGAAAATTCGCGCAAAGTCAGCGGTATTTCCCGTCCTCCAACCGTCGCTTTTTTTGCCGCGCAGTCCAGGACAATTTCGCCGGAAGAAAGGATCGCCGGCGCCGCTTCTTTCGGCCGGCGCAAAAGCGCGCGCAGCCGCGCAAGCAATTCTTCAAAGGCAAACGGCTTTATAAGGTAATCGTCAGCGCCCGAATCCAAGCCAAGTACTTTGTCAGCCAAAGTGTCTTTGGCAGTGAGCATGAGCACGGGAATGGTTATATTTTTTTCACGCCAAGCCGCGCACACTTCTGTTCCGTTTTTTGCCGGCAGCATCACATCCAAAATTACCAAATCATAATCCTTATCATGGTTGGCAATCCTTTTTTCAGCCGTTTCGCCGTCATAGGCGCAATCCACGGCATATGCTTCGCGTTCCAGCCCTGTTTTTAATGCCTCTGAAAGTTTTTTATTGTCTTCTACGAGCAGTATTTTCATGTGGCTCCTCATTGTACTTTATTCCGTATTTGGGGTTATTGTCAAAAAAGAAAAATGCAACACTATTTGCATTCGGGTTTTTGTTGTGGAATAATTTCTTTGTAGAATTCTTTTAGGAGGATTGCCATGGCAAACAAGGTCCGTGAAGTGGTTCGGTGCCAGTATTGCAGGTTGAACCAATATTGCACCGGAAATGGCCTTTGCAGGAGATGCGGCAAGCCGCTGCCAATGCCGCGCGCGGAGGAACCGGTCCAGAAACATGCGCAACAAAAACATGCGCAATATGCGCAATCGCAACCGCAACAGGTGCAGCCCGTAGAGTTTTTAGGGACCTGTCCTGATGCGCCTCTGGTAGTGCCTGAGGCACGTCCAGATTGGATGGGAAAAGTTGTGCGCAGTTTCAGGTTGCGCGCCGGCCTGAGCCAGAAAATTTTGGCGCGGCGAATGGGGACATCACGGACAGAGATCGTAAAGATTGAAACCGGGTCTCTGGTGCCGTTTATCCCAACTTTATTGCGGCTTTCCGCTGCATTGGGCGTTGGGGTATCGCATCTGATTGACGGGATATCCCCGCCATTGGATAGTTTTGCCATCAAAATAGTACCGTATATTCCGCGCCTGGATGAAAACAAGCGCACATTCATTTTGCTTTATGCGCGGATGTTGGCGTTTGGCGAGCAGCTCGGCGCGCAATGAATTTGGGTGAAAATTTCGGAATAGAAAACAAAGAAATTTCCGCCAATAAATTTGCAGAGCGGCAAAAATTCATGGAGCGGCAAGAAACATTCTCTTGCCGCTTTTTCTTTTGGAGCATAAGCAGGCCGCTTTTTGCTTTATTGCGTCTAAAACTATATAATATTAAGCTAAAATTTTAAGGAGGACATGACAAATGATGCCTATTGATTTGGTTTTGGTAAGGCACGGGGAGTCAGAGGGGAATGTTGCGAGGCGATATTCGGAAAAGGGCGATAACAGCTTTTTTACCGAGCAGTTTCGTAACCGGCACAGCTCCCGTTTGCGATTAACGGACAAGGGCCGCCAGCAGGCGAGGATGGCTGGCATGTGGATTAAAAAAAATATTGGCACGAGTTTTGATCGCTATTTTGCGGCTCCGTATGCAAGAGCAATGGAAACAGGCGCTTTAATGGAATTTCCGGATGCCAATTGGCATTTGGATTTCTATCTCCGCGAAAGAGATGCCGGCTTGTATGACATTCTTCCGGAAGATGAAAAAATGAAAAGATATCCGGAAGAATACAAGCAGTATATGCTTGATCCATTTTATTGGACACCGCCGAACGGCGAGTCCATAGCGCAGGTTTGCCTGCGTGCGGACAGAGTACTGCACACTTTGCACCGTGAGTGCTCGGACCAGCGGGTTTTAATTTCGAGCCATGGGCTGATGATGTGGGCGTTTATAATTCGCATTGAACGGCTCACTCCAATGCAGTATTTGAACAGAAGCCAATCCAAAAAGTATAAAATCCATAATTGCCAGATAATCCATTACAGCCGTCGAAATTCGAAAACAGGGGAATTGGCGCGGCGCTGTGAATGGGTAAGGTCGGTTTGTCCCGTGGACATGAGTTCAAGTAACGAATGGACGCGGATCAAAAGGCCGACTTTCACAAACAGCCAGCTTATGCGGCTGGTTGAAGAATCTAAGCGCGTCATCACCTAACCTAAATCGTTCGCATAATTGAAAATTTTAACCGCTTTTTGCTTTATTGCTTAGGCGGTTAATTTTTTTGGAAAAATAATATCTTCATCCTTCTGGCTCTTTTTTGCATTCGCGGTAGTTTAATGAATATCCGCAATGCGCGGATTTTTTGCGCCAACGCTTTCGTAATACCATGTTTTAACGAGGTCTGCCGCGAGGAAGTAAGCAACCATAAGCGCGAGGATTAACAGAACCTGCGCGCCGGGCAGCGGCGCAAAAAAGAACCATTTTTGAAATGCGCCAATATAGATAATTATGAATGAAAAAATAAATCCCGTGGCAAAAGATATGTTAACAACAGTCGGCGGCAGTTTTGTTTTCCAAAAATGCTTCTTGCCCCTGATGGTGTAAAAAACAGCCAGGCCTATGAAAGTGAAAAACACGTATAAGCTGGTTTGGATTATTTTCAGCGGTTCCGTGCGGATTATCAAGAAATAGCAGAGTTGGAATAATGCCGTTGGAGCTCCCAATATCAGAGAAATTAAAATCAGCTCTTTGCCGTTGTTTTTTTCCGGGCGCACGACTTCCGGTTCTTCAACTCCGTCATCATAAACCGTTATCAGAGGTATGTCGGTGATAATCGCGGTTAATAATATCTGCACGGGCAAGATCGGCAGCGCGGATGAAAATAAATAAAGGACGGACAAGGCGATTAAGTTTCCGAAATTGCTTATCATTGTGTACTTTATGTATTTGTTCAGATTAACGAAAATTGAGCGTCCGTATTTGATGCCGTTTATTATAACTTCCAGGCCCTTGTTAAGCAAGACAATGTCCGCGTTTTCTTTGGCAATGTCAGTGGCGGAATTTACGGCAATGGCGACATCGGCTATTTTTAATGCCGGCGCATCGTTAATTCCGTCGCCTTGGTAGCCAACCACGTATTTTTCTTTTAAGGCCTTGATGATATTGAATTTATCGGCAGGGGAGACGCGCGCAAAAACATTTGAATTTAGAACCGCGCTTTCAAATTCCGGCGCGCGCATTTTGCCGAGCTCGTCGCCTGTGCAAACCTTATCTCCGCGCCTGAGAAGCCCGACCTGCTCGCCAACATATTGTGCGACTTCGCGGCTGTCTCCGGTGAGCAGCTTAATTTTTATGCCCAGCTTTTCCGCCTGTTCGATTATTTTTTTTGCGGCTGGCCGCAAAGGATCCGCAAAGCAGGCATAGCCCAAAAATTTTAAATCGGTTTCATTTTTAAGGATGTCAAAATCTTCGGCATAGGCAATTTCCCTGTAAGCCAGGCCCAAATGGTGCAGCCCGATACTTCCTTCCTCGGAAATATTTTTAAGGATTTCCGCCTTGTTTTCGGCATGGGCAATGCCAAGCAGCGTCTCCGGCGCTCCCATAACCACAAGGAAATGACGGCTTGTTTTGGAATTAGCCAGAATAACTCTTCTGCGCCTGGCTTCCGGATCAAACGGCAGTTCTTTCGCTATTTTTAAATTTTCCGCCTCGTCTTTTATTTCTTTGGAAACAAATTTAATGAAGGCGTCATCATACGAATTTTGCGACCTGTATTTGCGGTGTTTCAGAGGCACTGTGCTTGCATAGGCAAATTTTTGGAATAATTTGGAATCCGGCGAACTAACTTTTGTTATCTCCATTTTATTTTCGGTGATTGTGCCGGTTTTATCCGTACACAATAAATTGATATTGCCCAAGTCCTCTATTGAGGAGATTCTCCTGACAACCACATTCCGCTTTGCCATCCGCAGCGCGCCGCTTGCCAGTGAAACCGTTGCAATTACCGGCAATGCTTCCGGCACCACTGCCACTGCCATGGCTATGATAAACAGGAGCATCTCAGTGACATTTGAAAAGCCCCTGTTTAGGATAAGTTTTAAAATGAAAATTAAGCCCAAGCTTAAGAGCGTTGTTTTTACCAAAAACAAGCTGAAAGAGCTTAGTGATTTTTCATATTGGGTTTTTTTTCTGGTTTTTGAAGAAAGCTCGGCAATGGTTCCAAGCTCCGTATTCTGCCCCGCAGCATAAACAATGCCTGTGCCTTCGCCTTTTTCAACAGTGCTGCCGGCAAAGATCAATGCGTTTTGTGAATTCTCGGCCTGCGCTTTTGCGCTTGCCGCCTTTGCGTTTGCATTTTGTGCGTTTGCCGCCTTTGCGTTCGCATCTTGCGCGCTTGCAGTTTTTGCGTTCGCAGTTTCTGCTGCGGCCTGTTTGGCAACAGGCACTGATTCTCCCGTGAGCTGGGATTCGTTAATTTGCAAGTCCTCTGCTTGCACAAGGCGCATGTCCGCTGGCACAATATCTCCTTCTCGGATGATCACCGCATCGCCCGGCACAATTTGCGATTCATCCAACAATTCCTCGTTGCCATTGCGCTTTATCCGCGCCTGCTTGCCCATGAGCTTATTTAGTTTTTCAACAATTTTTTCCGATTTATATTCCTGGAAAAATCCGAGCAGCGTGTTAATAAGCAGAATCAATAAAATAACCGTGCCGTCAGTAGCGTCCTTTATTGCGTAAGCAATGGCGCTTGCTGCCATAAGCAAATATATTAGCGAGCTTTGGAATTGGCGCACCAATATTTTGAACCCGCTGTTTGTATTTTTTCTCAGGATATTCGGGCCATAGGCAGCAAGGCGGATGTCGGCTTCTGTTTGGCTTAAGCCGCCTGCCGAGGTTTTCAGTATTTTTAGGAAATCCACTTGGTTAAGCTGAAGCGCTTGTTTTTTGTCCATAATTTTTAGTTAAATCGTTGCAAACATGGCGATTGCCGCAGCTCCCATGGCAATAAATGTCAGCCATATAAGCGCGTTGGAAAGTTTGCCGCTTTTAAATTCGCCCATTATTTTTTCATTATTGGCAACCTTGGCAATTAGAAAAATAAGCGGAACTGCCACAACGCCGTTAATTACGGCAGTTATCACCAAGGCCTTTATCGGGTTCATGCCGAGGAAATTGATAAGCAGCCCGATAAGCGTAGCAATGGTTATAACGCCGTAAAATCCGTGGGCGCGTTTGAATTTTAAATTCAGGCCTTCCTTCCAATTAAATGCTTCGGCAACCGCGTAAGAAGCAGACCCTGAAAGTACGGGAACCGCAAGAAGGCCGAGGCCGATTACTCCGAAGGCAAAAATTATTTTTGCTATGAAGCCGGCATGGGGGAAAGTCCTTACCAGCGGCTCGAGCGCCTTGGCGGCATCCGCGGAAGTGGCGATGTTGGTGATCCCGTGCCCATAGAGCACTGTTGCTGTTGTGACAATTATGCACCAGGTAATGGCATTGGAAGAAAGCATGCCGATAAAATTATCCCAGCGCATTCTGCGGATGCTCCGGCGCGTTATTTTCGGCTTGCCGTCTTTGTGCATAAGGCGGTGCTCTTTTTCTTCTTCCACCTCTTCATCTGCTTCCCAAAAAAACATGTACGGCGTTATAGTTGTGCCGATTACTCCGGTAATAATGAATAAAAAAGCGAATGTGAGCCGGATATGGGGTATGAATGTAGCATATAAAATTTGTCTCCACGGCTCGTGGACAATAAGCGCGGTAATTACATATGATGCCAGCGAAAGCGCCAGCCATTTTAAAATTCTGGCGTAGGTTTTGTAAGAAGTAAAAATTTCCAAAACAAGGATAACAGCCGTGAACAAGAGCATTAAGATTACGAAATTTACGGGAATAATAAGCTGAGCCGCCGCTGCCATGGCGCCGATATCAGCGCCGATATTTATGGTGTTGGCAATTAAGACAAGCGCGATTACGCCGACCACTATGTATTTGTGGTAATGTTCTTTCACAACGCTGGTAATGCCTTTGCCGGTTACCAGACCAATGCGCGCGCATGCTTCCTGAATGGCGGTCATCAAAGGCAATGTAAAAAGAGCGGTCCAAAGCTGTCCGTAGCCGAATTGCGCACCTGTTTGGGAATAGGTTGCAATGCCGGACGGATCATCGTCCGCGGCGCCGGTAATTAATCCCGGCCCGAGGATGCGGAGAAATCTGCTGAAACGGCGCGTGCTGTGCCTTGGGGATTTTTTCTCTGTTTTTGTTTCCATTTTAAGGGGGGAGTTGCGGATACTTAATTATAACACGGAGCAGGAAGATGGGGGGTTAATTGGCATGGCGCAAAAACAGCCACCGCGCAGACGATGGCTGTTTTCTTTTTGATCCTAATTCAAACTTCGTGTTATTTGAATGCAAAAGCCAGCAGTATAATTGTCAGGGCATTTAAAATAACCAGGATTACCGCATTGCCGGATTTTGTTTGCAATGGGTGCATTAAAATAAAAACCGTGTAGATTATCGCGACAATCGCCGCGCCGATAAAGTTTCCTCTAACCATATGTTTGTTTGAGATTAATTTTAAGGCCACATTTGCATGATAGTACCAAAGCATTGAATAGTAAAATTGGAAATACAACCAAGGAATTGGAATTGACAGCCGCGGTTTTATGTTTTATAAATAAAGGTCTGAAGGTATCCGAAGATATTCACAATCAAAAGGAGGGTAAGGCACTATGAGAACCGCAGCGACAATGGCAAAGTTGGATCGGCGTTTGGATCGGCGTGCAGAAGCGCCTATGACTATTCATAGCGACTACGCCGCGCCGAGCGCTATAGAAAAAGCGCTTCGGGAAAATTTTTTCGATTCGTTGTTTTTAGATTTAGAGCCCAAGCAAATCCCGCTCGTGGGGGAAGGCGAGGCAGACCACCTGGTGCACGAAGTGCACCTCAATAAATGTCTTGAAATTCATCGCATTTGCGCGGAGATCGACGAGCGTGGTTACAAGTTCGCTGACCCGCTCACCGCCATCCTATACGCCTTGAAGCTGCCTGACCGGCAGCTTGAGTACCCGCTGTGCGTGTTTTTTAAACGCAACAGGCGGTTGTGGTATATTATTTTTGGAAAGAATTGCTACGGCCGCACCATGGACGTGCGCCGTTGCATAAGTACCGGAACGTTCGGCGAGGCGTACCGGTACCTCTGCGAGTAAGCGCCCGGCCGTTTGTGGCCGGCTTGAATCTCTATGCAGGAATTTAAACTCCATGTTTTAATTTATCAAAACATGGAGTTTTTTGTTTGATAAAATTTAAAATAATCCCGCCGTTGGGATTCGCACTCTGAGTTAGCGTTTCCTTTTCTTTAATACCCACTGCACTGAAGGGCTTATTTTTTTATCTTTTCGATGAATGCAGCCGATCCAGCAGCACGGCCGGCGCATTCCGTCTTTAAGTTCCGAACAAACTCTTTTAATATGTTCTTCTCTTGTTTTCGCCTGTTTAACGGAAATGGCCCAACATATCCATTCATTGCGTGCAAGAGGCGTTAAGCTTTCCCATATTGCCGACACTTTCGGGTCAGCAACAATGGCTTTCCGCAAATCTTTCGGAGTTGCGTGAGGCATCGCGGGAATTGTTTTGTTTGAAATTATTTTTTTAGGCATAAGTTTTTAAGTTACATCATTTTTAGCATCTTAAAACCTTTTACTTTTATGAAGCGCGCCAGCAAAAGCAAGGCAATCGCCAAGAAAATAATATTTAAAATGCCCGTATAATTGAGCGCTATATGCGCCTGCGAAACAATTGCATGGCGAGCCGTTGGCAGCAGGCGGGCAAATTTAAAAATATATTCAATGGCAATTCCGGCAAGCGCCATGGCCGCATAAGACGTTGCAAACAGGAATGCCGCCATTTTCAAGCCGTAATATTTGCGGTAAATGTTTAAGACCGGCAGGACAATCAAATCCGCGAATATAAAAGAAATTACGCCTGCAAAGCTGATGCCGCCGTTCCATAGCACTGCCGCCAGCGGCACATTGCCAATTGAGCAGACAAATGAAATTACGGAAACCAGCGGGCCCACCAGCGCGCCCCAAAATGTTTTAACCGCTTCCGAATGCCCGGCTCCTGCCAAGAAAAAGTGCTGCCAAAATGAATTTGGAACCCAAGCGCCTAAAGCCCCGGCAATAAGCAATCCCGCCAAAATATCTTTCCAAACCGAATAAACGTCCATAAAAAAGAAATTGCTTATTGCCGTAAATCCTTTGTTGGAAAAAATACGCTGCGCGATTGTGCCGCCTTTGATGGACATATCCATTGCGGCGTGGCCTTCCATAATGCCTTTAAGGTTTTTATCCGCCTGTTCTTTTGCCTTTGCCAGAAGTTTTGGCTGCAGAAATAATTTAAAAAGCGCGGCTAAAATTATGATCATGATAATTCCGCCGATAAATTCCGCAAGCGTAAATTGCCAGCCGACCAGCGCCCATAAAATTATGCCGAGTTCAATCACCAAATTTGTCGAGGCAAATTCAAAAACAATTGCTGACGTGAAGTTTGCCCCTTTTTTAAATAAAGAATGGGCGATTGCCACAGCCGCGTAAGAGCATGATGAAGATGCGGCGCCCAGGCCGCAAGCAATGGCCAGTGATTTAGGAGAATCATCCGGCATTATTTTGGCAACCTCCGCCCTGGAAACAACCGCCTGCACTCCCGCAGAAATGCCAAAACCCAAAACCAAAGCCCAGAAAATTTGCCAAAACATTGCAAAGGAAAGGATAAGCGCGGAAGAAAAAAGTTTGGCAGGGGATTTCCCGAGCGCGGTAAAGACAATAAATAAGATGGCTATAATTATGATAATGCTGGTCCAGAACGAATGAACGCGGATAAGGCCGGTGGGGCTGGATTCTGCTTGGCCAGGTTTGTTTTGGCCATACCCAGTTTGATTATGCCCGTCTGGGCCATATCCGTTTGCGCCATGTCCGTCTTGGCCATATCCATTTGTGCTATGTCCGTCTTGGCCATGCCCGCGCTCTATTTTATTGTTTTCCGGAACCAGCTCCATGCCGCATTGCGGGCACTTACCCGGATGGTTTTGCCTCGACTGCGCGTGCATGGGGCAAGTATAAAAATTTTGGTTTTCCATGGAATTGGAATTGTCTTAAAATCTTTAAATTTTTTGTGTCCGTTCAAAGTATAAATACAAAACAAGGCGCCCGCAAGGTTTGACCTTGAACGGGCGCTTAAAAAGTTTATCGTGTTGGTACGGGTGCTGCCAGCGGTTTGGCCAGAAATATTTTTTTAGCCAAAATTATCCTTGCAAACTGCCGTTGTTTGAAACACTGTCGTAGACCTTCTCGACGACAGCCCTCATTTTTTGCTTCTCCGCTTCTAAAAATTGGCCGTAATTCGGCAAACCTTTAGGGTTGCGGAATTTTTTCACTTCATACAGCGGATTATAAGCGCCTGATTTGATAATTTCACGATTTTTTGTTCCCTTAAAGCTTGAAGAAAAATAAAAAATCTTGTTGGGTTTTTGATCCGGATGTTTTTGAAAATATGATTCCCAGAAATTCTTGCTGCTTATTAAATTTTCCTCGGGAGGCCTTGCGTAATAGCTTCTGTCTCGGAAGTGATAAAATCTTTTGAGCTTCGGATTGAAGGGTGACGCAAAATTAAGGTAAGATTGGAAAGTATTTAGCTTTGAAAAACCTAAAATTTTTGCCGCTTCTTTAACCTCGTCAGAATCTAAGAATTGATCCCATCCCCTAACACCATTTTCATATTTATCTCTTATTTTTTCCAAACTCAGTAAAACTTTGTCAAACAAGGCCCTATTGGCTTCATAAAATTTCAAATGTTCGGCTGTGGCTGGGTTTATCACCGGTTTACCGTTGGCATCCAATAAATATTGGGATCCGGTTTTTCTGTCGACTTTTATATTCTCGGGGATGCAAAGTAAGCCGGCATTTATAGGCACCCCTTTGCCATTATTCCATACCCCGACGTCGTTATACCAACTGTCGGTTTCTGCCGTGACGTTGGTATTGCCTTGCCATTCGTGATGATAGTTCTTTGCAATCACCTCGGCTGGGTAATAAAAATAAATATTATAACCCACTTCCGCCCCATAATATCTTGCGGCGATGTCATTGGAGGCGAAATGGACGGTGGTTCTATCGGCAGGGTGCAAATCGTGGGCATCCCACCGAATTAACTCTTTCAAAACTTCTTCCACAACCGCGCGTTTATCGGTGCTCCCGTCTTTAGCTTCCTTAATTTTTATTATGACCAACTTTTGAAGAATGCCATTGACATATTCCGTTTCATTTATGAGATTTGTAAAGAAAGAATTTAATTTGCCTGCTTCAAGCGCCGGGGTAAAATTGTCCATAAATTCTCCAACGCCAACATTATGCCCGCCGCCCGTGGACATAAAAGTTTGCTGTCGGACGCCGTAGCGGGTTACGTGGGAAAGGAAGTAACCGGAAAGCCGTTTCATCATTGTGAGGTAATCTTTCAGGTTCATTGAGATCACGGCCGCTTCCGATAAATAGCGCTCTTGTTCATCCGCCGTGAGGGGCGTTTTTTCCAAGATGGCATCAAGTTTTTGGTTATATTCCTGCAGTATGGCCGCTGACACCTGTTGCCTCTCAGACCTTATAAGGATGCGGAGAGCTTCTTTTTTTTCCAAAAATTTCTTCGTTTCAAAAAGCCGTCCCAGGAAATCCTTTTTTAATTCTCTTAATTTTTCTTGGATTTCAGGATTATCCGCTTCGTTGATTTCTTGTTGATCCCATTGCGACGGATCGGTTTTAAGTTTTTTTCGGATTGCCCGGATTTGCTCCGCTGCCTGCTTTCTTTCGCCGGCGGCAAATTGTTTTCCGAAATCTCGTTCCAAGCCCATAAGTGGTAATAAATAAATTTTTTAAAACAGCTTTGGCTGGTTGTTTTTGCTGTCCCAAGGATGGCTTTTATAGTGGCATTATAACACAAAGCAAAATCCTGGAAAATTGAAAATCTAAAGTAAAAAAGCCCATGGATCGGGAGTTCTTGTGTCCTGGTCTGTCCTCCAAAATTGGTTCCCAATGGTTAGTTCTATTCCCATTCCATTGTAGCCGGAGGTTTGTTGCTTATATCATAAACCACCCTGTTTACTTCCTTGATCTCGTTTGTAATTCTGGTGGATATTTTCTCCAAAATATCAAAAGGAATTCGGGCAAAATTTGCCGTGATTGCATCTTTGGATTGTACAATGCGCAGCACGACAGGGTATTTGTAGGACCGTTCGTCACCCTGAATTCCAACTGACTTTATTGAAAGCAAGACGGGGAATGCCATCCAAATCTTTTTCATCAATCCTGCTTTTTTCAACTCATCCTGAATAATCACATCAGCTTCCCTGACGATGTTTACTTTTTTTGGAGTTAAATCCCCGATGATCCTGATTGCTAAGCCTGGACCAGGAAATACTTGCCGGTTTGTTATTTCTTCGGGTAATTTTAATCTTCTTGCAAGCTGACGCACTTCGTCCTTATATAATTCTTTTAGAGGCTCGTATATTTTAAGCTTTAGATTTTTAGGCAGCCCGCCAACATTATGATGCGATTTTATTTTTGATGAGTTTTTTGTTGATCCGCTTTCAATGCGGTCAGAATAAATGGTCCCTTGAATCAAGTAATTTGCTTTAAACTTCTTGGCTTCCTTAGTGAAGATATCAATAAACAGTTTGCCAATAATTTTTCTTTTTTGTTCAGGATCAGTAATATTTTTAAGATTTTTATAATATAGGTCTGCGGCATTCAACACCTTCAGTTTAAGAGTGAATTTGCTAAATGTTTTTTTGATCTGTTTTGTTTCCCCGGAACGCATGAATCCCGTGTCTACATAAACTGCCAGCAAGTTTTTCCCAATTGCTCTAGAAACCAGAATTGCAGCAACTGATGAATCTACGCCTCCCGACAAACCAACTATGGCTTTTTTATTTCCGATTGCATTTTTGGTTTCTTGAATAAAATCCTTTGGTTCGGATAATTTTTTAGAAGAGATCGTAGAAATCTGAGACAAGAAATTTTTTAATATAATCACTCCGCCTTTGGTATGGCTAACTTCCGGATGAAATTGAACTGCATATATTTTCAATTTAGGGTTTTCAAAAGCGGCAATTTTGGTTGTTTTAGTATTTCCAACGGTTTGAAAGTTTTTTGGTAGTTTAATGACAGTGTCCCGGTGATTCATCCATACAGGAAACGAAGAAGAAAGGTTCTTAAATAATTTGCTATTTTTAACACTTAATTCGCTGGGTCCATATTCTCCCGCAGATCCTTTGGCAACTTTGCCTCCAAGGGTTTGCGCTATAAGCTGATGGCCGTAGCATATCCCTAAAATTGGTATTCCTAATAAAAATAGTTCCTTGTTAAATTTAGGAGCATTTTTTTCGTAAACTGATCGAGCGCCCCCGGATAATATTATTCCGGCTATTTTTGATGTATCAGTGATTTTATAATTTGAACCAACTATTTCTACGTCAAATCCAAACTCCTTTATTCTTCGGGCGATTAGGTGAGCTGATTGTCCGCCAAAATCAAAAAGTAAGATCTTCTTTTTTATTTTCATGTTAAAAGTATAACAGAAAACCAATTGGGATTCGAACCCAATTTTATTGGCATTTCTGATTTTGGGGTAAGTGGGGTTCGGATAGAAATTTATTAAGCAAATCTGTAAAATTTGACTTAAGGCAAAATAAAAGATGAAATATGGAATTTCATCTTTTATCGTTTTCCTGAGTAATCTGTGATTTTTAGCAGGGCACTCGGGTCAGCTTTGAAAAAATTGTATTGGCTCAGTAGTATGGTTAGGACGAACCCTTTAAACAAATCATAGCAGGTCTTGGCGGGCTTGAATAGGGCACTCGGATCATAACATTATTAGACATCTTTAGACACTACATTGATGTCTAATAATGATTTTAACCCTATAAAATATAGGCATTTTTGCTATGCTAAAATCCTTGACAGAAAGGACAAATATGTTGTATAATATATAAATAATTGAACCCAGTAATTTATATACCTAAATCTAAATATAGATATGTAGATTTCTAAGCTCAATAAACCGAGCAAAGAGCCCTTTGGATCCGAAAGGTTAATGTCGGACATTCACAATTTCAAGGAGAAAGACGATGTCTACCAAGAACACGTCTGTGGTACCCGAAGAAGTAACCCTCGCCACCGGCGAACAGATCGAGCACATCATGGATATGTGGCGCCGTCGCATCAAAGGTCGCAAGCTGACCTTGGACGAAGCCAATCAGATCATCCGCAACGGCGGACAGTATCTGCCCACGATGGACAAGGCCGCCGACGTTTTCGTCGACCAAGTTCGTTCTGACATGCAGAACACCATCATCCGAATGGTTCGCAACATCCGCCGCAACCGCAGTGCTGTGCAAACCATCAACGACACCGGCAGGAACAAGTATGTCAACGAGGAAATTCTGGCCACCATGCCGGTGGGTAACGGACCCGAAGAAGTCGAACTGGTCTACTTCCGACTCGGTCGCACTGTGTACGCCGACGAACTGCAGCGAGAATACGAAGCCCGTGGCCTTGAACCTGATCCTCAGGCTCAATCCACTGACAACGAAAGCGATCCGAGCTTTGCCGACGAACATCCCAATAGCAACTACTGGAATCGTGATGGCAAGCTTTCAAGCTACCTCACGTTCGACGGGTGGAACGGCAGGCGCGGCGTGTTCTGCGGCCGCGGCGACGGCCGCTGGGGTGACCGCTCGTGGTTCGCTGGTGTCCGCAAGGTTTCCAAGTAGCACTTGGATCCCTCTGGCACTTCTGGTCCTTGGCTTTTGGACACTTGGTAGAAAAAACTTGGAGCTCTGCAACAAACACTTCGGTGTGCGTTGTGGAGCTCCTTTCATTATATATTGTATAATATACAAAATATTGAACTTAGAAATTTGAACGGATAGTACTGTCTAATTTTCTAATGTCAAGGTCTGGTTTTTTAAGACAGTAATTCGACGACTCCTAAGGTCGTCTTTTTTGATGCCTGCTGGTTGGCAAATATGGCAGGCGGCATATTTAGAGCTGAATGTATTCTGGTATTGTTGTAATGCCAGATAACTCTGTATATTTCAGCAACAAGTCCACCTAGTGTTTTAAATCTGTTTAGGTCTCCTAAATCCAGCTTGAATTTGCCATAAAAACTTTCCTGATAGCCATTCTCCCAAGGACAAGCCGGCCTTGACCTGGAGATGTTAATACCAAATTGATTAAGTATATTAACGTAGCTTTGGGCTTCATATTCTTTGCCATTGTCAGAATGAAGAATATTGGGTGGCGGTTTGTGCATTAAGGCATTGGCAAGCGTTTGAATAGTTAAGGGTGCTCCTTTGCGTACCCCAACATGCAACCCCGCGGTTTTCCTGGTAAACAAGTCAATTATGTTGATATGTATACTTTACTGCCATGGAAAATTAACTCCGTAAAATCAGTGGCCTATAGCCTGAACCCACCTACTGAACACTTCTGATATAATAATTACGTCATTAAATCATATCAAAACTATGGATAAAACTTCTAATTTAGAGCCACAGGCAAGGCTTCGTCTCCGCTGGTTTGAGCAC
>JAJZOG010000016.1 GCA_021811585.1 bacterium
AATACGAAAAGACAACATATGGCACTGGCAGGGAAAACCCCATCAGAATATCTTGATGAAAAACTTAAAAATCATGTCTCAAACCAATCATTAATTGCACCTATCAAAAGTGTTCAAGAGGTGCGTTAAAAACTACACTCTGCGAATGGTTCGGCTTTATATCAAAATTATGCGGATACTTTTCCACTTTTTCCACGCGACAAAACTCGCGATTTCTGATAAAATCCATTTATGCCTGTATTCTTAGCAGCTATCTTTATCCTGCAAGCATTCCTGTTTGCCGCCCACTGGGCGATTTACGCGACAATCGTTATTTTTTTTGCCATAAAAAATCATGCGGCAATTGTCTGGCTGGGGATTTTGGCAACATTGCTTTCCGCGCTGTTCACAATTGCCAGCGTAATTTCCCATAAATTCGACAACTTTTTCTCGCGCTTGTTTTACAGAATTGCAGCTGTCTGGACGGGCATGTTTTTCTGCTATCTTTTCGCCGCGCTTTTCACGTGGATTGCCTATTTCTACAACAGCACTTTGGGACGCGGCGCAATAGATATGGATAACATGGCGGGCGTTCTTTTCATTCTTGCGACTGTTGTGGGAATTTACGGAATTATAAACGGATTCATAATCCGCAAGCGGGAAATTAGAATAGAATTAAAAAATTTGCCGGAGGCGTGGCGCAGAAAAAAAGCGCTCTGGGTAAGCGATGTGCACTTGGGCGCGATTCATAACCTGGGATTTGCACGCAAAGTCGCGCGGGCGATCGGAGACCTCGGGCCTGCCGTAATATTTATCGGCGGAGATTTATTTGATGGCGTTAAAGTAAAAGATGCCCATGCCCTTGCCCGGCCGTTTGCCGAATTAAACGCGGAACACGGCATTTATTTCATCCCGGGAAACCACGAGGTTTACGGCAATGAAAAAGAATTTCTGGAAACAGTAAAAAAATCAGGCATCAACATTTTGCGCAATGAAAAAATCGAAATCGAAGGCCTGCAAATTATCGGCGCGGATTATTCCAGCAACAAGCGCGCCGAAGAATTCGCGCGAAATCTGCAGTCACTTAACATAGAAAAAAATAAGCCGAGTATTTTGCTGAAACACGTGCCGGATAATTTGCAAGTCGCACAAGAAGCGGGAATTAATTTTCAGATCTCCGGCCACACGCACAAAGGCCAGGCAATTCCTTTCAGCTGGATCGCGCAATGGGTTTTCAAAAAATACGCCTATGGCCTGCGAAGATTCAAAAACATGCTCGTCTACGTTTCCAGCGGCGTGGGCACCTGGGGCCCGCCGTTTCGAATTGGCAGCAAGCCCGAAATTATTTTGATAAGCTTTGAGGAAAAAACAATCAGCTGATAAAGTTTGGCGGTTGAATGCGAAAAACGCAACAATTGGATTTGAAAGTGGAAAATAAAACGGGCCGCGCGGCCCTGTTTTTAAATCTCTCCAAAGCCAAAATATTTTCGGATTTGGAGAAATTGGCAAAGGTGCATTCCTTGCCAATGATTTTGCAAAACAGCCAATGCACGGCCGATGGGAAATTAGCGGTGGTGGTGATAGAATAACAACACCATGAAAACAGGCGCTGAGAGGTACACCACGCTAGTGCACGCTTTCAATACCGCACCACAATTAGTCTTTTCGCGATGGGAAATTAGAAAAAATAGCCCTTTTCTGGGCTATTTTAATTAAAAATCCTCTGTCTTTCCACTAAAATTACACCACCAACTACTATCTACCACCTACCACCTATCAACTATCAACTACCAACTACCAACTACCATCTACCACCTTATATCTGTATCTTCGAAAACAGATATGCACCAATTAACACAAGTGCAGCAGTAATTGCCGCGAGAATCCAAAAATCCGCAAACATGCCATAATGCGAAGCGCCTATCAAAGTACTTCGCAAGCCGTCAACGCCATAAGCAAGCGGGTCGAAATTCGCTACGGCGACCAGCGCATGGGGCGCATCTTGCAAGGGGAACAACGCGCCGGAAAGAAAAAACAGCGGCATTACCAGAAAATTCATAATAAGCTGAAATCCCTGCATGTCTTCAAGGATGGAAGCAATCGCCGTGCCCAATGCCGTAAACAGGAGCGCAATTAAAAGTATGAACAAAACCATTGCCGGCAGAAGAGCCGGATACAAAATTTTAAATCCGATGAAAAGCGAAATAATGAACACGAGCAGGCCCTGGACGCCTGCAACCGTTGCGCCCCCGAGCGTCCTTCCTATCATTATATTTATGCGCGAAACCGGAGCCACCAAAGTTTCTTTCAAAAATCCGAACTGGCGGTCCCAAATAATTTCAATGCCGGAAAAAATTGCGGTGAAAATTATACCCATGCCGATCACGCCCGGCACCAAAAATTCGATATAATTGCCTTGGCCGGCGCGCTTGAAAATAGGCCCGAAGCCGAACCCCAGAGCAACCAAAAATAAAAGCGGCTGGCCCAGCGAACCCACAATTCTGGCTTTTGAGCGGAAATATCTTATAAGCTGACGCTTCCAAATAATATAAATCGTTTGCATAAATTTACCTTCGGCCTCCCCACATTTTTCTGTGCATGCGCATGGCATCTGCGCCGCTGGCCTCTTCGTCGCGGATTTCATGGCCGGTCAAATTCAAAAACGCATCTTCAAAATTTTCCGCATTGGCCTGCTTTTTCAATTCTTCGGGAGTGCCCTGCGCGACAATATTGCCGTGGTCAATGACTGCGACGGTGCGCGCCACCCTGTCCGCCTCGTCCATATAATGGGTCGTGAAAAAAACGGTGATTCCCTCTTTGGCGTTCAAATCCTTGATATAGCTCCAAATGTGGTTTCGCGTTTGCGGATCAAGCCCTTGCGTGGGCTCGTCCAAAAATAAAATTTTGGGATGATGCAAAAGGCCCCGCGCAATTTCCAAGCGCCTTTTCATGCCGCCGGAAAAATGTTTTACCTGGTCGTCTTTGCGCTCCCACAAATCCACGAATTTCAAAAGCTGTTCCATGCGCTCGCGGCGCAACTTTTTCGGAACCGCGTACAAAACGCCGTGCAATTCCAAATTTTCAAAAGCAGTGAGCTCGTCATCCAAGCTCGGATCCTGAAAAACTATGCCAAAAGATTTGCGCACGTCGCTTTGCTGGCGCGCCGTATCAAACCCTGCCAGATCCACGTAACCTGACGTGGGATGGAGCAGGGTTGTTAAAATTTTTATGGTTGTTGTTTTCCCCGCGCCGTTTGGGCCCAAAAAAGCGAAAATATCGCCCTGGCTCACGTCAAAAGAGATTCCATTTACTGCGGTGAAATCTCCGAATTTCTTTACCAAACCGTCAACTTTTATAATACTCATGTTAAAATTATATTAAAAACCGCGTAAAGCGGCAAGGTCTGAGGTGTTCAATATGTATCTGTCACAGTAAGGTTGCTGCTCCTAAATTTTTTCTGCTCCTGAATACTGAAAAGGCGCCGCGCTTTTGGCGCCGCGCCCAATCGAAACGAACTACATAGGCCTATGAGACACCGAGGAAGATGATGCCCTGCCGGCAAAGCCAAGGATGGCAATTACAATGCCGGAAATCACCAATGTTGATCTCAGGGCCCCTGGTGACATGCTAAGGAACGGAACAATAATAATCCATATTCCGAGCAGTCCGTTGACCCATTGCGTCCACATACGAACCCCTTTCTTAGTGAATAATTAAGCTTAATTATCCGACCTTTCAGCGTATGCTATCTTACAGCCCTTTTGCCAACAATATGCAAAAGTACAAATGCAAAATCAAGCAAATGGAATTTTTAATGCGAAACGTAAATATTCACATCAGTGGAATATGTTCCCGAGCTTGTTTGCACAATAAATTTAACGTCATACGGCCCGTTTCCATCCCAAGTCCATCCGGAAACATCCACATTCGCCTGTTTGTGCGGATAATTAGCATAATTATCGCTCATCACATTCCATTGGCCGTTATCAACCGACCAAAACATATTGTATTGATCAAGCGAAAGGCCCTGGTACATTCCCTGGAATGGCTGAATGCCGCTGATGGTCGCTCCGTTTGTGGGCCACCATGCCTGGACATTTGAAGAACCGCTTGAATTTGAACTTGAGCCTGAACCGCTGCTGCCTGAAAGGGTTGCGCCCTGTTGCACATTCAAATTTAAAACATCATTATTCCACATATATACAGAAGACCACCCTGAACTAAAAACCCCGACTTTTAAGACATAACTGCCTGCGGCCGGCGGAGTCCAATTAAAAACATAGCTGCCGCTTTGCCCGGCCGCAATGCTTTGGTTTTGATAATATTGCTGGAGCACCTGCTGTCCGGAACTGTTGTAAATTTCATTGTCAATTACAAGGCCCGAGGCATTTTGGGCGCTGTTATTTTTCACGGAGACATTTATGGAAGCGCTTTGGCCGGAAGCCATTCCGGACGGCGATGTCGCTGATGCCGTATAAGCGCCCGCTTGCCCGCCGCCCGCGGACCCGGTGTTGCCGCCTGAGTTGGACATTCCAAACCATTGCGCCATTGTCGATTGCGCCGGCTTGTTTTGCGGCGTGTATGAAGTGTCTCCCGAGCCGCCGGCATTCGGATCTATTTTCCATTCCCACAAACTCACGCCAGCCATAAAAGAATAATTATTCCAATAATCGAAGAGCGCCTGGTAATCGTTTTGCTGCTCGGTTGGATCATATCCTCCGCTCAAATTATAATTCCACGGCTGGGTATGCGCGCCTGTAACGCTGCGATAACCTATCTCGCTGAAAAGAACCGGCTTACTGTATTTGTAATAAAGCGGCGAAATCTCATTGATATTCCAGGAATTCCAAGCGCTTTCCAGATCGCTGACATTATTGGTTGAAGAATTCAAATCATAATACGCGGAAATGCCGATATAATCCAACTGCGGCCAAAATGCTATGTCATCGGCCTCATCGTAAAAAGCGCCTGCTCCCCAATTCGCGCTATAGGTGAGCTTCCCCGAATAAGCGCCGCGCACCTGGGAAATCAAGCTCTGCCAATTTTGGGTATTGGTTGGGTTTTGGCTATTTGCTGCCATGGAAATAAGCTCGGTGCCAATGCATATTTCTTCCACGCCGTTCGCCTGAGCAATCTGCGCGTAATGCAAAATCATGCTATCGTAATTCGCAAACCAAGTAGTGCGGTCCGAAGGATTTATGAAGGCGCGCCATTGCCCGTCATAAGAATTCAGGTGCGGCTTTAGCATGACGTGCAAGCCGAGCGAATGCGCGTATTGAATGCCTGAAATCAAACTCGCGTCTGTGGGCGTATCCCAGCCGCGCTGGATATCCGTGGAATAAATATTTGATTGGTACCACGGAATTATAAAAGTTACGTAATTAATGTGCGCGGCAATCGCGTTTTGGAGCGATTGCTGGAATGCCGGGCTGGAAAAATCAGTTGTGCCTGAAGAGGGTTGAATGCTAATGCCTTTTTGCCAATCGCTGACAGCTGCGTTTGCTTTGGGCGCCAGCGGAAAGAGCGCCAAAAAAGCCGGAACCAATATCAGGGCAAGAATTTCCGCAACCGCCAAGGTTGCCGTAATCGTGCGCTTTACCGCAACCGTGCGCTTCGCAGTAATCCTGCCTTTCGCAGCATCCGTGTGCTTCTCCATAATCGTGCGTTTCATGTAGTTTTTGTTAATTTGTCTGTTGGTCTGAAATTTGCCTTGAATTTATTTCAAAATCAGGACAATTTGAACTGCCTTTGCTTAGCATAAAACTTTGGTGAAAAAATTTCTATGTTAAAAAGCAACAAAGCAGAAACGGAAAAAGCGCAATCTTGCCAACATCATATATAATGGATTTTTTTGGGAAGCGGGCTAATATGCTTTTATTATGCTTAAAGTTTTTCAAATATTTAAGAGGTTTGCTTCCAAAATCAGGGGCATCACAACAGCTGCCGGAATAGCGGCTTTTGCAAAAGCTCTTGTGGCGGTTTTTGCAACGGTTCTTGCAACAGCTCTTGCAACAGCCGCTGTCTCCGTGGCGATTTTGCCGCGCCCTGCCAAAGCCGATATTCTTTCTTCGCAAACGCAAAATGGAATTTACGCTCAAATGCAAACAAATTCTCCGGCGTATTCCGCGGGCGCCGGTTTTTCAATCCTATTGTCAATATCCAGCCGGGAAAATTTCGGGCCGGCCTTGATAAAAATACAAATTTCAAACGAAAACGGAATTATGATTCGGCAGGCAACCTCCATCCGCAACCTTGCACCGACTGAAAATCAATACGTAAATTGGAATACTTTTATGCCCGCATCAAACGGGAATTATTCCATGGGAATAAAAATATTTGCGCCGGGCGGGAGCATTCTTTATGCGACGCCGGGCCTTTTAACTATTACCGTGCAAAACGGCGCAAGCCTGCTTGCGCCTGCTTCCGGCCAAGTACAAAACCAAACGCAAAATTATGCCAACCTTGAATCAGGCGCAGGACCGTACAATCCGATGCTGCCGGATGGAAAATTATACGGAAGCGCGATCATCGAAAAAATGATCCCAAAAAACTTTTTGCCCTAGCTTGATGCCTTATAGAGTTAACGGTGTCATCCATCTTTAAACTGTCATCGTGTCACCTTATGGTGTTAACTCTACAGCGCCATGCGATTTTCTACCGGATATGCTATAATGAAAACAAATGGCGGAAAAAACAATTTTAAAAATAGACGCCAAGCAGCTGAAACAGACACTCAACTTTGAAGGCGATATCCAAGACGACGAGAAGATTCTTGAAGATTTTAGTCATGACGCGAGTTTTTTCGAAATAAAGCCCGAGTTTGTCGCTTACCCGAAAACAATCCTGGACATCCAAAGGATTGTTTCTTTTGCCGCGGCGCAAAAACAAGCCGGGCAAAATATCTCCATTACGGCGCGCAGCGCGGGCACGGATATGTCCGGCGGACCGCTCTCGCAATCAATCATTCTTGAATTCACCAAATATTTTAACCATATCGGCATGGTAAGCTCCGAGGCCGGTGAAACAGAACCCGGTGTTTTTTACCGCGATTTTGAAAAAGAAACGTTAAAATACGGCGCGCTGGTGCCCTCATATCCGGCATCCCGAGAACTTTGCACGGTTGGCGGCATGGTTGCCAATAATTCCGGAGGAGAAAAAACTTTGGCGTACGGAAAAACCGAGGATTATATTTTGGAATTGCACTGCGTGCTTTCGGACGGGAGCGAATGCGTCTTCAAGCCGCTGAACGAGCAGGAACTCCAAGAAAAAATGCGCCTGCAAAATTTTGAAGGCGAAATTTACCGTAAAATTCATAAACTAATATCCGAAAATGAAGAAGCGCTTCTGGCGGCAAAGCCAAAGGTCTCCAAAAATTCCGCCGGCTACTATCTGTGGAATGTCCGAGACAAAACATCGGGGATTTTTAATCTGAATAAATTGATTGCCGGCTCGCAGGGCACGCTGGCAATCATAACAAAGATCAAATTCAGATTAGTGCCGCAGACCAAAAACTCCAAGCTTGTCACTATTTTTTTGAAAGACCTTTCCAATCTCGCTGAAATCGTCAATGTTGTCCTGCCTTACAAGCCGGAGAGCTTTGAATCTTATGACGATAATACTTTGAAAATGGCCATGAAATTCCTGCCGGACATTTTCAAGCTTATGAAAGAAAATATTTTTCGCTTGGCGATCCAATTTTTGCCCGAATTTGAGATGCTTCTTTCAGGAGGCATGCCCAAGCTCGTGCTCATGGCGGAGTTTACCGGAAACGACGAGGCGGAAATAGACGCACGCATTGCCAAAGTAACCGAAGCGCTTAAAAAATTCCGCGTGCCCGTGCACGTAACAAAAAACGAGGAAGAAACAAAAAAATATTGGACAATTCGCCGCGAAAGCTTTAACCTTCTGCGCCACCACATAAAAGGAAAGCGAACCGCGCCGTTTATAGACGACATTATAGTGCGCCCGGAACATCTGCCGGAATTCCTTCCCCAGCTCAACGCAATTTTAAATCAATACAATATTATTTATACCATAGCAGGGCATGTTGGAGACGGAAATTTTCACATTATCCCGCTGATGGATTTCAAAGACGCGCATACGGCGCAAATTATACCCGAACTCTCCAAAAAAGTTTATGATTTGGTATTGCAATATCACGGATCCATAACAGCCGAGCATAATGACGGCCTGGTGCGCAGCCCGTATTTAAAACAAATGTACGGCGAAAAAATTTATGCGCTTTTCGAGGAAACGAAAAGAATTTTTGACCCCTTGGACATTCTAAACCCCGGCAAAAAAGTGGGCTCAAGCCTGGAATTTTCCCTGAAACATATCGTAAAAACCAGCTGACGGGTCCAACCCAAACCCCCAACCTAATACCCCAATCTAAAACCCTAATCCAGGGTTTTTTGTTAAGTATTTAAGAAGAAGTTAATAAAAAGTCCTTTAAAAGTGCATTATTTTTTAGGTTAGGGTTTTAGATTGGGGGTTTGAATCAGGGGTTTAGGTTGGGGGTTTGGGTTGGACCCTGACAAACTGACAAAAAAAAGACACGCGGGGCGTGTCTTTGAACAAGGGAGGGTTTAGCTGGATGCGCTATGCGGGATAATGTCCGGCTGCGACACGGCTAACCCAATCGCGTTCGTCGGAAAAGTAATTATTTAAATCAAATTTTTGACTTTCAAAATATTTTCTGACGTTCGCGAGCACAATTTGCCAGCGATGCAGATCCTGGCACAATTGCACCAATATATCATGTTCCCCCCGGGATGCGGAATAAAACGCATGCATGCCGACCGAAGTAACGATTGGCCCAATATCCAGCTGAATAAAACCAGCCAGAAACAATACATGCCTGCCAACCGCTTCCATCTCGAACATATTGCGGGGATTGCGGTTATCCGCGTACCAATCGATAACGTCGCGGATATGCAAAAATTTAAATTCCCGGTCTCTCCCGGGATTTACCGCATACAGCATAGCATCGCCGGTGGCAAAGCCGGTGAGAATACTTGCCAGGTATAACGCAATCTGATTCAAAGCCCCACGATACTCCGGAGCAACGGCTTCCAGAGCATCCATAAAATATTTATGCGTATCAGCCGTTCGCATCGGCAATACGCCGAAAATATTGCCACAAATATCCGCGGCAAAAAGTTTTCCGCCTTCCATTTCATCTCCCATTTCGTCCTCCTTTTCAAACAGATTTACTGCAATTCTACACCCAATTTGCCAGGTTTGTAAAATCCAAGCGGATATTTATGCCAGGATTTTTGCAGCCGGCTTATTATTTGCCATTGCCGGATTGCCGAATCCGCTCGCACGAACAAAAGCTGGTTGCCTGCCAAGGCATCAAAAATTATGCGCTCATACGCTTCCGGCGCCGCACCGCCGAAATGCGAAGAATAATTGAAACGCATTTCAGCCAGGTGCAACTCTGTTTCGAATTTCGGCGTTTTTACCTGGAAATCAAGCAAGATCGCCTCGTTTGGCTGGATGCGCAAACGCAAAACATTGGGGCTCAACTCGTGGCGGGCATCGCCTAAAAACTGGGCGCGCGGCATCATAAATTCCACGCTGATTTCCGTGAGCTTCTCTCCAAGCGCTTTGCCGCTTTGCACAAAAACAGGAACTCCGCGCCACCTGCGGTTGCCGATTGAAAATTTCAAAGCCGCGTACGTCTCGGTTGCGGATTTCGGAGAAACTTTCTCTTCTTTCCTATAGCCGAGGTACTGCGCTTTTTTAACGTCTTTTTTATCCAATGAAACGCGCACGTATTTCAGCAATTCCGCTTTTTTGTCGCGTATGCTTTCCGCCGCAAGCGACAACGGCTCTTCCATGCAGGTGAGGGCGAGCAGTTGCAGGATATGATTTTGAACCATGTCCAAGAGCACGCCGGATTGCTCGTAATATCCGCCGCGGCTTTCAATTCCGATTTTTTCCGCAACTGTTATCCTGATTTCCTTAATGTATTTTTTATTCCAAAGATGCTCAAAAATTCCGTTGGCAAACCTAAAAGCCAAAATATTCTGCACCGGTTCCTTGGCAAGATAATGGTCTATGCGGTAAATTTGGCTCTCTTCAAAATGCCTTTGGAGAATTTTGTTCAGCCGCACGGCGCTTCTTAAATCCTTGCCAAACGGCTTCTCGATTAAAAGCTTGGATTGGTTTCCCCGGCAGCACTGCGCCAGGCCGCATTTGCCGAGCTCCTCAAAAATAACCGGATAATATGAAGGCGCGACGGCGAGATAAAAAACCTTGTCCATGTGCGAGCCGGTGCGCTTTTCCAGGCCGTCCAAAAATTCCTTGAGCTTGAGGTAGTCCCCCTGTTCTTCAAAATTTCCGCGCACGTAAAACACTTTGTGCAAAAGCATGCGCAGGATTTTCGCCTCGCACTTGGGAACGTATTTTTTTATGGCCTCCTCGAAACGCCGCCTCAATACATCGCCGTCCCACGCGCGCCGCGCAAAACCGGCAATATAAAAATCGCGCGGCAATTTTTTCGCGCGCGCCAAATTATAAAGCGCAGACAAAAGCTTGCGCTCGGTCAAATCCCCTGTGACGCCGAAAATTACAAAAACAGTCGGACGCATTTTGAATTTCTTTAATAATCCTTGAGCTTGTCTATGTTGACATGCTCTTTAATCCGCTCCAAGGCCTTGGCTTCAATTTGGCGGATGCGTTCGCGGGTCACGCCGAATTCCTCGCCGACCTCTTCCAGCGTATGCGTCACGCCGTCTTCCAGGCCGAAGCGCATGCGCAGGATTTTCTGCTCCCGCGGATCAAGATCCTGCAAAATTCCCTGCACGTATTCTTTCAAAATTTGCCTGCCGGCAACTTCCTGCGGCAGGGCGGTTTCTTCATCTTCAATGAAATCGCTCAGCGTGGTTTCGTTATCACCCTCAGCCTCGTTCACCGAAGAATCGATGGAAACCGTTTCCTGGGAAATCTTTTTCAAATGATAAACCTTCTCCACCTCAATGCCCATTTCAGCGGCAATTTCCTCGGGAAGCGGCTCGCGTCCCAAGTCCTGAACCAGCTGGCGTTCGGCTTGCGCGTATTTATTGAGCGTTTCCACCATGTGCACGGGGATGCGAATGGTGCGCGATTGGTCCGCAAGCGCGCGCGTTATGGCCTGGCGGATCCACCATGTGGCGTAAGTGGAAAATTTATATCCTTTGCGCCAGTCGAATTTATCGACAGCGCGGAACAAACCCAAATTGCCTTCTTGAATCAGATCCAGCAAGCCCAAATTTCTGCCCATGTATTTTTTCGCGATAGAAACCACCAGGCGCAAATTCGCTTCCGTAAGTTTTTTCCGCGCCGCGACATCGCCTTTGTTAATGCGCTTGGCAAGCTCCACCTCTTCATCGCCGGTGAGCAGGGAAACTTTTCCGATTTCGCGCAGATACATTTGAATGGAATCGTCATAAATATCACCGAGATCATAAGTGCCCTCGTACGCTTCCTTCTTTTTTTGCGCCGCTGTTTTCTCCTGCCCGGGAACTACCGGAGGCCGCGATTGCTGCCAAACGCTGGCCACTTCCTGGTCGACAATTTCTATGCCGCGCTTATCTAGCTCGTCCATTGCCGCTTCCAGCGCTTTGACATTGTCTTCAAAGCGCGGCATGGCATGCATGATTTCCGCTTCGGTCACAAAGCCGCGCTCAGACCCTTTTACCAAAAGATACTGCAAGGCCTTTTTCAAAGAAGCATTGTCTTCCAATAAAACCGCGGCGGTTTTTGCTTTCAGTTCTTTTCGCTTTGCTTTGGATAATGCTTTCTTTTTTGGAGCATGTAAAACTTTTCGCGGCTTCTTCGCGCCCGATTTCTTTCTTCCTGTTTTTTGGAATTTTTTCTTTGCCATTGGCTTTGCCATTAACTTCTCTCTTTTAATGCTTTGGAGAGCTCCAAAAATTTCTGATTTAACGCCAAAATTGCGGCCTTGTCTTTATTGGTTTCTGCCGCCGACAAATCGGATATTATTTTGGACATCTTTTGCTTAATACAAAAAATTTTAAATTCATTTAGAATTTCTCGAAAATCATGGTCGAAAAAACTCTTTTCTTCGCTGTCGTCGTACTCTGATTCTACCACAAAAAGGGCTTCTTGCGCTATAACCCGCAGATTTTCCGCATTTTTGTCAAATGCATTATTAAATGATTCTATAAAATTTTCAACCCTGAAAATGCCCGTTTTTGCATGTTTGGCAAGTAAAAATTCGTATATTTTCCTTATATTTTCATCATGAAAATCGTCAGGATTTACAATTTCGCGGACTTTCTCAAAATGCGCCTCGTCAAACAGAGCGTAGCCAAGCACATGCTGTTCCAAAAGATAATACTTGCTTTTTATGACAGGTATTTCATCCTTGCCGAATTTTTCCGAAGGCGGGAGAGTTTTTTTCACGGGCGCGGCCCCGGAATTAAAATTGGCGCTGTGCGCGGCTGTTTGTGCTGCCGCGGCATTGGGCGCATATTTTATGATGCTTTCAAAAACGGTTTTTTCGGGAACAAAAGTTTTTTGCGAGAGCTTCCTTATATAATGGTCTTTTTCAAGAGGATCGCTTAATTGGGCAACCAGGGGCAAAAGCGTTGCAAACAACTTTTTTTTGCTTTCAATGGACGCGGGATCAAAACGTGCGAATTCTTTTTCAAAAAAATAATCCAAATACAGCGGTGCTTCTTCCACCGCTTTTGCAAATGCCGCCCGATTTTTTTGAATGAGCTCGTCGGGATCTTTTGCGCCCTCGATTTTTATAATATAAATGTTGAATCCCAGGCGCAACGCCGGATCCAGCGCCCGTTTGGTGGCAATATCCCCGGCGCTGTCGGCGTCAAACGCAAATTTCAAATTTCGCGTCAGGCGCGCAAGCGTTTGCAGCTGCTCAAAAGTAAAAGCCGTACCGGAGCTTGCAATCACATTTTTGAATCCCGCTTGATGGCAGGAAACGGCGTCCATGTTCCCCTCCACGACAATGGCGCAATCGCTTTTCCGGATGGACTGCTTGGCCTGGTAAAGCCCAAAAATTATTTTGCTTTTGTTGTAAATCGCTGTTTGCGGGCTATTGACGTATTTTGCCGCCTTGGCATTGGCATCCAAAACCCTGGCAGTAAATCCGGCCACGCTTCCGGAATAATTTTTTATTGGAAAAGTGATGCGGTTGAAAAACCTGTCGTGGATTTCGCCGCGTTCGTTTTCCGCGCTCACTCCGGCGCCGATAAGCTCGCTTTTTGTAAACCCTTTTTTCATCAAAACGTTTTCAAGTGCGTGAAAATCATCCGGCGCAAATCCGATTTGCCATTCTTTGAGCGTTTGTCCGGCCAAACCGCGCCCTTTCAAATACTGCCGTGCGCCTTCTGCTTGCGTGCTTTTTTCCAAAACCTTGGCGTAAAATTCCGCGGCAAGCTCATTGACGCGCACAAGCCGCTCGTTGCGCTTGTCCGCCTCCGCGGTTTCCCTGGTATATTTCGGCAACTGCACGCCCGCTCGTTCAGCCAAAATTTTCAGCGCTTCCGGAAATTCCAGATTTTCATATTTCATCACGAAAGAAAAAACATTGCCGCCTTCCCCGCAGCCGAAACAATGCCAAATCTGCTTAGAAGGGGAAATCATCAGCGAGGCGCTTTTCTCATGATGAAAAGGACAGGTGGCTTTATAATTTGCGCCGGCTTTTTTTACCGGAATGTACGAAGAAATAATATCCGCGACATTCAGGCGGTCTTTAATATCTGTGATAATGGAATTGTCCATAAAAATACTTGAAATTATAGCAAAAATAAGCTATTCTTAGGAAGATTGGAAGGATGCAGGAGTGGTTTAACTGGCAGTCCTGGAAAGACTGTGTATCTCAAAAGGGTACCGAGGGTTCGAATCCCTCTCCTTCCGCCAAATTTTAAATCGCATAACCAGCAAGCGGATTTTAACAATTTTATGTATTTTTAACTTGCGCCGAAACCAGGCGCTCTTTTTTTCCCGAAACTTTAGCAAGCACAAAAACGGCTTTTGTCGCGTTTTCCAAAACGCCCCTGCCTTTCAAAGCTGCCAGAATTTCCGCGGCTGCTTTTTTTTCGGAAATTTTGCCTTCAAAAATATGCCCGGAAACGCCCCAAAGCAAAGCCATTTTTCTCACGGCCTCCGCGGAAGGCGAAACCGCGAAAATTTTCATTTCCTGGCGCAGGTTTGAAATTGCCTTGGCTGTTTCGCCCAGCGGGCTTAAAACCACAATCGGCGCTTTCGCTTTTTTCGCCATGGATACCGCCTCATATATAACCGGGTTTTGCGCGAAATTGCGCTTGAGCGAAACCAAATCAAAATATGATTTTTCGGTTGCCTTGATTATCCGCGCCATGGCCTTAACGGATTCCAAAGGATATTTTCCAAACGCGCTCTCGCCCGAAAGCATGGTTGCATCCGCATGGTCCAAAACCGCATTGGCAACATCCGAAACCTCGGCTCGCGTGGGGCGCGGATTGCGTATCATGGAATCCAGCATCTGCGTTGCCACGATCACCGGCTTTTGGGCTGCCAGGCATTTTTTTATCATCACTTTTTGGTAAACCGGAACTTTTTCTTCGCTCGCCTCAATGCCGAGATCGCCGCGCGCAACCATGATGCCGTCTGAAACCGCGACAATTTTATCCAAATTTTTTATGGCTTGCGCCTTCTCAATTTTTGCAATTACCAATGGCGCGGCGCGGCCGCCGGCTTTCCCGCCGCTGCGCGCCAGCCGGCTTCTTATAAAATTCTTCACTTCCAGAATGTCCGCGGCAGTGCGCACAAAAGACATGGCCACCATATCAACGCCGTTCTCCAGGCCAAATGCCAAATCCTTCCTGTCCTTGGGCGTGAATACGGAAAATTCCGTTTTGCTTTCGGGAACATTTATTCCTTTGTGCGAAATAATTGTGCCGCCGGTTTTTACGGTGCAGAAAACAGCGCCCTTTGAAATTTTTTCCGTCCGCAATTCTATGAGGCCGTCGTCGATTAATATGCTTTGGCCGGGTATGACGATTTTGGAGAGATCGTATTGCACGGGAATTCCGCCCCTGCCTAAAAGCACTTTTCCGCCTTCTTTGAGCTTAAGCGGCTTCTTCAGTTCGCCAACCCTTATTTTGGGGCCTTGCAAATCCTGCAAAATAGCTATGGGCTTGCTTAATAGTTTGCTTGCGGAACGGATATTCTTCATGAGCATCTTGTGGTTGGCATAGGTGCCGTGCGAAAAATTAAGACGCGCGACATCCATGCCGGCCCGCGCCATCTGCAATAAAATTTCTTTTTTTTCCGATGCCGGCCCGATTGTGCAAACGATTTTCGTGTATTTCATATTTGATTCGCGTCTTCCATGATTTAATTCGGCTTGAAAATTTTAAAGCGGCAATTCCTGGGATAGTTTGGCGCCGCCTGCTTTTTGCCTTTCAAATAATTTAATTTTCCCGTACTCGCCGTCAAAGCCGGGGACCACTTCAATTTCACCGGCGCGCATTTTCATTATAGCATCCGCGACGGCTTCCGAGGAAATTTTCCGCAGATCCTCGCGCGGCAGGTCAAACAAAACGGAAAATTCGCTGTGGCTTCCGGTAATGCCCATGCATTGGCTCTGAACTTTTTTGGAAGCAACGGATTTGCCCATGCCCGCGGCGATAATTTCTTCAAGGACAACAAAATGCTTCCCCGGGATCGCGCCTTTTAGCTTGTATCCTTCGGGCCTGTCGGAGAGTTCTTCTGCGCGCGACAGGACTCCTATCGTAAGTTTTTTCCCGCATTTCGGGCAGATGCCTTTATATTTTTTCGTTTGCGAGGGGTGCAGGGATATTCCGCAGGCGCGGTGGCCGTCAAAATGATATTTGCCTTCTTCCGGAAAATATTCCAAAGTCATCAAAAATTTATCCTTATCCTTGTTCTTTAAAGCCGCCAAAAAATGCGCGTAATCGAATTCGCTTTCGGAAAAATCAAAAACATTGCACTCGCGGCCGATGCGCGGCAATGAATGCGCGTCCGAACTCGAAACCAAAGTAAACCTGTCGAATTTGGAAATGCGCCAAAACATTTCCGGATCAGCAGAAAGCCCCGTCTCCAGCGCAAAAACATGCCCGGACAAATCCTCGAAACATTCTTCAACGCTGTCATATCCGCTCATGGAACCGAAGAGGCCGAAATACGGAGTCCAAACGTGCGCGGGGATAAGCGCGCAATGTTCGGAGACCTCCAAAACAAGGCGCAATATCTCCTTTGAAGGCAAACCCACAATAGGCCTTCCGTCGGAACCGAGCTTGGCGCCGCGGCTTTCCAATTTTTTTGCGATTTCGCGCGCATGCTCAAGGGAATCCGCCAAAAGCAAATTATGGATGCGCCTCACTTTTCCGTTGTGGGAATAAATGGATGATATTTCCGCGGATAAAATAAAATTTACCTCCGAAAGTCCGGCCAAGCGAGAGCCGGAATCCGCTGCAGGCCAAAATTCTTCTTTCAATTTCAAAAACCCGTTGCCCTGCTCGGCCAAGGCATCGCCGATGTGCGCAAACCATCCGGGATGGGTAAAATCGCCGGTGCCGACAACATCAACGCCCTTGCGCTTTGCCCAGGCCGCGATGTTCGGCAAGACCAGCTCCCGCGAACAGGCGCGGCTGTATTTGGAATGGATTTCGATATCAAAGATTTTTTTCATGGAATATATTTTGCCTTAATAAAAACATATTTCGCCTTCAAGGAATATATTTTGCCGCTGGTTTCGTTCGTCTGCCTGCCGGCACGATGGCGCGATACGAAAAGATTATACCTTTTTCCGCTGCGTCCCACAACGCTCTGCCATGTTAAACCGCTTCGCGCAATTTTAAAAGCCCCTCTGGATTGGGGCTTTAAAAGATTTAAAAAAGGCGGCTACCTACTTTTGCATGGGTACTTGCCCCAGCTATCATCGGCACGAGCGCGTTTGACTACTGAGTTCGGGATGGGATCAGGTCGGACCGCGCCGTAAATGCCACCTAAACTTGCGGAAAACATTTCCTTGGGACTTGATTTTCCGCAAATTTAGAGGGCATTTATGCCTCTAAATATTGCAATTTAACAGGAGAGTTTGGAGAACAAAGCCATCGCGAATTTTGAAAACTCGCGGTTATTACAATCACAAATTGCCAGTCAAGATAATCCGCATTAACTTCGGCTTTCACCGGAATTAAGGCGAACAAGAAAAGATTAAAACTTTCGATTGATTAGTATTGCTCGGCTGAACACATTACTGTGCGTACACCTGCAACCTATAAAGCGTCCGAACTCGAAACCAAAGTAAA
>JAJZOG010000011.1 GCA_021811585.1 bacterium
ATTCTAATAGGTTTATAAACTTTTACTGCCATATTACCTTTCCAGTCCTTGTATTATTTCGCCTTTTCTCAGAGTGACGACCGCCTTTTTCCACGGAGAAGTTCTACTGGTAATTCTCCCGAAATTCTTTGGCTTGCCTTTTACGGAAATCATATTAACCCTCGCGACTTTGACGCCGAAAACTTTTTCCACGGCATTGCGCACTGAAATCTTATTTGCCTTCCGGCTCACTTTAAAAGCATACTTGCCGCTTTCGCCAAGTTTGTAGGATTTTTCCGTGACAAGCGGCTTAATCAAAACCTTGTAAGCGTCGCCGGTATTCTGCAACGGCTTTAATCCGCCGTTGCGCTCAATTGCCGCCGGCACCTGATCTTCTTCTTTATTCTTTTTTCTGGACAATAATGCCATAAACTATTTTAAATACGTCTTTTCAATAATTTCAATCGAGGTCTTCGGCAAGATGACGCTGTCGTAATTTATCAAATCAACGACATTCAAGCTGTTTGCCTTAATAACCTTTGCATAGCGCAGATTCCTCGCGGATTTTTCTATGGTTTCGTCCTTTTTCGGGATGACAAAAAGAAATTTCTTGGAAGAGCCCGCCAATTTCCCCTTTACGTTTTCCAAAAAAGCGGACATTTCCCTTGTCTTGGCTTTCGGCAATTCCAACTCGGAAAAAATCAAAAAATTATTCGAGGATGCCTTGTCGCTAAGCACCATGTAAAGGGCTTTGCGCCACTGCTTCTGATTCATTTTCAAGGAATAATTGCGATTGGAACGCGGCCCGAAAGTAATGCCGCCGTGCCTCCAAATAGGAGACCGTATGGAGCCGGCGCGCGCATTGCCGGTACCTTTTTGTTTCCACGGCTTTTTTCCTCCGCCGCGCACTTCGCCGCGGGTTTTTGTATGCGCGATCGCCTGCCTGGAATTCGCCATCTGCATCCTGACCGCCTGCTCTATCAAACCGGCATCCGGCACAATTTCAAAAATCTTCGGATTAAGATCCAGATCTCCCGCTGCCTGTAAATTTTTATCGTATACTTTCACTTTCATGGCTGTTTATTATTTCTTGCTTTTCTTTTCCACAACCTGTTTGGCTTCCAAATCCTTGATTTTCCCGGTGGAAATGATTTGAACCAGGCCTGACCTTGCACCCGGAATCGCGCCTTTTAAAGCAATGAGGTTTTTTTTGGGATCAATATCAATTACCTGCAAATTTTTTACAGTAACAGAAACGCCGCCCATTCTTCCTGCCATGCGCAATCCTTTTCTGGTATGCTGGGGAAATCTTTGGCCAATGGAGCCGACTGCGCGCGGCTTATCATGGCCGTGAGACGCAGGCATGCCGCTGAAGCCATGCCGCTTAACAGGCCCGGCATAGCCGCGGCCCTTCATCACGCCGACAACATTTACCATTTCTCCTATTTGAAAATCGGAAATATCTATTTTTTTGCCGACTTCGTATCCGGCAATATCATCCACGCGGAATTCCCTCAAAGCAGCAAATTTGCCGGCGCCTTTTAAATGTCCGGCAGACGGCTTATTAACGTTCTTTTTCTTTCCAAAACCCACTTGAACCGCCTGATATTTGTCTTTATCCGCTGTTTTAAGCTGCGTGATAACAACAGGGCCTGCCTGTAAAACAGTAACAGGAACTATTGTTCCTGATTGCAGGAAATGGGAGGTCATATTAAGTTTTCTTGCTAGGGTAAATTTCATACAAAACCGAGATGACCCATCAGGCGCATCCGCCATGGGCGGAGGCCTGGTAAACCATCTCGGTTCAATAAGGGTTCGTATTTTTTATCAGCTTTTCGGGCTGAAATTTGAAAATTATATGTACTTTGTCGGTTTGCTTCGTTCAGAGGTTATCTTTTCCGCAAAAATATATTTCGAAAATTAGAGGGCAGCCCGCCCGGAAGCAATAATTTTCCCAATATATTTTTACGGAAAAGAACCAATCTGTATGAAGGAAACCAACCCGACTAACTCATTTTAATTTCTACATCAACGCCGGCGGGAAGGTTCAGGTTTGTTAGGGCATCAATTGTTTTTGGGGTGGCGTTGTTGATATCGATTAAGCGCTTATGCACGCGCATTTCGAATTGTTCTCTGCTATCCTTGTGCACAAAAGTGGAACGAAGCACAGTGTACTTTGTCTTGTCTGTCGGCAAGGGTATTGGCCCTGTAATTTCCGCGCCATTTCTCTTTGCGGTATCAACAATCTGCTTCGCGGACTGGTCTATGAGCTTGTGATCGTACGCCTTTATCTTTATTCTGATCTTGCTTTTAACTGCCTGTTCCATTGTGGGGACGCTTTTTTAAGTTGCGATTAATTGATAATGCTTGATAATTTTAAATGATTTGCGCCGATTTGTCAAAACATTTCGTTGCTTTTAGCGCAATAAAGGTCTGGCTCATTTTAGAGCCAGACCTTTATTAAAATTTATTTGAGGATCTTGGTAACAACACCCGCGCCCACGGTGTGGCCGCCTTCGCGAATAGCAAAGCGCAGCTTTTCTTCCATGGCAACGGCTGTAATAAGCTTAACCGTAATTTTTACGGTATCGCCCGGCATAACCATTTCTTGGCCTTCCGGCAAAATAACTTCTCCGGTAACATCAGTGGTCCTAATGTAGAACTGCGGTTTATATCCTTTAAAGAACGGGGTATGCCTGCCGCCTTCTTCTTTTGTTAAAATATAAACTTCGCCTTCAAATTCAGAGTGAGGCGTAACTGTTCCTGTTTTCGCCAAAACCTGGCCGCGTTCGACTTCATCTTTTTTGGTGCCGCGAAGCAAAATGCCTGCGTTATCCCCTGCCTGGCCTTCATCCAATGATTTATTGAACATTTCAATGCCCGTTACAACTGTCTTTGTGGTTGGGCGCAAGCCGACAATTTCAACTTCATCATTTACTTTGATTATGCCTCTTTCAATTCTGCCGGTCACAACAGTGCCGCGGCCTTCAATTGAAAAGATATCTTCAATAGGCATTAAGAACGGCTTATCGGTTTCGCGGACAGGATCAGGAATATAGGTATCCAATGCCTCAACCAGCTTTAGAATGGAAGGTTCGCCGATTTCGGATTGGTCGCCTTCCAAGGCCTTTAGCGCTGAACCGCGGATAATTGGAGTGTCTTTGCCCGGATATTCATATTTGGTCAGTAAATCGCGGATTTCTTCTTCAACAAGATCCAAAAGTTCCTTATCCTGAACCATATCAACTTTGTTCATGTATACGACAATGTAAGGAACGCCCACCTGACGTGCGAGCAAAATATGTTCGCGGGTTTGCGGCATTGGGCCGTCGGTTGCCGAAACGACAAGAATCGCGCCGTCCATCTGAGCAGCGCCTGTGATCATGTTTTTAATATAATCGGCGTGTCCCGGGCAATCTACGTGAGCATAGTGCCTCTTTTCCGATTCATATTCGGCGTGAGAGGTATTAATCGTAATGCCGCGTGCCTTTTCTTCCGGAGCATTATCAATGGTGTCGTATGCGCGCGCTTTTGCAAGCCCTTTTTTCGCAAGGACAGTTGTAATCGCCGCGGTCAAGGTGGTTTTGCCGTGGTCAACGTGGCCCAATGTGCCAACGTTCACGTGCACCTTTTTTCTTTCGAATTTCTCTGCCATTTTGTGCTTTTCCCTTTAGGATTGCCGCATTCCGAGCCTGCCGCACAGGCGCGCTTGCCGAAAATGAGCAATTCCTTATGCCCGAGTATTACTCTTTTTTCCCATTCGGGAGCCAGGGCGAATTAATTAATAATTGTTTTAATTAAATAAACGTTTTTCGACGCTTATAATGCCTGAAAATATTAACAAAATTACCATGCGCTGTCAAATTTTACAGAAAAAATTTATGAAGCCGCGATTTTGTAGGCGAATTCGTGAAAAATGTAAGATTTAGAGGGTTTTTAAGTGATTTGGAAAAATGGTTGACAAAATGCAACTTTATGATATATTGAAGTTTGTCAAATTCCCAGGAGGAAATATGAGAACCCTTTTATCTGTTGGTGTTTTGGTTGTCGTCGGAATTTTTGTGATTGGTTTAATCCTGGCGCTTGGGATTGGTTCATTACATTTAAGATATGGATTAAACCAACAACATTCCAAAATTGGCGATATTTATGTGGTTACCCATACTGTCGCGGGATTTACGTGCACCAATTGCGACCCAAATAAAGTCGCGCGAGGCAAGGAGCCATTAATGGCGCCGACCACAAAGGTGCTGTTACCCGCAAACACTCACATAAGGGCGGCTCAAGCCCTAATGAATATAGATGGGACGACTTTCCTGCCCGCGTATGCGGCAGGACCGAATGGCATATACAACACAACCAAATTAATTTTGGTTCCAGTATCCGCCTTAGAACGAAACACGGAACCTTCACCAAGCGGAGCCGTGACTCTAGACCAAGTGCTTAAGCTTTCCCCAATACCTGCACATCCGCCGACCCATAAAATAAAAAAGCACCGCGCAGCGCCTACGGTACACCCTGTACCGTTTAATCAAGATTTGCCACAATTACAATATTGGTCCTGTATAAATTCAAACACCGTTCCTATTGAACATCATAGGAACGGTGTTTAACTTTTGCGTTTTAATTTTATTTCTTTTCTGCCCGAATTTTCTCAAGGATTTTTTGGAAGATGAGGAGCTTTATAACCTTAATCTCATCATACTTTTCTTTATTCGTTTTTGCGTCTTGCAGCAAAGATTCAATGCGTCTTTGCAATGATGCCGCGGTTTTATCAAAGTTTCTAAAGCTTGTCATCTTAAAAGGCAAAAATCCGTGGTTTTTCAGAGCCATACTGAAAATATTAATATCCTTTTCGGGGGTTCCGGTTAATTGAATGTCCATTCTCGCAATCTCTACGAACTTGTGGTAAGGAGCAAGCTCCCTTTCAGCATGCATTTTGCCTAGTTGCTTGCTGACACGGTCAAATTTTCCTAGCACTCTTTCGCTTGTAATCATTTCCGCCAAATCCTTTAAATTATTATCAACCGCTTTTGCATCCTTTCTATCTTTTATCTCAGCATATGGCCAATAGTTCTTTAAAGCTTCAATATCACTCTCTAACTTTCCAATTTCCACATTTGACACTGATTTAATTTTGACGTCAACAGATTTCTTACTTTCAGATCCGGTTTTTAAAACGGAATCTATTTTCTTCTCTAATTGCTTTTTTACATCTTGTTCAAAAGCTTTAATTGCCGCTTCTTGTTTGCGCTTCCTTACATTTTCTTTTGTTTCGTTTATTTGCCTGCTAATTCTATCCAGTATTTGCGAATAAACAAAAATCTTAGCAACATCTGAGACCTTTGCCCCTATCGCATAAGCATGCTCTATCCAAGAATCTATATCAGATTTAAGCATACGTGCTGCAATGCCTGGGTTTTTACGAACATAGTTAGCAAAGGAGATGTAGTTCCTTACAAACCCTTTCTGTTTATTCAAAATTTTATCCAACTCCAACAAATCCTCAGAAATGTTTCCCCGGAATGGGAAATCCATATTTGCAACTGATTCCATATCCTTGCCTGTTAACTTCCAATCCTGTTCAGCGTACGTATGCAAAACTTGTTTAATCGCATCATTCTTTTGTTCTTCGGGACTCCTGGCTTTCTTTGCGCTATTTACCATAAATTTCTCGGCAATTGCCAAATTCGCAACTTTCTTCGCAGCTGATTTCAAATATTCAATCGATTTACGGCTCGTGGAATACCCCGCCTCAGTTAAATATTTGTATAAAGCCCTCGAAAGTGGATCAAGTCCCGCCATAACTTCTTGCGTCTTCTTTTTTACGCCTTCTTGGGCGGCTTGCAGCTTATCCGACGTTTGTTGGACGGCTTTTGATTTTGCTTCCCGCACCTGCTGAAGAATGCTTTCCTTTTTCGAAGATTTTTCAACAGGATGAACCTGGGATGCCTGCGGCTCTTGTAATTGCGCTGAAGTTTCCAAAATCTGCGCTTTTTTTCCGGTTCGCCGCTCAAAATCTTCTTTCCACTTCTGTTGATATTTTTTCAGCCATTTCGCAAATGCCTCCCGATTTGTAATCTTTACACCGTTCGGAGTCGGTTCAAACTCCACGCCCATGCTTTCCAAGGCCTGACGTTTTGCAGGAGTATCAACAGGGCTTTTAGAAATTGTTTCTTCAAGATGGTCAATAATTTTCCGTACTTCTTTTTCATCATCAAGATTCGGCAGCGGCGTTTTTGCAAATTCCTTTGTACGCAATTCGTCGAAAGCTCCCCACTCGATTTCGGGACTCCATTGATCGAGTACATTAATTCCCTTCTCTTTAGCAGCGTTCATTCTTCGCGTTGACGTATAAATTATGGATTCTGTTCCGGTGCCGCGGATTGGCTGTGAATGTTTTTTTGTTCCCGCCCTGGCCACGACAATTCTAAGTCCTAAATTTACATCTTCACCTTTGCCTAAGCTCGGATCGAATCCGCCCACCGCAGAAAGGATACTTGCCCTTAAGGCAGTATTGGCCCCAGAGGTTGGGATTGGCTTTTTTGCTATGCGCTCATACACAAGCGAGTTCTGTTCAAAACGCTTGTCCAAAAAGGAAGCAGGGTCTCTGGCAAAAAACTCCGGATCCCAATCAATATGCCCCACAAAACTGTCAGCTTCCGGGTTTTTATCAAATTTATCCAAAAAATTAGAAACATACCGTGGGGAAATTCCAAGCGTATCGGCATCATTGGTTACCACTATCAACTCCGGCGCTTTTCTACCTCTGGCCATTTGCCGCATCAAAACAGCATCAGCAAGTATTCGCCTGACCTTGCCTATTACATTTTTGCCATTTTCTATTTCATCGTTCGGCAACTTTCTATGAAATACCCTGATATTAAGTTTGGGGTTATCCTTCTTAAACCTTTGTATTTCTGCCAATGTTTCTTCCGAATCCAATAATGCTCCTGTTTTTGCATGGGTTTCCGGGTTATTCACAAATAAAACTATCTCAAACAGCGAAGGGTCCAATGGTTGGCCTTTCATATCTGTTTGTGAAGTATAAGTTTCCAGTGTCCTATAAATATTTTTACTTTCCTGATGGCCGGCAACAGGTATCATTATGGACATGCGGCAACCATATTTCATTGGCGGCAGTTCCGCGGAAATTTCGCGAATCATTTTTTTATGCTCAGGCGACAATCTGTCCAAATATTGCTTTATTTCAGAATATTGGTCCAAATCAGCGTCAGGATTTTCTCGCAAAGTCCTCGATAAAACTGCCCTGAATTTTTCAAAATTCTTTTCGGTAAAAAATTGCCCATATCCTTCATAACCATAACCGCCATAACCGTATGCGTAGGGATTTATATATGGCTCCGGTTTCGACAGAACCGGTTCCGGCGGAGTTGGCGTTGGAGACGGTGTTATGTTGGGTGTGGAATCAGGAGTGTAAGTTGGTTCAAGCGGCGTTCGGCCCATAATTGGCAGCCAAAGCGGCGGATCAATACGATAATCCGCATTATGCCCAATAATGGTTGTGGAAAACTGTTTAATAGCCAGGCCCGGATTTTTTATTGAATTGGCGCCAACGTCTGTGGCTAAGGTTCTTATATGCTCAACGCCAGCTTTATCAACTCCGGTTGTTTGCACAACTTCCGCATAAGCGCCTTTAAAAACGCTATCATTAGCTTTGAAATGATAACCGTGGGTTATGTGTTCCAGATGCACGCGCGCATCAGGGCTCAAATTTTTAAATTTTCCAAATAACAGATGCGCCAGCGGGCTGTCGTGCTTAAAAACGATTTGCCCATCATGCTGAATAGGAATTTTAAACACATAATTCTGGGAATTGCGCGAGACGGAAACAGCCAAAGAGAGCTTGCCTTGATGCATTAATTCCTGGGCGTCCACGCTTAGCCCTGCGTGGTACGAACCATCCGGGGTCATATGGCTGATATCGTAAACATAATCGCCGTGCGCATTAACTGCAGGCCCGCCATGGCCAGTACCCCAGAGCCGCAATTCATTTTTATCAAAAGCTTTAGTGTCATTATCAAACCACATATCGTGCTTGATATGTTCCATATGCTGGTATGGCGCGCCGCCATGTTCTGTGCCAGCCCCAACAAGAGACGCGTGGGTGGTATTTGTTGCTGTCATGCCGTGTTCAGCTAAAAGTCGCCGCGCGTTTTCGGCTAAATCTCCGTGTGCGTTCGCTATATGCGCAGCGACAATCTCATTTCCACGCATTAAATTAAAATAACTGGCATGATCTTTTGTAAGAGAATAGCCAAGGGGAATTTTAAAATCATGCCCAGCGAAATTAACCTCATGCATGGCTGGGCTCACTTTTCCCGCTTCACCGTGCAGCCATCTTACAAAGCCCCCAAGAGGAGTGTAGTGCTGGCCCACCCTTTGCGGCTTGCCGCGAATCCAATCCAAAGCGGCGCCAATGACGCCTTCCTGATGCCCGTGGCTCAATGGCACTGTTAATAATTCCTGCGCTGCAGCTCCAATGCCAAGGCCAATCCAAAACGCTCTCGCTGCGGCTTTGCCAACCTGCTTTTGCTTCATTTTTTTGAATTCCAGGTTTTTCTTTTCCAAACCCTCTTCGCCTTCTCGCCCGTTCACAATTATATCCCGCATCAAGTCCGCCTGTTTTTGAATTTCAAAATCAATTGGCAAATTCGCGGCGCCCGGCATGTTCTGCACCAATTCGCGCAACCTCACTTTTGCCTGTTCAAGCGCAAGCGAAAGCCGCGTATTTTCCCGCTCGGTTTTTCGCGCATCGGAATAATGGATCAGATCAATGCCATGCTGATCGCCATAGCTTACTCTTGCTTGCACTTCGCCGGCCTGAAGCAAGGCGGCTCTGAATTCTTCTTCGCTCAAATTTTTCTGCTCGGCTTTCTGGGAAATATCCTCAAGAGCCGAGGCAAGCTCGTTTGCGCCCTTTGTTTCCGCGCGATATTGTTCCATTTCCGCGCGCCGCGGCGATTTTGCGGCTTCAAATTTTTTGCCCTTGGCCATTTCCCTGCCGTGCAAGCGGCGCTCTTCTTCCAAACGCGCGCTTTCTTTTGCCGCGGCAACAGCCGAACCCACGCCCGCAGCCACGCCAAAAGTTGACCATCCAAAAGCGCGGCTAATGCCGCTTTGCGAACCGCGAACAGCAAGCGTATATGCGATGGCCACTCCGCCAGCCAAAGTGGTTTCATTTACCCAACATCCGGCCCAGCTGTTCTTTAATTTTTCAACTATCTTATCTACCTTGTTAAAATTCGCCTCAGTGCGCACCGCGGATTTTGCCCTGCCGATTATCAAATCAAAATCCAAATCCAAAGCATCCAGTGCCCTGCCGTGGTCAACAGCGGCTTTTGCTTCCTTGGCCATTTCCAAAATATTTGAAGCGTAGAGTTCGCCGCGGCCGATTAATTCCTTGTTCGCGCCTTTTATTCTGGAAAAAATTCTTACCTTTTCTTCTTCGAACGCGTCCTGGTTGTTAATTTTGCCTTCAGCATAATCGCATATCAAAGCGCGCAGTTCGGCTTTTATTACAGGGTCATTAAATTCTTCCTTTTGCTCCGATTTTTTTTCATTCCCGTTTTGGCGCAGGGCATTATCGTATTCCTGGGCAAACCTTTCTATTATCGCATTCATTTCCTGCTCATGCTCAGCGGCGGAATCTGCACCAGCTCCGCTGGCAATGTTTTCTTGGGCCGCGTTTTTGCCGGCAGCGTTTTTGCCGGCAGCATTTTTTCCTACAGCGAAAAGGTTTTGGCTTTCCTTCATTTTTTTGCGCGCAGAGGCAAGCTCTCTTTGGCGATAAAACTCTCGCCAAAGGTTGTATTTCCAAACGCGCTTCGGTAAATTTTTCCAACCCTTAATTTCCGCAACGTCCGCTGTTAACTTTGCTTCTGCCGCATCCCGCGCTTCCTGTTCCAAATGATGCGAAACATCAATAACATAAAGTTTGCGCTTGCTTTTGAAGCCAGCGCCTTTGTTTGCGTTTTCCTGTTGGGGATTTTGCCCTTCTGCCTCCGGATTGTATCCAAATCTTTCAGGCATGATTTTTATTTTATGAAAATAAATAAATTTGCCGGAAATCCATCAAAGTGGCGCCGACAAGCGCATCCAAATCCGGGATATTTTTCGCGCAAAATTCCTGGATAGAATGCGAATCTTTCGTATCCAAAATGCCGTTAAATTCATCCAGCTTTTCTTCAGGCATCTTGGCAAGGATTGCCGCGTTAATGCGGTCCTCTATCCTATCTATAAGGTCTTTTTGGACCTGGTCCAAAATATCCTTATCCAAGGCATTTAAGCCCTTTTCTTCCGTTAAGCGCCTGGCGAAATCCTCTAAAGTGGCTATTTGTTGTGTTTTTTCGCTCATTTGTTTCAAATTTAAAGAATGTACCTACATTATAACATGAATCTGGAATCTGGGTTCAACCCAACTCCCTAACCCAGATTCCAGGTTAGGGTATTGGGTTCAACCCAACTGTAATTTTGGCTATTGGCAAATTGTGCCCTGGCAAGCAAAATAGCCACAAGAAGGCAAAGGAGGATTGCCGAGATGACAGCCAAAAACATTTTTATTGGCGGCTTGGTTCTGATGCTTGTTGGCATGGGAATTTGGATTCACAGAATCCGCACAGAAAATAGCGCGCCCGCGCCTGGGCAACAAAAAACGCCGCAAACTCTCGAGATAAAGCCAACGCCATCAGCGCAAAACTTTACCATTCCTGCTGTGGGCGCGAAGGCAACTGGCCCAAAGCAATCTGTTCGAAAACCAAAATTAAAGAGGCGCGTTTATGGAAATGCAACGCGCTATCCCCAAAACAGCGCGCCGCCTCTGAACTTCAACCAGGATCTTCGGCGTTGAAAGCAAATCAAAAGCGCGGAATTCCAATATCCCGCGCTTTTCCATTCACATTGTAAATTTAATCTTCGAAAGAAAAAGTCGAATCAATTATTTCGCTTTTCAGGTGATCCTGCTCCTGCCGGCGCAGTTCCCTTTCGCGCTCCTTCTCGCGTTCCCTTTCGCGTTCCCGCTCGCGTCCCAAATCCGCCTCTTCCTGCTTTTGCGCCTCAATTATTTTTTTATTGATTTCCTCAACGCTTGCCGTTTGCTTGTGCACCGCGCGCAAAAGCACTTCCTGATATTGCTCGGTTGTCATTATCACCAGAACCGGGTCGCCATTTTCATCAATAACAAAAAATTTTCCGCCGTCCGCCTTTGCAAGCTCGATTAATTTTTTTATGCCTTCCATAAAATTAGAAGTTAATAGTTGATAGTTGGTAGTTAGGCAAATGATGTGGGCGTTTCGATTCTTAACCGCTGCCTTCTAACGACCAACTATTACCTGCTGTCTATCGCTTACTGTCCTTTTCTGGCATTCACTGCGGCGCGGGATTCAATAATTCCAGCCGCAATGTTGCGGGGCACCTCGTCATAATGGTCAAATTCCATGGCATAATTGCCCTGGCCCTGGGTCATGGAACGCAAAGCAGTGGCATAGCCGAACATTTCCGCAAGCGGAATGTAAGAATCAATAATTTTCAGGTTGCCGCGGTCATTCATTTCTTTAACCTGTCCGCGCTTGGAGTTTATATCGCCGATAACATCGCCCATGAATTGTTCCGGCACAGTCACTTCAACTTTCATTATCGGTTCAAGCAAAATAGGGTCTGCGCTGCGCACTCCGTCCTGGAACGCCTTTGAGGCCGCGATCTTGAACGCAAGCTCCGACGAATCCACTTCATGGAAACTGCCGTCGTAAACCGCGCAAAAGAAATCTATCACCGGATAGCCGGCAATAACGCCGTTTTCAGCGGCTTCTTTGACGCCTTTTTCAATAGGCGCAATGAATTCCCGCGGAATAACGCCGCCGACAATCTCGCTTTCAAACGTGAACCCGGCGCCGGGTTCGCGCGGTTCCAGGCGGATCCTGCAATGGCCGTATTGGCCTTTGCCGCCGGATTGCCTGATGTATTTGCCTTCGGATTCCACAATTTTTTTGAATTTCTCTTTGTAAGCAACCTGTGGCTTGCCGACATTCGCTTCCACTTTAAATTCCCGCTTCATGCGATCGACAATAATTTCCAAATGCAGCTCGCCCATTCCCGAAATAATTGTCTGGCCTGTTTCCTCGTCGCCTTTGATATGGAAAGTCGGATCTTCTTCGGCAAGGCGCGAGAGGGCAATGCCCATTTTTTCCTGGTCTGCTTTTGTCTTCGGCTCAATGGCCATGGAAATAACCGGCTCGGCAAATTTAATTGATTCCAGGCGGATGGGATGGTCCAAATCGCAAAGCGTATCGCCTGTTACGGTCTCTTTCGGGCCCACCAAAGCGGCAATGTCTCCGGCATAAACTTCTTTAATATCCTGCCTGTCATTGGCTTTCATCAGCACAATTCTGCCGACGCGCTCTTTGTTCCCGGAACGCGTGTTCAGGATGTACGAGCCGGCTTGCAATGTTCCGGAGTAAACCCGAAAAAATGCCAGCTTGCCCACAAAGGGGTCGTTGGCAATCTTAAATGCCAGCGCAGTGAACGGCTCGGCATCATCGGGTTTGCGGATAATTTTTTCCGCGCCTTCAACTTCCGCTTCCTTAACTTTCGGATTCACGCCGACAATATTCTGCTTATCAAGCGGCGAAGGCAAATACATGTTAATGGCATCCAGCAAAGTATGCACGATGACTCCGCGCCCGTCTCCGCCGAGAACCGGATAAAAATTTCCGCCAATGGTTGACTTGCGGATTGCTTCCAAAAGTTCCGCCTCGGTGAGTTCTGTCCCTGCCAAATATTTTTCCATTAAGGCATCGTCAATCTCCACGACTTTTTCAATTAACTTCTGCCTGTATTCCTTGGCTTTTTCCGCGAGGTCAGCTGGAATTTCTTCTTCGGTAAGCGCTTTGTCTTTGAATTCTTTATATGTATAGGCCTTCATCTTAACAAGATCAATAATGCCGCGGATGTCTTTTTCAAAACCGATCGGGATTTGAATGGGATATGCGTTCGGCGAAAGTCGCTTATGGATTGAATCCAGGGATTTATAAAAATCGCCGCCTGTCTGGTTTATTTTGTTGATAAAGCAGACGCGCGGAACGCCGTATTTATCGGCCTGGCGCCATACGGTTTCCGACTGCGGCTCAACGCCCATTTTGCCGTCAAAAACAACAACCGCTCCGTCGAGCACGCGCAAAGAACGTTCCACCTCAACCGTGAAATCCACGTGCCCCGGCGTATCAATAATATTTATTTTATTGCCTTTCCAATAGCACGTAACAGCGGCCGCGGTAATGGTGATGCCGCGCTCGCGCTCCTGCTCCATCCAATCGGTTACGGTTTCCCCTTCATGGACCGCGCCTATATTGTGGGTAACTCCGGTTTCATAAAGAATACCTTCGGTAATAGTGGTTTTACCCGCGTCAATGTGGGCAATAATTCCGATATTTCTTGTTTTATCTATCGCGTATTCTCTCATTTTTATCTCCTGCTGAACCTTGCGAAATGCGCAAAGGCCTTATTGGCTTCTGCCATCCTGTGCGTATCTTCGCGCTTCTTAATGGCTGCGCCCATCTTATTGTAGGCATCGATAATTTCGGATGAAAGCTTCAGATGCATCGGTGCGCCTTTTCGCGCGCGCGCCGCGGCAATAAGCCATTTCATTCCCAAGGCGGTTTTGCGCGGCTCGACAACTTCCATGGGCACCTGATAGTTGGCGCCGCCGATTCTGCGGCTTTTAATTTCAACCATCGGGGAAACATTCTTCAGCGCCAAATCAAAAATCTGGACGCCTGTCATTTTCTGGCCCGAAGTGGAATTTTGGGATTCCATTTTCTTGCCGACCTCGTCAATGGCCATGTAAAAAATTTTCTGGGCAACGGATTTCTTGCCGCGCTCCATCAAATAATTAATAAATTTTCCATATCTCGCATTGCCGAATTTCGGATCCGGCTTAATGGGAGTTTTTGTATATGATCGTGCTTTTCTTGGCATAAAATTTCACCACTATGTCTTAACTCTTTTTCATTCCGTATTTGCTTCTGCCGCGCTTACGACCGTCAGCGCCAAGGGTATCCAATTTGCCGCGCACAATATGGTAGCGCACGCCGGGAAGGTCTTTTACCCTGCCGCCGCGGATCATTACCACAGAGTGCTCCTGCAAATTATGTCCGATTCCCGGAATGTAAGCGATCACTTCCATGCCGTTGGTAAGGCGGACTTTCGCTACTTTTCGAAGGGCAGAGTTCGGCTTTTTGGGCGTGGTGGTGTAAACCTTCAGGCAAACTCCACGCATAAAAGGGCTCGGAGCCGCAATTGCCCTGCCTTTAATTAAATTGATGCGCCTTTGCAAAGCCGGGGTTTTGGATTTAACCCTGGCTGTTGTGCGCCCGCTGCGAACCAGCTGATTGATTGTGGGCATTTCTGTTGAGGCCTGTTTTGAAACTTTGCAGGCCAATTCCTTAACTAAACCGGCCGCGCAAGCGCGCTTTCACCGCTTTTGAGAACAAAGCGATTACTCCGTTTAGCAAATTAATTTCAAATTAAAATTCCGCTTCTCTACGGAATGCATAACTCAAGTGTAAAGTTATTTGAATATATTATACGGGAGCCGGGAAAATCTGTAAAGTCGAATTCCTTACTTTTGTTCCAAGTCAGTTAGGTTGAGCATTTTTACGCCGGAATCCCGAATAATCTGAAGAAAAAAGCGATCACCGGCATCATAATGTTCTGAAATCCGGCGCTGGAGAACAAGATAAAGATCAAAACAATAAACGGCAATAAACCCCAAATGCCCCTGTACTCGAGCGCCGTGATTTTGTTTATGGCTCTTTCGCCCAAAAGCGCGGCAATAACTTTCGAACCGTCTATCGGCGGAATGGGAATCATGTTAACCACAGCCAGAAAAACATTTATTTCCGCAATGCCTATAAAAAGATTTTGCACGGGCTGGGAAACCTGCATGAATCGCATGGGCAAAGTAAAGACAAATGCCAAAAATAAATTAGTGAGTATTCCGGCAATGGAAACCCAAAAAACTCCCCACCTGAAATTGCGCAAGCGATAATAATTTACAGGCACCGGCTTTGCGGCGCCGAAAATTACGGGAGAGCCGAATAGGAATAATGACAACGGCAAAAGAATCGTCAGAAATGGATCAATGTGGCTTATGGGATTAAGCGTGATGCGCCCCATCATGCGGGCAGTATCGTCGCCAAAATATTCGGCCGCAACGCCGTGCGCGATTTCATGCAAAATCGCGGAGAAAAGCAAAATTATTAAAAATAAAATTACCGGTATTCCAAGCATTACCTTTATCTTAATTAATTTTGTCCTTGATAATTATAGCAATTATTGATAAAATAAGTAAGATTAAATATAATTTTTAACTAATCTTACGAAATCTATGCCAAGAATGTGTGCAATTTGCGGAAAAGGATACTCAAAAACAATCAAGCGCAGCCATTCCATGCGCGCGAGCATCAGGCGCCTTTCGCCAAACCTGCAGTGGGTAAAATACCGGGGCAAAAGGATTAAGGCCTGCACCCGCTGCATAAAAACCCTGGGCAGGAAAGAAACGATTGCTGCCTAAAAGCGCAGCTTAAAGCCCGCCAAATACTGCTCCAAACTAAAAACGCTGCTAAAAAATTTAAAACCGCGAAAGCGGTTTTTTAAACAGTGAACCCGCCCGGGAAATCATCGCCCGCATTACTGGCAGCGTTTGCGGTGCGGGCGCCTTCAATCTTACCTATCAATTCCTGAAGTTCTTCATCCGAAAAAAATTCGATCATGATTTTTCCGCCCCTGCCGCTCTTTTCGATTTTCACCCTTGTGCCGAGCTTTGAGCGCAGCTCGTTTTCCATTGCCATTGTCAGAGAATCCGGCCCCGCCGCTTCCAGCCGCGGCCTGGCAACAAGCTGGCGCACCCTGGCTTCCACCTGGCGGACATTCAAGCTCTGATCCAAAATCATTTTAAACAAAGCCAGCTGGCGCTCCGGCCCGGGCAAGCCGAGAATGGCGCGCGCATGGCCTTCTGAAATTTTCTTTTCAACAATGCCGCGCTGAATATCCGCGGGCAGATTAAGCAAGCGTACTGTATTGGCAACCGCGGGCCTGCTTTTGCCGACTTTTTGCGCGACTTTTTCCTGGGTTAGGCCGAACATTTTCATAAGCTTGTCATAAGCCATGGCCTCTTCAATGGGATTAAGGTCCTGCCTTTGAATATTCTCGATAAGCGCAACCTCAAGCTTGGTTTGGTCGCCCATTCCGGATTTCACGATGACCGGCACTTTTTCAAGCCCGGCAATTTGGCTGGCGCGGAACCTGCGCTCGCCGACCACAAGCTCATAACCGCGCTCAGTCCTGTTAACCACAAGCGGCTGGATTACGCCGTGCTCTCGGATAGAATCAGCGAGCTCCCGCAGCTGCTGCTCGTCAAAATTCCTGCGCGGCTGATAAGGGTTGGGAACTATTTCGGCAATCAGGACTTCCAAAATCTGGGCATCGTCATAGGAAATGCGGCTTTGCGCGGGTGGCGGCGCGGTTTCAGGAACCGCCAGCTCCGCCGCAAATATCCGCTCCGCGGGAATCTCCTGCTTCCCGCTTGCCGGCACTTCCGAAATTTTTATGGGCTGGTCGTCAAACATTTTTTTTCTGTATGTTTAAATTTTCATTTTGCATTTCCGGCGTGAAAAAAATTTCCTTGGCCGCGATATTGCCGCTTCCTTTGGCGGCGAGTTTCTTTTTTTTGCCCCTCTGGTAAATAAAATACATCATCAATGCCGCAACCGCTATTACCGCAAGCGAATTGGCAGTGTTAAAAACCCAAATGCTGTTTACCGAAAGGTATGTAATGGAACCGAGCCAAAGGATAAATTCATCCATCACAAAACCCAGGCCAATGCCGTATATCATGGCGGCAATGCCCGGGGCGATTTCCACGTTGAGAATAAAAGTAAGGAAGCCGAGAACTGTCAAAATAATATTGCCGTAAACAAAATGATGCAGGCGGTATCCGTGAATATCCACAAAAACGCTCGCAGGCAAAACATGCCCGTCTATAACCAGAAAACCCACGAGCCGCGAAAGAAAAACGCTCACAAGAAAAGCCATCAAGCCAACCTTAAGCGGATCGGCGCCCCCGATCTCCTTAAAAATATTTTTTGATTTTTGATTTGCCTGGTCCGGCAATTGATTTTCTCCTCTGGTGCCGGTGGTGGGAGTTGAACCCACATGAGAGTAATCCCACACGATTTTGAGTCGTGCGCGTATGCCAATTCCGCCACACCGGCTTAAATACTAAAATATTTTACCAATTTTGATGGGTTTTGAGCAAATGTATGATTTAAAAATAAAATCAGGCCGGCACCGGAAAATCCACGCTGAACCGCTTCACCTTGCGCGCCAGATTCTCCAATTCCGCGGCATTATCTTTATTGGCCAGCGCCGCATCAATAAATTCCGCGACAGTATCCATATGCGCTTCTTTCATTCCGCGCGTGGTAAGCGCGGCCGTGCCCAAGCGGATGCCGGACGGATCGAGCGGCTTGCGCGTGTCGTACGGAATCATATTTTTATTTATGGAAATTCCGATTTCCTCCAAAACGTGTTCCGCTTCTTTTCCGGTAATATTTTTGCTGCCAAAAACATCCACAAGCATAAGGTGATTATCCGTGCCGCCCGAGATTATCCGAAAGCCGCGGTTCGCAAGCGCCTGCGCCAGGCGTTGCGCGTTTTTAATAATTTGCGCGCTGTAATCGCGGAATTCCGGCCTCAGCGCCTCGCCGAAAGCAACGGCTTTCGCGGCGTTGATGTGGTCGTGCGGGCCGCCCTGAATTCCAGGAAAAACCGCTTTGTTTATTGCAGGCGCAAATTGCTCCCTGCTCATTATTATGGCGCCGCGGGGGCCGCGGAGAGTTTTGTGGGTTGTGGTGCTGACAACGTCAAAATACGGCACAGGGCTTTCCAACTGCTTGCCGGCAATGAGCCCGGCGATATGCGCAATGTCCGCAAACGTATGGGCGCCGATTTTGTCGGCAATTTCTTTGAAACGCTTCCAATCCATATTCCGCGAATACGCGGAGAAACCCGCCAAAATCATTTTCGGCTTTTCGCGAAGCGCAATCGCCTCTACTTCATCCATATCAATCAATTCATTTTCTTTTTTCAAAAAGTACGGGATGATCTGATAAAGTTTCCCCGAAAAATTCAGCGGATGCCCGTGCGAAAGATGTCCGCCCTGGTCCAAGGAAAGCCCAAGCACTTTATCGCCGGGATTAAGCAATGCCATATAGACAGCCATGTTCGCTGGGCTGCCCGAAAGCGGCTGGACATTTACCGCCTCGGCTCCGAAAAGCTCTTTGGCGCGTTCTATTGCCAAATTCTCCGCCTCATCTATAACCCGGTTACCTCCGTAATAGCGCTTGCCAGGGTAACCCTCTGAATATTTATTCGTCAAAACACTTCCCATGGCTTCCAAAACAGCCGGACTGACATAGTTTTCCGAAGCAATCAATTCCAAACCCTCTTTTTGGCGCGCTTCTTCCGCCTTAATTATTTCATAAAGCTTTGGGTCTTGAATTTTGAGATGGGGATATTCCATGCGGGAATTATATATGATCCGGCGGATTTGCGGAAATAATGAAAAGGCGGATTAACTTTCCAAAATTTTTTTCCTAATTTTAAAATTTTCACTGTTTGGCAACAAAATTAAGCAAGCGCCCGGGCACGAAAATTATGCGCATAATTTGCTTGCCTTCCAAATTGTTTGCGACCGCGCGGATTTTTTTGGCCTCCAGTGCGACTTGCTCTTGGCCCGCGTTTCTGGGCATCTCCAAATTCGCGCGGAATTTTCCATTTACCTGAATTACAAATTGCGCTGTCTGCATTTCAATTTTCCGCGGATCATATTGCGGCCATTTTTGTGAACTTACCAGGCCCTTGTTCCCGAGCATTTGCCACAATTCTTCGCAGATGTGCGGCGCAAACGGCGCGAGCACGATCAAAAATTTAGAAAATATTTCTTTGGAAACCTGCTTGCCTTCAATGCCGTTCAAAAATTCCATAAATGAAGACACCGCGGTATTGAATTTTCTCTCCTCTATGTTCTCCCCGATCTTTTTTATGAGGCGACCGATGGCCGCGTCTGCCTGCATCTCCGCAGGCGCACCGGCTTTCGCGGCGGAAACCGCGGCGGCGAGCGACCAGACCCTTTCCAAAAACCTACGAGCGCCGATAACGCCTTTGGCATTCCAGGAAACCACCTGCTCGTACGGCCCCAAAAACATTTCGTACATGCGCAGCGTATCCGCGCCATACTGCCTGACAATATCATCGGGATTAATGACATTCCCGCGCGACTTGCTCATTTTTTCGCCGTCAGGGCCGAGAATAATCCCGTGCGGCTGGCGCTTTTTATACGGCTCTTTCACCGGGACAAGGCCGCGGTCATTCAAAAACAAATTCCAAAACCGCGAATACAGCAAATGCAAAGTGGTGTGCTCCATTCCGCCGAAATAAATGTCCACCGGAAGCCAGTATTTCATTTTTTTCATGTCCGCGAATCTCGCTTTATCGCGCGGATCGGCATAACGCAAAAAATACCAGGAACTTCCGGCCCATTGCGGCATTGTATTGGTTTCCCTTTTTGCGCGCCCTTTGCATTTCGGGCATCTCACATTCACCCAGGAAGAAACCGCCGCAAGCGGCGATTCGCCTGTTCCGGTTGGCTGGTATTTTTTTACTTTCGGAAGGCGCACAGGCAAATCCTTTTCGGGGACAGCGACAACTCCGCACTTTTCGCAATGGATAAGCGGAATCGGCTCGCCCCAATACCGCTGGCGCGAAAAAACCCAATCACGCATTTTATATTGAATTTTTTTCCTGCCGAATTGTTCGGTGATCGCTTTGGCGCCTTGCTCGATGCTCAAGCCCGTAAAAATTCCCGAGCCCACAAGCTTGCCGTTTTCAATGGCAACGCGCGCCGGCAAATTATATTTTTTTGCAAACTGCGAATCGCGCTCATCATGCGCGGGCACTGCCATAATCGCGCCCGTGCCGTATCCCGGCAAAACGTAATCAGCAATCCAAACCGGCAGCTTGCCCTTTGTCGCCGGATTAACCGCAAAAACGCCCTGCATCCTGACCCCGGTTTTTTCTTTTTCAATCCCGGACCTCTGCAAATCGGTTTTATTCTTTGCGGCAAAGACATAATTTTCAACTTCGCCCCAATTTCGCACGTGCGCTTTCAATTTTCCGACAAGCGCCGCCTCGGGCGCCAGAACCAGGTAAGTTGCGCCGTAAATGGTGTCCGGCCGGGTGGTAAAAACAGTTGCGGAAAGTTTTTTTGCCGATTGCGCGGCCGGCCCCTCTGAGGTTGCTCCGCGGCTCGCGCCGCCTCCTTCTATGCCGATTTCAAATTCTATTTCCGCGCCTTGGCTTCTGCCGATCCAATTCTCCTGCTGGATTTTTACCGCTTCCGGCCAATCCAAATCCTTGAGGCCGTCAAGCAATTTTTGCGCGTAATCCGTAATCTTTAAAAACCATTGGCGCAAAAATTTCTTCTCCACAGGCGTGCCGCAGCGCTCACAGCATCCGTCAACCACTTCCTCGTTGGCAAGCCCTGTTTTATCTTTCGGGCACCAATTGATTGCGGCTTCGGCTTCATATGCCAGGCCGGCTTTGAAGAATTGCAAAAAAATCCATTGCGTCCATTTATAATAAGCAGGATCCGTGGTCTTAACTTCGCGGGACCAATCAAAACTCAGGCCCCAAGAATTAACCTGCTTTTTGGCGTTTTTGATGTTCCGCACAGTGGAGACCTGCGGCTGAATCCCCATTTTGATGGCATAATTTTCCGCGGGCAAGCCAAAAGCATCCCAGCCGAAGGGGTAAACAACTTCATTGCCGCGCGCGCGCAAATAGCGCGAAGTGATATCCCCTGCCACATACGAACGCACATGGCCCACATGCAGACCGGCGCCGGAAGGATAAGGAAATTCCACTAAAATGTATTTTTTCGCTTTTTTGGATCCGGTTTTTGCCTGAAATGTTTTTTTGGCAAGCCAGATTTTTTGCCATTTCTTTTCGATTTTTTGGGGATTGTATTTCATGGAGGTTGGTAGGTAGTAGTTGGTAGTTAGTAGTTGGTAGTTAATAGGTGGTAGTTAGTAGTTAGTAGGTGTAGATGGTAGTTAGTAGTTGGTAGTTGACAATGGAGGTGGCGTTGGCGAGGTGGTTGGTAGCGCGGCCTGGCCTTAGCTGTTTGCTAAAAATAATTTTTTTGCATTCTCAAATGTTTGGTCCGCAATCTCTGCGAGCGTTGCGCCGCGAATTTCCGCAATTTTCTCGGCAACGTGCTTTACGAAAACCGGCTCGTTGCGCTTGCCGCGGTGCGGAACAGGCGCAAGATACGGCGCGTCCGTCTCCAATACAAATTTATCTTCCGGGCAAAGCGCAACCGCTTTCGCCGAATTTCCGGTCTTATCGAAAGTAATTATACCATTGAAGGCAATATGCGCGCCAAGCGCCAAAAACTCCTCGCAGACGCACGGGCTGGCGGTAAAACTGTGGACCAAAATTTTTTTTGCAGCGCCATTTTTTAAAATTTTTAACGCCTCCGTATAAGCATCTTCGGTGTCCTTGCTCGCGCGGCAATGCACAATCAACACCTTGCCCGAAGCGTTCGCAAGTTCAATGTGCTTTTTGAAAACCTCTACCTGTTTCTGCCGCACATCTTCCAAATTCATACCGGCTGGAATCCGATAATAATCCAAGCCGCATTCGCCGATGCCGACAACTTTTTCTTCGCGCGCCAAGCCGGCGAAGAAATCGTAATCAAATTCTTCCCTGCGCCCGTCCGCATCACTGCCGGAAACAAATCCCGGATGCAACCCCACTGTGGCATAAACCCCTTCGCCGTGTTCGCGCGCAATGAGGACATTCTCGCTGCTGTCTGCTTTGTTCGTGCCGATATTATTAAACCAAACGCCCTCGCTTTCGGCGCGGGCAATTACTTTTTCGTATTCGTCGCCGTATTCCGGCGAATTCACATGCGCGTGGGTGTCGTAAAATTTCATTCAATCCTCGGAAATAAATCGTTTATTTTCCCTATTTTCCCGCTTTCAAAGGTTTTGCGCATGCGCTCGGCCGTGTGCGGCAAAAACGGAGCAAGCTTATGGGCAACAGCCAGGATGTGCGCCGACAAAAGCGATAAAATCTCCCGCGTTTTTTTTAAATCGGTTTTCGCCAGAACCCACGGTTTGGCGCCGTCTATGTATTGATTCGCCCAAGCAATGCTTTCCCAAATTTTTGCAAGCGCCTCGTGAAAACGCAATTCTTCTATAAGTGCGCCAACCTCTTGCAGCGGCGACAAAGCGCTTTCCGGCAGATCCGATTCGCGCAAAATTTCAGGCACCTGCCCGTCGCAATATTTTTCAATCATGTTTGTTGTCCGCGAAACCAAATTGCCAAGCCCGTTTGCCAGATCGCCTTCATAACGCGCGAGCAATTTCTCCTCCGAGACGTCGCCGTCCTGCCCCCACGGCACTTCGCGCATCAAAAGATAACGCACCGCATCCGCGCCGTATTTTAAAACCCAGCCGTTCGGGTCAATGACATTTCCCAAACTCTTGCTCATTTTTTCTCCGTTGACGGTAAACATGCCGTGCACGACAACCTCTTTCGGAAGTTCCATGCCGGCTGCAAGCAGCATTGCCGGCCAGATTATGCAATGGAATTTTACAATGTCCGCGCCGATTACGTGCACATCCGCAGGCCAATATCTCTCAAATTCGCCGCGGTCCAAAACAAATCCCGCGCCGCTGAGATAATTTATCAAGGCGTCAATCCAAACATAAACCGTCTGCTCCGGATCCCACGGCGCCGGTATTGCCCACTTGACGTTCGGGCGCGTTACGGAAACATCGGTAAAGCCCTGCTCAAGCCAGCTTAAAATTTCATTGCGCTTCTGCTCCGGCCAAATCTTAAGCCCGCCGCTTACGGCGCCTTCACCGTTTTCATCACCCTCGCTTCGTTCAATGCGCTTTTTTATATCGCCCGTAAAAGCCGAAACCTCAAAAAACCAGTTTTTTTCTTTGACAACTTCCGGCTTGGTTTTGTGGTCCGGACACACGCCGTTCACCAATTCTTTTTCGGTTATAAACGCCTCGTGTCCCACGCAATACAATCCCGTATATTCGCCTTCGTATAAATAGCCGTTATCTTTTATTTTTTGCAAAATTTCTCCCACGGTTTTTACGTGGTCTTCATCGGTCGTGCGGATAAACCTGCTTGGCGAAATTTCCAAATTCTGCCATGTTTTTTGGAATTTCGCCGCAATTTCATCAGTGAATTCCTGCGGCGCCTTACCGGCTTTTTCCGCGGCAGCCGCGATTTTTGCGCCGTGCTCGTCCGTGCCTGTGAGAAAAAAAACGTCCTCGCCGCGAAGCTTGTGCCAGCGCGCCAAAACATCGGCCGCGACTTTCTCGTAAGCGTGCCCGATATGCGGATTGCCGTTGGTATAATCAATGGCAGTGGTGATGTAAAATTTTTTCGTTTCCATAAATTTTCGCTAAGCGCCGAGTTCTTTCTCCGAGCCCAAAACCTTATATTCCTTCAATATCACGGTTGCCGCGGCGGCAATAGGCACTGCCAAAAAGACCCCGAAAATTCCGGCAACCTTAAGGCCGATTAAAACCGCAACCAAAATTATAAGCGGAGAAACGCCGACTGTCCGATGCATAATTTTGGGAACCAAAACATATCCTTCTGTCTTTTGGATGGCAACATATAAAATAAGCACCGCGATTGCCAAAGGAGGATTTTGCGCATAAGCCATTATTAACGCGGGTATTGCCGAAATAATCGGGCCTATAAAAGGCACGAGCTCCAAAAATCCGGCTATAATTGCCAAAACCAGCGCGTATTTTACGCCGAGCAGAAAAAGCCCGAGCCAAACCAAGCCAAAAACAACAGCCGAAAGGATCAGCTGGCCTATCATCCAGTACCCTATTTTGCGCTGAATTTTTATAGTCAAATTTAAAGCAAGCTCCTGGCGCTTTGCAGGCACAAACGAGAGAATAAAATTTTTCATGCCGTTGCGTTCGGCGACCAAATAAAAAGAAACTACAAGTATGGTGATTATTTCAATCACCCCGTTAAAAACGCCTATGGTTTTTTGCAAAAAACTCCCAGACGCGCTGGTTACCTGATGCAAAAAAGATTGAAAGCTATACGCAACCAAAGAAAGGAAATTAACTCCTAAAAATGTGCCTTTCTGGAAGGCCTGCGAATTTTGCCGGCTTAGGGCGCCGGCATAATGCGAATTAATTTGCTTAAATTCTCTGAGCAGCGGCGGGAAAATCAGATAGCCCATTAAAACCGCGATACCGATGGCAAGAATGTAAACGGAAAGCACGCTCACCGCGCGCGGCACTTTTCTCTTATCCAAAAAATCCACGAACGGTTCCAAGCCAGAAGCAATAATTACGGAAATTAAAAGGAGCAAAACAATATCGCGGATAACCCACAGCAAAAAGAGCACCAATGCGGTGCCGGCAATTTTTAAAATGGAAGCGCTTGAAATATTGTGTTCGATTTTTTCGGGCATGGATTTTTCGGAATCAAGAAGCTGCCTCCCGGATCCCTTTTAATTTCGCTATGTCTGCCATAACTTTATCATGTTCGGTCTCCAAAATCAAAGGCATTTCCGCGCCGTTTGCACTCTCCAAGCGCGCCATGAATTTTAAAAATTCCAGAAACCCGCCCTCGCCGATGAGGCCCTCGCCAATGTGGCTGTGCCTGTCTTTTTTGCCGCCAAGCTCTATTTTGGAATCGTTGACATGCGACATGCGCAAATATTTCAAGCCGATCTCGCCATCAAATTCGGCAAAAGTTTTATGCGCGCCTTCAGTTGTATTTATGGCATAGCCGGAAGCGAAGGCGTGCTGGGTATCAAAACAAATTCCGCCGAATCCTTTGCATTTAATTAAATGTTTTGAAATCGCACCGAGATTTTTAAAATTGGAACCGATTACCGCCCCCGCGCCGGCTGCGATTTCCAAAAGAAATTCCGTTTTGCCGCTGTAGCCATCCAATGCTTTTTGCAGGCCTTCGACAACCTGCCCAAACCCTTTTTCTTCGCCGATTTCCCTGTATGTGCCCAAGTGCGTCATCATAAAGCGCGCGCCGAGAAGATTGGCGCGTTCCAGCTCTTCTTTAATTATTGAAATTGAGCCGTGATATGTGCGGGGATTTGCGCTGCCAAAATTTATAAAATAAGGGGCGTGCACGACGAATTGCGAAAAACCGCAGCGCTGCATTTCGGCGTTGAAATCCGCGATCTGCTGCTGCGAAATTTTAGGCGCAGGCCCGCCCTGCGGCGAACGCGTAAAAATTTGGAATGTCTCGCAGCCCAGTTCCAAGGCGCGCGCAGGGGCGTTTTCCGCTCCTCCGGCAATGGAAACGTGGCAGCCAATCTTCATATGACCAAAGTTCGCTTAAATGCCGCTTTGTCTTTGAACGGCCCTATGGCCGCCAAATTCAGCCGATCGTTTTTGAAAAGCCGGTTGCTGACGCGCAAAATATCCTCGGCCGTAATCGTATCGTAGCGGGCGTAAACTTCTTTCGGCAGTGCCGTCTCGCCGTAAAAGGCGAAACGTTCCATCAGCCATTCCAATTTATCGTGGCTGTCTTCCAGAAAAAGCGCGGTGCGGCCCTTAATGAATTCTTTGGCGCGCGAAAGCTCTTCCTGTGGAATTTTTTCACTCTTCAGCCGCCGGATTTCATCCATTATGGCGCCCAGCGCCTGCAAAGAATTTTCGATCTTAAGGCCCGCGTGGATTGTAAAGTTGCCGGCATCCATATAACGATTATTGTAGGCGCTCACGAAATACGCCAAGCCGCGCTTTTCGCGGATTTCCACAAAGAGGCGCGAGCTCGATCCGCCTCCCAGGATGCTGCCTATCAAACTTGCCGCCTGGCTGTCCGGATCAGTATAATCAAAACCCTTGAAGCCGATGGCAAAATGCGCCTGCCTGGTGTCCTTAAAAGTAATCTCAAGTTCCGGCGCTTTCTGGACCTCCAAATTTTTTTCCGAAAGCGGCGCGCGCGCGGACGGCAGCCGCCCCCAGGAATCCGCGATCTTCCGCATTAATTTTTTTTCGTCAAACACGCCCGAGAAGCCGAGAATTATGTTCGCGGGAACGTAATGCCTTTTTTTAAAATCCAAAATTCGCGCGCGCGTAAAACCGCGCACAGTTTCTTTCGTGCCCAGGACAGACCTGCCCAAAACCCCCTGAGGCCACATGATTTTTTCCAAATCATCTTCCACCTGCGCGCCGGGATTATCCTGGTACATGTTTATTTCCTCAATGACCACGCCTTTTTCCTTTTCAATTTCTTCCTTTGCCAGCAAAGGATTTAAAAGCATGTCGGTTGTAATTTCGAAAATAAAATCAGCGTGTTTTTTTGCGGCGCGAATGTAAAATTCCGTGCTCTCTTTGGAAGTGAGCGCGTTAAAATCCCCGCCGATTGCGTCGATGGCGGTGAAAATATCGGTTGGGCGCGGGTATTTTTTGCTGCCTTTGTAAAAAAGATGTTCCAGGAAATGCGCAATGCCCATGGATTTTTGATTCTCATTCCTGGTGCCTGCTTTCACAAAGACGTTAAAAACAACCGATTCCGAATCAGGTATCGGCAAAGAGAAAACATTCAAGCCGTTTTTTAGAGTGCGGTGAGAAAACTGCATGCTTTTAATTTATTAACCTCCATTTAATATCTCGAAACCGGCGCACAGCGGTTTTTGTTTAACTGCCCAATTTCCCCTCAAAATATTTTACCAACCCCGTTATATTAACCCTTTCCTGCTGCATGGTGTCGCGGTCGCGCACAGTGACATCGCCTTTTTCCAGGCCTTCAAAATCCACAGTCACGCAATAGGGAGTGCCTATTTCGTCCTGCGCATAATAGCGTTTCCCTATGTTGCCGCGGTCATCCCAGGCAACCATAAAATTCTTGCTCAAAAGCCCGTAAATTTCCTTGGCTTTTTCAACCAAAGCCGGCTTGTTTGCCAAGAGCGGAAACACCGCCGCTTTATACGGCGCGAGAGCGGGCTTAAGCTTAAGCACGATGCGGCCATTTTCTTCGGCATAAGCATCAAGCATAACCATTGCCATCAGGCGGTTGATGCCGACCGCCGGCTCAATGACATGGGGCACGAATTTGCGGCCCGAGAGAGGATCTGTGTAGGAAAGGTCGACTCCGGAAAATTTCATGTGCTGGGTCAAATCATAATCCGTCCTGTACGCCAAACCCCAAAGCTCTTTGAAGCCGAACGGGAATTTATATTCCAAATCCTCGGTACGCTTGCTGTAAAAGCTGCGCTCTTCATCGCCGTGCTCGCGCCAGCGGAGATTTTCCGCGCGCACGCCCAGCCGGCCCGTAACAAATTTCCAAAGCTCGCCTTTCCATTCTTCAAATAACTTTTGCCAATCGCTTGCCTCCGGATCAAAAAAATATTCTATTTCGCCCTGCTCGAATTCCAGGGTGCGGTAAATAAAATTGCCTTTTGTGATTTCATTGCGAAAGCTCTTGCCTATCTGGCCGACGCCAAACGGCAGGCGCAGGCGCGTGGAATCCAAAATATTTTTAAAAGCCACGAAAATGCCTTGCGCGGTTTCTCCGCGAAGGTATGCTTTTGACTGGTTCTCCGGCACAATGCCTATATTGGTTTCGAAAAGCAGGTTGAATTTGCGCACAGGAGTCCATTCGCGCTTGCCGCAAACAGGGCATGGAATTTTATTTTCACGGATAATTTTATCCAATTCCTCAACCGACTTTCCTTCAACGCTTGCCTTCTCCCCTTTTGCCTCGAAAAAATTTTCAATAAGATGGTCGGCGCGGGTGCGATTTTTGCAGTGCCTGCAATCAATCATGGCATCGGCGAGATTGGCCGTGTGCCCGGATGCTTCCCAAACCTTGGGATGCAGAATTATGGAAGAATCCAAGCCAACCATATCCTGGCGCGCGCGCACAAAAGTATTCCACCAGGCGTTTTGGATATTGCGCTTAAGCTCCACGCCCGCCGGGCCGTACTCGTAAGAATTCGCCAGGCCGCCGTAAATTTCACTTCCGAGGAAAACAAAGCCGCGCCTTTTCGCCAGCGAAGTGATTTTTTCCATGAGGTTGTTTTCTTTTTCCGCCATACTTTAAAAATTATACTTTATCCCCGGCGCTCGCGCAATTTGCGGCGGGCAGCCGGATGGGTTTCATATGTTTTTGAAATTCTCGCAAAGCTCTTCAAAATAGTCGTATTCGATTGCGGTGCGGATCTTTTTCATTAAATTCAAATAAAATTTGAGATTGTGCATGGTCGCCAGGCGGATTGCCAGCGGCTCTTCCGCGGAAAAAAGATGGCGCAGGTATGCGCGCGTATGGTTCAGGCACCCGTAGCAATCACAGGTGGAATCAACGGGCGCAAAATCCTCGGCAAATTCCTGCTTGCGGATATCCATGGTCGAGTAGGCGTCTTTTCCGTTTTCTGTTTTTGATGAAATATAGAGCCGCCCGTGCCTTGCCTCGCGCGTCGGAATCACGCAATCAAAAGTGTCGCAGCCGCGCGCGGCTGCCCGGACAATATCATACGGCGTGCCCACGCCCAGCAAATGCTTTGGCTTCTCTTCTTCCAGGTGCGGCACGGCATATTCAACCGCTTTGAGCATTTCTTCCGCCGGCTCCCCGACCGCAACCCCGCCAATGGCGTATCCGGGAAAATCCAATGCGCGCATTTGCTCCGCGCTTTTTTTGCGCAAATCCGCAAAACTCGCGCCCTGCACAATTCCCCAAAGTTTTTGCCCTGGGTTCAAAGGATCGCCGCTTTTCATTATCCGCGAATTTTCCGCAAGCGCGCGCTCCGCCCACGCGCGCGTGCGCTCGATTGCTTCCAATGTCCTTTGCCGCTCAAACGGATACCCCGGAAAATCATCCAAAATTAAAGCGACATCGCTTCCCAAGTTCGCCTGTATATCAACGGAAATTTCCGGCGAGAGCATGCTTTGCCTGCCGTCCAAATCAAACTGGAATAAAACCCCGGCATCGGTTGTCTTGCGCATTTTCGCAAGCGAAAAAACCTGGTATCCGCCGCTGTCGGTGAAAATGGCGTTCTTCCAGTTCATAAACCTGTGCAATCCGCCGGCTTTATAGATGAGGCCGTCGCCGGGCCTTTGCCAAAGGTGGTAAGTGTTTGCCAAAATCATGTCAGCGCCCCAGAATTTTAGCTCCTCGGAAGTGACGCTTTTGACAGTTCCTTTTGTGCCGATGGGCAAAAACGCCGGCGTCTGCACATCGCCGTGCGCAGTATGCAAAACCCCGCGCCGCGCGCGGGATTTGCTGTTGGTTTTTAAAATTTCAAAATACATGAATTAAGTTAAAGGCGCGCCTCGCGAGTGTCGCGTTCGGCGTCTCGCTGTTTGCCCCTTTGCGTTTGCCAATACCTTTCTTCGCGCAAATTTGGCTTGTAAGCTTCGCTTTTTGCCCGCTCAATCTTATCCGTATTCGGCCGGTCTAAAAGTTCCTCGCGCATGTCCTCTTGTTCTTGCTCTGTGGTATGCTCCTGGCCAACCGCCATATTAAACGCTTCAAGTTCGCCCGCAAATTGCCGCGGATCAATTTCTGAAACCGGCTTTGCCTCGGCCTCAAAAAGCTTATCCATCATTTCTTTGGCTTTATGACTCCTGAATTGCGCGCTTATTAACTTACGGGCAACTTCCATTACCGCGCTCGGATTTTTTAAAGCATCCCGCAAAGTCCTTATCTTATAAAGCAGTTCCATCCTGTCTTCCTGCGGCAGTTCCGCGAATTGGTTAGCTGCTTCCCTGAATTTCGGGCCAAGCTTCTTTGATTCGCTGTCGCTTAACTGCCCCGTGGGATTAAAGGGCGCTTCCCTTCGAAAGAAATTTCTCATGCATTTTTATTTAATGGTTATCTCAATTTAATTTTACTCTTTTCGCCTGAAAAAGCCACTGCGCCGCCCGTTCTGCCGGTCTTGCTGGCGGTCTCTGGGGTCCCTATCATAACGCCTGCCATTGCCATTGCCGCCGGCATCATTCCCGCCGCGGCCATTCCCGTTTCCCGCATCTTTTGCAAAAGGCCTGTGCGTAAGGTTAATCCTGCCTTGCGAATCAATTTCTTTTACCAGGACTTTTATGATATCTCCGACATGCACAACATCATGAACATTCTCTACCCTGCTGTTCGCAAGCTCGGAGACATGCACCAGGCCTTCCTGCCCGGGCACAAGCTCCACAAACGCGCCAAAATTCATAATGCGCGTAACTTTTCCGTCGAAAACCTCGCCCGGCGCTATTTCCCGCACAATATTCTTAATCCATGCGACCGCTTTTTCGGATGCTTCGGGATTTGTGGAAGTCACCATCACCAAGCCGCTGTCTTCAATATCAATTTTAACTCCTGTCTCCGCGATAATGCCGTTGATTGTCTTTCCGCCCGAGCCGATAACCTCGCGGATTTTTTCCGGATTAATGGTAAAGGAAACAATTCTCGGCGCATAAGGGGAAAGGTCTGGCCGCGGCGCGCTTATTGCTTCTTTCATCTTGGAAAGAATATGCATGCGCCCGGGCTTTGCCTGCCTTATAGCATCGCTTAAAATTTCGAAAGGCAAACCTTTTACTTTCATATCCAATTGCAAAGCAGTAATCCCGTTTTCGCTTCCCGCAACTTTAAAATCCATATGCCCGTTGAAATCTTCAATGCCGGCAATATCCGTGAGCACTTTATACTTGCCTGTTTCCTCGTCATAAACCAAGCCCATGGCAACGCCGCCAATCATTTCGCGAATTTTTACGCCAGCGTCCATGAGGGCAAGCGTTGAACCGCATGTTGAAGCCATGGAAGTTGAGCCGTTCGAAGAGATTGCCTCGGAAACCAGGCGCATGGTGTAAGGAAATTCCTCTTGAGGGGGAATCACAGGCAAAAGTCCGCGCTCGGCAAGGGCGCCGTGCCCGATTTCCCTGCGGCCCGGGCCGCGGATAGGAACAACTTCGCCCGTGGAATATCCGGGCATATTATAATGGTGGATGTAACGTTTGGGCGTTCCGGCTTCCGGATCTTCCATGCCGTCCAAGAGCTGTTCATCGCCCTTGGATCCGAGCGTCACGGTTGTGAGCACCTGGGTTTCGCCTCTTGTGAAAAGCGCGGAACCGTGCGTGCGCGGCAGAACGCCGACTTCGCAAGCCACTTTTCTGGTTTCATCCAATTTGCGGCCGTCCACGCGGCGCTCATGTTCCAAAATATTTTTTTGGAGCACTTTTTTCATGAGCTTATCCAGTGATTCGGCAACTTCTTTTTTCAGTTCTTTTTCTTCCAAAAGTTCGGAGGCATCAATCGCCGAAGGGGCTTTTGTGCCGTCGTTTGCGCCTTTCAGGAATTCGCTTTTAAGCGCCTCGTAAATTTCATCTTCAAATTTCTTGGTGTTCTGCTCGCGCTGGTCCTTATCGGCAACATACAAAACCGCCTCAATTTTTTCGCGGCCTGCCAGGGCCGAGACCTTTTCAAAAATAACCTTATTAATTTCCACGCGTACAATTTCAGATTTCGGCTTGCCCGCCTCTTTGGCAAAATCATTTTGCAGTTTGCAAAGCTCGCCAAGATATTTGCGGGCAAAATCAAGGCCGCCAATCATATCCTCTTCGGGAATGATATTTGCCCCGGCTTCAACCATGACTATCCGTTCTCCGGTTCCGGAGACAATTAAATCCAAAGCAGAGGTCTCCAATTGCGCGCGGCTCGGGTTCAAAATATATTCTCCGCCAATCTTCCCGACGCGCACCGCGGCAATAGGGCCGCCAAACGGGATGTCGGAAATTGCCAGCGCGGCGGAAGCGGCATTCACCGCCAAAATATCGGCCTCGTTTTCTCCGTCAATGGAAAGAATCGTGGCAACAACCTGCACGTCATTGCGCATGCCTTCGGGAAACATGGGGCGAATGCTTCGGTCAATGACGCGGCCCGAGAGAATCGCCTCTTCGCTGGCCCTGCCCTCGCGCTTAACCCACCTGCTTCCTTTTATTTTTCCCGCGGCATAAAGGCGCTCTTCGTAATCAACCAAAAGCGGGAAAAAATCCATGCCGTCGCGCGGATTTGGCGACATTACCGCTGTCGCCAAAACAACCGTATCTCCGGTGCGCGCAAGAACAGAGGCATTGGCCTGCTTGGCCATGCGCCCTGTTTCAAACTGCACTTCCTTATCTCCGATTTTCGAAGATATTTTTTTGACGTCCATCAAATTCCTTTCAATTTTCCTTGTCCTCCGCAATTCTCTTCGAAAACGGAGCCGGACGTCATTTGCAATCATGTTTGGCTTTAGGGCAAAAGCCAAACATGGCTGCCAACAACGCCCGTTTTAGAAAATTCAAGCCGCGGCAAATTGCAGCGGCTCCTTAATTACTTTTTAAGCTTCAATTTTTCAGCCAATTTTTCGTACCTTTTCTCGTCTTCGGATTTAAGGTAGCGAAGCAAGCGCCTGCGGTTGCCGACCATCTGCAAAAGCCCTCTGCGGCTGTGGTTGTCCTTGCGGTGGACTTTCAAGTGCTCGGAAACCTGGTCAATCTCTTTTGTTAAGATTGCGATTTGCACTTCAGGAGATCCGGTGTCATCTTTGTGAACCTGAAATTTCCTGATAAGCGCGTCTTTTTCTTTTTTCGAAAGCATGTCGCTCCAATATGCGGGAATCGCCTGCGCCTTGTGCTAAAGCGCTGCGGACATTCCGCGCCTGTCTGCACGATTAATCGCGTAAGCTGCCGGCCAGATTGCCCGTAAGCCGCAGCAACGAAATTAACGTGGAATTAAATAATTGTTAAAAGCATTTCAATGCCGTCTATATTTTAACACGAATGCCGCCCGGGTTGCAAATCACGGCTTTAGACAAATCTTTTTTTAATTCCTATACTACCCATGTCGCATAATATTTTCGAACCTAAGCCGAAACCTGCATGCCTAAAACCAAGACAATATCCCAACTCCTGACGGATTTTCTCGAATACGCGGAAATTGAAAAAAACCGCAGCGCACTGACCTTGCGCAATTATCATCATTACCTGAAAAGGTTTGTGGAATTTGCGGACAAAAACAAAGTCGCCGATGCCGCGGATATTTCTCTTGAACTCGTGCGCAAGTATCGCCTATACGTAAATCGCCTTCCGGATCCGCGCACAGGCAGGCAGCTTAAGCAGGTTACGCAAAATTACCACATTATTGCTTTGCGCGCGTTCTTAAAATATTTAGCGCGGCATGACGTGCAAACTCTGGCAGCGGAAAAATTAGAGCTTGGAAAAACTCCGAGCCGAAGCGTGGAATTTTTGGAAAAGGATGAGGTCGAACGATTAATCGGCGCGACTTCATCCGAAAAAGACGAAATTTTAATGCTGCGCGACCGCGCTATTTTGGAAACGCTTTTTTCCACGGGCCTGCGCGTTTCCGAGCTTTGCTCCCTGAAGCGCGACCAAATTAATTTTAAGCGCGGCGAATTTACGGTGCGCGGCAAAGGGGACAAATTGCGGCTGGTATTCTTATCGGCGGAGGCATGTGCGGCGGTTCAGGAGTACCTAAAAAAACGCCGGGACAATTCCAAATTTCTCTTCATCAGCCATTCGGGAATCGGCCAAAAAGGGAATAAAATAGAAAAAGAGATGCGGAGTTTCGGGAGGGACTCCGGCAATTCCGGAGCAGGTGCGGCGGGCGGCCTAACCCCCAGATCTGTGCAGAGAATCGTAAAAAAATATGCCTTGCTTGCGGGAATTGTAAAAAGCGTGCACACGCATTCATTGCGGCATACTTTTGCAACCGATCTGCTCCGCAACGGCGCGGATATCCGAAGCGTGCAAAGCATGCTCGGGCATTCTTCCATTACAACCACGCAAATCTACACGCACATAACCAACCAGCAGCTGCGCGAGGTGCACCAAAAATTTCACAACAGAAAAAATAAAAATTCCTAAATAATATCTTCTTTGCGCACAAACTTGTGTTTTCCGGGCGGCAAATCGCCAAGCGCAAGCTTATTCATGCGGATGCGCTTCAAATTCTTAACCTTAAAGCCGATTGCCTCAAACATGCGCCGAATCTGGCGTTTTTTTCCTTCATGGATGGTCATTAAAATATACTGGCCCGATTGTCCTTCCGCGCCCCGCCCGGTGCGCACCTTTAATTTTGCAGGGCTGGTTAAAACGCTTTCGCCAATCTCCACGCCGCGGCGCAAGCGGTTGAGCTCCGCGTCGCCAATCGGCTTGCTCAAGACAACCTCATATTCTTTGTCGTGCTCAAATTTCGGATGCGCGACCTTCTGCGTCAAATCCCCGTCATTCGTGAAAACAATAAGTCCCTCGGTGTTAAAATCCAACCGTCCGATGCTCCAAACCTTGTCGCGCAAATTTTGCGGAAGCAAATCGTAAACGCTGCGCCGCTTTTGCGGGTCGCGACGGGAAGAAATATATCCGCGCGGCTTGTTCAGGGCAATATAAAAAAGCTCGCACACAGGCGCAACCCTTTTGCCATTATATAAAACCACGTCCTTTTCGGCGTTAACCTTATCGCCAATCGCGGCGATTCGCCCGTTAATTTTAACAAAGCCTTTTTTTATAAGCGCTTCCGCGCGGCGGCGCGAAGCCACTCCGGCGTTGGATAAGAATTTTTGCAGCCGATCTTCTGGCATAAGCCAATTATACAGCTTACCGCGCCGGAAATAAAACGCCGCTCAGCAAACTTTACTGCGCCCCGGGGGCCGAGGGACGAATATCAACCGCATCGGCGCTAATGCTGCCGTCCTGGTTTGCAGTGCCGCTGATAACCACGCTTTCACCCTGGCTTAAATCGCTTGCCGAACCCGCAACGGATTTGTTTATTTTGGTGGCGCTTGAAAGCAAAATTATTTTCGTGCTTCCATTAGGCATTTTTATGACAATATTATTTGCGCTGGCGCTTAAAATTTGTCCGGCAGCAAAGCTTCCGGAAGAGCCCAAATGCATTGCCCCGCCTTTTAAGAAATACCTGCCTCCAGCGCCTGCGCCGCCGGTGCGTGCGAAGTTGCCGCCAAAAGAACCGGCGCCTAAACCGCCATTTGCCGTTTTCAAGGCATTGGCTTTGCCCGCAGCCATACCAGAAAAGAAACCCGCGCCCCCGGCAACCAAGGCAATAACTATTGCCCAAATTACAAATTTTTTTCCCATATTATCCTTTCTTATTCTTATTTTTTTATTTGATTTGATGCCAAATTATTCAAACCTCAGCGCCACAATCGGATCCAGCTTTGATGCCCTTAGGGCAGGGTAATATCCGAAAGCAATGCCGATGAAAGCGGAAACGCCGAACGCCAAAATTATTGAAGACGTATTCACCTGCGCCGGAAAAGATAAGAAATGCGCGGCAGCCAAGGCAATAAGCCAGCCCAAAACAATGCCTATAAAGCCGCCGAAAAAAGTTAGAATTACGGATTCAGCCAAGAACTGCAAGTTAATATCGCGGCGCGTGGCGCCGATGGCTTTGCGCAGGCCGATTTCACGCGTGCGCTCGGTAACTGTTGTGAGCATCATATTCATAATCCCTATTCCGCCCACGACCAGCGAAATTCCGGCAATGGACGCAAGCAAAATAGTAAATGTTCCTGTAACGCTGGATGCTGCCGAAACAATGCTTGCCTGGTTCTGAACAGTAAAATCGGCTTGCGAAGGATCTGTAATCTTATGCCTTTGCAAAAGCAAATTAGTAACTTCCTGCTGTACGGCTGACATGCTGTTTTGGTCCACAGCCGAAATGCTAATATCGCTCACATACGGCTGGCCATTGCTGTTTGGGCCTGCCAAATAATGCTGGGCAGTGGAGATCGGAATTATAACCATGTCATCCTGGTTAAAAAATCCGCTGCCGCCTTTGGATTGCATCACTCCTATGATTTTAAAATCAATGGAATTAATTTTTATTGTCTGCTCAATGGGATCTGCAATATTCGGGAAAAGGTCGCTTGCGGTTGTCGGGCCAAGCACCGCGACTTTTGCGTTCGAAGAGACCTCTTGCGCGGTGACAAATGAACCGTCCTGCATATTTACATTGCGCACAATCGGATAATTCTGGTTTGTGCCAATTACCTGAGTATGCGTATTTGTACCTTTGGCAGTAATTTGATACGGCTTGGAGAGCTCCGGCGCGACTGCCTGTATGGAAGGCACCTGGCTTGCAATTGCCTGATAATCCGCCATGGTTAAATTTTCCGCGCTGCCGCGTCCCAAGCTTATAAATGCGCCCGGGCCTTTTTGAACGCCAGGAGTGACTACAATAAGATTGGACCCGATTGATTGTATATTTGCCTGCACCATTGCCTGCGCGCCCTGGCCGATTGCTATCATGGCAATGACAGAAGCAATGCCTATAATTATCCCGAGCATTGTCAAAGTGGAACGCACTTTGTTTACCGCGAGCGCACTGTAACTTTCGCGCATTAAATCATTGGTTTTCATGTTTGGCTTTTAATGCTCAATGGTATTTTTACTCTCAATGGCATCCTGATTTTCAACGGCACCATGATTCTCAACAACATCCCGATTTTCAACAACACCACGATGCTCAATGACAGCCCGCCTGTGCGTATTTTTTTCGTCGCTCAAAACTTCTCCGTCTTTAATATGAATAATGCGGTTGGCGTGCTCGGCAACATACGGCTCGTGCGTTATTAAAACAATGGTTCTGCCTTGCTCGTTTAAATCCTGAAAAGTGCCTAAAACAATATCGCCTGTTTTTGTATCCAAATTTCCCGTGGGCTCGTCCGCGAGCACAAGAGCGGGATTGTTTACCAGCGCCCGTGCAATTGCCACGCGCTGCTGCTGGCCTCCTGAGAGTTGGTTGGAAAGATGATAAAACCTGGATTCATCCAAGCCGGATTGCAAAAGCGCGCTTTTTGCCATTTCTTCGCGCTTACTCCTTTCAATCTCGGCGTAAACCAAAGGCAAGGCAACATTGCGCACGACAGTGGCGCGCGGAAGCAAATTAAAAGATTGGAAAACGAAACCGATTTTTTTCCTGCGGATTTCGGCAAGGTTATCATCCGAAAGCGTGGAAACATCGTGCCCGTCTAAAATATATTTGCCGGATGTCGGGCTGTCCAAAGCGCCGAGGATGTGCATAAGGGTGGATTTCCCGGAGCCCGAAGGTCCCATGATGGCGACAAACTCCCCTTCCTCAATGCTGAAATTTATATTTTTCAAAACCCGGGTTTCAATGCCTTCATTAAAATACGATTTGAAAATATTTTGAAGTTGAATCATAAATTAATGCGCAATTACCCTCCGAAAAAAAATCTTCCCCCGCCGGCCTTTGGGCTGGCGTTGCCGCGGACCGCGCCGGTAGGCGCCGAAACCGCCGCTGCCTGGGATCCAGAAATTGTCTGGACCACAACTTGCGCGCCTTCGGAAAGGCCGCCTGTAATTTCCGTATCAGTATCGTTGGACGCGCCGACCTGAACCGGCTCTTGCTGCGGTTTTCCATTTACAAGCACTTGCACATAATTTGCCCCGGACGAATCGGATTTTATTGCGGAGTTTGGAACAGTTAAAACATTGTTATCAACTTGCGTGATAATGCTAGCATTGGTGCTCATGCCCGGCTTTACCTGGCTGTTCTGCGCATCCAGCGCAATTTCAACATTATACGTAACAACTCCCTGGCTCACTGTGCCGACAGTATCAATTTGCGCCACTTTTCCCGTTAAAGTCAGGCCGTCTATGGCATCGAAGGTTAATGTCGCCTGGTCGCCGAGCTTAATTTTGGGAACATCCACTTCATTTAAAGAAATATCTGCAACCTGGTTGTTGGCAATTTCAGTTGCAATTGCCGTGCCGGTGCTGGCCTGGTCCCCGGGGTTTACGCTTAAGGTTGCGATCGTGCCGTCAAACGGAGCTTTTATAATATTATTCTCATATGCCAAATCAGCGTTGGCAAGGGATTCTTTTGCGGAATCAAGCTGCGCCTGGGCCGCTTCAATCTCCGCTTGGGTTGGCGGTGAAACGGTTTGATCCAATTGCACTTGCGCCTGCGACAAGGCGTTTTGGGCGGAATCAATTTGCTGTTGCGCTGTCTGCAAATCCTGTGCCTGGGTTTGCAGCGCAGAATTATATGCATTCAAATTTGTAAAATAACTGCTTCCCGAAGTGTTGGGCACCTGAATTGTCCAAACCGTTGTTGGAGATATGGTGCCGCTTGTACCGAAAGTTATGTATAATCCATCCCCTAGCGGCAATTCCACGCCGCGCGTTATCACTCCGTTTTCATTGCCAAGGCCGGAAACAGTGTATGCCGATCCGCCTTCGGAATTATACGTGCTAATCGTATAAGTGCCTTCGGAACTCCCGGTATAATTGCCGCTTAACGTTACTGTTGCGCTTGTCTGTGCATCGCTGGCGGAAAGCGCCAGATCCGAATTAAGCAAAGTCGTGTAATCATTGCTGACATCCTGCTCCTGCGTTTTTTGCACGTTAGTATAGTTCTGCTTGGCATTATCAAGCGATTGCTGTGCCGAATCCACCGCAAGCTGTCCAAGTTTTACCTGGTCGCTCGTGGAACCGGCAATAACATTATCGTAATTCGCCTGTTGCTGTTCAACTTGCGCCTTTGCGGTGTTGATGGAATTGATCGCCGATGTCTCGTCCAACATCGCAATCACATCTCCGGCGTTTACTTGCTGGCCCTGCTGCACTTTAACCTGGGTTACAGAACCGCTGGCCTGCGGTTTTATATCCACCTGGTCTGAGGAAGAAATCTGTCCGCTTCCGGTTACTGTCACGGTCAAATCTTGTTTTTTTGCCGCCTGTGTTATATATCTTACAGCAGCCGAGGCATTATGCGTTTTTTTATACCAAAAATATCCGATGGCAATAATAATTATGACAATGATTATTGAGGCGGCTCTGTGTTTTTTACAGTAATCAAAAAATTTTTTCATCGTATTTTATATACCTTTTATACCCTGCCCTGATTAAAATTTTATTAAATGCGCGGCCTCCACCTGTTCACGCTATATTTCACATTATATTACAACCTTATCGCCAAATTTATTTCAAATGCCCCCAAAAACAGCTTAGCAGACGGGATTTTAGGTTTTAGGTTGGGGGTTTGGGTTGGGGGTTTGGGTTGGACCCTAATGAAACCAATGCAAGAGGGTTTGCCAGAAACCTTCCCAAAAACCTCGCCGGTGCGCGCCGGTATTTCGAATAATTTTTATCATGCGCTCCTGGATCGCATTACCTTGCTTGGGTCCAAAAATTATTGCCATGCGGCTGTCTTTAAGCCCGCCGGGAACAGGCATGGATGCCAATGGCTCCGGAAAATTCTCCTGCATTCCGCTCGAGGATGCCGAGGAATAAACATATACCTTTGTGCCGTTATCGGTGATTGCCTGCCATCTGCCGCTGCCGTCAGGGACAATGTCCCGGACCACGGCAATATTGCTGCTGTCAAAATCTTTTCCCCGATAGGCGCGATAAAATTGTCCGAAAACCGGCACATCATTTTTTCTCGCAAATCTGGAAAATCTTTCGTGGAAAGAAATTATATGCAAGGCAATGCTCGCAAGTGTTATAAGCGCGATGATAATCACCGGCAAATATAACAGCGGCTTCCTGTATGCAAACGAGTAGCGCCGCAGAAGCCATCCTATTATAAATGTGAAAACCAGGGCGACAAGCACGTGAGTCCACGGGAAGAGCAGGAAAAATATCAGCAAGCCCGGCCTGCCGAACATGGGCAAAAACCTGATGTTGCTCTCCCGAAGAATATAAAAAATAAAGCTCACGGAAAAGATGGAAATTACAAAAAGCAAAATCGTCGCCAAAATTACGAATGCAGTCCGCAAAGCAAAATAAATTTTCGGGCGCTTTTTCAATTCGCCTTTTTTTATTTTATCGATTATGTCTTTTTTAATATCCATGTTGTTTTAAATAATCTGCCGCTTGATGCTTAATATCCATTTCATTTCACTAATGCTGCCGCTTTATGCCAATTTATCATATTCTTTTTTTAAATACTGCCTGCCGCGAGCCAGGCGCACGCCCACCGTGGCAACCGGTATTCTTAAAATATCGGCTATCTCTTTGTAATCAAAACCCTCGATGTAATAAAGCACCAGCGGCTCGCGGTATTTTATATCCAATTTTCGCAGCGAGGAATCCAAAATTTCCTTTGACTGGCGCAGGTTGATCTCGTCTTCGTGCTTTTCTTTCGGAATCTGCGGGAACAAAACATCAAGGTCGAAAAACGGAATTTTCTCGAGCTTGTTCCTCTTCAGGAAATTCACGCATTCATTATGCGCTATCCTGTATATCCAGGAAGAAAATTTTCTGCCCGTGTCAAAACTTTCTATGTTCCTGTAGGCCTTGATGAACGTTTCCTGGACAACATCTTCGGCGTCCCGGGCATCAAATAAAAATTTTGCCGCATAGCGCTGGAGCTTGCCTTCATACCTTTGCATCAGGACTGAAAATTTTTCATCCCTTCCGCGCTGAACGTCTGCGGCCGCGGATTCGTCGCTTTGCTCAATTATCATTATGTCTTACGAACTATATTACAAAATTATGCAGCCGCTTATTTCAAGCGGTAATTGGAAGTATATAAAAAACACCCGCGTTTGGAAAGCGCGGGTGTTTGAAAACTTTGTTTTTCACTTATAACCGGATTACTCCATGGCATCTATCCGATCTACTCCATGGCATGTGTCCGGCCTATTCCATGGCATCTATCCGACTCATTTCATGGCATGGCCAAAGGACCCTAAAATTTTCTTTCATTTGCCGTTTATTTTTTTCACGGCTCCGGATTGCCTACTGGCCTTGGCTTTGGGCTCCGGATTGGCTTGAAGAATTTTTATCGCCTGATCCTGCCGGGAAAGCCGCCCTCAAAGCCGCAACAGCTGTTTTCAAAGCATTTTCATAAGTTTGCACTGCCTGCGCCAGCGCTTCGTTGCGCGTATGCACAAGCGCTGAAACCTGTGGGCCAACTTTATCCACGCTACGCATGGCCTGCTGCCTTGCTTGCCTTGCGGAAGCAAGTGCCGCAAAAAATGTCTGCCTTACTTGGGAAGGCGCGGTGCCTGCCGCGCAGCTGCTTTGTGCCTGCGTTATTGCTGCTTGCACTGCTGTCAAATAATTTTCAAACGCCTGGTCAATTGCAGTCCTGTGCCCGATAATAATCTGCTCCAGCCCCTGCCAAAACGCAGTGCGTGCCGCATCCACAGCGGATTCCCGCGCACTTGCAGCGCTCTCTATTGCCTGCTGAAACGCCGCGACCGCTTGTTTTTGCTCTGTTGTTGCCGCGCGAGCGCTCAAATGGGCATAAATTTTTTGCCTGTTCTGCTCCCAGTTCGCGCGCTGCTGATCCAAAGTTTGCGTCTCTTGCGTTTGATGCTCCTGCGCCTGCGAATCCTCGCGGCTTATTCTGTCTTTTAAATTGGAAATTTGCCGGCTGATTGCCGCGGCATAGGTTTGCCCCCTCGCGGACAATGCCGTACAAAAAGCCGAACCCGCGGTTCGCGCAGATGTATTGGCTTCTGCCGATGCCGTGGCAACCTGATGCCTTGAGGCCGCAAGCGCCGGAGCTGCAACCAACGCCAAAGACAACGCGATTGATGAAATTAATTTTATCTTTTTCATTGTATTGGATTATTTACTGAATCAAGCGAAGAATTGGAGCTCGAACCGTCGGTCGAAACGCTCTGCGCATCCGATGCGCCATCCTGCGAAACCGTTGCATATGAATTTGTGCCTTCAGTTCCCAAGGAATTCAAATCAACTCCTGAGACAGAACCCACATTCGCCGCCTGCGGCGCAGGAACCTGCGACTGCCCGGCTTGCGAACTTTCAACCGAATTCGAATTACTGCCGGTTTGGGCATATTGCCCGCCGTTGCTGCTCCTAATAAGAACCGAGGCGACAACCGCCAAGGCAATTATTACAACTGCCCAAATTATGTATTTTGTTTTCATGTTTAATTATTATATTTAATAATGCTTTGCCTCCCGAATCGTGCAAGCATTAAAAGGCACGACCTCCCTTTTAATGCCAAACTTAAACGCATTATAGGGCCTTTGCAAATCGTGCGCAACAAAAGAATCCACAGGCATTCGCAAAAAATTTCTTTTTTCATGCAAATGCTCTAAACTACATATAAACATATATTATATGAATGATGCTCTATAAATGACGGCGAATGACACCGACATATAAATGATAGTGCAAAGATACAAAAAATTGCTTTTTATATGCCTGGCGGTTTTGCTGGCAACCCTTGATGCGGCAAGCGCATTTGCTGCCGCCAAAATTGCTTCTGCCAAAAATTTTAATCTTCGGGTTTCTGTAAACGGACAATTATTTTCAATAGATTCCGATAATGCTGGCGCGCCGCGAAATGCCGCGCAAATCCTCAAAAGCATCTGGACAGGCGCGCCCTTATATTCCGCCAAAGCGCTAAAGCAAACCATTGCCAGCATAGCGACAAAAACAGACGTGCCTCCCAAAAATTATTCCATTTCTGCTGCAAACGGCAACGTTTATGTGGACACGGCAACTGCTCCTGGAAAAATTCTTAACCAGCAAACGGCTTTCCTGAAAATAACCGCGGCCATTGAAAACCATGAAAAAAAAATGGCCTTGGACTCAACTGTCCTGGAGCCGCAGGTGAGCATAACGAATGCGCAAAAGGCCGCGGCACAGGCAAACCTGCTCCTTGAAAAAGATTTATGGATTTCTTATAACGGGCATGTTATGCAAGTGCCGCGGCAAACAATCGCCGGATGGATTGGTTCTGTCCCCAGCGGCGCTGATGACCTGGAAATTTATCTCGACAAAAACAAGGTCGCCCAAACCCTGCGTTCGCTAACGGAACAATATGATTCCGCTCCAAAAGAAATGGTTTTGGATCTGAACAGCCAAAATAAAAATTCGAATTTCATACCGCCTGTCACCGGAACGCAGGCAAACACAAGCTTGGGGTCTGATCAAATTATAAATCTCTATTCGGAAGCGCTCGCGAGGAAAACTTCGGATTCGGGAAACAAAAATTCTCCGTTGAACATTGAGCTGATTACAATCCAGCCGCCTGTTCCTGATTCAGCCGCAAAATTAGGGATTGTCTCTGAAATCGGCACAGGCGCAACCACTTTTTACGACAGCTCAAATGCAAGAATACACAACATTAAAATCGGCGCAAATGCGCTTAATAATATTTTAATCGGCCCGGACAAGAATTTTCAACTCTAAATGCCCTTGGCGCAATAAATGCGGCGCAGGGTTATGTGCCGGAACTTTCCATAATCGGAAACCAAACAATTCCCGAATACGGCGGCGGCTTATGCCAAATTGCGACAACGCTGTTTAGGGCAGTGTTAAACACTGGCCTGCCCGTAACTGATCGACAAAATCATTCTTACCGCGTTTCTTATTACGAACGCGACGGCAATGGCAAGTACATTGGCCCGGGGCTTGATGCCACAATCTATTCGCCTGCACCGGATTTCAAATTTGTGAATGATACAGGACACTGGATTCTTCTCACAAGCAAAGTGCAAGGCCTTCAACTTTCATTCACAATGTATGGAACTCCGGATGGCAGAAAAGTGCAAATTGACGGCCCAAAAATTCTTTCATCCTTGCCCGCGCCGGCGCCGGTTTACGAATACACTTCAAAACTCCAGCCAGGCCAAACAATACAAACCGATATAGCACATCCCGGAGGCAGAACGACTGTTACCTATACTGTCACACATGCTGACGGCACCGTAAAAAAACAAATTTTCAACAGTTATTACGAGCCCTGGCCCGCAAGATATTTGGTTGGAAAATAAAAACCCGTTCCACAAACAGCGTGGAACGGGGAAATTCAGAAGGTGTGGCAGGGCTTACATCACGTTACCTCACTAGTTAGCCACTAGTAAGATAGGTATGCAAGCAAACGCAAAGCCGGACACTTTTGTAAGCAGGGCGCGATCCCTGCGCCCCACCGACATTACTGCCGGCATGACCACTTCTCCGTATTGGTCTTCTGCCAGCGTTCCCGGCGCAGCGCACCAGGTTTCAAGGCCAAATAAAGAATAGGCCTTTTTAATTTGTAACAGATGCCAATAATGCCCATAAGACAGGTTCTTGGGTAGCATGGCCGCTGTATTTACCCAATCAAAGCTGGGTTCGGTTTTCATTATAATGCACTTAAACGGGCTGAGCCGCGAGCCGGACGGCAGCGAAATTTGTTTTTTGTTTATTTCAGGCACTTTAAAAAATGGTCTGAATAAACTTTCGCTATGATCTTCGACTTCGTCAAAGGCCATAATCATTTCCCGTTCATCGCTCAGAACGGGTTGGACGATAAATTCGTCCAAAATAGTCATTACCGACATATTCCCTCCTTGTCTTTTCATTCACTGAAAACTTGCCAAAACCAATTATACCTTAACTACTTCAATTTGTCCACAAAGAAGCACCGTGGTAAACTATTAAAAATGCCGAACGTACTTTAGCGCAAACGAAATGAAAACAAAAAACAAACAAACCGGCTTCACTCCAATTCAACAAAGCTTCATTCCGACGGAACAAAGCTTCAATCCAGTCCAACAAAACAGCTTCACACTAACGGAACAAAGTTCCACTCCAATTCAACAAAACGGTTTCACTCTAATTGAAATTGTGGTAAGCATAGGAATTTTCGCCATACTTCTTGTTGGCATAATCAGCGCCTACAATTTGATGGCGCGCGGGGTTCGCGCTTTTCGGGAGCAGGCAACAATTGCCGCGCTCGCGGACCAATACCTGGAAACCGCGCGCAATCTTCCCTATTCGCAAATAGGGACAACAAGCGGCAACCCGCACGGCAACCTTCCGGACCAAACAGACCCGGCAACAAACAGCATCAATGGCGTGAATTATCAAATTTACTATGACATTGCCTACATTGACGATCCGGCTGATGACGCCACAGATACCTATCCCAACGATTACAAACAAGTGAAAGTTTATGTAAAAAATGAAAACACAGATGCGCTTGAAAGTTTTATTACCACAATCGCGCCGCAAGGCGAAGAAAGTTTGGCTTCAGGCGGCGAATTGCAGATTTCGGTTATTAACGCGGTGGGCCAGCCTGTTGCCGGCGCTTCGGTCCAAATTACAAATACTTCCATTTCTCCAAGCATTAATGTTACACGGACAACGGACGCAAACGGCAATTGGGATGAAGCCGGCCTGCCTGACAGCGTCAACGGCTATCATATTGTTGTCACAAAATCAGGATATTCCATTGACCAAACCTACCCCATAACGCCGCAAAATCCAAACCCAGTTAAACCGGATGCCACAATTTCAAACGGCCAAATTACACAGGTAAGCTTTGCCATTGATTTGCTCAGCAATCTTACGATTGAAACTTTAAACCAGAAATGTTCGGCGATTTCCGGAGTCGGCACAAATGTACAAGGCGCAAAACTGATTGGCACAAACCCCAATATTCCGAAATTCGATAATACTTTCACTTCCGATTCCAGCGGCAGCATAAATATGAATGGGATTGAATGGGATACTTACACTCCCACGCTCACTGATCCCGCGTATATGATTTACGGCTCATCGCCAATCCAGCAAATAAGCTTACTGCCAAACACCAGCGCGCTTTTCACTCTTATATTAGGACCCGCGACCGCCAACAGTTTGCTTGTAATAGTAAAAGACGCCGGCGGCAATCCCGTGGAAGGCGCCAATGTTGATTTGCAAACCATAACTCCGGCCAGCGACACCAACCAAACAACAGGCGGAAGCGTTTGGCTGCAAAACGATTGGTCCGGCGGATTCGGACAAGCGGATTGGTCAAGCCCTTCCATGTACTACCAAGACAGCGGCACAGTAAACACCGCAACAGCCGGACAAGTGGCGCTTTCACAGGCAAGCGGCGGAGGCGGAGGCACATATTCAAGTTCCGGGTGGCTGGAGTCCTCGTCTTTTGATACCGGATCAAGCCGCACATCTTATACTACTTTGGATTGGCAGCCGACTTCCCAAAATCCTTCCACCAGCATCTCTTTCCAAATAGCGACAAATAATGACGATAAAACCTGGAATTTTTTGGGACCAAACGGGACTACCGGCAGTTTTTACACTGTGCCCGGCACAACCATAAGTTCAGCGAACAACGGAAACCGGTATGTGCGCTACAAAGTTTATTTTTCGACAAACGACACCTCCAAAACGCCCGTACTCACGAGCGTGGGCATAAATTATGTTTCCGGATGTTTCACTCCAGGGCAAACCATTTTCCCGGGCCTCACAGCAGGGTCCAATTACAATGTTATTGTGAGCGCGACCGGATATACCACGCAAACCTTCAATAACGTGGATATTAACGGATACAATGTTTTGGATGTGACACTGCAGTAACGGGTCCAACCCAAACCCCCAACCTAATACCCCAACCTAATACCCCAACCTAAAATTTTCAGCGCCCATATTTCTCGCTTATCCAAGCCGAAAATTATCCATATTAATCAAATCATCACAAAAATTTAATAAAAATGAAAGAAAAAGGATTTACATTAATAGAGGTGATTGTTTCTATAGCAATTTTTGCGCTGTTATTTACCGGGGTTGTAGAATTAGTGGGGAAAATTTTTACCCAGGCTGGCGGACAATCGCTACTTCTAAGCAACGCGGATCAGGCGCGTAAAATAGTTTTCGCCTTTGCGGATGAAATTCGGAACGCCACATACGGGAATGACGGTTCATATCCCGTCGCCGAAGCGAACGATCAAGAAATAATTTTTTTTAGCAGTGAGCCGCAGAACCCGCAAATAGCTGATAAAATCCGTTATTACATTTCCGGAAACGCCCTGTATCGCGGAATTACAGTACCGAGTGGGAGTCCACTTTCCTACAATGGCGCAAACGAACAAAGCACCAAAATTGAGGATACCGTCGCAAACGGGACGACGCCACTGTTTTATTATTATGACGGAAATTATGATGGTACAACTTCGCCGCTCACGCAACCTGTAAATTTGACCCAAATTAGATTTATCAAAATAAATATGGTAATTCCCAATCCTGCCGGCACGCAAACAAACAATACTTTCCCGATAACAGGAGGGGCAACTCTCAGAAATTTAAAGACAAATTTAGGCGATTAATTAAATGAAAATTAAATTTAACAAAAATAAAATAAAAACTAAAGCCAAAGCTGCCAAAAACTGCCAAACCAATATTCAGGTTAGGGGTTCAGGTCGGGGGTTCAGGTCGGGGGTTTGGGTTGGACCCCAATGCGGAAGCATGCTCATCTATCTGGTCGTCATTATTTTTATTTTTTCCTTGGTGATGCTCCCCATTTTGAGCAACATCGTCAAAGAAATGCAGGTTCTGCGATCTTCAACTTACCGCGAAGAAGCGCTGCAAATCGCCGACGCCGGCGTAAATTATTACCAATGGCACCTCGCGCATTTTCCCACGGATTATCAAGACGGCACGAACGCGCCGGGCCCATACGTGCACAATTATGTAGACACATCAACCCAGCAAACCATCGGCGAATTCAGTTTAAGCATCACCCCGCCTCTCGCTGGCTCCACAATCGTCACAATCATATCCACGGGCTGGACAAACAGCGATCCAAATATTAAAAGAACAGTAACCGCGCGCTACGGAATTCCCTCTCTGGCGCGCTACGCATTCCTCAGCAACGATGTTGTCTGGATAGGCAGCCAGGAAAATGTCTCGGGCACGCTCATGTCCAACAACGGCGTTCGCTTTGACGGCACTACAAACGCGCCGGTTGAATCGGCAAAATCAACCTACACGTGCCCTGCTTCCCAGGGAACTCCATGCCCGGCAACTGAAAACGGCGTTTGGGGCGCAGGCAATTCAAATTTCTGGCAATATCCCGTTCCTGCCGTTGATTTCTCCAGCTTAACCGCAACAATGGCAAACCTGCAAAACCTGGCGCAAAGCGGCGGAATATTTTTGCCGCCTTCAAACGCACAGGGCTATTCCCTGGTTTTCAACAGCGACGGCACTGTGAGCGTCTACAAAGTTACCAGCTTGCAAGGCAATCCCCAAGGATGGGATGTCTACGGCAGGCCTCAACACCAGAACACAGATTACAACAACAGGACGCTTCTTTTTACAGACCCAATCCCATCCAACGGAATAATTTATGTCGAAGATACAACTTGGGTTGAAGGCACGGTAAACGGCCGCGCAACGGTTGCCGCGGGGATGCTGCCGTACAATCCGAATTCATCTCCTTCAATTTATATTCCCAACAGCATAACCTATGCGGCAAAAGACGGCTCAGATGTCCTTGGGTTGATCGCCCAAAACAATCTTGCGCTCACATACCACGCCCCGGCGAGCATGGAAGTTGATGCTGTCCTTGTTGCTGAAAATGGGAGCGTACAATTCTTTTATTACCCCGACAATGTTAAAAATACGCTCACGGTTTTCGGTTCCATAATCACTTACGGGCAATGGACGTGGACCTGGCTAAATGGCCAAGGCCAGCCGCAAGCAGGATATGAAACCACTTATGATACTTATGATGCAAATTTGCTATACAGTCCTCCGCCAAGCTTTCCGCTTTCAAATTCAGGGTATCAACTCTTAAGCTGGTCAAGCAATTAAACGAAAATAATTCAAGAAATTAATTAGATACGCTCCATGAAAACTCTCCAACCAATCCAGTCGACAAATTTTAATAATTCCGCGCTCCAGCCGCTTCCTTTTAATATCGTTCCAAATATTTCGGGAAATATAAACTACACGGCGCCAGGCAGTTCAAACCAAAGTGCAGGCGCTACCGGATCGGGCACTTCCGGCTCGGGCTCGGGCGCAACAACCGGCTCAAGCGCAACCGGCGCAGGAAACGGGATTTCGGGCGCTCAAATGCAAAATGAAAATTCCGGGAATGCACAGCAAACGGCAAATTCCGCTGCCGCGGAAATTAAAAATCTAAGCAGTGCGATAAAAAAACCCGCCAACTATCCTTGGATCATAATAGGGCTTATGGCAGCTCTTTTGATTCTCGCCTATATTTTGAAGAAAATCGAAAAAAAATAGTTCACGCTTACTCCAATTTTCTAAACACATAACCTTGCCGGGCAAGCTCCGGCAGGCAAATTCTCAGCGCTTCGGCAGTGCGGCCGCGTTTTGCATGAACAAGTGTTTTTTCGCCGTCATGTAAAAGGATAATTGCCCCCGGGCCGGCGCGTTTAACAATCCTCCGCGCCATCCATTGCGCGCTTGGCTGCCACCAATCATAAGCATGCAAATCCCAGGAAAAAAATTTATAACCGGCGCGCTCCAGTTTCCGGCGCGCTGATTTAGGAATTTTTCCCCACGGTGCGCGCAGCAAACGCGGCGCAAACCCGATGATTTGGCGCAAGGCCTCTCCTGTTTTTAAAAATTCCCGCGCAAGCGCGCGTCCGAAAAAAATATTGCGCCAGGCATGCGCATAAGAATGGTTGCCCAAAGCATGCCCCTGTGCGGCAATCCGCCTCACAAGCTCGGGGTTTCTCAACGCATTTTTTCCGCAGACAAAAAAAGTCGCCTCAGCTCCGTTTTGCGCCAAAATTTCCAAAATCTCCTCTGTGCATGGCGGGTTTGGCCCGTCATCAAAAGTGAAATATAAAATTTTCCGCCCGTTCATTTTGCCCTTTCATTTCCGCTCGTTCATTTTTGCCTGCCATTTTGCCCTGCCATTTTGCTCGTTCATTTTTTGGCCTGCCATTATTCAAATTGCCAAGCCGCCTCAACCGCTGCTTAATGGCAGGATGAAAATTCCAACGCAAATCTTTTACTCCGCGATCAACCCTCAAATCCACGTTTCGCGCGCCGGCATCCAAAAAGGCGTCGGCGCCGGCGCCGGCTTTTTGAGCGCCGAGATAAATCCTTTCCGCCCCGCTGCCGCCGAATTTCGCCGCGCGCGCAAAAATTGCGCCGTGCGTAAATACCGTGGCAGCCGCCAAAACCACTGCCAAAGGCCACGCATAAGCAATCGGCGAAATTGATTCATGCCTGATTGGCGGCAATTCATTTTTATAATTCTTACCAAAAAAATCGCGCGAGACAACGTTGGGAACATATCCGTAGGCAGCGGCCCAAAACCCTTTTCTATACCTGCGGCCAGAGGTCGCCACAATCAGCTTCTTATCCAGGACAACCTTGCCATAGCGTGAAAGTTTTTTTGAAAGCTCGCCGTCTTCGCCCATTTTCAAATTAGTATTAAAACCGCCGGATTTTAGAAAAACATTTTTTAGTACAGCCATATTTGCGCCCGGGAGAATCCAGCAGCCGGTCCATCTTTTTTCCAATTTCCAGGCATAGTATGCTCCGCGCGGAAATAACATTCGGGTCAAAAGCGGTCCAGAGACGAGCTTGTAGAGGCCGCCATAAGCGACGACATTCCTTTTTGCGGAAAATTTTGCCGCGATTTTGGAAAGCCAGTTCTCGGGCAAAATTGTATCCGCGTCGGTGGTTGCGATGATTTCGCCGCGCGCGCATTCAAAACCTTTTTGGCGCGCATAAGCCACGCCGGCCCTGGTTTCAAAAACAACTTTTGCCCCGCCGCGCAAAGCAATGTGCGCGGTTTTGTCCGTGGAATTATTATCAACAACAATAACCTCGAAATTCTTATAATCCTGCCTGGCAACACTTGCCAAGGTCCTGGCCAGGAAATGCTCTTCGTTAAATGCGGGGATCACTATTGAAATTAAAGGATTTCTCCGGTTTTTCATAACTAAACTGTTTTTCACAACTAAACTTAATTTTAGGGTTTAAAAATTATGGTTTTAGGCTTTTAATATTGAGGATTTAGGTTGAATTTAAGTAAAATTTGCATTTTGGGTTGGGGGTTTGGGTTGGGGGTTTGGGTTGGGGGTTTAGGTTGGGGGTTTGGGTTGGACCCTACTGCATGGGGGTTTGGGTTGGACCCTACTGCATGGGGGTTTGGGTTGGACCCTACTGCATGGGGGTTTGGGTTGGACCCTACTGCAGGATTCGCTGGGCCAGACCTGTCCTCACGAAAATAAGATACAAAATTATAACCATAATGACAACCCCAAACGTTATTATGCCCAAATAAAAATTCAAATGCGCGTAGGCCTTGCCAAAATAATATCCTGCAACAATTAATACTGCACTTTTAATTGCCGTTGAAATGGAATTCGCGGCCGCGACTTTTTTGTAGCCCACATTGGCAATGCCAGCGGCCGCCAAAGTCACAGCACCAAACCCGTGCAAAAATTTAGCTACAAACAACGTTTTAAAAGAATGCTTTTTAAAATGACTTTCCAATTTCGCAACCCTGTCCATTGTTACCCCGATGTAATGGCCTTTTGTCCTGATAAACTTTTCCCTGCCAAACCTGCCCATGGAATAATAAAGCAAATCGCCTATAAAATCCCCGAGCGCGACCGTAATATAGGCGAGAAAAATATTCATTAAGCCGATGGACGCCAAAAATCCCGAGAAAAAAGTAATAACCGGCCCTTCAACAACGGCAATGGAAAAAATAATCAAATATTTAAATTTTAAAAACCAGGAAATATGCGATAAATGCCCGACATCAATAAGCATATTATTTCTCCTCGAGCCCGGACGGCTCCGGAACCAACATCAAAAATTCATCTTTTTGCCTTGAAACAGACCAAGCGAACACAAACAAAACAAACATGCCGATTATCACCGCGCCAAAGCTTGCGGCAAAAATATCGGCTGAAAACATCAGCGCCAAATACAAGAGCGCGCGCAAACCCATGCGCGTGAGATTGCGGTATGTCACGGCGTTTAAAATTCCCCTCTGGGTTCCGCGCTCAAATGTCGCCACATCCAAAGGAATGTCTATGAAGATCGCCATAATGGCAATTAGAAAAACGCTTGCATACGAAACCACCGGGTTATTTATAAACGAAACGCGTAAAATCCAAACCGCAAAAACCGCGAGCGCTCCAAAAGCTATCATTCTATAAATGTTCCGCCGCACGCTGAATTTGCCACTTATGTATGTAAAAATGAGGCCGGCAAGGGAAATAATTACCGGGATGTATGCCGCGGCGCGAATGCTCACAAACAGAAAAAAAATAAAAAACGGCCAGATTGTATCTTCCACTTCCGCCTGCAAAGCCGCAAAAGCTCCCATAAGATAATTGATCTTTTCCAATGGCCTGGAAAAAAATTCTTTTGCGCGCGAAGGCGCAACATCCGGCTTGAATTCGGCGTGCTTCATCATGGAAAGCGGAATAAGCGAACCCAGCATCAGGAAAGTTGTTGCGAAAATCAAAGTTTTTTGCCCCGCGGCAATGAGCAATAAGGCGCCAATGGCCGGCGCAAGCAAGCCGCCGATTGTGCGGACAATGTTCAGAGCCGAAACGTCCCCGCGCATTTTCTCGGTTTTGTGCGCTGCCTGCGCAAAAATATAGAGGTGTGAAACCCAATAAAAAGAATCAAAAATCGCCATGAAAAAAGCCATGGCAGCAAGCCAGGCAAAGCTGTGCGAAAGGTTGAAAAAAATAATCAGAAAAATCAGTTCGGCAATAATGGAAAAAATCAGCGCGGTTTTCGCGCCCATTCGCACAATCACCTTGCGGGCCGCCAAATTAAAAGGGACATCAATGGCATTAAATAAAAAATAAAAAGCCATTATTTGGAAAATGGGAAACCCGATCATCCACAAAATTATGGGGACAAAAACCGAAATCAGCGATTGCGCAAATGCCTGTATCCAAACGCTAAGCTCGAAGAGGTGCATATCAGTGCCAAACAATTCTCTCAGATGTTCGTTGTAGGAGTAAAAGTAACGAAGATTCATATGGAAATCCTAAAACTTTTAAGCGTTAATATCATTTAATATTATGGAATGCTATTTGGCGTTCGAAAACTTGCCCGATTAATTTGCATATTATGCGTCTTATGCGTCGCCAATACGCATCGCCAAACTTGCATATTATGCGGAATTAATGATTATACGGAGTTAATAACATTTTAACATAAATAAAATATTATTGGCATTTGTCTATTATATTAAAGCATTTATATTAAAGCATATTAAAACATTTATATTAAAGCATTCTGCAACTATTAAGATATGAAAGCTATTTATTAAAGCTATTAAAGATATTCCTGGAATTTAGCGCTCCACCGCATTTCTGCAGGATGGTTTGTGATTTGCACAAATTTGCGGGTTTTGGCATAATTGGTGCAAGTTTGCAGTTTCAAACTCAAGTTCAAGGGGGAACATAATACATGATGGTTCAAGCGGCGACAGCGGTACGGATGGCACGCGTCATACAAAACCCGTCCGGCCTGCCGGACAGTTTTATATGGAATGGACGCAGAGGCCTTGTTATGTATTCGCCAGAATTTTCTCGAGCATTTGCGAGGATCACTGACGAATCACAACAAGCGAGTGCAGAATTTCGGGCCAAACTCGGGCAATTGTGCCTGGTTGGACCAAACGCATTTTGCACGCGTAAAAACATAACGCGCGTGCATAAGCGGTTTTCTGTTGAGTGGAAGCATCAAGGAGGAATCTTAATGATGCTTTCAATTATTTCGGGTGTTCATCAATCTTAAAAGGAGGATTGTGCATGTACTTGGCGTGGGCAGCGACGTTGGGAATTGGTGTGGGATGGCTCACAAGTATTTATTCTCGATTGAGCGGCCATCCATTTGTTGTGACCTTTTTGCTAACTATGGTATGGGCCACGTTAGTTTTCCGGCTCGCCATAGTAGCAAAAAACAAATTTCAACTAGTTACGGGCGGAATCGGGGGATTCTTAATCCTCGGATTCCTACTCCGAAATGTCCCCATATCTCCGTGGGGCCTCGTGACCCTGACCGGCCTTTATGGCGGCTTTGTTGTCGCCGTATGGGTCCACAACATTGATACAAATTTTTCTACCAGAGAGAAGCAGGCCGCCGGCTCCTCAACTCATCCTTCGGGATGAGTTTTTTTTGATCAGGGCCCAGGGTCCAACCCAAACCCCCAACCTAAACCCCTGATCCAAACCCCCAATCTAAAACCCTAACCTAAAAAATAATGCACTTTTAAAGGACTTTTTATTAACTTCTTCTTAAATACTTAACAAAAAACCC
>JAJZOG010000002.1 GCA_021811585.1 bacterium
GACAACATATGGCACTGGCAGGGAAAACCCCATCAGAATATCTTGATGAAAAACTTAAAAATCATGTCTCAAACCAATCATTAATTGCACCTATCAAAAGTGTTCAAGAGGTGCGTTGAAAACTACACTGGGACTTCGATCTTCTGTGATGGTTTCGCCTGTGTGGCCGGCAATATGTTTTTAAATCCCTTGCGGAAAATCCCGAAATGCCAATTACCCATGTAGCCACCCGAAAAGGTTCCCGAAAACTCGGCATGTTTCCTCCGGAAAATTTTGTTTGGATTTCAACTGCGGCCTCTGTGCCTTTATTATATCAAAGCAATTGCCAAACTCCAAAAGCGCAAATAATATATGGGTATGACAGAAGCGCTCACAAAACAATATAAAAACCTTCCCCACAAGCCCGGGGTTTATATTTTCAAAGGCGCTGCCGGGGAAACGCTCTATATAGGAAAGGCGCGCGATTTGAAAAACCGCGTTAGCCAGTATTTTCGAAGCGGCCACGACGGGCGGCATCAAATACCTTTTCTCATGGGCGAAGCGTCCGCGCTCGAGCACATTATCACCGATAATGAAATTGAATCGCTTTTCTTGGAGAGTTCGCTCATAAAAAAGCGCAAGCCAAAATACAACATCAAATTGCGCGACGATAAAAATTACGTTTTCATCAAAATAGATTTTTCCACGGAGATCCCGCAAATTACCACTGCCCGCAATGCCGATGAGGCGGGCGCAAAATATTTCGGGCCTTATTCTTCGGCGCAAAAGGTGCGGCAAACTCTAAAATTCGCGCGCGGCATTTTCCCCTACTGCGCAAACAAAAAAATCGGGGAGCGCCCGTGCTTTTATTATTATCTGCATAAATGCCCGGGCGTCTGCATTGGAAAAATTTCCATCCAAGAATACGGCGAAACCGTAAAACGAATTATGCAATTTTTGTCCGGAAACCTGGCGGCAATTAAAAAATCATTAAAATCGCAAATGCGCCGGGCCGCGCAAAAGCGCAGATTCGAGACAGCCGCGCGCATCCGAGACCAGCTTAAATCCCTTGAAATCATGGAAGAAAAGCAGAAAGCGATCTTCGCCAAAAAGGCGGATTGGGATTTTATTTCCTATTTTCAGGCAGCTGATAAATCCGGCGTTAACGTTTTCGAGCTGCGCGGCGGCAGAATTATCGACAACAAAAATTTCATTCTGGAAAACACGCGGGGCAAAACCGGCGCGGAAATCCTGGAGGCATTTTTGGAAAATTATTACTCTGAAAATTCGGAGGATTTGCCCAAGGAAATTTTCGTTCAGGAAAATATCGGCGGCGCAATGGAACACAGCGGCGGAAAAAACGAAAATGCCGAGATTTTGAAAAATTTCTTTGTCAAAAAGCGCATAAAAATTTCCAAGCCGGCGCGCGGCAAAAAAGCGGGACTGATAAAACTGGGGCAAAAAAATGCGCAGGAATATTTTGAGAATTGGCTTGCGCAAATGGCCGGCGAAACGGCTCGGACAACCCTGGCATTATCCTTCCTTGCGCAAATCTTGGGGCTTCCGCAAGGGCCGCGGCGCATGGAATGCTTTGACATTTCCAACACGCAAGGCACGAACGCTGTTGCAAGTATGGCTGTTTTTGAAGGCGGCAAGCCGAAAAAATCGGATTATCGGAAATTCAAAATAAAAACCGACGGCCGACCGAATGATTTTGCAATGATGAAAGAAACGCTGGAAAGGAGATTCCGCGGATACCGCGGCAACGGGAATGCGGCGGCAATAAGCGAGCGCGCGGAAAAAAAATGGCCCCTGCCGGACCTGCTTGTAATTGACGGCGGCAAAGGCCAGCTGGGAATCGCAACAGAAGTGCTTGCAAAATTGGGCTTGGAAATTCCGGCAATCGGGCTGGCGAAGCGCGAAGAAGAAATTTTCGTGCCGCAAAAAAGCGACCCGATAGTATTGCAGAAATCCGATTACGCGCTCCAGCTTCTGCAGCGCATTCGCGACGAAGCGCACAGGTTTGCCGTAACTTTCCATAAAAAGATCCGTTCGCGCCAGGCCTACGGCTCCGCGCTCGACGAAATTCCGGGAATCGGCCCGAAAAAGAAAAAACAGCTCATAAAAAAATACGGCACAATAAAAAAAATCAGGGAAGCAAGCCATGCAGAACTTGCTTCCCTGGTTGGGGAAAATGGGGCAAAAAATCTGGATAATCTCTAAGATTTTGCCGCTGCCGCGCCGATTGCGCGAAGCTGAATTCCATCAGCCGGCATGGTTCCGTTGGGTGCATTGGAACCAAAATCCGGCCCTGGCGCAGAACCAATTTCGGAAATTACTTCAATGACCTGCGCCGCAAAGAGGGTATATTTAAGCAGCTCCGCCCGCTGTTGGCGCATGCACATGCCCGCCTCCTCGCGGCTCATGCCCGGCCTGTGGCGGGATTCCATGCAAGCTACAAAGATATCTGCAAAATGTAATATCTCGCCCAAACGGCGTACATGAATATTTTTAAGTTCCCACGGAGCGTGATGCTTGTCGATCATGTCAAAAATCGGCTGATACCAAAACTCTGTCCGATATCCTGATTTCATGACATGTTCGCGCACGGAGTTTCGAAACATTACCGCGGAACTCCGCGCGTGATGGCCGGCCATCAGCCGCTCCGCCTCCGTGAACTGCCTGTTCAGCCAAAACATGCTGGCGAACAGCTTGCCCTGGTCATGCAAACAGGCGGACGTACACAGAAGTGCCGCATCCACTGAATTAAAGCCCAAAGCCAAGGCCGCCACAACGCACAACTCCGCAACGCCCACCGAATGTTCAAAAAGCGAATATTCGGCAAAAAATTGGGCGCTGTTCGGATCAGTGGCAATTCTCCGGCACATTGCCAGATCATGCTCTTTGATTTTTTGAAGCGATTTAAAAAGAACCGTGCCCAGGCCTTCAGGCAAGAATCTCGCCACCGCCCCAGTTCTTGCAGGAATGCTTATGGTCATCGCTTAATTCCCTGCCCTTTCATCCTCCGTTTTGTTTTTCTATAACCTCCTCCTGATTATGCCTCCTGCCAAATTTTCAACAGTTATTGTAATATTATTCAAATGCCGGAAATTGCTTTATGTACGTTCTCAACTAAAATAAGCGCGTTAACTTGGAATCCTTGTCCATTTGCACATATCCTGTGCATTATTATTTTCAGGTTTTGACCGCCCAAATTTGTTTTGATATAATCCCGACATATGCTTCACTCCACAAAAATCATCAGCTTGGCGCAAGTAATTGTCGGCGTCATTTTAATTATTGCCATTGTCTCGCAAAACAAAGGCGTGGGGCTTTCCAATGTTTTCGGCGGCAGCGGGGTTATTTACAGAACCAAGCGCGGCTTTGAAAAATGGCTCTTTTACGCAACCATTGCATTGGCGCTTATTTTTGTGGCTCTAAGCATTGCGGCCGTGCTTTACGGCAAATAATAATTTTGAAAAATTTTTTCGCCACAACTTTTAAAGAAGCCGAAAAAATCGGACGCGGAATCAAAAATCTGCGTTCTTTTAAGTTTGGGCGAATCGCCGGGACATTCGGGATTTTCGGCAGAAAAGAAAAAATCGCGGCTGTACTTTTGGGCGCGATTTTCGTCTTGGATATTTCATTCTCCGCGGCAAGGTTCTATTTTCTGCACACGCAAGCAGTGCCCGCATACGGCGGCACATACACCGAAGGGTTTGTCGGCCAGCCGCAATTCATAAATCCGCTCCTGGCGCAAAGCCCAACCGATAAGGCGCTTGCGCGCCTGGCTTATTCTGGATTGTATAAATTTGACGATAATGGCAACCTCGTTCCTGATCTTGCCCAAGGCATGCCGGCAATCTCCAAAGACCAGAAAACAATTTCAATAAATTTAAAACCCAATTTGCAATGGCAGGATTTGCAGCCCATAACATCCGATGACGTAATTTTTACGCTGCAATCGGTGCAAAATGCGCAGGTGAAAAGCCCGCTGCGCGGGCTCTGGGAAAATGTCAAAATCCAAAAAACTGGAAATCTCTCGCTCCAAATTACAACGCCGAACGTTTCAGCTCCTTTTTTAAGCAATTTGGTTTTGGGAATCCTGCCGCAGCATATTTGGGGAAAAATCGCGGCCGCAAATTTTTCCGTTTCCCCGTATAATTTGGAACCAATCGGCAGCGGCCCGTATTTTATGAAAGAAATCAGCAAATCGCCTTTTGGAGAAATTAATTATATTAAAATGAATTCGTTTGCCGAATATCAGGGCGGCAAAGCGTATATAAATACCTTTGAAGCGAAATTTTTTGATAATTACCAGGATGCCATACTGGCCCTGCACAGCAAAACCATACAGGGCTTGGGTTTTGTGCCCTTTGATCAGAAAATTTACGTGGATACCGCCAAAACAAACCTGCAAATTATAAAATTGCCGATCCCTGAATATCAGGCGCTCTTTATAAATGAAGGCGAAGGCGGCTCCAGCATTCTCCAGGATCCGGCTGTGCGGGAGGCCTTGGCAAAAAGCATTGACAGGCAAAATTTAATTACAACCGTTTATAACGGCCTTGCCGCGCCTGCCTACGGGCCCATAATGCCGCAACAGCTTGGATATAATTCCGCGGTTCAAAATATGAACGGGTATGACAGCGCGGCTGCCGGCGCAATTTTGGACAAAGACGGCTGGGCAATGAACGCAAGCAGCGGCACGCGCTACAGGGCGGGGCAGCCGCTTGCATTTACGATAACCACGAATGATTACGAATTGAATGAAGAAAGCGCGGAAAACCTGCAAAGCCAGTGGAAAAAAATCGGTGTTGAGGTTAAAATAAATGCGGTGCAAACCAGCGACCTGGAAAACAATTACATACGCCCCAGAAAATTTGACGCCATTCTTTTTTCCGAGAGCACGGGCTTTGATCCGGATCCGTTCGTGTTTTGGCATTCATCCCAGGCGCGCAACCCCGGATATAATTTAAGCCAATACCGCGACAGCGCCGCTGACAAGCTTATTAATGAGGCGCGCAACACTTTTGATCCCTCGCTGCGCGCGCAAAATTACAGGCAGTTCCAGGCCTTGATAGAAAATACCGTACCGGCAATTTTTTTGGATCAAAGCGAATTTGTTTATGAATTGTCGCCGGATATTAAAGGCACGCAATTTACGGAGCTTGCAAATCCGGAAGACCGGTTTTATGATATTACTCACTGGTACATAAATACCGGCAGGATCTGGAAAAAATAAACATGCCCTCGTGGCGGAATTGGCATACGCGTACGCTTCAGGAGCGTATGGGAGCAATCCCGTGTGGGTTCAAGTCCCACCGAGGGCACCAAAAATTTAATCGGAACATAAAATGCGGCGAAAAATTTACTTTATCGGCATCGGCGGCATAGGCATGTCCGCTGTCGCAGGCCTTGCCAAAGCGCGCGGATATGATGTTTGCGGATCGGATTCCGGCAAAATCTACGAACCCTCAAAAAGCATTTTGGAAAAATATAAAATCGTTTGCCTGCCCGGAGCGGCGGCGGAAAATATAGATAACGCCAAGCCGGACACGGTTGTCGCGACTTCGGCGGCGGATTTAACAAACCCCGAGGTTGCGCGAGCCCTGGAATTGAAAATCCCCGTGCTTTCTTTTCCGCAGCTGCTTGCCGAACTTACCAAGGACAAACGGAAAATAGTTGTCGTGGGAACTCACGGCAAAAGCACAACCTCCGGCATCCTCGGCTTTGCACTGAAGAATTTAAACGACTCTTCTTTTTTTGTCGGCGGAGTGCTCGCAAATACCGAATCCAATTTTTACCTTGGGGCAGGCCCGGACTTTGTGATCGAAGGCGACGAATACAAATCCTCATACAATGACAGGCGCCCGAAATTCCTGCATTATTCACCGGATATTCTGCTCATAAATAATATCGAGCTTGATCATCCGGATATTTACCCGACATTTGAGGATTTTAAAAAACAATTTCTTATTCTGGCGGAAAGCATGCCCGCAAATGCCACAATAATTTACAACGCGGATGATCCGGCGGTGATCGAGGCGGTAAAAAACGCTTGCGCGAAAAAAATCCCCTTCTCATATTCTGATCTCAAAAATTTTAATTTCACGGCGCGGCTCCCGGGAAAAATATACGCCTACGATTACCTCGGCGCCGCAAAAGTTTTGCAGGAACTTGGCTTTGCTTTCAAGCAATTCAAGGGCTTGCTGGAAGAATTTTCCGGAATCAGGCGCAGGTTTGAAATAATTTACGACAGCAATAGCGCGGAAAGCCGCGCAGGCGGCGGGTTTACCGTAATTGACGACTACGCGCACCATCCCACTGCCGTTTTGCGGACACTTGAAGCGGCACGCGAAAAATACGGCCGCCGCCGAATAATCTGCTTTTTCGAGCCGCACACGTTTTCACGCACAAAAGAAACTTTGCCTGATTTGGCCAAATCCTTTGTCCCGGCGGATATCGCTTATATTGCCGAAATTTATTCCGCGCGAGAGCAAGGCAAGGATTTTAAAATTTCCGGGCAGGACGCGGCTGCCGCTGTCTCCGAATATAACGCGCGCATCGGCGCAAAAACGCAGACATTTTTTGTCGAAAACGCAAATGCCGCATTTGAAAATTATTCAAAAATCAAACAGCCCGGAGATGTCCTCATCATAATGGCTGTCGGCGAATTCCACGAGCTTGCATATAAAATCAAAGCGCTCGCAACCGAAAAAGTGGGGGCATAGGCCTAAAACCCTTCAGAAGATTGTTTCCAGGCGATTTCAAAAAGCGAACGAAAAGTTTTAACCACGTCTTCGCTTTGGATCATGACCACGAATTCCTTGTCATAGGAAAAAATCGCAATTTTATCCTGCCAAATTATATTGTCCGTAAAAAACGGCGTGCTCTCGCGGACAAAACGCGCTTCGCGGTTCGGCAACTTTCCGCCTTCCTTAATATAAAAGTGCTGGCGGTTTTTAGCGTAGATAAGTTCCCGGCTCTTAATTCCGGGGTTGGTTTTCAAAAACTTCACAAAAAGGTCGAAAGATTCGTGCGCCTTGGAAGAAATCGCTTCCGGGGAAAAAAAACTCAAAAATTCTTTTTCGCCTGAGCGCAAAATTTCTTCGTACGCCCCGCGGATCGCGCCAAGGCCCTCATAAAGCCGCACAGCCGGCTTTGCGGTTTTAGAATTGTAAAGCGCCGCGAGCTGGGGCATGGCTGTTTTGAGCGCCATATTTTTCCGCTCATAACTTTCTCGGATCCTGTCCGGCGGCAATGCCAGATAAATTTTCTTTTTTTCGTGGGGAACCGTGGCAATATATCCGAGTTTTATTAAATCCTCTAAAACCAAATAAATAGTGGGGCGCTTTAAATTAACCTGCCTGCTTATTTGCACCACAGTCGCTTGGCCGAGCTGGAGAAGCCCAATATACACTTGCGCTTGTTTTGAATTTAATCCCAGATTCTCGAGAAGATTTTGGAGTTCCATATAAACAGCATACACAAAAATAAAAATTATGTCAATATTTCTGACAACATTTGTATTTTAATGATTATTTGCCTTAAATAAGATAAATTTCAATAGATTAGTTTGTATGGTTCTTTGACATTTTGTTTAATTATTGGTATTATATATTCATAAAAAATTAATTGGCCTATGTCGGGCCAAAATAGAAAGATTAAAAAATGCCAAAAGGATATAACGATAAAGCCATTGCCGGAATGCTCACTTTTCTCGAAGGATGCTTTGAGCTGATCCTCAGTGAAATAAAACGCGGCAAAGCGCCTGAACAGGCAATACAAGAAGAGCTCGACGAAATACATCGCCGGCTTGAAGCAGATAAGGCACCAGCCAGATAACAAAAGCGGCAGGAGCATGCTCCTGCCTCTTTCCAAGTCCGCAAATTTTTTTGCGGATTAAGAAGGGCGAAAACCAAGGAGGATTTATGGCAACCGATACGGCAACCGAATGGATTAACGGAGTAGAATATTTATCTGCGGCTTGCGACCGCTGCGGGCGGCGCCTGGAACCAATACAAAAAGTGCTTCGCTTGGATGAGCGCGATATTAGCGAATGGGCGGAATTAAATAAACAATATGAAGGATTTTGTGTGATGTTATCACTTCCGATGATATGTCTGTTTGTATTTGTTTTAATCCTATATGGTTATCGCCTAGCAACCCACTGGGACATTCTGCTTGCAATACTTAACGGATTAATCTTCTGGATTTTAGTGAAAACTATCCCGGATGCATTGAATCGGCGCAAGCAACGGCTGCAGCAAACAATTCTCGACCGCTATAACTATAAAATAGAAATTAGCGACGGCAAATATGTTTTTTTGCCGAAACGCTAAAACTGTACAACAAATTTTCTCGAAGTTGCTCCCTAAAAGCAATTTTCTCGATGGTTGTTCGTCTGTTTGCGGCGCCTGCACATGCATGTGCAGGCGCATTTTTTGGATTTTTATAGGCAATTGCGCCGTGCAAAATAAAGCTTGTGATAGATGCCCATGCGGGCTGAAACCAGCATTTCCTTTGAATCCAGCTGTTCTTAGGTTCTAATCCAAAGTGCAACATTCTTTTGCGTTTGACAAACCCATCCCCTTTATATATAATATAAGCAAATCGTTAACTTTTACTCTAAATTTCCTTTAAAACGGGAAACAAAAACTTTTAATCAAATAACTAACTACCGAGTTCTTGAGTATACTCGGTGAAAAACTGTTTTCGCATGGAATTTTCCGCGAAAACAGCCAGAAAATTTGGGCGCGCTAAAACCCGGGAGCAAACGCGAAAGCGAAAACGCACCGGCTTGCGGCGCATTCAAAAGGAGATAAGATAGAATGATGAGACAGAGATCTCACAGGACGCAGGCAGACCAAGATCCCAGCCAGGATAGGCCCGCAAATGTCCCGAGCGACAGAATCGCGCACAGCGCGATTATGCCTCAACCTCAACCCGTTATAAACACAAGCAAATTCACCTCTTCAAGGCAGAACTTGCGCGTCATACCAATGGGCGGCGTGGAAGAAATCGGCGAAAACATGACTGTTTTCGAATATGGCGATGACCTCATAATCATAGATATGGGCCTTGCCTTCCCGGACGAAACCATGCCCGGAATTGATTACATAATTCCGGATACAACTTGGCTGGAACAAAACAAGAAGCGCATCCGCGGAGTAATAATTACGCACGGACACTTGGACCATATCGGCGGAATACCGTACATTTTGCCGAAACTGGGAGATCCGCCGATTTACACAATGCCGCTTACAGCGGGATTCGTAAAAAAGCGCCTCGAAGAATTCGGCCTTTTGGGCAGAAGCAGGATTAACACCTTTAATAAAGACGATGTCCTGAAACTCGGAAATTTCTCCATAAGATTTTTCCGCATCAACCACAATATTCCCGACGGCGTTGGTTTGGCAATCACAACCCCTGTCGGCAACATTGTCTATGCCACTGACTGGAAATTCGACCATACGCCGGTGGATGACAGGCCCACGGAATTCGACAAGCTCGCAAAATACGGAAGCGAAGGCGTGCTTATGCTTATGTCCGATTCCACGAACGCGACAAAGCCGGGATATTCCACTTCAGAAAGCGAACTTTCCGAAACCATCGACAGGATTTTCCAGGATGCTCAGGGAAGAATTATTTTTGCGACTTTTTCAACCTTGATTTCCCGCATTCAGCAGGTTTTCAATTCAGCGGCAAAGCACAACCGCAAAGTAATTGTTGTCGGCCGCAGCATGGTCAACAATATTGAAATAGCGCTGTCGCTGGGATACCTGAAAATCCAGCCGAAAATAATCATAAAAACAGAGCAGGCGAAAAAATATCCGGACAAAAATATTGTCATTCTCACAACCGGCTCCCAAGGCGAAGAAGCCGCGGCGCTGGCGAGAATTTCACGGGGCGAGCACAAAACAATTAAGCTCAAGCCCGGCGATACGGCCGTGGTTTCGTCTTCCCCAATTCCGGGGAATGAACGGGCAATTTCGTCCGTGCTTTCCAACATCACCCGCGAAGGCGCAAAAGTCCTGTATTACCAAAATCTGGACATTCACAGCTCCGGACACGCCAAGCAAGAAGATTTGAAACTCATGATTGCCCTCACAAAGCCGAGATACTTTATGCCCATCCACGGCGAACACCACATGCTTGTGGCGCACGCCGAACTTGCGCAATCGCTGCACATTCCGGATCAGAATATTTTTATTCTTGATAACGGCCAGGCAGTGGAGCTTACTTCCGCCGGCACGGCAAAAAAAATCGACCCGAAAATTCCTTCAGGATATTTATTCATTGACGGGCTCGGGGTCGGCGATGTCGGCGAAGTTGTGATCCGCGACAGGCAAGTAATGGCGCGCGACGGAATGTTTGTGATAATCATGACCGTGGACAAGCGCACAGGCAAGCTTATCAGCCAGCCGGACATTATTTCGCGCGGGTTCATATACATGAAAGGGTCTGACGAGCTCATCCGCGAAGTAAAACACGAGGTGCGCAAGCTCTTCGAAAGCAAAGGCAAAGGCGAAGCCAACTGGGCATATATCCGCCAAACCGTCCGCGACCAAATCGGCGAATATCTCTACCAAAAAACCGAACGCAAACCAATGATTCTGCCGGTTGTTCTGGAAGTATAACAACCAGGGCAGGCGCTGAAATCCATGGCTCTGCCAAAAATCCAAAAAAACGAAACCCCCGGAAAAGCCCGGGGGTTTTTCATTGTTGATAACGCAAAACCTAGGGCCGCAAAATATGTGCTAAAATTAAAACATATTAAATTTAATCCCAGATGCCCACAACAAAAATTTTAGTTTCAGGGGTTCGCGCTTCGGGAGAGCCGCATATTGGAAATTACCTCGGCGCGATCAAGCAATTCATCGCACTTCAAAACCAATACCGCTGCCATATTTTCATAGCAGACCTGCATGCCCTGACGACAATTTCCGATCCCAAAGAAGTGCGCGTGCAAACCCTGGAAGTGGCGGCGGATTACCTCGCTCTTGGCATTGACCCGAAAAAAACAACGCTTTTCCTGCAGTCGCAAATTCCACAGCACGCCGAGCTTGCCTGGATTTTTAATTGCATTACGCCTATCGGCGAGCTTGAAAGAATGACCCAGTTCAAGGAAAAATCCAGCCAGCAAAAAGAAAATATTAATGCCGGCCTTCTAAATTATCCCGTGCTTATGGCAGCTGATATTTTACTCTATAAAGCCGAAGCCGTGCCTGTTGGCGAGGATCAAGTCCAGCACTTGGAACTTGCCCGAACCATTGCCCGAAAATTCAACAAGCATTTTGGCAAGACATTCCCGGAACCAAAGCCGCTTCTTTCGGAAGCGTTGCGCGTTAAAAGCTTAAGCAATCCTGAAAAAAAAATGAGCAAAACAGGAGACGAAGCGCTTCTGCTGTCGGATCCGCCGGAAGAGATTTCGCGCAAGCTCAAAAAAGCCGTAACAGCCACGGACGCAAAAGGCGCACACCCCGGAGTGGATAATTTAATGCTCATGCTTCGCGAATTCGGAAGCCGCGAACAAATTCTGCGCTTTGAAAGCGAGCTGGAAAACAACACCATAAAATATTCGGAATTAAAAGAAATCCTGGCGCAAAGAATTGCCGCGCATTTCGCGGATTTCAGAAAAAAAAGAAAAGAATTGCTCGCAAGCCCAGAAACGCTCGCGGATATCCTGGGCGAAGGTGCGGAAAAGGCGCGCGCTGCCGCGGAAAAAACCATGCGCGAGGTTAAAGAAAAAGTCGGCTTGCTCTAAAGTTCATAAAAATTTGCCACATCCTGCCTTGGTGCTATACTTATTTTAATAAACTCTGCTGCAAAACAGAGGGAAGCCCAAAAAAGGAGGGCTTATGTGTGCGGTAACCCGGAAGTGCGCCGTCTGCGGACGGTATATCTGCTGCGGAGACAGCCACGACGAGTGGCCGGTCTACAAATGCAGTGAATGCGGGGGACCTACGTATGCAACCCCGATCCAGCCGCGGCCGGAGAAACAAACATCAGCACAACAAGGAGCGAGCGCATGAAACAAACGCACACTCCGCCAAAAACGGCATCCTAATTAGGAGGACAAGGATGCCGTTTTCATATTCCTATTTAAAATTCAACCTCGCGCTATGCCGTGCGAATCTCTTCCAAAATTTCATCGCGCTTCTGCGCCATAATTTCCGGGCTGCGCGCTTCCAAAGTGAAGCGGATAAGCGGCTCTGTATTTGACGCGCGCAAATTAAACCAAAAATCGGGATATTCCACGCTCAAGCCGTCAATTAAATTCTGTTTGCCGTCCGCAAACTTTTCCTTAAGCGCGGCAATTTTGCGCAGAGAAGCTTCCATGCCCGCCACTTTCATGTTAATTTCGCCCGAGCTGAAATATTTTTTGTACGGCGCAAAGCACTCCGAAACCGGCCTGCCCTGCGCGGAAAGGAATTTCAATAATTTATAAATTAAGACAGCAGGCGCCTCAAAAGTGCCGTACGGCAATTTATAAAAAAAATGGCCCGACGATTCGCCGCCAAAAACCGCGCCATGCTCTATCATTTCCGCTTTTATAAGAGAATGGCCAACCGGCGTAATAATCGCTTTGCCGCCGTGCGAATCGATTATGTCTTTTGTGATTCTTCCCGGCCGGATATCATAAGCGACCACTGCATGCGGATTCTCGGCAAGCTCTATTTCCGCCAGAACGCCGCGCAAAATATCCTGAGCAATCATCTCGCCTTTTTCGTCGCAGAAAAAATACCTGTCCCCGTCGCCGTCCGCTATTATGCCAAGATCGCATTTGCCTTCAAGCACCGCGCCGCGCAGCTGCGCCGTGTTTTCGGCGATCATCGGATCAGCGCCATGCGCGGGAAAATTTCCATCCGGCCGGAAATTCAGCTTCACGGCTTCGCAATTCAAATTTGAAAAAATCGCGTCCATGTCCGCGGCGCCCATGCCGCTGGAAGCATCCGCGGCGATTTTAAATTTTTTTATCGCCGAGCCGGGAAAACGGCCGCCGCCGGCAAAATCAATCTGCTCCTTAATCTCTTCCATGACAACATTCTCCTTTTTGCCAAGCACTCCCCACCCATGCTTTGCAACCGGCGAAAAATCTTCATTTAAAATAATATCCCGAATTTCAAAAATTCCCGTTTTCGCGCTCAAAGGAATTGCATGGGATTTCACAATCTTAAAACCATTCCATTCTTTGGGATTATGGGAAGCCGAAACCTGAATGCCGCCGCTGTATCCGTAAAACGCCGTGGCAAAATAGAAACTTGGCGTGGAAACCATGCCAATATCGTCAACATCAATGCCGCTGTCCAAAAGCGCGGAAATAATTTTCGTTTTGAGGGCAGGGCTGGATGTGCGCATATCAGAGCCAACTGCCACGCGAAGCTTTTCCGCTTTTTCCACAGTACTCGCGGAGACGATGCCATCCCCCATACCAGCTTCGGTGCCTGCTTCAGCGGCGTTTTCAGCGGCCAAGAGCCAAGTTGCATACGCGCGGCCAATGCCGTAAGCTGCCTCCTCATTTATCTGCCCGGGGTAAATTCCGCGGATATCGTAAGATTTGAATATGTTTTGATCTATGTTTCGCATTTTGGCCGCAAAAAAATTGGGTTTAATTTCATTTTAATTATAACCCAATTTGAGTTTGAAAATATAGTGCTTTGCACAATATCTATACTGCGAGCCGGCTCACGCCCTAACATGAGCCGGCTCCTTAAAGCAACAAAAAAACTATTGAACAAACTCGTCAGTAATCTCCTGTTCGCTGTCGAACATGGAATTACTGACAAATTCGCTGGAAAGATACCGGAATTTCCGGTATCCCCCGGGCGTGAGAAACCAGACGGTAACCCATCCCGTGCGAGGGCCCTCACTGGCGCACACAGCATTGTACATTTTATTGTACAAATGCCATGAACCACCAGCCGCCAAAGAAATTTTGGATGCCAACTCGGCATCCGGAGGTACCCAAACCAATGCCAATCGCTTGGCAATGGCCCGGAGCACCACTTGGCGGCGCGGACCAGTTAATCCTTCAGATAATCCTTCTTTTTTTTGAATACCAGGGGCAGCATTTGCCCCCTGTCTATTTTGTTGAGGTTTCACCATGGGCACCTTGCGGCGCACGGCGGTATTGCGAGTCACTACAATAGAACTCATTATGAGTCCTTTCGTGTGGAATCGAGCCCCAACTTCAGCTCATATAAAATATTTTACTCTTGAGGAAAAATTAGTCAAATGCACCAACTGTTGATAATTTTTAACCAAAATTTTGTGCAGCATACATAAAAATCAAAAAATAAAACCACCACACTCCAAGATTGAACCGTGCCCCTTCTCATTCAAAATCACCTCGTCCGATAAACGCGGGGTGATTTTATTAACCTGGCTGATACGCTATACTTTATATATAAATTTTAACGAACACCTTATTGTCATTCAAAATCGGCATAGTCGGATTGCCAAACGTGGGAAAATCAACGCTTTTTAATGCCTTAACCAAAAGCAAGGTTGAAGCGGCAAATTATCCGTTCGCGACAATCGAGCCAAATATTGCCGTTGTCGCTGTGCCGGACGAACGGCTGGAAAAGCTTGCGGCGCTCGAACATTCCGAAAAAATCGTGCCCACAACAATAGAATTCGTGGATATTGCAGGCCTGGTTGCAGGAGCCCATAAAGGCGAGGGGCTTGGCAATAAATTCCTGGCGAAAATTCGCGAAGTTGATGCGATTCTCGAAGTTGTCCGTTTTTTTGAAGACAAAGATATTATCCATGTGTCGGGCTCTGTTGACCCTGATCGGGATTTGGAAACAATTTCCATTGAACTTGCGCTTGCGGATTTGGAAACAGTTGGCAAGCGGATTGAAAATAGCTCCAAAGAAGCCAAGAGCGGCGACCGCGAGGCGCTCCAAAAAAAATTCGCACTGGAAAAAATCCAAACGCTTTTATCTCAAGGCAAACCGGCAAGAGAAGCTGTTTTAACGGAAGCGGAACAAAAAACCGTTGCAGATATCCAACTTCTTACAGCCAAACCCTTTTTATATGTTGCCAATGTGGCTGAATCTGAAATTGCAAACGCGCAAGCGGCAAAAACAGGGGCGCAGCATGCATCCGCTGATAAAAACCGGCCGACGCTGATACCAATATCCGCAAAAATAGAAAGCGAGCTTTCCGAACTCCCGGATAACGAGCGCAAACAATATCTGGCTGACCTTGGCATGGAATCCTCCGGCTTGGAAAAAGTTATTCGCGCGGCCTACAAAATACTGGGCCTCGTAACCTTTATTACAGCCGGCCCGAAAGAAAGCAAGGCCTGGACATGCCGAGCCGGCACAAAAGCCCCGCAAGCTGCCGGAATTATCCATACGGATTTTGAACGGGGCTTTATCCGCGCCGAAATCATACAATGGGACAAGCTTTTGGAAGCAAACGGATATGCCGGCGCCCGTGAGCGCGGCTGGCTAAGGGTTGAGGGCAAAGAATACGTTATTCAAGACGGGGATGTTGTACATTTCAGATTTAATATTTAATTAATTTCCCAAACGTATAATAAACAGGAAGAAAGTTTCAAAGCAATTTTCAACAAATCTCTAAATTCCAGCATCCAGCCTAAAGGTTGCAAAGGCATTCAACCAAAACGCGCCCTTTACAAAAAAGCCCTCTTTTGATAAAATCCCTGTACAAGTTAATATTCACATATTCGCCCCAAGCTATTCGGGGCGATGATAAGATAAATCATATTTGCTCCTCAGCTCGGAATCCTCACGCTTCGCGTTCGGCTTCCCTTGGCTAAGTTGCGAACAAGAAAGGATTTTGATCATCATGCCGAAATATGAAATGATGTACATAGTTGCATCAAGTGTTTCAGATGACCAAATCCCCGCTGTTACAGACGGGGTTTTAAAATACATAACTGAGCTTGGCGGCACGGTTGTGAAAGAAGAAAAATTGGGTAAAAAAAAGCTCGCCTATCCCATTAAAAAAACCAGGAACGGTTTTTACGATGCGGTTGTTTTCGAAATGGACGGCAAGCAGGTAAATGAGCTGGATTTAAAGCTCCGTTCCTCGGCCGACATTATCAGGCATATTGTAGTTAATATCGAAGAAGCGCTGGTACGAATACAAAAAGACGCCGAAGCCCAGGAAAAAATGAATCGCAGCAGAAGCGAGCGCGCCAAAGCATCGGGCTTTAAAGGCGAAAAAACCGAACAAACAAGCGAGGGCAAAGCGGAAATTTCCGATGAAAAACTTAATCAGAAAATAGAAGAGGCCTTATCCGAGGATTTAACAAACATTTAACGCGTTTAACGCAACAATAATTAAGGCCCGAACGGGCCGCAAAGCAAAACATATGGATTTAAACAAAGCTTTAATAATCGGCCGGCTGACGCGCGATCCGGAAATGCGCACAACGCCCCAAGGTGTTAATGTCTGCTCGTTTTCAATAGCAACCAACTATGTCTATTCCAATGCCGGCGGACAAAAACAAGACCAGGTTGAATATCACAATATCGTTGCCTGGAGAAAACTCGGCGAAATCGCCCACCAATACTTGAAAAAAGGCAGCCGCGTTTACGTTGAAGGAAGAATTCAGACCAGGTCATGGCAGGGAACCGACGGCGTAAAGAAAAACCGCACCGAAATTATTCTTGATAACATGATCATGTTGGATTCCAAAGGCGCAAACAGCAGCGGCTTCGGCGGCAGCGCAAGCGCAAATGCAAACAATGCGCCGGATTCGGCCTCCCAGCCCGAAGAAATCCCAACCATAAGCCAGGACGCCCCAACCGATGCCGAAGAAATCACCGTAGAAGATATTCCATTTTAAATGGCTTGGTTTTGACAAGGCCTCGGGCCCAAAAACGTCCGCTTTGAATGAGGGCCTCTGTCTAAAACCGTTGAAGCAAACGCTAATTATAAAGGAACACAATGCAAACAACAGCAAAAAAAGTATGCTATTTCTGCAGTAATAAAATTAATTATGTTGATTACAAGGATTCGCAAACCTTGAGGCGCTTCATGTCCCCGCATGCAAAAATATTGTCGCACGCAAGAACAGGCACCTGCCCCAAGCACCAGCGAATGGTAACCATTGCCTTGAAACGTGCGCGGCATATGGCGCTTTTGCCGTTCGTGGCAAGTTAACCACCTACTAACTACTAACTACTAACTACCAACTACTAACTACCACCTACCAACTATTAACTCCCAACTACTTCCCTATGGACATCTCGGATATTAAACTTGGCTTGATCATCAACATGGATAACCAGCCGTATCAGGTGATATGGTCGAATTTCATGCGCACCGCACAAAGAAAGCCGGTAATGCAAACCAAACTAAAAAACATCATCAACGGAAAAGTTATCGAATATTCATTTAAGTTCGGCGAAAAAATCAGCGAGGCAGATGTCACCCGCGAACGCGCCAGCTTCCTGTATGCCGATGGCGGCGGCACGCATTTCATGAACCAGGAAAATTTCGAGCAGATTGATTTCCCGAAAGAGGCCACCCAAGAACAGGAGAAATTCCTGAAAGAAGGCATGGAAGTTATGGTTTTGCACTACAACGGAAATCCGGTTTCAATAGAACTGCCTATTAAAATTGATCTAAAAGTCGCCGAAGCCCCGCCTGCGATTACGGGCAATTCTGCCGGAAGCATAACCAAGCCCGTTACTTTGGAAACCGGCCTTGTCGTGCAAACGCCAATGTTTATAAAAGAAGGAGACACAATTCGCATTGATACCCGCACCAGCAGTTATGTTGAACGGGCAAACGCATAAAACAATTTTAGTAAAAGAGCCGGAATCCGCGCCTCTTGGTGCGTAAACTGTTGCGGAAATTATTGTGTAACGCGTGAATTTCCCACGCGTTTTTTGTTTTTGTTGATGGAAAATCAGGCCTCCAAAACTTATTGGACAAAATATCCGGACATTGAACAAAATATCCGAACATTGGACAAAATATCCGGACATGAAATAGAATATGCTTGAGAATTGTTCACAGCTCAAGGAGGAGCTATGAAAATGACAACCCGAAACAAAATGGACCCGTGGATATGGATCCTGGCTGTTGGTTTTTTACTCTTGTTGGTGCTGATGGGCCAAATAAACGCCCAGAAACCGCGGCAACGGCCAATTTTCATCCGTGTCGCGGCCTTTCTGCCGCGGCTATTCACGCAACCGGCGCGGCAAGCCCGTGAGCGCGCGGCCCTGGAAACCGCAGAAAGCAAGGAGGCAGCTGGCTATGTAGCAGCATTTGGAATGCTGCGGGATCAGCTCCAAACACCTGCCGCTAAAAAAGAAGTGGCAATGTTGAGGCCATGCGTCCAAGCGCTTAAAAAAGCGATGGCAGCGCATATGCCGCTGATTTGTTTCAAGCGGTTGGAATCGGAGTCCTGTAAACGAACAGCAACCGTGAGGTTGCTGGACCCGGATCCGTGAACCACAATATCGAGTTTTCTAAAAAAGGCACGCCTCCCCCGAGACGTGCCTTTAAAATTATTTTTGTTCTTCCCGTTATTCCCATCTTCCGCTATTTTTATTTTTCCGTCAAAAATTTTTCCACATCCAAAGCCGCCATGCAACCCATGCCCGCGGCAGTAACCGCTTGGCGGTACCGCGGATCGCCAATATCCCCGGCCACAAAAACGCCCTCCGCACTTGTGCGCGTATTGTTCAAAACCTTTACATATCCGCGCTCATCCAGTTCCACCTGCCCCTTCAGGAGCCCTGTGTTTGGATGGTGGCCAATTGCCAAAAATAATCCGTCAATTTTCATTTCCGAAACATCGCCGCTCGCCGTATTTTTCAACCTCAGGCCTTCAACTTTATTTTCGCCCAAAACATCCGCAACTTCGCTGTTGAGCACAAAAGCAATTTTTGGATTTGCCTGCGCGCGCTCCAACATTATTTTTGAGGCCTTGAATTCACCGCGCCGGTGAATTATCGTCACCTTGTTCGCATATTTTGTCAAAAAATTTGCCTCCTCCATCGCCGAATCGCCGCCGCCGATAACAGCCACTTCTTTTCCTTTGAAGAAAAACCCGTCGCACGTCGCGCACGCGGAAACGCCTTTACCGCGCAAGCGCTGCTCACCGGGAAGCCCAAGCCAATTCGCCTCCGCGCCCATTGCCAAAATGACGCTCTGCGCACTGTACTCGCCGCTTTCGGTTTTCACAACCAGCGGCCGCGCGGCAAAATTAACGGCGCTGACAATTTCATATAAAATTTTTGCGCCAAACCGCTCTACCTGCTTTATCATGTTGTTCATGAGGTCAGGCCCCATTATGCCCTGGATAAACCCGGGAAAATTTTCAACTTCTGTTGTCATCATCAGCTGGCCGCCGGGCGTGATGCCGGCAATGACCAGCGGCCGGAGCTCGGCGCGGGCAGCGTACAAAGCCGCAGTAAGGCCGGCCGGCCCTGAACCGATAATAATAACTTTATGGAGCGCGCCTGTTTCGGCTTGCGTCTCTGTTGTCGCTACTTTTATTCCATTTGTCCCGTTTGTCTGGTCCATGATTTTTTAGTTTATCCTGTAGTTTAATTGTAGCAAATGTGTCAAATTTCAGGAAATTTGAAGGATTGGCGAAAAATTTGCCTGTCCTTTTCCCGGCGCGTAAATTCACTCAGGCAACCCCTTGGCTTGGAAAAACCTTTTGCACTTTGGCGGGGTTAAGCCCAAATACAAGAATGTTTCCAAGCTAGTGGCACAATGCGACGCAGTTGAAAAAAACCGCCATATTTGATAAAATCTAAAGGCAAAACGCATGGCGCTATCGTCTAATGGTTAGGACACCACGCTTTCAATGTGGGAATCCGGGTCCGATTCCCGGTAGCGCTACCAGGCGGGATAGTTTGGCGGTTTGCGACCTCGCGGAATACAGAATCAAGCGTAAATACAGGGGTTTTGGAGCACAGCTCGCGGTTCGAGGTTGAGATTTCCAGCAGATCACGTTTTTCGTAGGGATTTGCTTTTAAATACAATGAATATGCGCTTTTTGCGAGTTCGAGGAATTTTTCCAACTTCGATGGCATGTCAGGCAGCGGCTCTTGACCCGAGGTCACATTGTTGATCTTTTGCCTCTCCAACAGAAGCGCGGTTCGGCGTTCCTCAAAAATTGTTTTTTCGAACACACCATCAAGATAGGCATCGGCCAGGCGGTTTAATTTCCATGAAATCTGGGACTCCTGAAGGCGCAAGCCGGCCTTAAATTCATCTTCTTTGTTTCCCCAATCCTGCCGAAATCCCGCAATGATGTCGTTGATGACGTAATCCTCTTCCGCGGTAAATTGAAGTGGCTTGAATTTCGAAATTGCTTCATCATTTAACTTCTCTTCACGCACAGAATTCGTGGGACAGCTTTGGGTATGACAGCGGTAGTAGATATTGCCCTTTGCGATCTCGCCGATAATCGAATATCCGCAGTGGGCACAGCGCACCAGCCTGCGAAAAAGGAAATCGTGCCGAATAATTTTTGCGTTGGTCCTGCCCTCTGCCACGGCGCGCGCCCTTTCGAATAGCGAGGCGGAAATTATCGGCTGATGTGCGCCTTGGTAGATTTCGCCGGTTTTCTGAATTTCGATCAGGCCGGCATAAAAGGGATTGGACAAAATACGGGAAATGACGGTTTTTCCTACCTTCCCCCCTGATTTTGTACGCAGCCCCAGGCAATCCATTTTATCGCTCAACTCGATGATGCCGCACTGGCCTGAGGCATACAGCTCGAACATTCGCCTGATCAAGGGCATGGTCATTTGATCGGGCGTTTTTGGCTTTCCCGGGCCCTGGTCTTTGTATCCCAACGGGGCAGGACGCGGGTATATCCCCTGCTTTAGCCTGCCGTAGAAACCTTTGCGGGTCTCTTCGCGCAAGTTGCGGATGTAGTCGGCGGCCACGACGGCTTGAATATCAGCCGAGAGCCGGCCGCCGCGTGATTGCAGGTCAACGGAATCATTGGCAAAACGAACGTCAATTCCGGAATCGATTAGTTCGCCGAGATCCGACCAGTCCTTAAGGTTTCTGGCGCTCCTGTCGATTTTATGGATGATGACGCCAGAGGCTCGCCCATTTCGCAGTAGTGAAAGCATTTGGGTGAAAACAGGCCGGCCAAGTTTTGCGGCTGTCTCTCGCTCTTCAAACCATCGGCTGATTTGAAGCTCGTGAATTTTGGCGTATCGTTCAATTGCTTCTCTCTGCTGAGGGAGCGACACTCCCTGTTCTCCCTGCCTTGCTGTGGAAACGCGGATATATGCGTAGAACTGCTTCATATATATTTCTTTCTAACCATTTAGACTTTAATTAATTTCGACCTTTTCTGAATCCTAATTGGATGAATCGTGATCCGTCAAGGAGTTCCCTTTTTTTCTGCTTCCAAGCGGTTAAATATGCGTAGCGCCAGAAGCAAATATTGCTCTAGCTTGTCCCGCCCGCGCACAAGCTCCTCTTCAGTTAAATTTGGGAACAGGCGCCGCAACTCTTTGATCTGGGCTTGATGGCGCGGCCTCAATTCTGGCGAAATCTCAGGATTCATGCTTTTCAGCTTCGCGTGAAGCATGGACCGTTTGGAATTAAGCGATGGGCGCATGAACGCATCATAAATAAAATTCGCGCCAGACCGAAGACGTGAAAATGTATGATTTTATTTATATAAAGTTCAAAGCCAGAAGTTCTTTCTCGCACGGGTAAATTGAGAAGTCCCCAAATATCCCGCAATCAGTTTTATGGAGCTTGAATGCGCGTCGCACTGGAATGCAAACGAAATGCGGAATTTTATTGCAGTCCAGCGTGCTTCAGCATGGCCAAGAACTGCGGTCGCGTGCGCATATCCATAGCCACTGCCGCCAACTTGCCGGCGCGGTCGTAAAGAAAACTCATCGGAATGCCTTCCACGCTATATAGCCGGTGCACGCGATCGCCGGGGTCGAGCAGCACGGGATAATTAACGCCAGCCTGGCGCACGTAGGGCAGAATCTTGGCTGGCGCTTCATCGTCAATGCCTAAGATCACCAGCCCGTGCGGGCCGTAGCGCCGCGCCAGCCCCTCCAGATCGGGAATTTCCGCCCTGCATGGCGGGCACCAGGTGGCCCAGAAATTCACCAGCACCACTTTGCCGCGCAACTGGCTAAGTTTCCATAAGCGGCCGTGCAAATCATGCAAGGAGAAATCTGCCGCTTGCCGGCGGGCGTCTTGCCGCGCCAAACGCGCCATTGCGGCAGTGAATGGCGGTACCTGGAGATCAGTCTGCATGTGCTCGTACCGCACCAGCGAAGCGAGTTCCAGATAGGCCATATTGACGCCGGGATTGTTCGCGGGCAACTGTTTGTGCCGAAGCGACTCGGCCAGAGTCGTGGTCACTTCTTGCAAGACAGACGGCCCGCCGGGATCGCCTTCGGTGGATAAGTTCGCCAAGGCATTAGCCAACATGACCTGCACCATTGAGGGTGGCAATCCTCGGATTGCCCGAGCCAGCTTGAGTGTGGCCGCGGCGCGCGCGGCGGGGCGCAGGCCGCGCAGTGTATTGATTTTGGCGATAATGGCGCGTTGCTGCGGTGACAGCTTCGGCGGGGATTGCTGCGCGCCTAGCGGCGGTGCGGCAAAGCAGCAGAACAGCATGAGCCCCAGGAGCGCCGGTGCAAGAAGGAATTGACGACAATTGGCCGTATTATCCATGCGGAATTCTCCTATTGGATGATTCTTCACTCCGCACTATACACCCGCAGCTGTTGAACAGATATGGAACACATTTAGCCGTTCCGAAAAGCGAGCACCACTAGTAGACACCATCCGAAGCTTCACCCATTCCAAGCTGCAGGATCCTTTTGATTGGACTCGCCTGAACTGTGGCAATATGACCATGTAGCGCAACGGCAAAACCTTTACTCAAAGCGAAGATTCCGATTGTTTTTTCAGTTCTAATAACATTTAAAGCTGGATGAACATGAGCACGAACAAAAATATCAGACAAAAGATGGAAGAATTTTCGAAGCGGAACGCGCCGTGGAAACCAAAACAAAGTTGCGATTATTCGTGGGTTTGGGACATGTCCTGGAAGAGGCAGGAATGGATCAATACGGCGATCGAGCGTATTGAAGCAAAATCCTTAACCTTATTGCGCGGCCTTTGGTATTTTGGTGCTGCACTTGCAGCGTGGTTCGGCTTTGCAGCTTCCCACGGATATGGAATGCGTTGGTGGTCGTTAGGTATAGGGGCCGGTATATGGGCTATCCTTGCAATACTCTCTCTTTATGCGCTTGATCCGATTGATAGATGGCCACCTCCGGATGAACAAAGGCTAATCATGGTTGCGGAAAAGTACTCTTCACGCGAGGAAGCCCTTGGTAAGGCTGCCCAAGGCATGTCTTTTGCTAATGCGCAGTCTACGATCGTCGCAAGAATTAAAGCTCGCCGTTTGCGCCGGGCACTGGTTGCGAGTGCGATTGGAATCCCGCTTATTGCCCTAATTATTTTTTGGGGGACGGGGGCACGTAATCCGAAAGCGGAATTACATCATCACCATGCGGCGACCAAAAGTCAGGGTCTTCTGGATCATTAGGCTGGTCCGGTTCTGGAGAAGGCTGGGGCTTGGGATTGCCTGAATCACCAGATTCGTTGTCCATGGTTCGCATGCTATCACAAAATTACTCGGTAAAATATGCTGTACAGCCTACATAATCTGGCTAGGCATGCTTTATAAAGGGGTTATCCATCTGATATTCACAAAACTTATTAAATAATTATTAAAAGCATACAATTGCACGGCTTCCTGCATTTCCAGAAATTTGATAATGTCCGAAATGTAAGGAGAAAATATTCAGAAATGAATAAAACAAAAACTAAAGTACCCAACAACCTGCTGCAATATCGCCGCCGTCTAGGACTGAGCCAGGAGAGAGTGGTCGAGCTCCTTGGAATAAAATCGCGGCAAATGCTTTCAAATCTGGAAGCCGGCAGGTGTTTGCCAAAGCTGACCACAGCATTCCAGCTTTCGGCCATATACCGCGTTCCGGTTGAATTTCTTTTCAAGGACATCTATGAAGCCCTTCGGGACAATGTTCGCCGCTTAGAAAAGGATCATCCCGTTGCTGAGCAGGGTATGCTTGCATTTTCAAATCTATGAGCATCCTCGATAAATTTAAAACACAGGGGGCCTCATTTTCAGCCGGAAGCATTCAGGAATACTTCGCCATCCAGCTTGCCCGAAAGCTAAAGGATGAAGCCAATATCCATTTTTATGTTCAGATCTGCCAAAATCACGCTCCTGAGCAGGTGCTTGCCGCATACCGGCGCCTCTCTGTAAGAAAACCGACTATCGAACAGTTCCGTTCATTTTTCAATCATTAAAACCAAAAATTAAAATGCCCACCCCGCTTTCGGCGGCTGTTGCCATTCACCGCCGGTCTATGGCTATTGCTCTTTTCCGCGGTATACAACTGGAGGATATCCAGCAGCACCAGCTCCCAAACGATCCGGCAAAGGCAGTAGACAGTCTTTCGGCGTTCATTCACCGCGCCATAAGCCTTTTCAATATTCAAAACGCTTTCATCAATGGCGCTGATGTCCAGAGCGGGCGCATCGAGCTTTTCTACACCCAGGCAGAAGGGATATTTAGGACTGAGGGCATTCCGATTGAGAAAACATCCCAAAGCAAGCTTTTTGAAAGCTTCAGAATGCCGCCGCTCCTGCGCATGGACCAGCTCAGGGAAATCGTCCGCCTGATTTGGCCATCGCTTGCTGCCGCAGCCAAACCGGCCCTAGATGCCGCAGCCCTTGGCCTTCATTGTGCCGTAGAGCGCCTTTTCAGAATTAATCAACCTGCCCAATGAGAGGACCGCTTTGCTACATCGGTGGCAAAAACCGTATTGCCCAGTTGATAATCAAGCAAATACCGCTACATCGGACATATGTTGAGCCCTTTGCCGGAGGCGCCCAGGTCTTTTTCCACAAGGAACCGTCTAAGGTAGAGATTCTGAATGACTTAAGCGACGATATTGTCAATTTCTTCAGGGTTTGCCAAAGCCATGCACCGGAACTTGTCCGGCAATTGAAGAGCATGGTGGCCGCCCGGCGGCTTTTCGAACTACTTCTCAATACCCCGCCGGCATCGCTTACCGATGTTCAGAGGGCCGCGCGCTTCTTCTACCTCCAAAGGCTTGCCTTTGCCGGCCTCATTGCACATCGTAATTTCAGAATCCAGGTTGTGCAGTCAGCCCATTGGGACCAGGAACGCCTTGAACAGATGATCTCGGAAACAGCCCGCCGGCTACAGAATGCACAAATCGAGCATTTGTCTTATGAAGAGATCATCCGCCGGACAGACCGGCCGTCCACCTTTTTCTACCTTGACCCGCCGTATTTTGGGAAAGCCCTTTACCAGTTCAATTTGAAGGAGGAGGACTACATTTCAATGGCAGAATTGCTTTCGCAGATCAATGGCAAGTTCATATTGTCCCTGAACGATGTCCCCAAAGTCAGGGCCATTTTCTCCAGGTTTAAAATGCAACCTATTGAGCTTGCCTACAGTGCGCAGAAGAAAGCAGGAAACCGGTACAAGGAACTGCTGATCAAAAATTTCTGAGGAGTTTCATGGGTCGTGGTTGAGTTTGCATCCATTCCTAGACCGGGAAGCGCCGCGCAGTACTACCGTTCAATCCGGCTCCTGCATGAAGGCTTTGGAGTACCTGTAAATACAATTGCTCGCCTTTTCCAGACAGGGCGCCCTAATATCCGTCAAACCGAATCCCGGGAATATGAGGATGTTCCGACCTTTCTAGTGCCTCCCATCACTGGCTTGCTCAAAGAATATTCAGATGAGCGGCAGTGGGACCTGCTCAGGAAAAAATCACGCATCGAAAGCCCGTTACGAAACAGCAGGAGTCTGGATGCTTTTGAGCGGGAAATCGAAAAGACCTTCAGCATATATTCAAGATCAGAAAACTTCCTTGCTGGTGAAAGGGCACTGCGGCTTTACATCCCATTTGTTGCCCGCGCAAGCAATCCCAAGATGCTTCGGCTGCGGGCGATTGTCTTTCAAAATCCTGCCTGGATGCTCACGCACGCCGGAAATGCCAGACGCTCCATTGAATATGCGTTTGAAGCCATGCATTGCGCATCGCTTGCCTTTGACGCCAGCCTTGGCGACCGAGCATTCCTCAAGCAATATCATCAATCCGCGCTCATCGCATCGAATGCTCTATTGAAATCTAGGCAACCTGATGCAGCGATGTCTGTGCTTGACCAGGCGGATGCCGCGGTCCTTGTCCGTGAAGGCAGGCTTGGGAGCGAACATTACCATCAGCGGGCAGTCGGACATTTTCAAAAGGGAGAAGATGAGGCGGCTAAAGAAGAGCTTGAAAAAGCCCGTGTTGAAGTAGAGCGCGTCGGATATTCAGATTTCATCCAGGTCCGCATGGCGAGCCAGCGCCAGTTGAATGTCATTGAACCATCATCCGGCATACCACGCGCATTTAATCTAATCCATCAAGCAGCCAAATTTTACGGGCAAGGAAGCCTTGAGCACACCATGGCAATTAATTGGGCGGCAGGCAGTGTGCTTGCAACTGATAGTCAAGAAGATTTAAAGCAAGCATCCTCGATAATTTCCAGCATTGATCCTTTAAAGCGCGGGTTTGGACACCAGGCAACGACCAGATTCCTGCTATCCATAACGCCGGCACTCAACCTTTCCAAAGCAGCGCGAAATCGTTGGATTCGTTTTTTATTTTACGAAAATGCCTTTCGAATGAAGTAGCTACCCTCCATAAACGAAATTTTCTGCTGTGACAAAAATCGAGGGGGATCAGCTGGCCTTTCGTTCTTGACTTGCACGATTATCATTTTCAGCGCTTCAGAAATGCGAAAGATAATGCCGGCGTTGCGCAAACAACGCCGGCTCCGCAGATGCGGAGCCACCCCGAACTCAGGAGGTTCGAGATGACCGCCCACCGGCCTTCATACGATCAATACGGGCCTGAAGACCACCACGCACAAAATAACGGTGCCGGAGATGTCCGTCAAGAGATTGATCATCCAACATCCCGCCATACCGTAGAAGCATCTACAGCACAGCTCGCATTCATAGCAATTCAAAATGGTCTAGAAATCCGTGTTCTACGTGCCCAGAACCAACTTCTTATAGGCACCGTTGCCGAACTTGAAAAAAAGAACCGGATATTAGCCCTAAAAGTTGAGGAACAGCGGGTTAGGAATGAATTCGATCTGCTTACCGGCGTTCGTGTTCGAAGCGCATATCCCTGGATTATTGAGGATCAACCCCTACCGCCAGCTGTCAGTGCTGTGCTCTTCATTGATGTAAACGACTTCAAAGAGGTAAACGATAAATACGGTCATGCTGCCGGCGATGTAGTACTTCGAGAAATTGCGTTAACAATTCAGTCGGCAATACGGACATGGGATCTGTACAGGTACGGAACAGACCACATGGACGCGCGGGAGAGAGATGAAATTATTCGAAGCGGTGGCGATGAATTTGTGATCATTCTGAACCATTGCTCTCCCCGGGTCGCAAGAAAACGCGCCGACCAAATTCGTCTGGCTGTTCATGAACACCCAATCCGTCTTGGAAGCGATTTACTACACGTATCTATATCAGTTGGCATAGCTCCTAGATCGCTTGGCAGAACATTCCGGGAACTTGCTCTTGCCGCAGATAGCGATATGTATGCCGATAAGGCTTCGATGAAAATGTCTATCGCATATGGAGACAGGAAAGCTTCGCTAACGAATAGCAATCTTTGATTTAGCAAATGCCCATGGTTTTTTTCGAAACAATCCTCGCCAACACCTGGAACCGGCTCATGCGGCTCGGAGATCAGCGCCTCACGGGCGGCCTTGATCTGGGCAAGATGGTGATCGACCGCAGGACATCGAAAAAGCACTTTTACATTCCCCATATCAAGCGCGCCGAGCACATGGTCGTGCTTGGCAAAACAGGCTCAGGTAAAACCAGGCTGCTACTGCGGATGTGCATGCAGGACATCAAGGCCGGCCGCGGATTTGTTTTTTTCGACCATCATGGCGACACAATTCCCCTGCTGCTTGCAGCCATCGCGGCTGAAGAAAAGCGCGCCGGCACTGATTTAAGCAAGCAGCTAGTAGTCATTGATCCCTCGGACCCCGACTGGTCCATAGGACTCAATATTCTGGAGCCGTCAGGGCGCGACCCGTTCGTTGATGTTGTCTCAACGACAACCATCCTTAAGGACCGCTGGGGCCTGTCGTCATTTGGGGCGCCGACCGAGGAATTGCTGCGAAACAGCCTTTATGCTCTTTGCCAGAGCAGGAAAACCCTGGTTGAACTCGGGCCGTTCCTGATGGATTCGGCATTCCGGGCGCAGTGCTTAAAGCACGTTTCCAATCCCGACATCAGAGAATATTTTAAGCTGCGCTTTGAACCGCTCAGCGAGGCATACAAAGCAGTTAAACGCGATCCGGTTCTGAATAAAGCAGCTGAGTTCACAACTGATCCGCACTTCCGCCACATCATCGGGCAGGAAAAATCAACGGTTGATCTACTCGACTGCTTTGACAGCGGCAAATGGGTTCTCGTAAACCTTAATAAAGGTAGGCTTGGCCGCCATTCCTCAACCCTGGGAAGTTTGATTCTTGGCCAGATCAGGCAGCAGGTTTTCCGCAGGCGCACCCGGCAAATATTCACGCTCTACTGCGACGAAATCCAGAACCTGCTAGCTCAGGACTCAGGAATTGACGTGCTTTTTGCAGAAGCGCGCAAGTTTGCGGTATCACTGACCACCACAAATCAATTCCTGGATCAGTTCCCAAAGGACATCCGCTCTGCCATTCAGGCAATCGGTTCTCATATATTTTTCCAGGTATCAAGCGATGATGCCTCAACAGCCGCTTCAATGCTCGACGGCGGCAAAGCGCTTGCCGAGCTTTTAAAGAACCTGCCCAAGCGCAACTGCATTGCAAAAACCGGGCATTACAAATATCGCCAGGTTGAAATCCCGCCGGTGGAAATTCCAAAGGTTTCCTTTTCAGACCTTCTGCAGCGCTCGAGAGCATTTTATGCAAGGAGGCGTAGCGACATTGAGGCGGATATCCGCAGCCGCCGGCCAAAAACGTTAACAGGAAATGCCAAGGAGGAAGTGCTTCGTGAATGGGAATAACCGGATCGTGATGGACTGCGACCGGCAATTGTTTTTCGCCCTTGCAGAGATGCGCCTTGTAGACCGCGAGCAGGCGGCTTTGATAACAGGCCGGCAGGGCGTTTCCGTAAGCACCACCAATGCCTGGCTTTCAAAACTTGTAAAGGCAGGATTTCTTCGCCGCTACTTTATCGCCACAGAAAAGCGCGGCATCAAGGCACTGTATGGCCTTTCGCCAAAATCCGCCCTGATTACCGGCAGGCGGTTTCAGCCAATCCAGCGTCCCGAGAATTCTGTCCTTACAAGCGAACCATTCATCTTGCACCAGATGGCGGTAAACCACATTTATGTCCAGCTGCGGTTCAAAATTTTCTCAACGCCTGGCATCAGTTTGATCCGTTGGCAAAGCTTCCAAAAAGTACTTTCTGAAAATTCACCAATAAAGCCTGACGGGTATTTTGAGCTTGAAACCCCGGAAGGCATCAAGTCCATGTTCTGCGAGGTCGATCGCGGAACGGAAAGCCAAAAGGTCTGGTCCAAAAAGGTTGAACTGTACATCAGGTATGCAGCATCAGGCGAATTCGAAATCGAGTTCAAGAACAAGCAATTCAGGGTGCTTGTCATAGCGCAGTCACAAAGGCGCCTGGAAGAAATCCGCAAAACCGTTCAGGCGCAAACCCAGAAGATCTTTTGGTTTTCAACCCTATCCGAAATTAATGGCGAGGGACTGTTTGCATCCATCTGGACTCGTCCAGAAGGAAGTGAAAGGTTCCCGCTCATTTAGGAATCCATATATGCGATTTTGCAACAACTGTAAAAGGATGACCGCGGGGCAGCCAAGCTTTTGCCCGCAGTGCGGCGCAAGCTATGGCGTAAAACTCTGCCCGCGCTCACACCCCAATCCCCGCTCTGCCGAGGTCTGCTCCCAGTGCGGCTCCAAGGATTTGTCCACGCCACACCAGAAATTGCCCTTTTGGCTGTTCTTGCTGCTCCTTCCCCTGCGTGGCTTTGGGTGGCTGATCTTGTTTTTCTTGATTATCTGGTCTTTCTTCTATGTGCGCCATCTGCTCTACAGCCCCTATGGGCTTTTGCCTTTAATGTCCATTGCCCTACTGCTTGGCTTTCTTCTATATGTCTGGACCCTGCTTGGCGGATCAGGAAGGAAAAGGAAATAACGGGGAGCAGATTATGCGCAGATGCATAGGTAGTCGGACTTTTCAGGAGGCAAGCAGTACCGCAATTCCATTGGTCGAAATGGACGATTACCCTCCTGCAGCAATGCAGGAAGGATTACAGGAGGCATTGCAGGAAGGCAGATGAATGATGAAAGCAAGAATCTGGTGGCGCCCGGGCTTGGCGAGGCGCTTTCAATCAAGCAGGTGGCAAAGATGCTTGGCTGCTGCCAGTGGACCGTAAGGCACAAGCTCATGCGGCAGGGACTGCCGCACCTGCGGCCCTCTGAGAGCGGCAAATTGATTTTCTTCAAAAACCAAGTTGCCGCCTGGGTGATCAAGCGCCAAATACAACAACAAGGAGGTATTCCCATTGACGCTTTACAAGCGAGGACGAATCTTTTGGGCCTACATAACCCTAAACGGCCTTAGGCATGCCCGTTCAACAGGAACAGGCAACCGAAAGCTTGCCGAAACCATTGGCCGCAAGTTCGAAGAGGAGCTTTTGACCTGCCAGGAGGGCATCACAAAACTTCAGCCCGAAATGAAATTTCAGGAGCTTGCCGCCCGCTTTATTGCCGAAGGCGAGGTCAAGCCCTGGCACCTGGAGCGCCTAAAGCAGCTCCTTCCCTTCTGGGGAGGCCTGCCGCTTCGCTCCATAACCAAAGGCACTGTCCGGGTATACCGCATGGAGCGGCTAAAGCAAAAGAAACTGACAGAGAAGACCATCAGCCACGATCTTGCGGTTGTCCGCCACCTGCTTTTCTGGGCTCAGGATGAAGGCATTGTTGCCGCAAACCCGCTAACCAGGCTACGGCTTCCCAGGGCCCGGCACCGCAAGCGGCCGGTCCTGAGTTTTGAAGAAGAACAAAAACTGCTCACCTCAGCTGCAGTCCACCTTAAGCCCATCATCCTTAGTGCCATTGACACAGGCATGAGGCGAGGAGAACTTCTCACTCAACGCTGGGAGGATGTTGACTTCCAGCGCGGACTTCTCTCCGTCTCGCATTCGAAAACAGCCGAAGGTGAACAGAGGGAAATTCCGCTAACCGATCGGATGGTTTCACTGCTTGAAGGCCAAAGGAAATCATCAGGCCTTGTCTTCACGTTCCAGGGAAATGCGATCAACAGGATAAAGACGGCCTGGAAGACGGCATTAAAGAAAAGCGGGATACGGGCGATGCGCTTCCATGATCTACGCCACACGTTCAATACAAGGCTGCTTGAGGTTGGAATTGTCGCTGATGTTCGTAAAGCCCTAATGGGCCATTCCTTAGGCGATGATCCCCATGCCCTATATACCCACGTCGAGCTGCCGCTAAAGCGAAAGGCAATCCAGGCGCTTAATGCCTGGATTTGGGAGCAGGTCAAAGCGGCCAAGCAAGCTCAACAGCATTTGCAAGTAGATACAGGTGAAAGGCGGCTGCTTGGGCCGCCAACAGTCGAGGTTTTGTCCGAAAAGCTCAAGGAGGAAAGCTATGAGCGCAGAGAAAAAGTCTGAGGCCAAAGAACAGCCATCTTCCGCTCCCCCGAAAGGCCGCAAGGCCTGGGTGCCGAAGACGCCGGTTGAAAACATCCTGCAGCAGATTGACAAGCAACAGGTGCGGGTTTCCGAACTCCAGCAAGATCTGGACAAGGAAAAAGCCCTACTTGCAAAACTGCTTCAGGCCAAAAAGGTCTTGGAATCTGTGTGATTCCAAAAAGGGTACTTGAAACGACAGGTGCCCTTTTTCTTTTGGGAGGAAATTTTAAAATGCTGCATATTCTGGTTCCGCTCGTTGGCCTTGCCCTGGCGGTATTGGCAATCCTGGTCATGGTCCGGGCAGTCTCAGTCCAGGAAATCTTCAGCTTCAGCCGCAAGGGCATGGTTGCGCTGGTCGTCTTCCTGGTTGCCGGCTGCTATTTGGAGCACGCCGTAGTTACCCTGCTGCCGGTCGCGGCAAAAGCGCTTCTCTTCATTGCTTTAGTCGTTGCCATATATTTCCTACTCATATTCCTTGCCAGCAGATTTTCCAGCCGCGGTGAAAACCGCCAGATCTGACCTCCGGAGGTATTTTATGCCATCAAGTTCACTTTTCAAATCACAGCTACGCAGGTCAGGCAATATTCGCCAGCTTGAGGCGGATGCATTTTTCCAAGGCGCGCATGGAGTTGCAATTGATCCAGGCCTTGCCGATATCCATTCCCACTTCGACCAGGAAGCATCCCGGGCAAACCAGGAGTCAATACCCCGCCAGAAAAATTTCGAACAGACTATTGAGCACGTCCGGGCTGCAATTCCCGAGGCAGAGCACAAATGGCAACTCGTAAAGGAGCGCCTGGGCGAGCAGACCCCACCATTTGTCTTGCCGCTTCTGGTTGCAATATCAGCCGTAATTGTCGCCATTGCCGAGATCACGATGCTGGCGCCGGCGCTAGATGTCCTAGACATTACAGACCCGGCATCGCAGGTAATGTCCGCAACCGGTATCACCCTGATCGGCTCCCTTGCCTTTCATTTTGCCTGGGAAAGCCTTTCATCTGAAAAGTTCACAAAGGCCTGGCGCTGGGCAATACGGATACTTTCCGGCTTTACCGCAACTGCCCTGGCCTACTGGGGAATTCTTCGAGGGCAGCAAGTGGCCTTTGCCGCTCGGCTTAACGACAATCCCCTGGGCCGCTTCCTTGCAGGACACCCCATTGCTTCATCCATCTTCTACGTTTTCATCACCCTGGGCGCACCGCTGATGATTGCGGCAGCAAGCCATTATTCTTTCCATCACCTGCGCGACTACTGGGAATGGAAAAAGGCAAATTCTCGGCTTAAGTGCCTGATCAAGCAAAAAGCAGCCGCTCAAAAGGGGCTTGAGGCGGAAAAACAGGGTCTTGAACACCGCCTTGCTGAAATTGCCCACAAATGCGAGCAATGGAAGGCATCCTACCGCCTCCACCATGAGCGCGGATCCAAGCGCGGAGCCATACAGGAGCCGTTTTGGACGGTTCCTTTGAAAGCCACGTTTGCCGGCTTAATTGTCGCTGCGCTGCTCTTCTGGGCACCCATTGTCGTTGAGATCCCAGCAGTTCTGGCTTCCTGGATTGCCGCCTTCCTCTATTTCCGCCGGCAGTGGCATAGCCCCACGCCTGAGGAATATTTCGAACTGGAGCATGTGCACTTCTCAAATCCGGCCGATATACAAAATCAAAAACTGCCTTCCTGGAATCAGAAACCTAAGGAGTTGGCGGAATGAAAGTGGCGGGAATGGTTTTAGCGGCCCTGATTGCAGCAATGGCACTGACCTCATGCGAGCTGCTTCAGAGGCCGCTGGCGCATCCGCTCCACGTCGTCTACCTTGTGGACTGCAGCGCCAGCATAAAACCAAAATCCCTGGATGATGCGTTCAGTGCGATCCGGGCTGAGGCTGGCCGGCTTCGGCGCGGCGATCGGATCACGGTTATCCCGATCACCGGGGATGCCCTGAACGATGTGCCAGGCCGAATTCTAAGCAGGAGAGTCCCGCTTCAGCGGCAACCGTATGATCTGGATTTAAAGATATTTCGGAAGAAATTCTCGAAGGAGTTGCGGAAATTCGAGCTGAGGGCCCAAACACATCCATACGAGAGGACTGACATTCTGGGGACCGTTGCTGTTGCTGTCCAGGAGTTTGCGATTGACGACTCTCAAGTGCGCAAACGCCTTGTGATCTTTTCTGATTTTATTGAGGAGGATGGCCGATGGAATTTCATGAATGATCCTCGATTCGAAAACAAATCAAGCGCGCGAGCACTCGCAGCGCATTTGAGTAAAGCGGAGCCAAGGTTAAATGGCACTCAAGTTTATTTGATTGAATTGAGAAGTAAAGAAATGAAAAGGCTGGGGTACGAGAGGCGGGAGGCAATAACAGAGTTTTGGGATGATTATTTTGCTGGTTGCTTTTTGAGAACACATTGCAAGGTACATCCGATCTTGATTAAAACGAAATACTGAGTTCCCCCAAAGGAGGTGGGAGTTAATGGCGACGACGAGGATAAATCCAGAAACTGGGGTGATCGAGGAATTTCATTGGCCTTGCTGGGAACCAGCAGAACCGATGACGAGGATCAACCCGGAAACCGGAATGGTAGAGGAATATATTTGGCCCGTCTGGCAGCCAAAAGATAAATAATCGTTTACGGAAGAGGCGGCCAGGTACTGACCGCCTCTTGGTTACTATGACAATTTGGCATGATATATACAGCACAGTATACTTATATATACATTTAAATATGTTTTATACTATGTCTAATAAACTTGTACGCTATATACAATCATTCTGGTTCGCAACGTGCCAGCACATAAGGCGCACAATATTGTTCACGCCTAATTCATCGGAAGACCGGGTGAGTCTACAACAAAAACTCCTCAGCGAACATCGTACTCGCTGGCTTGATGTAGGCAGCGGCCTAAACATGGAGGAAGGGTTCGATCTGCTCGATATCCTTCCGCCGCCGCGACACCTGCCTGCAGGGCAGCGATATTATCAATTGGATATCCTAATGGCTAGTGATGACGATATTTCATCTCTGGGCTCATTTGATTTGATTCGGATGCAACACGTTCTTGAGCATTTCACTTTCGAGGACGGACTCATAGTACTAAACCGTTGTGCGTATCTTCTTCGCCCGGATGGTATTCTCCTTGTTACCGTACCGGACCTCGCTAAATATGTTGATAAATATCTTAATAATTCCTTCTGGATGTGGCCACGCTTTACTTATTGGGCAACCAAACGCATTCCTCTTTTATCGCCTGATAGTTTTTATTTCAGTATTTATTGCCACAGCGCCTTGAGCGAACCGCACAAGTGGTGCTACGACATTGAGGGCCTGCTATACGAGATTAATAATTCCCGTTGCTTCACGAATGCTAAACCACTATCATTTACAGATCCTCTTGCTAGCTATCCATTTACGCACAATCGGCCAGAGGAAGAGATCTGCGTTGTGGCGACACGTTCCCCATCACTACCTTTGAGATCTTTCTAAAGCTGCTGCCAATTGTTGTGAATTGCTAGGTTCTCAATTTAGACAGCCAAAGCGCGCTAATTTAGACAGTAGGGCTATCATCCCATAAAGGATTATCAGCAACACATCGGCACAGCACAGAGCCCACTGTCCGGGTGTTGGTTTCCACCCTATCCATAAACCGGCGAGAAGGCTGATTAAAGCAAAGATCGAAACCAATGCCTGCCGGAAAAATCCCGTTATATACAAAGGCCAGGAAATCGTGGACGTGTGAAATGCTTCCCATCGCCAGTAGCGCTCGTCGGCTGATTCTGTAATGAGGGCGCGTAGAGTTACTATATAACTACCTATCCGGCGGACCATCATTTCCTCGTTTTGTTGGGTAAGCGCAAACGGCAAGAACAGGAATGGCATAATCAATAAAATAGTAGATATCGTCCAATTATCAATACCGCGAGCTTTGAGAGCGATGATGGCACTCGCAGCAGCCGCAATCATCACGGTCAAAACCTGAATCACTTTGTTTTGCGAATCGAGCCGTTGACGCTGTTCCGCTCGAAGTGCATTGTACTCTGCAATATGTAGCTGTAGTAGTTCGCTTGTTTTCAGGATTGCCTTGGTGTGATGCGAATTATCTTCGTTCATTGGCTACCTCCAATCGTGCAGTAAACTTTAGACCAATGGGAACATGCAGAAACACATAGCTGTCCGGCACGTTCAATAATAATATATTAAACATCGCGCAAATGCGTTCATTTACAGTTCGAACAGAAATTCGACTAGGGCAGTCATCTTGAAATATTAGCCGTTCTGCGATCATCAGCAGCAGTTTCAGGCGCTCGATAGCGGACTCGCCCAGAAAACGGAATGGTAAAGGAATTCGGGACTGTTGGCCTATCAGGTTTCCTGGATGACCACACATTAATCGCTCAAGCGAGGGTAGTTTGAGTTAAACTGATCATATCGCTACATAATTAGCAGATCATCAATATTTAAGTTGAAGCACTTGATTTAAGCTGAAGCACTTGCGGTCTTAATTAGATCTGGCGTGAACTGAATTCCAACAGGAGTATTGGAAGGAAGTATAAGTAAAACTTTATTCGGTGAATCACTCAAACCTAGTTCAAATGGCGCACATAGCATACCTCTACTTTCAATACCTCGAAATGTTTCTCGATGTAAAGTAAAAGATTCGTGCGTATTTGAATGTATATTCTTTTGTATTTTAGCTCCGGGTAACGCTAGAACAACTATATCATGCCTGTCGAAGTTGGTTGCACTCGTGATGGAATATATTTTAACTTTACCATTTGGTTTATCGAGAATTTTCCGATTCAAATTCATGAATTCATTATCTTGATATTTGTACCCTAGGTCTAACTTGACTATGCGAAGATGATCGGCATTTGGGTGTTTACGATATTTTACAATTTTAGCTGTCCATATGTTATGCCATTTATTGTTCATGGGTGTGTATCCGTATTCCACAAAAAATATTAACAATTAAATGTCTAAAGTGTCAATTATTAATTCTGAAATTTATGATTATACACAAAATATCATGACGGTGCTTTAATCGATTGACACAATACCGCAGTCGCTTCCTGCTTTGTGGATCAGGCATTAGCAGGCATAAATTTACGATTTTTAATGTGATTTTCCGACTGTCTGGATGTTTACTATTCAGATACTTGACAAACATCCATGCAATAAATAAAATTTCACGCGATCTCACTGGAGACATTATGCACCACGCCGTAAGCCCATTTGGAGTCATGCTTTCGATTATTTGTGTGTCTGTAGGGATATTGTATCTATGGTATTTAAAAAATCACGTACGAAAAAATATCAAAATGGATTCATTTAACACTTTCTTTTTAGGTGGCGCAAGGATTGGTGAACGGCTAACAACAAATGATAATTGGGGACTTTGTTTTGCATTTGCTAATGCTATTTGGTACTATTCATACCTTGGATATTATTTTGGCTTATATGTATTTCTTATTCAACTATCTTGGTCTATAGGTGTAGTTTTCATCGCTTGGCAACTACAACGTTATCTAGCCGGGAGCAAAGATGGAACCGTTCATGGATTTATAAGCCATACTTATGGGGTTAGGGCTTCCCTGCTTGCAGCGATAGCTACTTTAATAGGATATACACTCAATATTGGTTTTGAAATATTCTACTCTGCCCACCTATTAGTTACCTCCTTGGGTGGAATTAAATATGAGCTTCTTTTAGCAATATCAATTGCGATCTTTGTGGGCGGGTATTGTATCATTGGAGGTTATTTAAGCAATGTGGTTTCCGACCCTCTACAAAATAAATTGGCCTTGTTTTCTCAAATAGCGATTATTGGTCTGCTTATATTTTATTTCCCAACAATAATTCAAAAAAGCTCGATAAGCGCTATGTTAACCGTTTCTAAAACTATTGATGCCCCTACGTCCTTTATTATTGGAGTAATAACGTTCTCTTTCTTTTTCAATTTAGTAGATATGGCAAATTGGCAATCAATGGCAGCAAATAAAGACGTACCGAGAGAAGACCTAAAAAAAGTGAAAGTGGGATTTATAGTTTCTGCTGCACGCCAAATGATAGCTCCTGCGGCCTTAGGAACCTTATTTGGTGCTGCTCTCAGAGTTGTTTCATCTGGAGTGCCTGATGATGGTTATTTTGCCGTTCTATTTAAGCCATTATCGTCCTCTATGTCTCCTGTTACGGGTATATTATTAGGCATTATCATATTGGGGTTTTTCGCTGCAACTATTACTAGCGCTGGTAGTTATTTAATAGCAGCCATGCAGACCCTTGCGGTAGATGTTTTTAAACGTAAAGAAGCTGTTCAATTGAAAAATAGTGGAATTAATCCTGAGCAATTGCAAGAAGCAGAACAATTAGTGCTTGCATGGGTTAAGAGAATGATGATTCCTGTTGTACTAGCTATGACACTGGTTTTCGCGTTTTTATATTATGGGCTATCTAGAGTTAATATGCAGGGACTCGCCTTTCAATTTCAATTTGTAATGTATGGTGCGGCCGTCTCTCTTGTTCCGTCTGTCATATACGGCCTATTTCATAAAGCGCCTGTTGCCAACAGAAGTGCGGGCTTTTGGTCTATATTAATTGGATTGATATTTGTCATTATTCCTTTTATTATGGCTGAGGTTTTTAGAAATATAAAACTTCCACTTAATTTAGGCTCCGATGATATCGTAAATCTAACGCCATTATTTGGTTTAATTGCTTCAACTGGAACATTTTATATACTTAAAGGTACTAAGGTTGAAAAACACGCGAGTGCGGCCGTTGGAGGCGCATAATGATCATCAAATCAGCTTTAGGTTTTTTGGGTTTTGCATTACGGATACTTTTGTCTGCTTTAGCGACATATCTTATTTATATTAAGGTGCCGCTTCCATTTCCAGCTGTCGTCAGTATTTGGCAAATAACATTGTACCTATCATTTATATTCGTACCTTTACGATTAGACACGATACTCTTGCGCTCAAAAACAGATTCAATGTTAGTAGCGATTGAGCAGGAATATTATAACATTCCTCACCATATTCACAAGGATAGAATCATGATTTCGCAATTTTGGGACTCGCCAGTCGAGAAGGCCGCGCAAATACGGTTCATTTCGAAAGCTTCTTCTATTCGGAAGCGTGCCATCGAGGAGTCTTTTATTCACGATATAATTCCTCTATTCCTGATTACAGCTATTACTATTGCATTTTCTATATTTTCAGCGAGTGGACAAATCCATATAAATAATAGCTTTATGGGAAGTTCATCGCTGCTGTCTTTCGTCCAAGGCCTGATTGTATTAATGCCGCTCCTAATTATATTAGGGAAATTATTTGGGGTTATATCCTGCCACCGGGATACTGTTTTTATTGCATTGGATGCAAATATGCCGACCCATCCTCCCACTCCTGTTGCTGCCGCTGCTAGGGCGTCTTCTCCGTGATTATAATTGAACCTAGTGAGGAGGTGATGAATAATTGAATACTTCAGGTGAATTCAGAAATGAATCCTTGATTGACGAAGCCGCGCTAAACGAAAAGCAACGGCGACTTTTTGACCAGAGCGGCGTCAATCCAACTTGCGATCCTTGTAATTGCGATGTTGGCGACTCTGGTTGCTGCCGTTGCAATTAACCGATTGCGGCGTCGGAGAGGAAAATAGCGTAGGCCCCGCGTAAGGGGCCTGCGCCTATAAGCGCACTAGATTCTAATTAGCCCAGAAGTAGATAATGAGACATGACCTTTGGTTTTCAACAAAATCAGTGCATCGGTGAACTTTCGCAGTAGTTATTATTTGCTTTAAATGAAGAATCTTGTTGAACAGCTGAAAAGCTGTCCGTGTCTACAATTTTGACTACAACGGGCGATTCAGCAAACGTGAATGCGACCGCAAGTCATTGATTTTATTGGTCGGGGCGAGTGGATTTGAACCACCGACCCCCTGGTCCCGAACCTGACGCCGCAAGTTATTGAAAATTATGGGTTTGTACTGTTTTTAAGTGATTGATATTGAACCTGTTGCGGACGATACATTGAAGCCGATTCAATTTTATTGAACTCGGTGGAAATCGCTGCTACAAAATTGCCTACAGTTCAGTGGCATGCAATTTTTTTTATGATTGATTTCACAACAGGCATGCCCTGCGGATTTGGATCAATAAACAGTGAAACGAGCGCAGACTAGCCGCTTGTTCACAACTGCTGGTTGATGGTGACATGCATCAATTCCAACGAATTTCATTCCGGCATTTGAATGGATGCGGGCTGCTCTTCCTGTTGGTTGCAACGGTTACGGCCCAGGTTCAATTGCAGAGTATTCCCGTGAAGCACGGGCCGTGGTTGAAGCCGCTGCGCTTGAATCCTGCCGGCTCGACCGATCCATTGAAAATATTTCAGGTTTGGCGGCGGCGCAATCTGGTCACGCTGCCGGCAACGCCCGAGGTATGGCAGGCGCACCTGAAATGGCTGCAACTGCATCCGCGGATTGCGCGGCAACTGCGAAACATGCGGCGCGTTCCGGCGCGGCGTGAGCGGACGGGCAATCTGAACCTGGCGGGGGTCGTGAGCGATGGGAATGTCGTGCCGGCGAATGGCCTGAGCGCGTACCAGGGCGAGATCGCGGCAGCGATCAATCCCGGCAATGTGCAGCAGATGACGGCGTCGGCGAACTCTTTTTTGCCTGACCCACAATGTAGCGATATCTCGACACTGTCGCTATACGGTTCGCAGGATGGCGGGCAAAACTGGAATTACAGTTGTGCCCCCATACCGTCCGTCTTGGACCACACCCTGTTCGGCTCGGATCCTTCGCTTGCTTGGGATGCCAATGGCAATGCCTATGCGGCGTATATGTTGTTGCGGAATGATCCCAATATTGCCAATACATACGATTCCGCCATCGTGGTGGCGAAAAGCAGCGATGGCGGGCAAAGCTGGACGAGCTTAGGGGTGGTGGTCAATCACTACGGCGATCCCTATCATTTCGACGACAAGGAAATGATCGCGGTTGACCGCAGCAGTGGTCAGGCGTATTCACATCCCAACCGGCTGTATGTCATCTGGGATGAAAACAATACCGAGATGATCGCCCATTCGGACGATGGCGCGAGTTGGTCGCCGGTCGTGGTTGAAGATGCGGCGGATGCGGGCGACGATATTGGCGGCAATTTAGCCATCGGTCCCGAGGGTACGGTGTATGCAATTTGGACCCGAGCCGGAAGCGCTCCGAACACGCCCTACGGCGGCGACAGCCTGGTGTTTTGCAAATCCAGCGACGGCGGCCAGAGTTGGACAGCGCCGGCGACGATTGCTGCCGGTCAACTGGCGATCATTACTGACAATGTCCTAATCCCGGCGCAGGACCAGCGCGGCATCAATGCCTTCGGCTCGATTGCGGTGGACGATAGCGCCTCGGCATACCGCGGCTCGATCTATGTCGTTTATAACGAAACCCCGCCAGGCGTGAACGCGCCCGAGCCGCTGGATGGCATTCCCGTGCAGCCGGCGGTCAATATTTACGCGATTCAGTCGAGCGACGGCGGCGCGATCTGGAGCCCGCCGCTACAAGTAAATGACGATGGCAGCGATGGTGCCTCGCACTTTTTCCCCTGGTGCGTGGTGGACCCAACGAATGGGATTTTAAGCGTGGCCTGGTACGACACGCGCAACGATCCCGGATACTTGATGCGGACACAGATTTATTACGCGCAATCCACCGATGGAGGAGCCAGCTTTTCACCCAACCTGCAAGTGACGCAGGCGGCGTCCGGGCTGGACAATAGCTCGGTTGACTACAACGATGAGAATTCGTTGGAAAACTTTTTTTCTAATCCCAACCAGTACGGCGATTACACCCAAGTCAGCGCGGCGGGCGGGAAAGTGCTGATTGGGTGGACGGACACGCGGCAATTTTATCCGCAAGACGGAGTGAATCCGCTGGGCGAGGATCTGGTAACGGACACGTTAGAGAACGGCGCGTCACTGACCTACACTATTTCCGGGCGCGTGACGGACGCAAACGGACAAGGCATTGCAGGCGTGGCGGTGGCGGCAGGCGGAGCCAGCGCGGCGACCGACGGCGCGGGTCACTATACGCTGTTCGGGCTGGCGAATGGCGATTATACGGTCAGCGCCAACTCGGCAAATTTCAGCTTTAGCCCGAACAGTATCGCGGTCTCCGTTCAATGCGCGCCCGTTGCCGGAGTGGATTTCACGGCAACCGCCACGGCTCTGGTGTATTCGATTTCAGGCCAGGTGACGCTGAACGGAACGGGGTTGGAAGGCGTGGCAGTAAGCGATGGAACCGCTATGGCGATCACGGATAATTCGGGCAATTATGTCCTGGCCGGCCTGCCGGCGGGCAATTACACGATCACCGCAACCGATCCTGCCTACAGCCTCGCGCCCGGCTCGCGAGCAGTAACGCTAGGCGGCGATGTTAACGGTATTGATTTCAGCGTGCCGGTGTATTCGATTTCGGGAAGAGTTTACGGCACCTGGCCGGAGGGAGGATCGCCTTGTTGCGCCTCCATTGGCGCCGTGGCCGGTGCTACCATACAGGCCGGAGGGCATGCCACGGTCACCGATGCGAATGGCGAGTACACGATTTCCGGCTTGCCTTCAGGCACGTATATCGTTACCGCCCAAATGCCCGGCTTCTGGGTGAATGCCTCCTTCCCGCCCTTTATAGACGATCCCACCGAATATGTGTTCTTGACCGGCGCCAATCAGGTCAACGTCGATTTCATTGCGCAGGCGCAAGGCGTCTATAAAATTACCGGCAATATCCAGCAAAACGGGGCTGGCGTTTCCGGCGTCAAAATCGCTAGCGGCAATACCTTCGGCATCAGCGACAGCCAGGGCCACTATGCGCTGTTCGAGAATGATGGCACTATCACTTTCACACCCAGCAAGCCCGGGTATAGTTTCAGCCCCGCCAGCCAAACTTTTTCGATTCCGGCGGGCACTCCCAACGTCATAACCGGCCCGAATTTCAGCGCGACCGCCACCCAAGGCCTGCACAGCATCAGCGGACAGGTGACGAGCGGAGGCGCCGGCCTGGCAGGTGTGACCGTGGCCGCGGGTTTCAGCTCGGGATTAAGCGATGCGCAGGGCAATTACACGATCAGCGGATTGAGCGACGGCGGCTACATGCTGGATGCTGTGGCCGATCAATACGTGTTTACGCCGGTGTGGCAGCCTGCCACGGTGGCGGGCAGCGACATCGGCGGATTCAATTTTAGCGGCGCTACAGCCTTGTTTTCGATCTCAGGCACGATCGCCAATGAGGCCGGCCAACCGCTCGCTGGCGCAACCGTGACCACGCAACAATTTATCTCGACAACGCCAATTACGGCCACAACCGATGCCCAAGGAAACTACACCTTGAGCGGGCTGCCGCCACAAAGCGAGGCATACCTGGTAACGCCCAGCGACAAAGGATATAGTTTTCTGCCATTTTTTGGCTGGTCGCCGGTTTCTAACGCCGATGTCACCGGGATCAATTTCACCGCCATCCCGGCGCTTACAGTCAGCGGCAGAATTACAGACACCAGCGGCGCTGGAGTCGGCGAAATCTATATCTATCCCGATGTGGCCCTCAACACCACCATTGAAACCGACAGCGAGGGCAATTACAGCCTGACGATGCCGCCCGGAGATTACACGCTCAGGCCGGTGGATGGCTTAGGGCTGTACAACTTCGACCCTGCAGCAGCGCGTATCCATCTTGATACGAGCAATTTAAGCGGGGTCAATTTCAGCGCCTCGCAAAATTTTCAGATCTCCGGCCAGGTGCTGAACGGGGCTACGGGCGTGCCGGGCGCGTCGGTGAAGTTGTTCCTGGAATCGTTCAGTCTGGAAAATGCGACATACGGTGCCACGACAACCACCGATGCGCATGGCACCTTTTATTTCAACAACGTGCCTTCCGACATCGGCGTGCAACTGATGCCGGTGCTGCCGGGCTATGGACTGAATCCCCCCGGCGAATATTTGCAAATGGTTTACGACCGGTTTTATCCGCCCGAAATCTTCCAGGTCGTGCCGGGGGCGGTGGTTTCCGGCACTGCCGCAGATGGACAAGGGAACCCCATTCCTTATGTGATGCTGAACACCCAGCCCGCCACGCCCACCAGTTGGGATATCGAGACATATATCACCGATCCGAACGGGGTCTTTGCCGTAAGCATGCCGGCCGGCGGTTACAAAATCACGCCTTGGGATGGAGTGCACGTATTCACGCCGGCGAGCGCGAACATCACCGTCCAGCCAGGAGCCGCGGTGAGCGTCAATTTCAGCGGCGCCGTTCCCACGCTGGCGATGAGCTTGGGACAAACGCAATACACCATCAACGGCAGCGTGAATACCCTGAATGACCCGGTTACGTTTACCAGCAACGTCAACCAGGCGGTGAACATTTCCTGCCCATGCAGTTACAGTCCCATGCCGATGCTGTCGCAAGGCAGCGGCACGCTTACCTTTAATGGGCTGGCCAACGGGGCCGAATCGCAGCAGACGGAGACGATCGAGGCCAATCTTCTCGGAGCCACGCAAACCCAGACCGTCACGATCAACCGGCAAAGCCTGACGCTGGCGGCCGGCACATCCAGCGCTACCGTCAATGCAGGGCAAATCGCGGATTATACGGTGAACGTGACTGCCGTGAATGGCTATGCCGGAGCTGTGACCCTCAGTTGCAGTTCGCAGGCGAATTATGTATGCAGCGCCAGCCCTGCGAATCCCTCGCTGTCCGCCAATGGCGCGGTCGCAGTTACCATTGCCGTAAATACGGCCGCCAAGACGAATGGAAAGTCCAAACCAGGAAAGCATGGGGCAGGCTGGGCCGGCGGATTCAGCCTGGGCGGGCTGGGGTTGGCCCTTCTGATCGCCTGGCTGCCGATCGGCAAGCGTTCCGGGCAAGGCCGGCGCTCCGCAGCTCGGCGCAGGGTCCGGCGTTGGACGCCGGCGTTGTTGTTTCTCGCCATGAGCGGCTGCGGCGGTAACCCAAGTTATACGCCTCCCCCTCCGACGCCCATCACGACTACGGTGTCCAGCAGTGTGATTGTCTATGCCACCGCGGGGAGTCTCGCCCAGACGCTCACGTTGACCTTAAACGTGCAAACCACAAGCTGATGCGCTGGCCAGATCGTTTGGCCGCCGCAGGTCGGTGTTTTTATGACTTCAACCCGCCTTTGACCCAATATTCCGTTTTTTGCCCTTTTCAGGTGAATGACTGGTTTGTGAAAAACTGCGGGGAAGGTTGGCGAAAACCTTTTTGATTATTGTAAAATACCAACCACTTTACGTCTTTTCCAGGTGGCGCCAGACATGTCCGCGGACGCGAGGATTGCAACCGATCTGTCCCCGATCAATGAATTTCGTCTCCGTCAGGCGTTGAGTATCATTCATGCGCGTTTTCGCGAGGAAACCTTAACGGTCGAAATTATCTCGCGCGATTTAGGTTTCTCATCCAGCCTATTACGCCAGCTTTTCCACCGATATTTGGAAACGACCCCGGTTAAATATATTTGCCATATCCGCCTCAAACAGGCTCTGACGCTGATGCGAGTCAATCCGGGGCAGGAAATCAAGCAAATCATGATGCAATCAGGATTTAGCGACCTGACCTGGTCTGGGTATTTTAGACACAAAGGTCGAAATCAATTAACATTGTGTCATAAACTAAATATCCAATAATAAATATGCCAAAGAAACATAATAATATATCTTCTGACCTCAAAGCAGATATTCTGCGCCGGGTTAAAGAAGAAGGAATACCGGTATCCCAGGCAGCCAAAGATCATGGCATCCATGAATCAACCATATATTCCTGGCTAACTAAGGGAGCCAGCGGTTCTCCATCATTCGCTGAGTTTGCAAGGATAGCAAGGCAAAACAAGGAACTTTTAGAACTGGTGGGAGAGTTAACCTTGAAAATGTCCCAAGCCCAAAAAAACAGCTAGGTAAAACTCAAAACAAGAAAGCCTTAGCTAAAGCATTGGGAATATCCCGCAGTAGCCTTTACTACAAATCACGCTTAGATGCTAAAGACTGGCAAACTAAGATTAAGATGGAAGAAGAACTTCAAGTGCATCCATCCTACGGATCAAGGAATTTAGCCAAAGCGCTTCATATTGGCAGGGATCAAGCCAGAAGGGTGATGCGCAAATATGGTATTAAGCCTTACAGGAGAAGGAGAATTAAAAAATGGCGTAAACCAAAGCATTCTCACACATTCCCTAACCTGCTTTTGGCTGCACGTCCTAGTTATGAAGATCATGTTTGGGCCACTGATTTTACGGAGTTAATTTTCCATGGCAGTAAAGTATACATATCAACCATAATTGACTTGTTTACCAGGAAAACCGCGGGGTTGCATGTTGGGGTACGCAAAGGAGCAGCCTTAACTATTCAAACGCTTGCCAATGCCTTAATGCACAAACCGCCACCCAATATTCTTCATTCTGATAATGGCAAAGAATATGAAGCCCAAAGCTACGTTAATATGCTTAATCAATTTGGTATTAACATCTCCAGGTCAAGGCCGGCTTGTCCTTGGGAAAATGGCTATCAGGAAAGTTTTTATGGCAAATTCAAGCTGGATTTAGGAGACCCAAACAGATTTAAAACACTAGGTGGACTTGTTGCTGAAATATACAGAGTTATCTGGCATTACAACAATACCAGAATACATTCAGCTCTAAATATGCCGCCTGCCATATTTGCCAACCAGCAGGCATCAAAAAAGACGACTTTAGGAGTCGTCGAATTACTGTCTTAAAAAACCAGACCTTGACAGCGACCCCTGCTATTTCAATCGCATCTTTAAGAAGAATCTGGGCATGACCCCTGGGGAAGCTCGCTCCCGAATCGCGCGAAATTTGCCTGTAATACTCGCCGAGTATCAGGATTAGCCTCGCCTGGTCCACCAGCTTTCGAAAAAGACAACGATATTTCGAAAAAGACAATTTTTTATCAATTTATTCAATTTTATTTTCTTGCGTGCGGGATAGTCTTGCGGGTTTGATAGCGGCAGGCTTTTGCCTGTGGGTGAGCGGAGGGGAATAAAGATGCGACTCTCATGGCTCGGCAGGGTAGTGAGTCTATGTATTGGCTTAATATTAATACTTTCAACAATGGCCTGGGCGCAGGAAGCGAATTTTACCGATGTGACCTCTACGCCTGTGCCTGGAGCCGGCCATGACTACATTAAAGGCCTGAATGAAAGCGTGAACCCCGGGAATGGGTCTCTCAGTATACATATCAACATCCCGCTTCCCGCCGGGCGTCAGCTCAACATCCCCTTCTCCATCAATTACGACTCCACGGAAACCAACTATCCAGCCGGCACGTCAGGAATCGGCTGGAAGAGTGCCGAAAATCTAGAGCGGATAGGCGGATGGACCTACACTGAGCCCGTGGTTACGGCCTCGACCAATCAATCAACAATTCAAGTGGCTTTCAATGAATTGGTTACGTGCGATGTATCTATTAACTATATGGCGACAGACCTTACCGGACAGTCGCATCCGCTCGATCTCTCCATTTATGGAATCAAGCCCGGCTCCCGACCCTATGGCCAATACAACAGCAGTTGCTCGCAATCGCTTTACCCGGATGGTACAAGCCCGGTGCAACGGACTACGGGCGGGGATGCGCCTTTCTATGCGGATACCAGCGCCGATACCTCAAACGGCACCTCATTTCAATTTAATCCGGTTACGATGATCGCGCCGGATGGCACTCGTATAACTTTTCCCGGCGGTCCGGCAGGCGATGGGACCAGCTACTCGGAACGCGCTAATCAGCTTGAAGACCGAAATGGCAATATTATTACCGTGACTGCAACAGGCACTACGGGTTTTTACTATACTGACACTCTAGGCCGCACATTACTATCAGTGTCGAGTATAGGTGGAGCCCCTGATGATATTTATGTATCCGGCATCAGCAATCCTTACGTGGTTAATTGGACAAATACCAATGTGAGTTGGAACCCCGCGGCGGTTCCTCTTTCGGGGACTTACTGTACTGGTTTCTCATCGCTGAGCACATTACGAGGCGTAATCAGCTCGATTCAATTACCGAACGGCCAAAGCTACCAATTCCAATATGATGGGACGTATGGATTTGTCAGTAAAATTATTTATCCCTCGGGCGGATATGTCCGATACGTGTGGGGATTGCAAAATCCTTGGGAAGTAGGAGATTATTCGTGCGGTTCTTACCGTTATGCCTGGCCAGTAATTACCGATCGGTACGTAAGCTATGATGGCACGAATGAAGTATTGCACCAGCATTTTAACTATTCCGAAAGTTATACTTCAGGCGAAGATGGTTATGATAGCAGGACCACTACGATAACCACCTACGATATGGCGCGGAACACACAATATCAAACGGTATACACTTATAAACCATTGTACGTCCAACCACAAATTAATGACAATTCTGTGAGCTCGAATACGGTGACGCTTGAGCAGGAGATCCAATATTATAATTACAATGGAAATTTGTTGAAAACCGTTAACAAAACATGGGGCGGTATTAAAGAATTATTGACGCGCACGGTTCAGTATAATGATAACTCAAATAACCCTACTCGAGAAATCGCCTGGCATTATGATAATAATCTACAAACTACCGAAATTGATAATTACGATTTCGGCAATGGGTCGCCCGGCGCTTTATTGCGGAAAAAGCTGATTAGCTATGCCAGCTTTGGTAATAATCCCTGGAACGAACCCAGCCATATCGTGGACCGCCCGAGCCAGGTGGAAATCGAGGATGGCAGCGGTAATGTCTGTTCGCAGACGCTTTATGATTATGACCAGCAGGATACACAATCAACGTCGGGCATTTCGCAGCATGACGATACAAATTATTCGAGTAGTTTTAATGTGCGAGGCAATCTGACCGAGGTTCAACGGTGGGATAATAATACCTGTTCCACTAGCCCGGGCGGCAATTATCTCAATACAACGATTACTTATGACGATACTGGCCAACCGTTGATATTGACCAATCCCCGCGGCTACCAAACCTCTTTGGGTTATGCCGATCAGAACGCTTATGTATCAACTTTTACGGACTCCATGGGCGACGTTTGGCAGCGTAGCTATAACCAAGCAACCGGAACGCTAGCCTCGCAGATTGATCCCAACAATCAAACGACGAGCTTTTATTACAATGACATCCTTTCGCGGCTGACGGAAATAGATTTTCCCGACAGCGGCAAGACTACGGTTGCCTATGACGACACACCGGGCCAGGTTTCGACAACTGTCCAGCGTTACCTGAATGGCTCCGCTTGGACCGATCAGGTCACGCTTTATAATGGTTTGGGAATGCAATTGTCCGTATCCACCGCCAATGGCGAGGGCAGCCCCTGGGATCGCCATGATACTGAGTACGATGGTGATGGCCGCATTCTGGTGTCCGGCTATGCCTACCAAACCGGTACGAGTCCGACGACTTGGCCGTCCAGCTTTACCGGAGACACTTTTACCTATGATTCCCTGGGGCGAACAACAGTCGATACCCACAGTGATGGCACCTCAGCCAACACTACATATTCGGGAAGAGCTTTGGAAGTATCCGATGAGGGCGACGGCAGCTACAATGTCACACGCATTTCCCAGATCAACGGCTTAAAGCAGGTGCTGGATCTATGTGAAGTGACGACTATTACCGATGCAGCAGGCAACGCAGCCAACCAATGTGGCGGCCTCGATATCACGCCTTCGGGTGGATTTCTGACTACGTATGGATATGATACATTAGGCAATCTGATATCTGTGACACAAAATGGCAGCGCACATTCATTGAATCCGCGTACTTATAGTTTTGACACTTTATCGCGTTTGATTTCATCCACCAACCCGGAATCCGGCACCACCACCTATGCCTATGACGGCGACAGCAATTGTTCGAGCAGCTATCCGGGGCTTTTGGCCAGCCAAACCGATCCGCGCGGCATTCGCACCTGCTTTCAGTACGATCCGCTGAATCGGGTAACGCAAAAAAGTTATTCGGATGGCACCGCCAGCGCCAATTTTGTTTATAGTTCCACCAATAGCTTGATTGGCAGCTATATGGGTATTTCGCTGACCAACACCATTGGCCGTTTGGCGTATGAATATACCGGCACAAGTCCTTCATCGCCCCAAACCGCGGAAGTCTTTTCCTATGACGCGCTCGGTCGCATCGTCAACAACTCGCAGTGCGTCACCTACACGTGCTCCAGTGGGAATTTCTTCCCAGTTTCCTACGGATGGGACAATGCCGGCGAGCTGACGAGCTCAACCAATGGCGCCGGGGTGAGCTTTACCGATGCCTACAACCAGGCGGAGCGTCTGATCAGCCTGGTGAGCAGTATCGGCAATACCACGCTGATTTCCGGACTGCACTATAATGCCTTTGGGGAAGAGGTCTCCGGCGCGCTGGGAAGCGGCCAGGGTGAAAGCCGGGGCTATGACGTGCGTGGACGCCTCACCAGCATGGATCTGGGCAGTTCTGTTTACACCCTTTCGCTCAGCTATATGCCGAATGGCACGATCGATACGGCCGATGATTCGGTCAACGGCAATTGGACTTTCAGCTACGATCCGCAAAACCGGCTGAGCGCCAGTTCCTGCTCAGCGAACTCCACCGCCAATTGTCCCGATGGGGGCGCGTCGCAGGGCTTTAGCTATTCCTACGACCGCTATGGCAATCGCTGGGCGCAGACGGTGACTGCGGGCACGGGCCCGGGGCCCTCCAATTCCTTCACCGGTGGCAACAATCACATGGATGGCTATAGCTATGACGCCGCCGGCGATCTGCTCAGCGACGGCCATTGCACCTATACCTACGACGGCGCCGGCCGGATCAGCTCCGTCTCATCCTGTGCATCGGCCAGCTACATCTATAACGCCAGCGGCCAGCGGGTTTACAAGGAGACTGGCACTATTGAGAAGGCATACGTAGTCGATTTGGCCGCCAATGCGGTGGCGCATTTTACCTACAACGGCACGGCCTGGAGCTACGATCGCGGCGAGGTTTACGCCGGCGGGCGGCATCTGGCCACCTACAATAGCGGCACGCTTTACTACAACCAATCCGATTGGCTGGGAACCGAGCGGATGCGCACCACATCGAGTGGCACGCCCTGTGAGGCGATTCAAAGCCTGCCCTACGGCGATGGGCAAAATACGATTGCCCAAAATGGCGGCTGCGGCGACCCCTCGCCACTGCATTTTACCGGCAAGCAGCGCGATGCCGAATCGGGACTCGATTATTTCGGCGCGCGTTATAACGACAGCAGCCTCGGCCGTTTCATGACGCCCGATCCGTTGAATGGGAAGCTTGGGAATGGATTGAGTTGGAACCGTTATCTGTACACCTTAGATAATCCCGTTACCTTTACCGATCCGACGGGAATGGCGCCTGACCTTCCCCCAACTGCAGCAGGCGAACCTCAAGAAACCTGCGGAGGAACTTTTGAATGTGCGGGAACAAGTGATAAAACTGATACAAATACCAGAAAAGTTCAAAAAAAGGCGCAACAGCAGTTGAGCCAGAAAGGTCTTGAATTCATAGCCCGCCATGAAGGACTCGGCGGAAAGAAGGTAGGTGGCAGATACCAGGTATACAAAGACGCCTATGGCAATCCGACTGTCGGCTATGGCCACCTCGTCAGAGGCGAGGATTTTTCCAAAGGCGTCACGAAAGCGCAGGCCCTCGCTCTCCTGAAGAGTGATGCTCAAACCGCTGTATCGTTCGTGAACGGGCATCTGTCAGGGACTCTGAAGCAAACCCAGTTTGATTCCTTGGTGGACGTTGCTTTCAATAGCGAAAGAGCAGCAGCGATCCTCATCAAAAGAGTCAATAGCTCCGAGACAATGGGACCGGCTAATTTTGTAAACACGCTCCCACACGGCTATCACAGTCTGCCTGGTTTAATCAACCGACGTGAAGACGAAGCGAATCTATTTCTGAATGGGGGCTATCAATGATTATCCACCAGCGCGCGTTAGCATGCATGGGTCCAGCGGCCCTATTTATTCTGTTCATTCCGGGAATTGCTCAGGCAAGGACGTCCAGTCCAAAGCCCCCATGTGACAGCGCCGCCAGTTGCAACCAACTCGGCACGCAGGCTTTCAAGAGGGGTGATATCCCCGCAGCAATTCAACTGTTCAAACTTCAGGTGGGTTACGCGGAAGATGCACAGGACGCGAAACAGTCTGCGGCTGCGTACAACAACCTCGCGCTCGCCTATATGCGAGAGCGGGACTACCTCCGAGCCTCAGCATGGACGCGCCTAGCACTTCAGGCCGATTCAAAAAGCCAAGCAGCGAAGCACAATCTAATAGGAATTCAAAAGGGCTTGGCTCATCACCGTTGGCCAACAAACATCGGTGGAACCTATGTCCAATATGCAGGCCGGACACAGTGGAATTCCCTCTGTGTGTCAAAGCTGCAAGACAAGGGCTTTCATTTCAGGCTGCTTGCCTACCGCATGGGAGCTGCTTGGCGACGCTACGGTCCCGCAGCGTTAGGTGACCTTAAAGGTGAGGCGACTTTAACCGCCGAAGACGACGCTCAGTATAAAGGCGCTGCCGATTTTCCCACCTGCCACATTGAGATGAAATTCACACCGAATGGGGTCACTCTCGAACAGCAGGGCGACTGCGGTTTCGGACATGGAGTTCGCGCTGCCGGACACTATGAGCGGATCAATACAGTCGGCAATGACAACTGTGACGAGCACGGCCTTCCTTGATCTCAACAGGCATGCCGTGAGCCCTGCGGCTTACTGCCAGTT
>JAJZOG010000019.1 GCA_021811585.1 bacterium
ACTTCTACCTGGGCATACCAGCGGTTACGTTCTGCCCGTGCATATTTAGCTGTTTTCATTGTTTTAGTTAGTTAACAGGTGTCACCTTTAGACTATCATAGTGTCACCTTATGGTGTTAACTCTACATGCATTATGCAAAAAGCATAATTTATGATATAATTAAATCACTAATTATTAACTATTAACTACCAACTACCAACTATTAACTTATCAATCACAACCATGAAACACAAACACATAGAAATAATTTTGCTTGCGGCCGTGATATTTCTTGCCATACTCGCAGTAGTTTTTGTTTGGCGGGCTAATAACATCAAGGCGCCGCAAAGCGCGGTACTAAAAAATCCGTCGGCATCGCCGGCACAAATGGCCGAGCAATCCAGCTTGGGCGCGCAGTTATACCAGCAATCGTCAAATCCGATTGCCAACAAATTGCCAAGCCCTGCATCTGCGACACAAGTGCAAACCGATCCGTTTGCCGGATATGTTAACCCGTTTGGGCAATAATTTGGAGGCAAAATAAAATGAAAACTACAATTTTACAAAAAATATTCGCATCCCTTTCGTTTGCCGCTCTTATTTTGTTAACAGCAGCGCCTGCCTATGCCGATACAACGCAGACGGCCCAGCCGCCGGCAGCGAATTCGGGTTCGACATCAAGCCAAATCACATATCCTATTCCTCAGCTTGGCGACTGTTCCACCCGTGACGATTGCAGAAAATATTGCGACCAGGTTGCAAACATGCAATCGTGCATTGTCTTTGGAGAAAATCACGGGCTCATAACGCAGAACCAGGCCAATTCGTTTTTGGGGCTTGCCAAAGATATTTCAAACGGAAAAGTTCATACTCCGGAAGATTGCAAGAATGCGCAATCGTGCAAGGAAGTTTGCGAGCATAGCGCCAGCGCAACCGTTATTGCGCAATGCGTGAAATTGGGAGAAGAAACCGGTACGATTTCAAAAAGTGATGCCGCGCGCGCTCAGGCGTTTCTTCAGCTTTTGCAGCAAGGCAAAACCCCGGGCGGATGCACAAGCAAGGATGCTTGCGAGGCATATTGCCAAGATTCTGCTCATGCACAAGCGTGCATGGCTTTCTTTTTGGAAATGGAAAATTTAATTCCCGGTTCCGAAAAAACTGCCGAGGAAAAACAGCAATTGGAAAGCATGGATAAATTTGAGGCGCTTTTACAGCAGGGCAAAACCCCGGGCGGGTGCACCGATAAAAATTCATGCCAAACTTATTGCCAAAATCAATCGCATTTTCAGGAGTGCGCGGATTTTGCCAAAGCAATGGGTTTTGTGAACCCGGAACAAGCGCAGAAGCTTGAGCAGTCAGGCGGCAAAGGCCCCGGAGGGTGCGACAGCGAAGATTCCTGCGCGGCGTTTTGCAATCAGCCGCAGAATCAGCAAACCTGCATTAATTTCGGACAACAAACAGGCACGTTGAATTCAAGCGATGCGAGTAAAATCGAAGATGCCCAGCAGGGCTTAAAGCATATCGAGCAGAACTCGCATATGCCGGATTGGGTGAAAAATTGTTTGGAGCAATCGCTTGGTTCCGATGCGGCTGATAAAATTTCACAAGGAGATTTTGTACCCGGCCCGCAAGACGCTTCGAAAATTGGCCAATGCATGCAGCAGGCAAATCCGAATTTTCAGGATCAGAGCCAAATGCCCATGCAAACACCTCCTCAAACACCCCCTCAAATGCCGCCTCAGCAACAGATGCAGCAGGGATCTTTCGAGCAGCAAGCTCCCGAGCAAGAGCAGCAACACCCCGAAATGATGGGAGGGGATCAGCAGCAGCCCGAGGGCCAGCAATCGCCGTCCCAGCCGTCTGACCAGCAACAATCCGGGGATAACTAAAATTTTATAGGGAGTTCGATGACACTTCTGGATGAATTGAAGGCAGCGCGCGAAAAAGGCGTAGCAATCGGACATTTTAATTTTTCGGATTTATCGGTTCTTTACGGCGTGGCAACAGCGGCCCGCGCGCAAAACGTCCCTGTAATTGTCGGCGTTTCGGAAGACGAGCGCGCTTATACCGGAGTTTACGAAGCCGCGGCTTTGGTTAAAGCCATTGCCGCGCGCTACAATCAGCGCCTTTATATTAATGCCGACCACACGCACATATTCGAAGATGCCATCGCGGCTGCCAAAGCCGGTTTTGACAGCGTTGTTTATGATCGTTCGGATCTTCCCTTACAAAAAAACATTGAAGAAACCTCGCGCGCGGTTCGCGAACTGAAGGCGATTAATCCGGACATTTACGTTGAAGGGGAAATAGGCAACATCGGCAGCGGTTCGGAAGTGCACGAGACGGTTCCTGAAAATCTTGATTTAAGCACTGTTGAAGAAGCACTTGAGTTTGTGCGCGCAACCGGAGTGGACGGCTTGGCGCCGGCAGTCGGCAATATGCACGGCATTTTGCACAGCATGGCAGAGGGCAAAGAACGCAAGCACTTGAACCTGCAGCGCATTGCTGAAATCGCCAAAGCGGTGCAAATGCCAATGACATTGCATGGCGGCTCGGATACGGATGAAAACGATTTGCGCGCAGCCATAAAAGAGGGTATTACCATCGTGCACATCAGCACTGAAATCCGCCTTATCTGGCGCAAGGCCTTGGAAGCCCAGATGAGCGTTTATAAAAATGAAATCGCCCCGCACAAGCTTTTTAAGCCCGTGCAAGATGCAATAACAGCCGCCGTGGAAAGCAAGCTGAGAATATTCACATTTTCCAAATAAATTCCGCGAGATGCAGTTTCTCCGGAATGCGGTTTGCGTAGGGAATATAGGGCAAGAAAATAAAAAGCATCATTATTAATGCCAGGATTATCGCACCGTCGCGATCGCCGTTATTATCATTTGCCAAAATTGTGTGGTCTAAAATGCCAAGCGGCGCAAGCCACCACGCGCCCGGAGGAATTTTTCCGCTTTCTTCGCGCATCATGCCCCATTGCTCTGTGGTGATGTGCAAACTCGCCGCCTCATCATCCATAACGCCGGTATCGCTTAAAAATCTTAGCGCATAAGTGGGATTAATTCCGGGATTAAAATTATTAAGCATTGATTCGTACAAGCCGCTTTTTGCGGTGCCCACGAGCGTGCTGATAATTTGCGGCACAGGCGGCAGATGTGCCCCGCTTGCCGCATTGCCGATGTTTTGTTCATATGTTTCGTAAGGCCTGAGCACGTAAATTTGCCGCGTGTCGAATTTATAGGGATCAATGGAATCAAAATATGTCGCTGTGTCTGAATCGCGGTTGTATTCGGATTCCAGCGTTTTGGCCATAAGCTCGGGATTTTCGCCGGCGATTTTTTGAATATTTACGGGCGTAACCAATGGCGAAGGGAACACAACCGCCAAAATTATTATCAGCGCGGCTAATGCCGCGCCGCGCAAGAAAAGCCGTTTGTGATTTGCCGCGACTGTTTTGTATTTGAAATCTTTTTTGTACGGCGCCGCGATGCCGCGGATTTTCACCAGCATATAGTGCAGAATAAGCAAGGCGAAAATCACGGCAGGAATCAGGACAATGTGAATTCCGTAAATTTCCGCATTATTCAGAGTATTTATGATGTTCCCGAGAAACGCGCCGTTCCAAAAATCAGCGCCTTGCAGGGCGCGGTATTGCGAGGAAAAATCGCCGCGCAAATAAAATCCAAACTCCGCTTCAAGAAGCATTAAAAAGAACATTATGGAGCCCAAAATCCAGGTGAGCCGCCGCGGGGGCTTAAAGGCGCTTGTGCTGAAAACAACCAGAGCATGCAAAATTATGATTAATACGAATGCTTGCGCGGTCCACAAGTGAATGCTGCGGAAAAATATTCCGGCAGGGTTTGCCAGCCACCACGCCGGCCCCATGAAAACCATTACAAGCCCCGAAGCAAGAAGGATCGCAAAACAAGTGATTCCTAAAAAGCCCAAAGAATAAAAAATGCTGTTGCCGTACGAGGGTACTTTCATGATCATCATTTTTTCTCCAATGGCTTTGAGCGGGCCGGTTTTTGCTTTGGTTTGAGTTTCCATTTATTTTTTAATATCCCATGCCTTAATATTAATATATGAAAGGAAAGAGAGCATAGGTTCTCTTTTTATATTGAGGATATTTATCCGGGAACAGGCGCTGCATGATATTTTCTTCTGTTTTAATTCTGCGCACCAGGATAATTAGGATTGCTATTGTTAAGATGGGCCAAAAAATGCCGCCTGCCAAGGAAGAACCGATTGCCGCCAAGAGAATTCCCGTGTAAATCGGGTGCCGCAATTTTCCGTAAGGCCCGGAAGTGATGAGTTCGTGATTTTCTTTTTCCGCCGGATGCGGGCTCCAATTTCTTCCCAGGTGCCGCCTGGCCCAGATGGCTAAGCCTATGCCAAATGCGCAGATAATCGCGCCGATAATTGCGGTTGCTTGTCCTTGGCGTGCGTTTAGAATTTGGCTCTGCGAGAGATATTGCCGGACAGAAGGTTGGCTGAGCAGGAGAATCAATAAAACTAAAACCGCCAAACGGGCATACATTCCGCGCCTGAACGCTGATCCGCGCGCAGGCACAACATCTTTTTTTATGTTCATAGAGGAGAGAATCCAATAGGCGATAAAGATGAACCAGAAGATGGTGATTAAAGTTTGAATGTTGATGGACATGGGGTATTGGTAGTTAGTAGATGGTAGTTAGTAGATGGGAGTTGATAGATGGTAGTTAGTAGATGGGAGTTAGTAGATGGTAGATGGTAGATGGGAGTTAGTAGATGGTAGATGGTAGTTAAGGGTTAGTGGTTAAGAATTACGGGGTCGGCGCAATTTACAAAATTCACGAATGCCTCGCAGTATCTATTTTGTATCTACTACCTATAAACTACCAACTATTAACTATTAACTTTTAATTATCAACTATCAACTACCGCCTGCCATCTACCATCTATCAACTACAGTCTATTAACTATCAACTATTATTCTCCAATTTTTTTCGCATGGCATAATAAACTATTATTGCGATTGCTATTGAAATTACCGCGGCGCCGATAATATCAATGGTGTGATGTATGCCCGCGGCGACCCGCGCGATTCCTATCAAAATATAAAATATCCATGCCAGCGCGCTGAATTTTTTTCCGAATGGCCATGCGCAAGCCGCAATTGCCGAGGCCAGCAGCGCGTGGTCAGAGGGGAAACCGTTGTCAGGGGCGTGCGGAATTAAAGGCGTGAAATGGCCGGCCACAAACGGCCGCGGGTCAAAATAAAAATGCCCTGCGATTCGAGAGGCAATAAAAATAAGTATAAAAGACGGGACAGCGTAATAAAGCAATTTTTTTTGTTGCTCGCGGGTCAGCGTAAAAAACCAAACCGCCCCGACGGCAATCAATATATATATGAGGTATTTTGCGCTGAAAATAATTAATGAATTTGTCATGGTTTTTATTAATTGCACATTTATTATATAGGCGAAAATGATAAACCGCAATTTATGAAAATTCCATAGCGCGTTTGAAGGAAGTGCTTGATATTTAAACATAATTAAAAGGTACTTAATATTTTGAGGAAGTGCGCGGATTTGCGTTTGATTACCTGCAACAGCACATTTAATCGCGCGACGCAGAGGTATTCAGACGACCTGGTTGTTTATGCCGCGTTTGAGTATATAAACCCGGATGCTTTCCAAGCGCGCTGATACTTGTTATACTTCTTAGCTGATTCTTCGGCACAACAAGGAGGAGAATGGAAAATCACCGTTTGGTAAAATTGGAATATAGAAAATGGAGAAACGGAGATGGTACAATCCATGGTGAGTTGGTACATGCTCACATGGACCACCATTTGATTCCGCTGCTCGGGCTTTTGGTTTTGCAGGCGCCCGAAGGTCCGGAGCCGTGGATCAGGCATTCGATCCTGATCCATAAAGTTTTAGCGGAACACGGCCTTGATGGCGGGCCGGTTTTTACCCGCGAATCGCGGGAAGAATTTTATTTTGAAATTGCCGCAGAGCGGCCCAAAAAGAGAATTAAATGAGCGGGATGCGAAAGTTGTATTTTCGCGTCCCGCATTTTATTTGTTTTGTTCCTTGATTTTCGCGCTTCGGCACAGTAAAATATTTAATATGCAATACGGATTTTGGTCAAAATTAAAAAAGCCGATTTTCGCCCTCGCACCCATGTATGATGTCACGGACGCGGCATTCCGCGCGATTATCGCAAAGTACGGCAAGCCGGATGTTATGTTCACGGAATTCGTTTCCGCCGAAGGGCTGAATAACATCCAAGGGCGCGCGCGCTTGGCGCATCATTTAAAATTCTCCGATGCCGAACGCCCCATTGTCGCACAAATTTTCGGTTCGCACCCGGAGCAATTTGCGCCCGCAGCGGAATTTATTGCCGGGCTTGGCTTTGACGGCATTGATATTAACATGGGTTGCCCGGATAAAAATATAATCAAGCAGGGTTCGTGCGCGGCGCTCTTTGGGACGCCGCATCTCGCGCAGGAAATTATCCGCGAAACCAGGCGCGGCGCAAGCGGCTTGCCGATATCGGTGAAAATCCGCATCGGCGATACCAAAATAGATTGGCAAAATTGGATTGCCGCTTTGCTGGCCGAAGAGCCCGCGGCAATATCAATCCATTTGCGCACGCGAAAAGAAATGTCCAAAGTGCCGGCGCATTGGGAGGTAATGCCTGAAATTGTTTCTTTTATCCGCAATCGCGCCGGGAACAGCGCGCCCCTTATTTTAGGCAATGGCGACGTGCTTTCGATTGAAGGCGCGGAAAGAAAAATTTTAGAAAGCGGATGCGACGGCGTCATGATAGGCAAGGGTGTTTTTGGAAATCCCTGGCTGTTTGCGCGGAGGAAAAAAGAGCCCGCAGCGGCAGAGAGAATTGCGGTCCTGCTGGAGCATACGAAACTTTTTCAGGAGTTGCTTGCCACCGAGAAGAATTTTGAAATTATGAAAAAGCATTACAAGGCGTATGTCTCCGGTTTCGGCGGCGCGGCAGCTCTTCGCGCGGAACTTATGCAGGCGAAAAATTCGGCGCAAGTGGAAACAATTTTGGGAAACAACGGCTTGACAGTGCCTCTGCCGGCGGCGATTGTTTAATATCTATGAAATTTAATAATTAAACGGAAAAACCATGATAAAAGTAAAAGTGATTTTAGGGAGCACGCGGCCAAACCGCTTCGGTGAAAAAATACTCCCTTGGGTAAAAGAGAATTTGTCGGCAAAGCCGGAATTTGAACACGAGGTTTTGGACCTTCGCGATTATTCCTTGCCGTTTTACGACCAGCCAGTTTCGCCGTCAACGGTCAAGGGCGGGGCATATGCAAACGAAGCTGTAAGAAATTTTGCGAAAAAAATAGCCGAGGCAGACGCATTCCTGATAATTACTCCGGAATATAACCACAGCACTTCCGCTGTTTTGAAAAACGCCTTGGATGCTATTTCTGCCGAGTGGAATAAAAAGCCGGTTGCTTTTGTGGCCTACGGTTCTGCCGGAGGCGCAAGAGCTGTTGAACATTTGCGCAATATTGCGGTTGAGCTGCAGATGGCGCCGGTACGAAGTGCTGTCTATATTTTCATGCCATGGCTTTTGCTTGATGAAAAAGGCGCGCTAAAGGAAGGCGCGCTCGCGCCTTATGCGCAAGCAATGCAGGGGACATTGGATCAGTTGTTCTGGTGGGCAAAGGCGCTGAAAGCGGCGAGAAATTAGAATTTGCGATTTAGGGGTTGATTTGTGCGGCCGATTTTGGTATCATGTGTGTTCAGCTTGGCCAGCAAGCTGAAAAAAAACTAAGGAGGTTGTATGATAAAAGTTGCCATTAACCGCGATTTTTTCGCGTGTCGCGATTTAGTGATCACGCCGAAAATCGTGGTATTCCCTCTGAATAAAGAGGGGTTGAATAGCGAGCAGGAACCGGCATCCCTGCTTGCCAGAAAATATCGTCCGGAATTGGCAGCCACCGGTGGCGATGTTCTGGGCGAAACCCGCGAATTTTTCGCGGATGAAATCAATTGGGTTGGGGTTGTCTGCTATTCGTTGGACACCATGCCTTTTTGGGATGATGCCCATCGATATATTTACAAGCAACTCCTGTGCCTGCCTGATCAAGAAATTGCGGTTTGGCTGCCCTCGCGCCGCCGCTTCGATAATCCCGAGGCGTTTGACAAACTCGTGCGCGGTTTGGAAAATTCGGGCAAAAGCGTTATCTTGTATACTTCTTAAGTCGACCATTTAAGTCGACCATGCTGACCGACAATAATAAATAAAAATAGGTCTATAATCAGAGGACTGACCACCCTCTTTTTTTAATGGAAAAGATTGTATTTTCCGACAACGAAAAGGAATGCGGCTGCCAGGACAAAGAACACGGCCAGCCCCCAGGCAATGGCTTTTTGCGCTCCAATGCTTGGTGAAAGCCAGGAAATTACAAGCATATACGGGATCCAGGAAATAATTGTTCCCACAAGAACGAATTTTGAATGCTGGCTTACAGCTATTCCGCCGTTTTTGGAGGCGCCGATAAATATATACGAGACAAGCGTGAAAACCGGCATGAGCGTCGCAAAGCCGGAAAGTAGCCGCGACTTATTTTCTTCCAGCAGGACAATCAAAGTTGTAAACAATCCTCCTGTGATAAAATAAATTATTATGCTTTTTAAGTTCATGTTTTTAAGTAATACGCGTGATTAAAAATATGAGAATTAATCCCAGCACAGTGAGCCCGATTAGTTTAAAGGAGCTGTGCTTGCTGTGCGCTTCGGGCAAAATATCGCTGGCGCCTATATATAAGAGGAAGCCGCCAAAAGCTCCTAAATAGAGCACCAGGAAAAAGGAAGAAAAATGGAAAAGGAAAGTTGATAAAACGCCGAGAATGGGAACGGCCGCATCTAAAAACAGGAACTTTCTTGCGCGCTGCTCCGTATTTTTATTTGCCAGCATTAGTGCAACCGTGTTCATGCCGTCCGTAAAATCGTGGGAAATTACGGCTATGGCAACCAAAAGGCCGACTGCGCTGCTCACCTGGAAGCCCAAGCCAATGCCAACGCCATCCAAAAAACTGTGGCCCGCAAGGGCCAGCGCCGAAATCATGCCAACTTGCGGATGTTTGTGGTCGGCATATTCTTCTTCATGCGAGTGATGGATTAAAATTCCTTTTTCTATGATATGGAAAATTAAAAAGCCGGCGACAAACGCAATCATCGGCGCCGCGGGGCTGAAGCCGTGTTCGCGCACCTGGTTTATAATTTCCGGGAAAATATCAAAACTGAAAACGCCGATGAGCACGCCGGCAGTAAAGCCCATTATTAAATGGAGCTTTTTTTTGGAGCGGATTGCGAAAAGCCCGCCGAAAAACGTGGAGAAAAATGTGGCAATTGAAAAGAGAATGGCTTCCATGTGCTTCCGTATATTTTAGCAGTGGTTTTAATTTTTAGTTTGCGAGCCCGAAGCTGGCGTATGCCAGGAAAGCGGTGATAACCACTCCCAAGCCGTTAATCCAATAGGGCACATGCCAGGAGCCGATCACAAGCTGCCACCCGAAAAGTATGCGCGAGAGGTGCAGCAAGGCGACGATCGTGAAAATCACGCCGGCTGCGATATGAAAGCGGTGTTCGCCTTTTGTGCGCGGCTTGTCTTTGGTATTCCAGCCAAGGTGAATTAAGATTGCCAGCAGGATGATATCAAATATCATCCCCAAAACAGACCTTTGGTAATCAATATAGATTCCCAAAAAAGTCCGGGGCAAGAGCCCGCTGGAATACAGCCAAAGCCAGCAAAGGAGGTCTGCGGCAACAAGGCCTGATGCGAATTTTGAAAGTTCGCGGAGCGTATGTTTGTGCATTTTATTTTTGTCTTAATTATTTTTTAAAACCTTATCACGCGGTGCCGCGCGATTGTGCTTGGAAATATTATAACACGCCACACGGCCCTGCCAAAATTTATAATTCAAAATGCAGGTTTTTCGGTTTTGCGATAGTCCTTTGAACCCAGCAAAGCGCAGGTTGTCCTTTTGCCCATTTTCTGCTACACTTTCGGAAATTATGGAAGCAAAGCAAAGCGCAATGAAAAGAGTGGCGTCCCTGTTTCGGAACCGTAAAAAAACGGTCCTTTTTTTGCTTGTCTTGGTAATACTTGCCCAAGCGGCGAATTTATTAGTGCCCTTCATCATCAAAGGCCTTATTGATACGCTCACGAATTTTATAAAAGCAGGCGGCAGCCCTTCGGCAATGCCGTGGCACGCGATTATCTATTCTTCGCTCGTAATTCTGGCGGCAACAGTCGCCAGCAGCATCATAAATTCAAGTTATGATTTTCATCTCTTTAAAACCGTTACCCAAATAGAAGACAAATTGCGCAGCATGGCTTTTAAAAAATATTTGGAACTGCACGCGCTTTTCCATCACAGTTCTTCCAGCGGGCAGATAATCGGCAGGATCGAACGCGGCGGCACGGCGATTTATTCCATTTTAAACGATATTGTCGGCCAAAATCTTTTGCCGCCCCTGGTCATGTTTATCGGCACATTCGCGGTCTTGCTTTATAAAAATATTTGGATAGCGCTGGCCGTGCTCGTCCCTTTTCCGGTTTATTTTTTGGCGACCAGAAAAATCGCCAACAGGATTTATGAAATAGAGGTAAAGGCCAACGAGGCCTACGAGACGCTTTCAAAGGAATCATATGATATTGCAGGCAATGTGCTCACGGTAAAAAAATTTTCCCAAGAAAAATATGAAACCGCAAATCACAGGAAGCTTATGGCAGACGCGCGGAAAATCCAGTATGATGCCGAGCGCCTTTGGGAAATCATTCAGAATATCCAAACCGCTATAGCCACGGTTGGGCGCGTGGCGATATTTGTTTTGAGCGGATGGTTTGTGATGATCGGCCGCGCGACCATCGGCGATTTTGTTTTGTACATTACTTTGCAGAATATGGCTTACCAGCCGCTTTCCCAGCTGGCGAACATTTTTACGCGCTTGCGCCGCAATGCCACAAGGGTTCAGAGGATGTTTACGATTTTGGATGAGCCGGTGAATGTCGTCGATAAGCCGGGCGCCGTTGCCCTTGCGCCCCTTCGGCATAAAATTCAGTTTCGAGACGTTTGGTTTGCTTATCGCGACAGCGGCCAGTTGGCTTTGCGGGGAATTAATTTGGATGTCAAAGCAGGCACAACCGTTGCGCTGGTTGGCAGGTCCGGCAGCGGCAAAACAACTTTCATCAACATGCTTTTACGCTCGTTTGATCCGCAGAAAGGATCAATTTTAATTGACGGCTGCGATTTGCGCGATGTCACGCAGGAAAGTTTGCGCTCCCAAATTGCCGTTGTGCCGCAGGAAGTGGATTTATTTTCAAGGACTGTCGCGGAAAATATCGCTTATGCCAGGCCGGAAGTGAGCCGCGCGGAAATTGAAAATGCCGCAAAAATCGCACTGGCACATGATTTTATAATGAAGCTTGAAAAAGGATATGATACTTTGGTGGGCGAGCGCGGCATCAAGCTTTCCGGCGGCGAAAGGCAGAGAATAGGAATTGCGCGCGCTGTTTTGCGCGATCCCCGAATTTTGATTTTGGACGAAGCCACAAGCCATCTTGACAGCGAAAGTGAACGCCTTATAACCAAAGCCACGGACGCTCTCATAAAAAACCGCACTTCCTTTATAATTGCACACCGCTTGTCAACCATTCTGCACGCGGATATGATCGTTGTTTTCAAGGAGAACCAAATTGAGGCAACCGGCTCGCATGCCGAATTGCTTGCAAAGAGCCCGACATATAAGCGCTTGTATACTATGCAATTTGAAGATGATAGCGAAGCGGATGAAGGCGGGGCCGAAGCGGATGCGCCTGAGGCAATTTAGCGTTTCTTTAAGCGCCGCCGGAATTGACTGCCAATCCAAATTTTGTTAAAAATAATTTTGGGTTTGAAATTTCAAAAAGCCAAGGAGGCAAAATGGGTTATAACAAATTTGGTAGCTTATCGCCTTCTGCAAAGGCGGCTGTCCAGGCGATGAACCCCCGCCAGCGCGCCGCATTTGCGCGGGTTTTAGACATCAGAGCCCAATATTTTAAGGTACAAATGGCTTTGGAAAAAGCCAGGCAGGAATTATTTTCACTCGGGGTTGATGAGTGTGTTGTAAATTTGCTCATTAATAAAACCCCTTGAATAAAACCCCTTGCCCAGCCCAATTTATTTTTTAAGAAGCCCCTGGGGCTTCTTTTTTTATTTTTTTACTGCTTTTGTTTTTTAGGCCATCTGCCGCCTCTTACTTGCCAACCACCACCCGTGTGATGCTGTAAATTTCCCTTAAATTATAATGATCGAAAAAATTTATATCCTTCCCATTGGCAATATAAGGGTCGCGCATTATGTAATTTCCATTTGAACCGCTCACCAGCACCACAAAATGCGTGCCGCCATAAACGCGCATGCCCACCACTACGGGGTTTCCTGTTGCCAGCTCCGCATTTATTTCGCTTTGCACGCGCGTGGCAGTTACGCCATCCGCGGTAATCGTATATAAAAGATAAGCGGGATAATAAGAGGCGAAATTATCGGGATTGGAATTTATGGTCGCGGGCGTGACGTCGCGGTAGCCGTAATGCGTCATAACCATTGCCATGTCGGTGATAAGGCATCCGTCGCTTGCCAAATTATATTGCGTGCCGTTTAGAGGGTCTGCGCCCCAGGCCATATCGCGCTGGTTATAATAACAGCCCCATGCATCGCAGGAGGTTTCATGCGGAAGCAGGTTCGCGCCGCCCGCATTGCGCGCAAAATTCGAAAAGCTTTCAAGCTCGGCTTTTGCTTGCGCCAGCAATTTTTGGTATCTGGATTCCTGCGAATTCGTTTCGCTTAAGAGGCGGCTTTTGGAATGCTCGGTTACATTAAGCGATTGCTGTTGCGATGCGAGCGTTTGTTGCTGCGCGCTCAGCTGGTCTGATTTTTGCACCTGCGTGTTTTTTGCGTTTTGCAAATTTTCCTGCGCCGCTTGCAAATCCCGCACCTTGCCTTTTACGGCATCCAAAACAGTGTTGGTCTGGTCCACGCTCTGCCAAAATTGCGAGAAGCTCCCGGCGGCGAGCATCTGCATTATTGCCGGGCGGCTGTCGTTTGCCTGAATCTCTCTTATATATTGCGCCAGGTCTGCCTTGTCTTGGCTGATCTTTTTATCAGTTGCGCTTATTTGGCCTGACAATTGCTGAATTTGCGTTTGCGTGGAATTAATTTGGCTTTGCGTCATGGCAATTTGCGCCTCTATTTGAGAGCGGCGCAGATCCAAAGCTCGGATAGCGGCTTGCAAAGTGCGCTTGTCTGATCCAAGCTGGCGCAACTGCGCCTGGTATTGGGCAATTTGCTGGTTTAGTTGCTGAATTTGGCTGTTATCATAATCAATTTGGTTTTGCAGGGAATCGGCTCGCGCAAAATTGCTGGCAGGCGCAAGTGCCGCGCTTCCCGAGAAAGCAAGAGCCAAAGCTAAAAATAAAATTGTTGTTTGTTTTAGTTTCATGATTTCGCGCCGCTTACAATTATTTTTACCCTATGCTTTTAAATTGTACTCTGGCCTTATGAGTTGTCAAAGGATAAAACAGTTAGAAGCCGAAAATTTTAATGTAATTTAGCTGTAGTTTTCAACGCACCTCTTGAACACTTTTGATAGGTGCAATTAATGATTGGTTTGAGACATGATTTTTAAGTTTTTCATCAAGATATTCTGATGGGGTTTTCCCTGCCAGTGCCATATGTTGTCTTTTCGTATTATACTCTTCTTCCCATTGTTTGAGTAGATATTGTAGAGTTAACACCATAAGGTGACACTATGATAGTCTAAAGGTGACACCTGTTAACTAACTAAAACAATGAAAACAGCTAAATATGCACGGGCAGAACGTAACCGCTGGTATGCCCACGTAGAAGT
>JAJZOG010000004.1 GCA_021811585.1 bacterium
ACCTAAAAAATAATGCACTTTTAAAGGACTTTTTCTTAACTTCTTCTTAAATACTTAATAAAAAACCCTGGATTAGGGTTTTAGATTGGGGTATTAGGTTGGGGGTTTGGGTTGGACCCATATGCAATTTAAATACACAGCGATAAATAAAGAAGGCAAACCGGAAAGCGATATCATTGAAGCGGGATCATACCGCGAGGCAGTGAGTTTAATTCACGGCCAAGGCCTTATTCCGACAAACCTGGTGGAAAAACGCGCCAACGCGTTTAACTCCATGCTCGTGCAAATGTCCGGCGTTTCTCTCCAGGACAAAATTCTTTTCATTCAAAACCTCTCCGTAATGCTCAAAGCCGGGGTCCCGGTTACGCGCGCGGTAAAAATTCTTTCCGCGCAAACAAACAATCCCAAATTCAAAAACATCATGGAGAATATTTATTCTGATATTGAATCCGGGAAATCCCTGAGCTCCTCGCTGGAACAATTTTCCAATGTCTTCGGAAATATTTTTGTGAGCATGGTGCGCGTCGGCGAAATTTCCGGCAACCTGGACAAAAGTTTGGAATACCTAAGCATCCAGCTTCAGCGCGAGCACGACCTCATCTCCAAAACAAAAGGCGCCATGATCTATCCCGCTGTTGTTGTCGGCGCAATTGTGATCATCGGAATCTTAATGAGTATTTTCGTGCTCCCGAGCTTAATCGGAATTTTTAAGGATTCCGGAATGCAGCTTCCGCTGGCAACGCGAATAGTCATCGGTTTTGTGGATTTCATGTCCAACCATACCGTCCTGGCGCTGGGCATTATCGTCGCGGTAATCGCAGGCATTATTTTCGAATTAAAAACAAAATCCGGCAAGCGCGCTTTTGACCGCGCGCTTTTGCACAGCCCGGTGATCGGATCTGTCTCGCAAAAAATTAACATGGCGCGTTTCAGCAGAATTGTAAGTTCCATGCTCAAGAGCGGCACGTCAATTGTGGAAAGTTTGCAGGTGGCTTCGCAATCCATGGGCAACACGCAATACCAGGATGCGCTCGCGCAAACGGCAAAAGACGTGCGCGTCGGCAAAGGCCTTGCCGCTTCGCTTTCCCAATTCCCAAAATTGTTCACATATATAACCACGCAAATGATCCAGGTTGGCGAAGAAAGCGGCAGTGTTGATAATGTTTTGGATGAGCTGGCGACTCATTATGAATCCGAAGTGGATGATACCATGAAAAATTTATCTTCAATTATAGAGCCGTTGATGATTTTGGTTATTGGTTCGGTTGTGGGGCTTTTGGCGGTCGCGCTTATCGGTCCGATTTACAACCTTACCTCAGCGGCAGGGGGATAGTTCTTTGTAGCAGAAGCATAGCCCTTGGTAGCAGAAGCACAACCATCAGTGGCAGAAGCACGACCCTTAGCAGCAGAAGTATAGCCCGCAGCGGCAGGGGGATAACCGCGCGTTCTTGCATGCTTTTTGGCGATATGCGCTTTCCATTATTGTGGTATAATATAGAAGCAAAATTTGCAGCAGTCCGAAATAACAATAAAAACAAATACAAATGGGCCTGTTCAAAAACAACGAGCCGGTAATGGGCTTTGATCTCAGCGACGTCTCCATAAAAATAATGCACTTCGGCAACAACGGGAACAATTATGACGTCCTTGGCTTCACTGACCACACTTTGCCAAAAGGCATCATGGTCAATGACATCATCAAAGAAGATGCTTTGCTTCAGAAGCATATTGCAGCGCTGATGAAAAAACCGGATTACGGAAAAATTAACGCTTCGCAGATTGTGGCGTCGATTCCGGAATCAAAGGCCTTTGTGCGCGTTATTCAAATTCCGAAAATGAGTGAGGATCAGGCAAAGCTGGCGGTTCCTTCGGAGGCGGAACAATATATTCCCGTGCCGCTGGATCAGACCTATCTTGATTGGCAGATTATCGGCGGTTCGGATGATAAAATGGATGTGCTGGTAACGGCATCGCCGAGGACATACGTGGATAATTTTTTGTCGATATTGAAAAGCACCGGGCTGCGGCCGGTTGCTTTTGAAGTCGAATCCGCCGCCGTGCTTCGGGCAATTTCAACTCCGAAAAATCGCGCCGAAGATTTTGTAATTTTGGATATGAATACTTACAGGACGAGTATAATAATTGCCAGCAATGGGAATTTGCAGTTCACATCATCCGTGCCGATTGCCGGCGATGCCTTTACGCAAAGCATTGCGCGCGCGCTGGGCGTGAGCGAAGAAGAAGCGGAAAAAATCAAGCGCGAGAGCGGGCTTTCGGACAGCTCGGAAAGCAACCAGGTAAAAGCCGCCCTGGTTCCTGTGATGGATAATCTTATTTCTGAAATTCGCAACACCATTCGGTTCCACGAGGGGCATTCCAGCGAGAAAATAAGTGAAATTATCCTTGTCGGCGGCACAGCGAAACTCAAAAACATAGTCGATTATTTAAAGGAGCAATTTGCCGCGGACAGGCCGGAAATGGAAATAGGCCTGGGAAATCCGTGGGTGAATGTGTTTCAGCCGGAAAAAACTCCGTCCATTTTGGATTCCCTAAGCTATACAACGGCAATAGGTCTGGCCTTGCGCGCCGCAGGGGCCGGCGTTTAATGTCACGCCGCTGGAACTGACATTTGGAACTAACATTTAATTATGCGCATTATTAATCTGCTTCCGGATTCGGAACAAAAACTTATAAAAAAAGAGGGGATTTTGGGAAATTTGCGCGCGGTTTTTGTGCTGGCGATTTTTTCATATTTAGTTGTGGCTGCCGCGCTTTTTGTCACGCATATTTATTTGCAAAATAACGCCAGCAACCTTGCAAGCAGGATAAATTCGGAAGAGCAGATTTTGCAAAACCAGGATCAAACAGCCCAGAGCGTGCAGAAAGACAATAATATTGTTTCGGATTACGTGGATATTGCCGAAAAATCCCCGCGCTGGTCCGAGGCGCTTGTCGCTTTCGCGGGCCTTGTGCCCTCGGATGTTTTGGTTACGGATTTTTCCGCTGATGCCGCCACGGGAAAAATAGAAATACAAGGGCAGGCCTTAAGCCGCGATTCTGTTTTGCAGCTGCGCACGAATATTATGGCTTCGCCGCTCTTTAAAAACATAGATTTGCCTTTGGAAAATTTGGAAAAGCCGGCTAATTTGAATTTTCATTACACTTTTTATTTGAACGGCGGAGCCATAACCGGAGCGCAAAGCAGCGCGGGAGGCACAAAATAAATGACTGTCCAGGGGAAAATCAATTCTTACGTCTTGGGCTTGGTTGCGGTTTCCGCGTTTACATTTTTTTACGCTTTTCCGAGAATCGCGGATTCGCTTGTGAATTTGCAGAGCGCGCACAAGGACCAGGTCGCGCAGCTGCAATCCTTAAGCGACCAGGTTAAGGCGCTGGAAGCCATGCAAAGGGATTTAAGCGATATTGCCAAGATGCCTGTGCAGCCAAAAGATTTGTTTACGCCTTATTCCGCGGATGCCAAGCTTGTGAACGAAATTCAGGCGCTGGAAAATTATTCGGCGCAAACCAACCTGGTTATGCATTTGAACATCACAGGCAGCGCGGAAAAGGCATTGCCTTATCCGAGCGCATCCGGGCTTGTGGCAGTGCCGTACACTTTAACACTGGACGGTAATTTTGTTTCGGCAGTGCAATTTCTCCAATACTTTGAAAACAGCTTTTTCGTTTCGCCGATTTCGGATATAACCATTTCCGGCGCCGGCGACAAGGCGCATTCGGTGCACGTTACCATTAACGCGGAATTCTTTTTGGAAAAATGAACTTACAGCAAACAAAAAACAATCCAAGCTGGATAGCCAGATTCTCCGTCTGGGCGATATTAATTTTAATAATCGCTTATGAGATTTTTTTTGGCATCAGCTTATACAGGCAATTAAGCGCGGGCGCGTCCGGGGGCCTGGTAAAACATGTCCAGCTGATAAACCAGCCGGCTTTGCAAAAAGCGGTGCAGAGATATTCTGCGGCCGGCTCTTACACACCTTCGAGCGGCGCAGGCATGGGCGATCCGTTCGCAAACCCGGTGAGCATTGGAAAATAACCGGTGAGCATTGGAAAATAAAAAGAAGCCGGAATTTTAACTTGAAAATTAGCGCGATTTTTGGTAAAATTTTGTTATCGCGCGGATTATCGCGCGCCATCATGCGCCCGTAGCTCAATTGGATAGAGCGTGTGGCTTCGGACCACAAGGTTGTGGGTTCGACTCCTGCCGGGCGCACCAGAAAATAAAGTGCGGGTGTTTGTTGGGGGGAAATCTGCCCTTTAAAAATTTTATAAATTTTCAAGTTTTCCACAACCTTTTTATCTGTTTGATCTTGAACAATCGTTCACTTAGGTTTATTATGTGAGCATGATGCAAGTATGTGACAGAATTTCAAACAGGCATTGGTCGCTTAAAGCCAGAGCCGAAGAATTACGCAGGGCTGGTTGGAGTTATAATGCCATTAAAGCAGAGCTTTCTGTGGCAAAATCCACAGTAAGTTTATGGTGCAGGCATATTCAATTGACCGATGCTCAGTATGCGCGCTTATATTCACGAAGGGATAGCTCTATTAAAGGAATTAAAATTATTCAAAAAGCATTTTGGAATAAAAGATGTGAAGCATTCAAGGAAGGTGTAGAATTGGGCAACACATTGCAAAATGATCCTATTTTTATAGCAGGGCTTATGTTATATTGGGCAGAAGGGACAAAAAGCATTAAAGCCGCAGTGATAAATTCGGATCCGGATATTATAAAGTTGGCGGTAAAATGGTTTCATAAATTCTTTAATAGGCCGATTGATTCAATGAGTTGTTCATTAAATTTGCATTCCGGCCAGAATGAGGATGAGACAAAACAATACTGGTCCGAGATCACAGGCATACCTTTGAAAAATTTTGGGAAAACTTTTATCAAGCCGGAAGGTTCTGGATATAAAAAAAATATTTTGTATCGCGGTACCGCGCAAATCAGGCAAAAAGGTGAAGGCAGTTATTATTTGCTTGTGAAGGTGCTTGGTTGCATTTCCGGTTTTTTATATAATGTAACAGGAAAAACTCCGAATATTGAGGATTGGATGAAAGAATTTCCATATGCTTAATGCGGGTCGCTAGCTCAATTGGCAGAGCAAACCGCTCTTAACGGTAAGGTTCCGGGTTCAAGTCCCGGGCGACCCACCAAAACACTTCTTTTGCAGAGGTGTTTTTTAAATTTTTACTCATAATGCAATTCGCACCGCCCATGTTTCCTGCCATTTTCTGTGCTACAATAGAGCCATGGGAGCGGATAAAATTTTAAATGCCGCGGAGATTGCCAAGTTCTTCGGCGTTTCCAAAAAAACCGTGTATTTATGGTGCAAAGAAGGTAATTTGCCCGCTTTTAAAATTGGTCAGGAATGGATGGTGCGCCAAAGCGATTTGCAAAAAATGATAAGCGCCAAGGTTGGTTCCCGCGCGGCGCGGCGGCGCGATCTTTTTTCCGAATAAATTTTTTCCGATTAAATTATGATTTATTTATTATTAGGCAAGGACGATTTTTCAAAAAAAGAATTTTTTGAGACGCTGGCAGCCAAGGAAGGCGTCGGGAAAAATTTGATTTTTGATTTTGACGAGAGTTCAAGCCAGGAAGATGTTTTGCAGGCGGTTCAAAGCGGAGGCGGGCTTTTCGGCGGATCCTCGGGCGCAAAGCTTTTGCGGCTGAAAAATTTGCTCTCTTCCGGAAAATTTCAGGAAAATATTTTGGATGCTTTGGAAGAAGCGGCGAAAAATTCCCGTGCCATTGCCGTGTTTTTTGAAGAGGCGCTGGACAAGCGCAAAAGCGAAACAAAAAAAATCCTTGCGCGCAAGGATATAAAGATTTTGCAGTTTGATATTCCGCAAGGCGCTGCTTTCGGGAAATGGATTGACGCGCGTGCGGAAAAATACGGGGTGAAGTTTAAGCCCGGCGCGCGCGAAAAGTTTTTAAAGAATTTAGGCGGTGACGCGGCCTTGGCGGCGGCAGGTTTTTCCGGAGCTTCTTCCGTCGGCTCTGCGTTTGGCGCGTCCGTGGGTTTCAAAGGCGGATCTTCATTCGGGGCGTCAGAACTTTACGATTTGTGGCAAGCTGACAGTGAATTGAAAAAACTTTCGATTTTTGCCGGCGCGCTTGGCGGTGCTGATAAAAACGGCGAAACCGGCGCATCCGCGAACAGCGCGCCTGGAGCGCGCGAAATTAGCGCGGAAGATGTGGAAAATCTTGTGGGCGAAAACATCGACGATAATATTTTTCAAATTACAAATGCCATTGGCGACAAAAATCGCGCCCAAACCACCAAACTTTTAATAGATTATTTGGACCGCATTGCCGAAGGCGACGACAAAAGCAAAATTATCGGGCTTTCGGCTCTCTTGGCAGACCAGCTGCGCAACATCCTCTTGGTGCAAGGGCTTTTGGCTGAAAAAGCGGGGGATGCGGCAGTCGTGCGGAGCACGGGTTTTAGCCCGGGCAGGGTTTTTGTTTATAAAAAATTGGCGCGCAATTTGGATGCAAAAAAAACAGCAGACGCTTTGCGCAAGCTGGAGCTATTGGATGAGGAGATTAAAACCTCCGATGCCCCGGCAAACCTGCTGTTTTTCATGATTGTGCGCGATTTAATTTAGCTGCGCTGTGTTCGCTGACTGTTGCATGTTGATCGTCTTATGTTGACCGTTGCACGTTGACGGTCGCACGTTGACGGTCGCACGTTGACGGTCGCAATTATTTTGTTGGCCGCCGTAATTATTTTATTGCGCGTTTGCGGCGCACCTATTATCTTGCCGCGCGCTTGCGTTCTATCGCGACTAACAATTTTTTCCGCAAGCGGATGCTTTTAGGCGTTACTTCCACAAGCTCGTCATTGCCAATGTATTCCAGCGCAAAATCCAAAGTAATCTCTTTTGGCGGAGTCAAAATTATGGCATCATCAGAACCTGAAGAACGCATGTTCGAAAGTTTTTTTGTCTTGCAGATATTTATTTCCAAATCGCTGTCAAAAGCGTTTTTGCCGATAATCATTCCTTCGTAGACCTCCACCGCCGGGCCGATAAAAAGTATTCCGCGCTCTTGCGCATTATTCAGGCCATAGGCATTTGAAACGCCTGATTCGGAGGCAATTAGCGATCCGTGAGAATTGGATGCGCCGATTTTTTCGTCCGCAGCCGGCTTGTAAGAATCAAAAAGATTATTCAAGATTGCGGTGCCGCGCGTTTTTGTAAGCAGGGAATTTTTTAAGCCGATAAGGCCGCGGGTGGGAATTAGATATTCGGCGTGCAGCTCTTTTTGCTGCGAGGTTTCCATGTGCCTGAGTTCTCCGCCGCGCATTCCGAGTTCTTCAATCACGGCACCCTGATATTGGGCGGGCACTTCTACGGTTAAAATTTCATAGGGCTCCAGTTTTTTGCCTGTTTGCGGATCGATTTTGTAAATAACTTCGGGTTGGGAGACCTGAAGTTCAAACCCTTCGCGCCGCATTGTTTCAATTAAAATGCCAAGGTGCAATTCGCCGCGGCCGGAAACCAAAAACGAATCCGTGTTCGCGGTTTCTTCGACGCGCAAAGCAACATTTGTTTCCAGTTCTTTCATCAGCCGCTCGCGCAGGTTGCGCGAGGTGACGAATTTCCCTTCGCGGCCCGCGAAGGGGCTGTTGTTCACGGAAAAAGTCATGCGTACAGTTGGCTCTTCAATTTGCACCGGCGGAATTTGCACCGGATTTGCCGCGTCCGCGATTGTTTCGCCAATGGCAATATCATCAAAACCAGCAATGGAGACAATATCTCCGGCCAGGGCTTCGGAAACTTCGATTTTTGCCAGGCCTTCAAAAGCCACCAGCGTCGAGATTTTTCCCGGGGCTTTGCGGCCGTCGGTTTTAATTTGCACAACATTCTGGCCTTTAACAACTTTGCCTGATTGGATTTTGCCGGTTCCCATTTTTCCCTTGTACAGATCGTAATTAAGCGCAAGCACAAGCATGGCGAACGGATCGTCGGTGTTTACTTGCGGCGCCGGGATTGTTTTTAAAATTGTTTCAAAAAGCGGGCGCAAATCCGTTCCGGGCTTGTGGGCATCCGAGCTTGCTTGGCCGTTTATTGCCGAGGCGTAAATAATGGGGAAGTCGAGCTGGAAATCCGCGGCTTTCAGTTCCACGAACAAATCGAAAGTGCGATTTATGACTTCGTCGATTTGCGCGTCCGGCCTGTCGATTTTATTTATGACGACAATCGCTTTGTGCCCGAGCTCCAGGGCTTTGCGCAAAACGAATTTTGTTTGCGGCATTGGGCCTTCTTTGGCGTCCACGAGCAAGAGTACGCCGTCCGCCATTTTTAGGGTGCGTTCAACTTCGCCACCAAAATCCGCGTGGCCCGGGGTATCAATGATATTTATTTTGACGCCATTGTAAACGACGCTGGCGTTTTTCGCTTTTATGGTGATGCCGCGTTCGCGCTCCAAATCCATGGAATCCATGATTAAAGAGTCGCCGGAAAGGGCTTCCTTCACCGCGTGCGTTTGTTTAAGCATCGCGTCCACGAGCGTTGTTTTGCCGTGGTCGACGTGCGCAATTATGGCAATATTTCGAATGTCGTTTCTTTGCATACGTCTTTGCATACGGATCCAACCCAAACCCCCAACCTAATACCCCAATCTAAAACCCTAATCCAGGGTTTTTTATTAAGTATTTAAGAAGAAGTTAAGAAAAAGTCCTTTAAAAGTGCATTATTTTTTAGGTTAGGGTTTTAGATTGGGGGTTTGGATCAGGGGTTTAGGTTGGGGTATTGGGTTGGACCCCAAAACTAAATTAAAATGCGCGCTGCGCATTTGACTGCTGAATTATGGCAGAAAAAGAGGAATGTGTCCAGGTTTGGCGCATTACGCGAAAATTGGAATTGTAAATTTTGGCAATTCCCTATTTTACTATATACTTTAATATGTCTAAAAGGAGAAATTTGCAATGAAACAAAGCATAAAATTCATCAAAAGCGAAACGGTTGCCGACGGCACAATGGCTTTTTATTTTGAAAAGCCTGCGGGTTTCGAATTTGCCGCCGGGCAATCGGGCGATTTCACTTTAATCGATCCGCAGACAACGGATACGGAAGGGAACACGCGCACTTTTTCGTTTATAAACGCGCCGCAAGAGCAATATTTGGGAATCGCCACGCGCATGCGCGACACGGCGTTCAAGAATAATTTAAAGAATTTAAAATTCGGCGATGAAATAATTTTGGACGCCCCGTACGGCGATTTGAAATTGCACAACAACGCCGCGAAACCGGCTGTTTTCCTCACCGGCGGAATCGGCATAACCCCGGCGCGCAGCATCATCATGGATGCAACCGAGCGCGCCCTGCCGCACAAAATTTTTCTTTTCTATTCCAACCGCCGGCCGGAAGACGCCGCTTTTTTGCAGGAGCTTACGGACGCGCAGGCGCGCAATGCGAATTTTAAATTGACGGCAACAATGACGGAACCGGAGAAATCCGCGCAAAACTGGAGCGGCGAAAGCGGATATATAAATGAGGCCATGCTCAAAAAGTACATAGAAAATTTGGGCGAGGCGATTTATTATTTAACCGGCCCGCAGGCAATGGTAACCGTCATGCGTTCGCTTTTGTCGGGCGCCGGCGTTGACAGCGACAATATTAAGACAGAAGAATTCCCCGGGTATTAAAAATTATGTTTAAAATTAAAAGAGTTTATGAAAAGCCGGAAGCGCAAGACGGCAAGCGCATTTTAATAGACCGCCTTTGGCCGCGCGGACTTTCCAAGCAAAAAGCGAAAGTGGATTTTTGGATGAAGGACGTGGCGCCGAGCAACGACCTGCGCAAGTGGTTTGGCCATGATCCGAAAAAATGGCCTGAATTTAAAAAACGCTACAAAGCTGAGCTGAAACGGAATAAAAACGCTTTTGCGCAGCTGAAGGCAAAAGCAAAAGGCAAGGCAACTTTGGTTTACGGCGCAAAAGACGAGGAGCACAACGACGCCGTGGTGTTGCAAGAGCTTTTGAAATAGGTGTGGCGGATGAATTTTAAACCTCCATCAATCGATTTATAATCCAGGCAGCAAGTTATCTATTTTAATTGCTGAGTCGGTCCTATTTATTTGCGGAAGCCGGGCCTATTGAAAAAATCCCGCCGCGCGGTTATAATATATATGCAATTGAAAAATTGGTTTGCCTGACACAGCAGGCAAAGCGCTGGCTCTTACAAATCTGTGTAAGGGTTTTTTAATGCCGCGATCGCGATTATGATGCCCATTGAATAAATTGCGGTTCTTAAATCAAAATATGGTGCCCATGGTGTAGGAGTAACACAATGCTCTGTGGAAGCATTTTCACGGGTGCAAATCCCGTTGGGCACCCCAGATGATTTACAATTTTAAAAAAAATTATCCGCCCTTGGGTTAGTTAGCCCAAAGGCGGATTTTGAAAAATCCACTATACTATAATGGATGCGCTATTGTATCGCGCGCCATTAATGCACTACTGTATCGCACTTATTGTGCGATTTCCGATATCAATCGATCCCGCAAGCTTTTATAGAAAATTCCTCGGCGGCGCAAATTTTCACTGTTTTCCGGAGCGGATTTGGATTTGAGCTCGGCGACGATGGGCTCAATCTCATTGGAGAGGTATGTTTTGAATATTTCCGCGGCGTTTTTTATATTTTCGAATCTCAAAGTCGCTCTAATGGCCGGCGGGCCCTGGAGCAGGCGGGAAATTTTTTTATCTCGCGGCGCCAGAATTAAAATCGGAATATTAAGGTTTTCCGCCCAGGCCACCTCCATTCCTCCGCCCCAGGTGGGCTCTATGGCAACCACCACAAGGAGGTTTGTGTGCGAACATATCTGCGGTTTTTCTTTCATATAAACTTCTAACGGAGCAAGTTTGGCGTGAGCAACCGGGTCACAATGTTCGTGCGGGACAAACGCCCGCATACCGATGACTTCCAAACATATATCCGCCAGGCGGACATACAATTCTTTTACAGCGGTTCTCACTTCCGGATTTAGTTCGGTAAGCGGCCCGCATATATACGGCCTCTTCGGTATGAACTCCAACGTGTTCCCGGCAGATTTTTCTGTCAGCATTTTCATCCTCCTTAAATTACGGCAGTTGCCGTATGCGTGATTATATCATAAACTTTAAATATGACAAAATTGTTTGCAGAACATATCTGGCATAAGAGGGCTTTGAAATGATTTCCCTGGCTCAGTTTTCGTTTTCACAGTTTGCATCACTTCAGCCCGCGGCGCAATGGCTTATTCACAACGGCTATTGGCTAATGTTTATAATAATGATTTTGGAAGGCCCGGTAATCACCGCGGCAGGGGCTTTTGCCGCGGCATTGGGTTTTTTCAATATTTGGATTGTTTTTGTGCTTTCTGTTTTGGGGAATTTTCTTCCGGATATATTTTTTTATGCTCTTGGATTTTGGGGCAGAATCGGCCTGGTAGATAAATTCGGCCACTACCTCGGCGTCAACAAAACCAACCTTCGGCGCCTGGAAACCATGCTGGCAAAACATGCTGTCAAATCAATCATCATAATAAAACTTGTGCCGTTTTTGGCTGCGCCCGGGCTTTTGGCTGCCGGCATGATGAGGATGAATATAAAAAAATATGTAACCTGGACGCTTGCCATTACTATTCCAAGCTCGCTTGTGTATTTGATAATAGGGTATTATTTCGGAACGTTTTACAGCAGAATTGCGCACTATGCGAAAATCGGAGCTATTATAATAGCGGCATTCATTATTTTCTTTTTCGCCTTTTTGTATTTTGAGAAAAAATTGTTCGCGAAGGTTGCGGACAAAATGGAGAAATAGGATGCGCATAGCAATTTTCAGCGACAGTTTTTATCCCGAGCTCTCGGGAATTTCGGATTCTGTTATTGTTCTTTCCAAAGAGCTGGCGGCGCGCGGCCATATTATTCATTTTTATGCTCCGAAATATTCGGAAAAAAATTACAAAAAAGCAGGATTGGCGGAAACGAATCCTGTTTTGGGCGCAAATATTTCTTTCACGCGCTTCGCATCCGTTCCTTATATGACGGGAACAGGCCAGGGCAGGTTGGTTTTTCCAACCGGATTGCGTTGGCTGGCAATGAAAAAATTCAAATATGACGTTATTCATTCGCAGCTGTTTTTCGGCGCCGGATTGGAAGCGCTTTTTGCCGCGCGATTTTTGAATGTTCCGCTGGTTGGGACCAATCATACCGCGATAACCGCATTCCTTAAATATGCGCCTTTGCGCGCGGATTGGATCGAAAATTTAATGGTTTCCTATGTGAACTGGTATTACAGCAAATGCAAAATTACAACGGCTCCCTCGAATTCCGTAATAGAAGAAATGCGCAGATACGGTTTTAAAGGAGACGCGCGCGTGGTTTCAAACCCGATAGATACCGGCATTTTCCGCCCGTTTGCGGACAAGGCCGCGTTAAAAAAGAAATTCGGATTCAGCGATTCGACTATAATTTTTGCAGGCCGGCTTTCCCCGGAAAAAAATGTCGATGTCCTTATCCGCGCAATGCCGCAAATTTTGAAACACGCGCCGGGCGCGATGCTGGCGATTGCCGGGCACGGGCAGCAGCTTTTGGAATTGAAGGGCCTCGCGAATTCCCTGGGAGCCGGCGAACACGTAAAATTTTTAGGAACGCTTTCGAAAGAGGATTTAAGCGCGGCTTATAATGCTTCGGAAGTTTTTGCGATTGCCAGCACTTCGGAGACACAGGGGTTGGTGATGCTTCAGGCGCTTGCCTGCGGCCTGCCTGCTGTGGCAGTGAATGCGCGCGGGCTGCCCGAATATGTCAACAGCCAAAACGGGGCGCTTGCGATTCCGGGAAATTCCGCCGATGTTGCCGAGAAAATTACTTTTATTTTAAAGGATGAAAATTTGCGCGCGCGGCTCAGCGCGAATGCCATTAAATCCATAGAGGAATTTTCCCCGCAAAATATTGCAAGTATTTGGGAAGGGATTTATTCTAAGGCCGTTGCAAAAAGATAATATTTTAACGCAACTGCGTCAAAAATTTATGAAGGGGATTTATTCTTGGGACGCTGCCAATTGAACATCTTAATGTGACAGATACATATTGAACACCTGGACATTTTATTTAATTATTGTATAATACAGATTCCCGCGCGGGAAGTATGCTCTTAAATAAACTCAGTTTGCCGGATTCCTATTGTAGCCCTAAAGGGAATCATGCCAGTCGGCGAACTGCCTTGATCGGTGGGAAAGCATAGTGGCCTGTTGTCACTGTGTCAGCCCTTTTCTCCCAATACGCGAAGGGGGGAAAGGCCTGTTCCCTGGTTTAAGAGCGGAATATTTTAACTACCACGCGCCTGGCGGCGCGGCACAAAGGAGGATTAAAGTCCAAAATGGATGGGGATTAAGACATGCCCGAATGCTCTGGCGTGCCTCCATGCGACCCTGGACTTTATCGCCTTGTGCCGCGCGTGCCACTTATATATAAGTGTGCAGCGCGGTTTTTTCTTAGGGTCCACCCTTTCTTAGGGTCCAACCCAAACCCCCAACCTAATACCCCAATCTAAAACCCTAATCCAGGGTTTTTTGTTAAGTATTTAAGAAGAAGTTAATAAAAAGTCCTTTAAAAGTGCATTATTTTTTAGGTTAGGGTTT
>JAJZOG010000009.1 GCA_021811585.1 bacterium
GGACCGAAAATTTTCTCGTCAAAAAGGCCGTCTTTTTCCGGACGCTGGGTGCGATAATTTATGGTTTCTGGCTTGGTAACTTCGCCGTGCGACCATGATAAAATTGTCTCGGGGCCTGCGAGTTTTATTCTTACGCCTTTAAATTCGTCTGTTTGGGTAAACATGTTCTTTGGTAAGTTAGTAGTTAATGGTTGGCTGTTAATATTTGGAGCAACTGCTAACTCTTTGTTTTCTTCTTTGGTTTTTTAGCGGCTCCGGCGTCTTCGGCAATGCCGCCCGTTGCTTCGGGCGCGGCGCCGACAACCGCTGTCATGCCCATGTCAGGATGGAGGGCATCTGCTTTGGGCGGTTCTTCCAAAGGCGGTTCGCTGCCTTCCACAACTCCCTTTGCGCCAAGCAGATCAACCTCCAAGCAAAGGGATTGCAACTCTTTAACCAAAACGCGGAAAGATTCGGGAATATTCGGCTTGCGAATCGGTTCGTTTTTAACAATGGCTTCGTAGGTTTTGCTCCTGCCTACAACGTCATCGGATTTTATGGTGATCATTTCTTGCAAAGTATGCGCCGCGCCATAACCTTCCAGCGCCCACACTTCCATTTCACCGAATCTTTGTCCGCCGAACTGGGCTTTGCCGCCAAGCGGCTGCTGAGTAATAAGGGAATAAGGGCCTGTTGAGCGCGCGTGCATCTTGTCGTCCACCAAGTGGTGCAATTTAAGCATATAAGCGTAGCCGACAGTAACCGGCTCGTCGAAGCGCGCGCCTGTCTTGCCATCGTAAACAAAAACTTTCCCGCTGCGGTCATATCCGGCCTTTTCCAATTCCTCTTTTATCTGGTCCTCGGTAATGCCATTTAATACAGGAGTAGCGACCTTATATTGCAAGGATGCCGCTGCCAGACCCAAATGCGTTTCCAAAATTTGCCCCAAATTCATGCGTGAAGCAACGCCAAGAGGATTCAAAATAATATCAACAGGCGTGCCGTCTTCCAAAAATGGCATGTCTTCTACCGGCACGACTTTGGAAACCACGCCCTTGTTGCCGTGGCGGCCTGCCATTTTATCGCCAACTTGGATTTTGCGGACAACCGCAACAGAAACCTGGATAGAGCGAATAACTCCGCTGGGGAGCTTATCGCCGTTGTCGCGCGAAAATTCGCGGATATTAACCACTTTCCCGTATTCGCCGTGCGGCAATGTCAGGGAAGTGTCTTTAACGTCGCGCGATTTTTCTCCGAAAATAACGCGCAAAAGTTTTTCTTCGGCAGTTAAATCGGTTTCGCCTTTCGGCGTGATTTTGCCCACGAGAATATCGCCCGCCTTAACTTGGGCGCCAATGCGGATCACTCCGTTCTCGTTCAAATCCTTCAATTTTTCCTCACCGACATTCGGAATGTCGCGGGTAACAACCTCCGGGCCAAGCTTTGTATCGCGCACGTCAACTTTAAAATCTTCAATGTGGATTGAGGAATATTTGTCATCGCGCACAACTCTTTCCGAAATCAAAATAGCATCTTCGTAATTCCCGCCTTCCCAGGACATGAAAGCCACGAGCATATTCTGCCCCAAAGCAAGCTCCCCGTTTTCCGTGGAAGCGCCGTCTGCAAGAACATCTCCTTTCCTGACTTTTTGACCCCTTACGACTCTTGCAATTTGGTTTATGCAAGTGCCGAAATTGGTGCGCATGAATTTCTGCAATTCGTATTGGTGTTTTTTGCCGTCATCGCTTTGGACAGTAATTTTATCTCCGGAAACCGAAACCACTTCGCCGTTTTCTTCGGCAATGGCTACCTGGCCGGAATCATAAGCGGCTTTCATTTCCATGCCCGTGCCGACAATCGGAGCCGATGGCTTAACGCAGGAAACCGCCTGCCTCTGCATGTTCGAACCCATAAGCGCGCGGTTGGCGTCGTCGTGTTCGAGAAAAGGAATTAATGAAGTTGTCACCGAAATAATCTGCTTCGGCGAAACGTCCATGTAATCGATGTCAACGGAATCGGCAATGGTCGGGACGCCGCGCACGCGGACAGAAGCCCTTTTCTCTTTGAAAAATCTCTGCTCGTCGAATTCCGCGGTTGCCTGGCCGATAATCAGCTTTTCTTCTTCATAAGCATCCAAGTATTCTATTTCATCCGTGACGCGCGAGCGGATCCTGATTTCCTGCAAAGGAAGTTTTTGCAAGGCCTTGGCTTTTTCCGCGGTAATTTCCTCTCCGGCTTCTGCTATAATTTTTCCCGAACCGTCTTCTATATTATTTAAAACAAATTCGCCGACAGGGCTTTTACCGTCGTTTTTTGCATATTTTTTGACTTTGCGATAAGGGGTCTCTATGAAGCCGAAATCATTTATGCGCGCATAGCATGCCAAATGCGCCACAAGCCCGATATTGGGACCCTCGGGAGTGGTAATCGGGCAAAGGCGGCCGTAGTGGGAGCGGTGCACGTCGCGAACTTCAAACCCGGCGCGCTCGCGCGAAAGCCCGCCAGGACCCATGGCAGAAAGGCGTCGCTTGTGCTCAAGCTCCGCAAGCGGATTGGTTTGGTCCATGAACTGCGAAAGCTGGGAAGAGGAAAAAAATTCCTGCATTGCCGCAACCATCGGCTTGACGTGTATCAGCTGGGCAGGAGTTACTGCGTCCAAATCCGCCAAGCTCATTCTATCTTTTGCGATTCTCGCCATGCGCGCCAAGCCAACCCTGTATCTTGCCTGGATAAGCTCGCCGACAGCGCGAATTCTTCTGTTCGCCAAATGGTCAATATCATCAGGCGCGCCCTGGGTGTTATTCAAATGGATAATTTCCTTGACAACCGCAACCAGATCATCTTTGGAAAGGATTCTTTCCATATTCGCCTGGGGAATGTTCAGGCGCTGGTTTAGCTTGTACCTGCCGACTTCGGATAAATCATATCTTTCAAAATTAAAAAACATTGCGGAAATCAAGCTGCGCGCATTATCAACCGTCGCCAAATCGCCCGGACGGATTTTTTTATAAACCTCTTTGAAGCCCTCGTCGCTGTTTTTGGATGCATCTTTATCTATGGTCGCTTGAATGTATTTGGTTTCAGGATCAATATCAACATCCGCGAATGCAGCCAAAATTTCCTCGTCAGAAGAAAAGCCGAAAACGCGCAGAAGCGCTGTAATCGGAATTCTGCGCTTGCGGTCTATCTTAACGCCAATTACGCCGTTGGCGTCTGTGTCCAATTCCAGCCAGGCGCCGCGGTTGGGAATAATTTTGCCGCCGTAAAAATTTTTACCGCGCGACGCTTCTGCGGAAAAAAATACGCCGGGGGATTTTATAAGCTGGGAAACCACCACGCGCTCAACTCCGTTTATTACGAAAGTTGCGCGCGGAGTCATGAGCGGAAAATCTCCCAAATAGACATCTTGGGTTTTTGTTTTGCCGGTGGCCTTGTTAACAAGTTTTACACTGCAGTAGAGCGGCGCTTCATAAGTTGTATTGCGCTCTCTTGCGGTTTTCTCGTCGTATTTCGGCTTATCCAAAAAATAATCGCCGAAATACAATTCCAAATTCTTTCCGGTAAAGTCCTTGACCGGATTTATTTCTTCAAAAAGTTCGCGAAGCCCCTTTTCAAAAAACCATTTATAAGATTGCAGTTGGGCTTCAATTAAATTCGGAAGCGCAATAACTTCCTTGAATGAGGAAAAGAATTTCCTCGGAGCGGCTTTTGCCTTGGCGAGAGAGAGTCGTTCTTTTTGCGGCATCAAAAATATTCCATTTTTGCCGAACACAAAAATGGACCTTTCCTAGGCTTATAAAATTAGGCGGCGCGTAACATATATGTGAATTATAGTTGTCAAGTCGATTTTGTCAAGTATTTAAGCGGAATTTTTGGGACGTTTTTGAGGATAATCTCTGGACTTCCGGTGGATAAATAACTTGTCAAGTTAATTTTTAACAAAAATGCCCGAAAAAAGTTGACAAAGATATGATATTATTGTAAATTACAACGCATTTTTTACTCCTTTTCATTTTTAATGCTATTCTTTGTACATGGATAGGATCATTTCGGTTACAAATCTCACTAAAACCTACAAAAATACTCCGGCGCTTAAAGGCATATCGTTCAACGTCAAAAGGGGTGAAATTTTCGGCATACTTGGGCCAAACGGCGCGGGCAAAACAACAACCCTGGAAATTATCGAAGGGCTGCGGGTGCAAACCTCGGGGCAATGCGCTGTTTTGGGATATGACAACATAAGCGAAAGCGCGGAAATAAAAAAGAAAATCGGCGTACAATTGCAAAGCAGTAAATACTTCAACCATCTTTCGCTTGCGGAACTCTTGGAACTTTTTGCCTCCCTTTACGGCAAAAAAATAAATCCCGTGGAAATTTTAAAAAGCTTCGATTTGGAAGGAAAAGCGGCTGCAACGGTAAAAGAACTTTCGGGCGGGCAAAAACAGCGCTTCACAATTGCCACCGCGCTTGCGCATAACCCGGAAATCCTTTTTTTAGACGAGCCCACGACAGGCCTGGACCCAAAAGCCAGGCACGACATGTGGCAGCTTATTAAAGGGCTGAACCGCAGCGGCATGACCATAATTATGACAACGCATTACATGGAAGAAGCGGAGTTTCTCTGCCACCGCTTGGCGATTTTGGATAACGGCCAAATTTTAAAACTTGATTCGCCGCAAAGCCTTATTGCCGAAATCTCCAAAATTTATAAAATCAGCTTTTTCACCGAAGACAAAATCTCCCCGGATTTTTTTGCGGAATTTCAACCAAAAAAAATTGTCCTGGAATATCCAAAGGCCATTGTTGAAACGGAAAATTTTGCAGCGCTCCCGAAAATTTTGAATAAGCTTCAAAAAGAAAAAATCCGCTATTCCTTTTTGAATGTAAAATCCGCGACGTTGGAAGAGGTTTATCTGCAATTAACCGGCAAGGAATACGAAGGATAATGTCATTCTATTACCTTTTTGGCGCCAATCTTAAAATCCTTTACCGCAACTGGCGCGGCATGTTTTGGAATATAATTTTGCCGCTGGCGATTTATGTTGCCGTAGCGCTCTTGGGCTCGCATTTTAAATTCGGGGATATCGGCATAAATTACGCGGCCTATCTTTTGCCCGGGATTTTGGCAATGACAATAATGCAAACCGGAATTTATACTTTGGCGTATTGGCTTATCGAGCTCAAGGAAAACGGGGTTATGAAACGGTTTGCGGTTACGCCCGTATCCATTGCCGAACTCCTCGGCTCGCTTATCGGTACGCGCCTTGTGCTCATATATATACAGGTCGCGCTGGTGAGCGCTGTTGCCTATTGGATTTTCGGCACGAAAATATACGGGGAAGCCCTGCCTATAATTATTTTGGTATTTTTAGGCGGCGCGATATTTTTATCTCTGGGATTCCTGATCTCCATAATAGCGGACAGCTACGAAGAAGCCGCGCCGATTAGCGCGGGGGTTAACCTGCTTTTAACGTTCCTGGGAAATGTCTTTTTCCCTGTTGCGATTTTACCGCGCGGCATTCAGGCAATCGCCTCAAAACTACCGCTAACTTTTCTTGCCGATGGCCTGCGCAATTCTTATACGCTTTCCGGCGCCGGAATTTCCGCCTCGGGTGAGGATATTGTCGCGCTTTTAATTTGGTTCTTTATTATTTTCGGCTTTGCCGTTTATTTTTACAAGCTCAGACGGGAAAAGTGATGTTCGGCTCCGCGCCGTAATCAAGCTCGAAATTTGAGCTTATGTTCTTCAAATTTTTTAATTTCAGGATGCCGCTGAGATTTTTCGGCACCTTGTCTTTTTTCAGTGCATACAAGGGAATCTTTTTTGCAAACGAAAAGGCCAGGGCAATGGATATGCCAACTCTGATCCCGGTGAATGATCCTGGCCCTGAGACAGCGTAAATCGCGCTGATTTTCCCGAAATTGTTCCCAATTAATTTTTGCAATTCAGGGAGCGTTTTTTCTGATTCGTTGTATTTTACCGAAACAGACCTTGTCTTAATTTTGGCGCGCGCCGCTTTGCCGCGTTCTGTCCTGCCCCGCGATTCTTCAATTAAGGCAAAGCGCAATTTTTTAAAATCAGAAGTGTCCAGAAATAAAATCATTGGCGTTGAATTTCCGTTTCCGTTTCCATCTCCGGAAAGCCGCTTAACAAATCTTCGAAAATTTTTACCTCATCCCAGGCAATGCGCCTGTTGCCTGGCAAAACCAGAAACCTCTCGGAACCTTTGCCTGTGGCAATAATAATGTCGCCCGGGCGCGCCAAATCCAAGGCCTTTTTTAAGGCCTGTTTTCTTTCGGGCACATCAAAAATTTCCACTGCTTTCTTTTCTGCCGGTGGCGTATTTTCAATTCCTTTATGAATATCGGCGATGATTTTCTCGGGATCGGATTCGTAAACATCGTCATTTGTAAGAATGATTACCTGCGCGTGGCGCGCGGAAATTTCCCCGAATTCAAAACGTTTGCCAACATCGCGATGGCCGCCCGTGGAACCGAATACATGGATTATCCTTTTGTGCGGAATATTTTGCAGGCCGCGCAACGCATTTTCCAAATCAATTGGCTCGGGAGCGTAATCCACTATTATTTGAATTTGTTTTTTGTTGGGTACAAACTGCATTCTTCCCGCGATGCCGGCAAAACCAGCCAGGGCGCTGGCGCAATTTTCCATACTCACGCCCAAAACATTCGCGATCGCGGAAGCAAAGGCCGCGTTTGCGGCATTAAATTCCCCGGGCAAATTCAAGGCAAACGGGGTTGAATTTAATTTAAATTCGACTTTTGCGCCTGCGCTCACGCCGGAAATCCTGTAAACCGCGCGGGGTTGAAAATCAAAAGCCGCGTTTGCCCGGGAGGTTATGCCAATTTTAAGATCCGCCTTGTAAGGCGCGGCCAGGGCAGCGCTGTCGTCATCCAAATTAACGGCAATGATTTTTTTGGGAAAAAAATCTTTTTTAGTAGATTTTTCCAAGGCGGAAAACAGCCGCGCCTTGGCTTTCCTGTAATTTTCAATTCCGCCGTGCGCATCCAAATGCGCTTGTGAAAGGTTGGTAATTGCAGCGATATCAAAATTGATTCCCAAGTGCCTGTTCTGCGCCAGGCCTTCGGAAGTGCATTCCACCAGCGCGCATTGGCATCTGTTTGCAAGCATTCTTTTTAAATGCCTTTGCAGCGCAAATCGCCCGGGCATGCTCAGCCCCTGCATGTTTGCCGATTCTTTTGAACCGTCGCAAAATCCGACGGTTGTCGAGTACCCGCACTTCACATTATTGGAATTAAGGATGTGCGCGAACATCTGAATGGTGCTGGATTTGCCCGCGGTGCCGGTAATGCCGGCGACAATCATTTTGCGCGAAGGAAAACCGTAGCGCATGGCCGCGGCATAGGCCAAAAATCCGTGCCCATAGGGACGGATTTTTTTAATAACGTTTTTCGGCAAAATTCTTTTTATTAAATCTAAAATGGGCTGCATGGCCAGGGATTTTAATCCGGGGATGTCACTTTTTCTTTCCTTATTTTTTTCTCGGCTTTCTCAACGATGCGATCGCGCTCCTTAATTGCCTTTAACAGCCGGCGAACCAGGCGCGCAGGGTCGGTATCATACACGACATTTTTATGCCCGCGCTTGGCGACTTTCAAAATATGGGCGATTTCTTCAACTGCCCCGCCTGTTCCCAACAAAACACCAATTGGCTTCTTATCTTCAAAAGCAATCGTAAATTCATTTAAAGTGCCAACCCTGCCGCAAATTTCAATTACAGCATCAGAAGACCTCGTCAAAAGCAGGTTTCTGCCGGAATAATCAAAACCCGTGTAGATTATCATGTCCATATTTTCAGTGGGCAGATGATATTTGCGCACATGCTCGCGCTTGCTGGAAGCCGGCGAAAGTCCGACGGAGACGCCTTTGCCGGCCTTGGCACCGCGCGTTGCCCATTCCGGGATTCCGATTGTCGCGCCGGTAACCAAAACCGCGCCTTGCTTTGCTATTTGATATCCCACTTCCCACGATTTTTTAAACGCTCCCGGACCGCAGTTGTTTTCCGCCGAACCTGAAACGCAGATCTTATATTTTGTCATCGTAAAATCCTGTTTAATTTTCTTGCAACCCTATAAGCATTATACCATGCTTTTTTAAAAACATAATCGTAAGTGCCCTCGTATTTTTCAATGCGGCCTCCAAAGCCCAATTTAAAGCGGCTGAAACCGTGCCAGGGATGATTCTCGTCTTCTTCAACACCCCAAAAATCATAATATTTCAAACCGGCGGATTTTGCTTCGTGGATTGCATGCCAATGCAAAAGATACGGAGCCATGAGATTCTTTTTTTTATCGGACGAGCCGCCAAAAAGGTAAAATGCGGCGTCTTCATAAAAAATTATAAGATTGGCTGCCAGAATATCGCCGTTTTGCCAGGCAGAATAAAATTCCGCGCGTATGCGCTTGGCATTTTTGCCCGCGTTTTCTCCGAAAAACTCGAATATCTTCAAATAATAATCCGCGGGCAAGGCGCGGATGCCCGCGCGCTTTGCGGTAGCAACAATGAGCGCGGCGCACTCCTCCAAATTTTCATTGCGGCGGATTTCCAAATCTTTTTTTCCCGCAATTCTGATATTGTAGCGGGTTTTTGGCTTCATATCCGCAAACAGATCCTCTTCGGTTTTATCCAGCTGCAAAATCAACGTTTTATGTGGGGAGAGATCGGTGCTTTTTATTAAATTTCCTGCAGCAGAACCGAGCGGCAGCTGCGGCTCTATCCGCACAAATACAAATGCGGAATCAAAGCCAGGCAGGCATTCCAAAAATTCGCGCAAGTGCTCCGGATTATCGGCCATTGGGCCGTAAGGAAAATATAAATATTTTTTCCCGCGCAATGTGTTTACAATGGCTTGGCCGGCAACAACAACTGCGCCGTTGTTTTCCAAAACAAAACGGTGCACGTCCTTACCCAATGCTTTTTGAAATTCACCCCATTGCCAATCCTGAACAAAAATCCTTTTGCCGCGCAAAAAGGATTGGTATAAATTTTCGTCGCTTGTCTCAAAAAAATTCATTTTGGCTCCGGCTCTCGCTATTTTTTCCCTAAAATCCTGAGCGCCTGCTTAATTTTTTCCTCTTCCGGCAAATGCGCGTCAATTTCAGGCAAGACCTTTTTTATTTCACGCCCCGTGTATCCGAGCGTTTCCAATGCCGAAAAAATATCTCCAAGGCCACGCGAAACGCCACCCTCTGCCCCGAAATCCGGCGCTGATATTTTCTCTTTCAATTCCAAAATTATTTTTTCCGCCGTTTTTTTGCCGACGCCGCCGATTTTTGTAAAAACCGCCGCATCGCCGGCGGCAATCGCCTGCTTGGTTATTTCCACGCTTCCAGCCGACAGGACCGCGAGTGCAACTTTGGGGCCAACGCCGCTGACTGTAATAAGCTGTTCAAAAAAATGTAAATCTTCCGCGTTTTCGAAACCAAACAATTGCAAAGCATCCTCGCGCACCTGCAAATAGGTGTGCAGCTCGGCGCGCGCCTCCATCGGCAACTCCAAAACCTTTGGGGTCGTAAAAATTTTATAACCAATGCCATTGTTTTCCAAAACCAAATATTGCTCGCCTTTTGCTATTATTTTTCCGGATAAATATGAAATCATATAAGCATTTTAGCATAACTATCCTGCCGCGTCCCGCACAATGAAAATTCAATACCCGGGCTGCCATTTGGCATTTTAAATATATTTCCAGGTAAAAATATTATATAATAGTAAGAAGGCGCTTCCAATTAAGAAGGCCATTCCAGCTATGTTCAAACTTCACTCAAAATTCGAACCCTCGGGGGACCAGCCGCAGGCCATAAAAAAACTTGTGGATTCCCTGAAAAAAGGAAACCGCGACCAAACGCTTTTGGGCGTAACCGGGTCGGGTAAAACCTTCAGTGCCGCCGCTGTTATCGCCCAGATTAACAAGCCCACTCTGGTTATTTCGCACAACAAAACCCTTGCCGCCCAGCTGGCATCGGAATTCCAGGAATTTTTTCCCGAGAACGCAGTTCATTATTTCGTCTCTTATTATGATTATTACCAGCCCGAGGCCTACATCCCGCGCAGCGACACATATATAGAAAAAGAAACGGAGATCAACGAGGAAATAGACCGGCTGCGCAACGCCGCCACGCAAAGCTTGCTTACGCGCGAGGATGTTTTAATAGTGGCGTCTGTCTCCTGCATTTACGGCCTGGGCAGTCCGGGAAATTACCTTGACCTTGTCCTGAACCTGAAAAAAGGAATGTCCATAAAACGAGACAAGCTTTTGCGCCGCCTGACTGATTTGCAATTTTCCCGCAACGACATTGATTTGAAGCGCGGCACTTTTCGGATTCACGGAGATATTATGGAAATTGTGCCGGCTTCGTTTGAGACCGTGGTGCGGATTTCATTTTTCGGAGACGAAATCGAAAAAATCTCCGAGCACGACATCCTCACGGGCGAAGACATCAAAGAGCTTCGCGAAATCCAAATCTTCCCGGCGAAACATTTTGTCACGCCCAAAGAAAAGCTGGAAGAGGCCATTGAAAACATCCGCGAAGAATTGCGCGCGCGCCTGAAAGAATTGCGCGCGCAGGGAAAAATTCTGGAAGCCGCGCGCCTGGAACAGCGCACAAACTTCGATATTGAAACCATGCTCGTGCAAGGATATGTCAACGGCATAGAAAATTATTCGCGGCATTTGGATTTCCGCCGCGCAGGTGACCCGCCTTCAACTCTCCTGGATTATTTTCCCGACGACTTCCTCATGTTCATTGATGAATCGCACATGACCGTGCCGCAGATCAACGGCATGTACGGCGGCGACAAAAGCAGAAAACAAAATTTGATCGATTACGGTTTTCGCCTGCCTTCGGCCGCGGACAACCGGCCGCTTAAATTTTCGGAATTCGAAAGCAAAATCAGCCAGGTTGTTTATGTAAGCGCCACTCCGGCTGAATATGAAATTAAAAAGAGCAAAGTGATTGCCGAGCAAATAATTCGCCCCACCGGACTTTTGGACCCCAAAATAACGATTAAGCCCATAAAGCACCAGGTTGACGATTTGATCGAAGAAATACGCAAGCGCGCAACAAAGCACCAGCGGGTTTTGGCGGCCACTTTAACCAAGCGCATGGCCGAAGAATTGGCTGCATATTTAAAAGAATTGGGCATCCCCACGCACTACCTGCATTCGGAAATAGACACATTTGAGCGCCTGGAAATTTTGCGCGATTTGCGGCTGGGGGTTTATGATGTTGTTGTGGGCATAAACTTGCTCCGCGAGGGCTTGGATTTGCCCGAGGTCTCCCTGGTTGCGATCCTGGATGCCGATAAAGAAGGGTATTTGCGCAGTTTTACAGCGCTTATGCAAGTAACAGGCAGGGCCGCGCGCCACGCCGACGGCGAAGTAATAATGTATGCGGATAAAATTACCGGATCCATGAAATTGGCTGTGGATGAAACCGCCAGGCGCAGGCGCATTCAGGAAAATTACAACAAGCGGCACGACATCACCCCCAAAACCATTGTCAAAGAAATTTCGGAAGCGCGCCTTGCCGGCATGAAGCGGCACGAAGAAGAAACCGAAACCGGCCGCGCGGACCTGCGCAAAATGGACAAACGTGAAATTAAATATTATATTGAAGAACTGGAAGAACAAATGGATTTGGCGGCGCGGAATTTGGATTTCGAGAAGGCCGCGCTCATCAGGGACAAGATCGGCTCGATAAGAAAAATTCAAAAGCTAAAAAAATAAAATGGCGGAAAATTCCCGTGATAAAATACAAACTTACTTCCTTTACACCCTGCTGATTATCGCATCGGTTCTGGTCTTTTTGATTTTCAAGCCGTACATCCCGATTCTGCTCCTGGCGCTTGTGATTGCCGTGATTTTCCAGCCGGTTTACCTTTGGATACTCGCGGGCGTGCGAAAAAAAGAAGCTTTTGCCGCGGCGCTGACCACCGCGCTGATCCTTCTCATCGTCATTATCCCGCTGGCATTTTTCGGATTTTTGGTTTTCAAGGAAATTTCTTCTTCCATAATCCAGCCGGATAAATTCCTCGGTGAAATTTCGGGCACGCGGTTTTCCGGCGCTTTGCAAAAAATAGATCTCGACCTGCACGCTTATATCAAAAACATTTTCGGCAATTTCTTTTCGCAGATCGGCTCGGTCTTCTCCAATGTGGCAACCTTTTTTGTTTATTTCATCCTCACGGTTTTCACTTTATTTTTCACATTTAAAGACGGCCCGCGCATACGCGATGCGCTCTTTGAGGACATCCCTTTTACAAGCGAGCAAAAATCAAAAATAATCGCTGACATCGGAAACGGAATCAAAGCCGTGATCGGCGGATATTTTCTGGTCGCCATCATAGAAGGAATTGTCTCTGGCCTGGGCTTTTGGATTTTTGGCCTTCCCAACCCGGCGCTTTGGGGTTTTGTTACCATGATAGCAGCCCTTATTCCCACGTTCGGCACTTCGCTTGTGAACATTCCGGCAATCGGCTTTCTCTTTCTGACCAAGCCGCTCTGGCATGGCATCGGCTTAAGCGTTTGGTGGCTCGCGGCAATCTCGATTATTGACAACTATATCGGCCCGCGGTTCATTTCCGGCAGGGTAAAAATTCATATTTTGCTTTTAATCTTCAGTATTATCGGCGGCCTTAAAATGTTCGGCCCAACCGGCTTTTTCATTGGTCCGCTTATTTTGATTTTCTTCTGGTCAATAATGGAAATGTTCCAAATAAAAGGGAAAAGCTAAAACCAATAAGCAGCGGTGGACACCCTTGTTTTTTTATAGTAAAATTAACTGGAAATTACCGTGTCGCGTAATTAAAAGTTAAGCAAAGGATAATAAATGCCTAATACAAAGAGTGCCGAGAAAGCCATGAGGCAATCAAGGCACAGAAGGGAAATTAATCTAAAAGCCAAAGATGCCGCAAGGGATGCTGTCCGCGAAGTGCGCAAATTAATAAAGGCCGGTGAAAAAACGAAAGCCGCCGAGGCCATAAAAAAAGCGATGTCCGCCCTGGACAAAGCCGCCAAGAAAAAAGTCCTGCATAAAAATGCCGCTGCGAGAAAAAAATCGCAGTTGGCAAAGGCACTTGCAAAATAAATAAGGATTTCAAGGCCGCTCTAAAGGGCGGCTTTTTAATTTTGCCGGATTTATAAGCTTCCGCTAATCCGGGTTTCGGCAACCAGCGGCACCTTCAGCTTATAGGCGCCTTGCATGATTTCTTTTATTTGCGCGCCGTAGGTTTGCGCCATATCCTCGCTCACTTCAAAAACAAGCTCATCGTGTATCTGCAGCAAAAGTTTTATTTCGCTGGATTGTATGTTAATGGCTTCGGCAATGTTGTTCATGGCGATTTTCATAATATCGGCTGCCAGCGATTGCACGGGCATGTTGATTGCGGCGCGCTCGGCGGCGGCGCGCACCTGGAATTGCGAAGAATTTATTTCCGGTAAAAGCCGCCGCCTGCCCAATTCGTTTTCCGCATATCCGTTCGCTCGCGTTTGCGCAATTACCTCGTCCAGATACTTTTTTACCAATGGAAATTCTTCAAAATATTTTTTTATAAATTCCGCCGCTTCGCCGCGGGACATGTCCACGCGCTCCGAAAGCCCAAAAGACGAAACGCCGTAAAGCACGCCGAAATTTATGGTTTTTGCATCGCGCCGCATTTCTTTGGTTATTTTTGAAGGATCTGAAATGCCATACAAACGCATTGCGGTTGCGGCATGGATATCTTCGCCCTGCGCAAAAACATTAATCATGGTTTTATCGCCGGAAAGGTGCGCAACAACGCGGAGCTCTATTTGCGAATAATCAATTGCCAATAACCTCATACCCTTGCCGGCAACAAAGCCCTTGCGTATTTCCGCGGCGATTCCCTCGCTGCCCACGGGTAAATTTTGCAAATTTGGATTGGAAGAGGAAAGGCGGCCGGTTGCGGTTATGGTTTGGTTAAAGCTCGTGTGCAGGCGGCCGTCCTTGCCGATAAGCCGCGGCAAAATCTCTATATAGGTGTTCTGGAGTTTGGCGAGTTCTCGGTATAGCAAAATATCATCGATTATTTCGTGCATGCCGCGCATCTTTTCCAGCTCGGACGCTGCTGTGGAATATCCTGTTTTGGTGCGCTTCAAAATAAATTCTTCGCTGGCAACCGGAATTTTCAGCTTTTCAAACAAAATCACTTTCAGCTGGGCGGGCGAATTAATGTTAAATTCTTCGCCGGCAAGCCCATAAATTTTTTTCTCCGCGGATGCCAGCTCTTCGGCGACTCTTTTTTTAAGGTTCGCAAAATGTTCCTTGTCCAACAAAATTCCGTTTTCTTCCATTTGCGCCAATATTTTCACCAGCGGCATCTCGATTTCAAAAAAGATTTTTTCGAGATTTGCCTGCGCAAGCCGCGGGGACAAAAGGTTTTTCAGGCGGAAAGTGAAATCAACATCTTCGCAAGAATAAAAAGAAATTTTTTCCAGCGCAACTTCTCCCATGCTGGTTTGCGTTTTGCCTTTGCCAATAAGATCTTCTATTGGCTGCATTTGGTATCCAAACTCGTTAAAAACAAGCGTATCCAAATCATGCGCGCGCGTTCCCGGAGAAAGCAGATAAGAAGCAATCATGCTGTCAAAATACAAATTTTGGGCTTCAATTCCAAAGCGCTTTAAAACCAAATAATCATACTTGATATTATGCGCTATTTTCCGGATGTGCGGATTTTCAAAAATCAGCTTAAGCTCTTCGAAAATTCCTCCGGAAATAAAGCTGGCCGGCAAATAATAAGCCGCACCCTCTTCAAAACAAAAGGCAAGCCCCACCATGTTGTGGTCCAGTGCCCCAAGGCCTTCTGTTTCCGTATCAAACGCGAATTCACCGGCGCGCGAAAGTGCACTCAAAAATTTTGCAAATGTTTTTTCGTCATTAACCGCCTTGTAATTTATGTTTTCTTTGGCGGCAATTTCACCGGCCTGCTCCGGAGTTATTTCTTTCAGCCCTTTTGTTTTGGGAAGCTTTTCTATTAAAGATTTGAATTCCAGCCGCTGGAAAAGCTTTACGGTATTTTCATAATCGATATTTGAAAATTCGTACTTCGGCATGGAATATTCAATGGGAACGTTGCGCACGATTTCGGAAAGCTTGCGCGAGAGCTCGAGCTGGGATTTTTGGGATTCAAAAAGCTCTTTGTGCTTGGGCTTAAGCTTGTCCAAATTTTCATAAATTTTTTCTATAGAACCGAATTCTTTAATAAGTGCAAGCGCGCCTGTTTCGCCAATGCCTTTTATTCCCGGGATGTTGTCGCTGGGATCGCCTTTAATGGCTTTGAAATCCAAAAATTGCGAAGGCAAAATGCCGTAACGCTCCTTAATGGCGTTTAAATCGTAAACCATGATGTCGGTGAGGCCTTTTCGCGAAGTGTAAATTTTTACATGCTCATCCACAAGCTGCAGCGTATCCAAATCCCCGGTAACAATTATTATTTCATAATCAGGGCCGGCATTTTCCGCTTCAATTTTAGTTACCAAAGTGCCCAGAAGATCGTCGGCTTCAAACCCCTGCATCTCATAAAGGGGCATGCCCAATGCGCGGATAATTTCTTTGCATTTTGGAATTTGCTCAAATAGCTCGCCGGCTATTTCTTCCCTGTTGGCCTTGTATTCTTTGTAAAGTTTTGTCCTGAATGTCTGCCTGTCCAAATCAAACGTGATGGCAACGTGTGTGGGCTTTATTTCCTTGAGCGCTTTCAATATAAACATTGCAAACCCGTAAATCGCGTTGGTCTGCTCACCGGATTTGGTTGATAAATTCGCAATGGCATGGAAAGCGCGGTGAATCAAAGCATTGCCGTCAACAAGCATGTAGCGGCCGGCCGCATCCGGCTTATTTTTTGCTGTTATTTTTTTTACCATGTTTATTCAACCGGCCAAAAATTTTATTCCCCGGTCACCCTGAAAACCTCTTCCACGTCCGTTATGCCTTGCAAGGCCTTGAGCAAACCGTCTTGCCCCATTGTCACCATGCCGTCTTGAATGGCAACTTTTCTTATCTCGGCAGTCCCGGCACTCTGCATAATTAATTTTTCCAGGCGGTCGCTGCGGCCTATAACTTCATAAATGCCGATGCGCCCGCTATACCCCGTGTGCCCGCATTTTTCGCATCCGCCCGCTCCATAAAATGTTAATTTTTCAGGTATTGGCGCTGCAGCCGCTTTTGGAATCGCACTTAATAATTTCCTGGCCTTTTCGAGCAGAAAAGGATCAAGCTTAACCTCGCGCTTGCAAGCCGGGCACAAACGCCGAACCAGGCGCTGGGCAATAATTGCGTTCAGGCCCGGAGCAATAACAAACGGTTTGGCTCCCATATTAATTAAGCGGGGGATGGCTCCGGCAGCATCGTTTGTATGCAGTGTCGAGAAAACCACGTGCCCTGTTAAAGCCGCCTGCAGTGCGGTCTCGGCTGTTTCCTGGTCGCGGATTTCGCCAACCATTATGACATCCGGATCCTGCCTTAAAATCGAACGCAACCCCGAAGCAAAAGTCATTCCGCTTGCGGAATTTATTGGAGTTTGGATTATCCCTTCCAATTTATATTCAACAGGGTCTTCCAAAGTAATTATTTTCACGCCCGGCTCATTCAATTGGTTTAAAAAGGCGTAGAGCGTGGTGGTTTTGCCTGAACCGGTTGGCCCTGTGGTAATTATCATTCCATTCGGCTTGTAAAGCTCTTCTTTGATAATTTCATAGGATTTACCGGTAAGGCCAAGGTCATCAAGCTTTAAAAGGGTTGCCGAAGTCGCAAGAAGGCGCATAACCACCGATTCCCCGTATGCCGAAGGCAGAACCGAAACGCGAACATCGCTTGGCGATCCTTCCAAATTATATGAAAACCTGCCGTCCTGCGGAACATTATCCACATTCAATTTCAGTTTGGAAAGGATTTTAATGCGCGAAATAATGGCTTTTTGATATTCTTTGGACAAATGCAATTGGTCTGTTAAAATGCCATCCAGCCGAAAACGCACTTTTATAAATTTTTCCTCCGGCTCAAAATGGATATCAGATGCTTTTAGGTTTGAAGCAGCGCCCAGTATAATTGCCAAAATCTCCGTGGCGCTGCGCGTTGCAGGACCCTGCTCAAGAGATTTCATTGCCTGGGTGTAATTTTCCTCTGCCCCAACCTGCAAAATATCGCTTTCAACGGGCTTTGGCTTTACAATTTTTTCGTAATACTTAAACCACTGCTCAAAACTGGATTTGGAAATCAGATATACGGTAGTTTTATAGGAGTGCTTTTCCGCCAGATTTTTTAAGAGCACTTTCAAAACCGCGCCGCTTGGGTCAACGCTCCCTATTTTTAAATCATTTCCTTCTTTAAAAAATACCACGGAACCGCTTTCTTCCGCTTGCTCTTTGGTAAAAATTGCGACCGCATTCAAATCCGCCGGGAAATGGCTGAGATTAATATATTGCAAGCCCTGGCGCGCCGCCGCGGCCGCCGCCTCATCCTCTTCCATCTTGCGGTTTATTTCGCCGTATTTTTGTAAAAAATCTTTTTGTTTCGGGCCGGTTGTTAACATAACACCTAAAGTATACACGGCTCCTCAATAAGTTGAAAGCTGAAAACTAAGCCAATCCCAAGCGAATTTTCATTTTATCCAAAATTTCATTGACGAAATTCTCCGCATTTGCGAACGGCTGTTTAACGATAATTTTGCCCATTGAATCTGAAATCCGTTCTCCGCCGAAATAATTTATTATTTCCGAAAGCTTAATATTCGGGATTGTATAAATATAAACAAGCATGCCGCTTTCTCGCTCAAGGATGAAAAAAACCATTTTTGCTTCGGCAATGTCCGCGGCAAGGAATTCTGCCGCGGCGAAAATTTCGTCTTCATTGGCTCCGGATTTTTCCATATCCGCGGCGCTTATTGCCGTAAAATAAATGCCGGCGTCTGAAAGCTGTTTTATTTTCGACATGGCCCTGCCAAGAAGCTTAAGCATGGGCATGCTTTTTGTCCTAAAAAGCCGCCGCACTATTTCCTGCTGGCTTGCGCCCATATTAACCAACTCTGATGCGCGCGCAAAAGAATTCGGAGTGGTCTTGTTGCTTTGGAAACAATTTGTTTCGGAAATAATTCCGGCAAGCAAGCAGGTTGCTGTTTCAGAATCCATCTGCTGTTCCCCGCTTTGTTCCGCGTATTGTTTCAAAAGCGCCATCACAATTTCCGAAGTTGACGCTGAAGTTATGTCGACAATATTCAGGTTGGCATAATTTTCATTGCCAATATGATTATCGATGCATATTTTTGTGGTGTTAAAAAAAAGATCGGTATTTTTAGTATAGGCCTCTCCCAAATATTCCAGCGAAGGCGTGCCGGCGCAAATTATCAAATCATAATCAGGGGACCCGGAACCAAAACTAATATCCTCCGGCTTAAAAGCGCCGCCAGAGGGCTTGAGATAGATTTTCGCCTTGCTCCCTTCGGAATGATAGCTTATTTCATCCAGCTTCACTTTGGATGTGTCCACCTCGACAACAAAATCCCGCTCCAGCGCAGGCGCCGGCTTAACAGCTGAAATATTCGGCAGAAAATCGTAATTCGCAAAAATCGGGCGGTCGCAAATTATTGCAGCTGCTTTGCCGAGCTTTTTCAGAAAATTATAAAGCGCCAATGCAGACCCCAGAGCGTCGCCGCTTGGATTTTTTGCCAAGACCAAAAGCGGTTTCTGCGATTTGCTTATGATCTCAAAAAATTGTTGTTGTTCTTCGCGCATGACAAAAAACTATAACAAAAGAAGCCAAGCAATTCAAGCGCAGAACATACAAAGTTTAATTTTTTCTTAAAAAATGCGTGAAATATGTGGAAAAATATGCTAAAATACATGCATGGAAAAGCAAATCCGCGATTTAAAAGAAATGAAGAAATTCGCGGCCGAATTCGGGAAAACCCTGAAAGGTGGGGAAATTATAGCCCTTAAAGGCGAATTAGGCGCCGGTAAAACAGCTTTTGTAAAATTTTTATTAAGTTCCAAAGGGATTGATAAAAAAATTCTCAGCCCCACTTTTGTCCTCATGGTCCCTTATAAAAAATCCGGGGAGGTTTATTACCATATGGATCTTTACAGGACAAAATCAATCAAAGAAATTCGCGCCCTTGGGACAGACCAGCTCTGGGGCAAAAAAAACAATATATTTTTAATAGAATGGGCTGACAAAATAAAAAAACATCTGCCGAAAAGCAAAACTACTTTTATTAAATTTCGGATTAAAGGTCATGGTAGGGTGTTGGAAATAAAAAAATAGGCATTTGAAATTATGATTGCTTCATCAAAATCAAAAACCGAAAGCGAAAAAGACGAAAACATACTTTCGCCGCTGCAAAAAGACGCGAGCCTGGACAGCCAGCTGCGGCCCAAAACGCTTTCAGAATATATTGGCCAGGAAAAAATAAAAGAAAACCTGAATGTTTTGATTCGGGCGGCAAAAGGGCGCGGCGAAAATATTGAACACGTGCTTTTTTACGGCCCGCCGGGGTTGGGCAAAACAACCCTGGCATACATAATGGCAAATGAAATGGGGGTAAATATAAAAATTACCTCTGGGCCGGCGATTGAGCGCGTCGGCGATCTTGCCAGTATTCTTACAAACCTTGCCGAAAACGATATCCTCTTTATAGATGAAATCCACCGCCTAAATAAAAATATTGAAGAAGTGCTCTATCCGGCAATGGAAGAATTTGCCCTGGATTTGATTTTGGGCAAAGGGCCTGGCGCAAGATCCATGCGCATTTCCCTGCCGCATTTCACTATTATAGGGGCAACCACGCGCGCGGGCTTGATTTCTTCGCCATTGCGCGACAGATTTGGAATGATACAGCGCCTGGATTTTTACGAACAAGATGAAATTGAAAAAATTCTCAGGCGCAGCGCCAATATCCTGGGCTTGGAATTTGAAAGCGCGGCCATAATTGAGCTCGCAAAACGTTCCCGCTTTACTCCGCGCATAGCCAACCGCCTTTTAAAGCGCGTTCGCGATTTTGCCGAAGTCCACGGCAGCGGCAAATTGACTTCCGAGACCGCGGCGCAGGCCTTTGAGCTTTTGCAAATCGACAGCGTCGGCTTGGATAAAAACGACATCAGAATCATCGAAACAATCATAGATAAATTTGCCGGCGGGCCGGTTGGATTAAAAACCTTGGCGCTTTCCACATCAGAAGAAGAAGATACTATTGAAGATGTTTATGAACCTTATCTTCTGCGCCTCGGTTTTATCAACAGGACCCCGAAAGGGCGCGAGGCAACAGATGCGGCTTATCGCCACACCGGCAAAAAAAATGCCAAAAACCCGCTCTTATGATATTCTGTTTATAGAAAACAATGGGCGCTCAATTACCAACAATCAACCCCACGGGAATAGGACAGGCAATAGCCGGCGTGTTTTTTTACGTCCTTGTAATTATCGCCCTTTTCCTGAGCATTATGTCCATATACGCGCTGGTGCGCTACGGCAAATCCAAGGCCCTTACGCTTTTCATTTCGATAATTTATTTGATTTTCTTTTTCTCGCTCTTAAATCAGGGCATCTCAATATTAAGCTCTATTAAATAGTATGAGATCGCTTTTCCCCGGGCAGCAACAAAACGAGAGAATAGTAATGGTTGTGCGCAAGCACTGGTTTTATCTATTCGAGGAAATAATCGTTTGGCTTGTGTTTGTGGTTGCTCTTTTTGGCATCGACAAATATACGCCAATTTATCTGCCGTCTTTGTATACGCCAACCCTAATCCCTTATATGGCGCTATTTAAAAATATTTACACTTTGTTTTTAATGCTGGGCTTGTTCATGCTTTGGGAAATGTATTATTTGAATATCCAGATAATCACAGATGAAAGGGTTGTTGATATTTCCCAGGACGGGATTTTCAGCCACACTGTCTCAGAACTCTCCATGGAAAATATCGAAGATGTTACAGGCGAAAACAAAGGGTTCTTGGGGACGATTTTTAACTTTGGAAATGTTTACGTGCAAACCGCCGCGCACTTGGACAGGTTTACTTTTAAAATGGTGCCTGATCCCGAGGACCTGGAAAAGCAGCTCCTGGATTTATATCAGAAGTTTGTCCACAATAAAGAGCCGGAAGACAGGGAACAAATCCTTATGCAAAAATAAAAACCGCGGGTGTCGCGGTTTTTTTAATATTCACAGCGGATTCTGTAAACCAGGTCCCTGCCAATTTTTTCATTGAGCGCGTAAATAATGCGTTTTTGGCAAACCAAAATTTGATCGGCAATATCTTTTGATAAGCTGGCGACCCGCAAAATTCCGTTTTCAAAAGAAATTGCCATTGTCTTTTTTTCGGCGTTTGGAAAAAGGCCGGTGACAACACTTTCCCAATCGCGGCAAACGCTGTATTGCTTCACCTTTGTTTCCAATTTGTGGGTTCTTAAAGATTTTTTTACTAAAAATTCAATTTTTTGCATTTTGTTTTGGGTTGAAGTTTGTTGATTAAGGCTGGCCTACCTATTAAATCCTTAAACTCACATGCTGCGCCTGCATCTCAATAGGGACAATGCTTGTCAGGAATGTTTGAAACCTACCTTTTAAATATTTCAAAAGGAAAACCCTGCGGTCCTCGTCCAATTCCGAAAGCACGTCGTCCAAAAGCAAAATCGGCCTGTCATTATTTTGTGTTAAAAATTCCAGCTCCAAAATTTTTAATGCAAGTATTTGGGAGCGAAGCTCTCCGCGGGAAGAAAACGGCGGCAAGTATATTCCTTCGCTTACCAGCGAAAAGTCGTCCCTGTGCGGCCCAAACAAGCTCATACCCACAACTATTTCCTTGTCTTGGTTCTCAAAAAGGGCTTTTTTAAAATTCCCATAAATGGCGGTTTTATTATCCCCTTCGATGGTTTTATATTCCACCTCAACCGGACGTGAAAAGCCCGAAATCGATGCGTAAACATCCGAGATGCTCTGATTCAAAAAATCTATGAATTCTTTTCGTTTTAGAATTATTTCCGTTCCAAAAATCGCCTGTTGCTCGTTCCAGGTTTGCAGTTCCGAAAGGGATGATATTTTTGACCTGATATTTTGCAGGAGCTGGTTTTTCTGGGTGATTATTTTTTTATAATTATAGAGGTCGTCAATGTATGCCGCATTTTTTTGGGAAACCACCATATTCAAATATCTGCGCCTTTGATCAGACGGCTTGTTCATCAAATCAACGTCAGTGGGATCAAAGATAACCGCTGAAAGAAAATTTTGAACCATTTTTTTTGTTTTGCGAACGCCGTTAAGCTTAAAGTTCGCGAAAATTTTACCGCCGCGGTTTTCAAGGAATATTTCCAGCAAATTTTCTTGGCCGTTCTTTTCTATGGCTGCCCGCAACTCCAAATTAAACGTTCCTTTGGAAAAAAGATAGTTTGAAGCGTCGCGAAAAGATTTGAAAATCGAAAGAAAGTAGATTGATTCCAAAAGATTTGTTTTGCCTGTTGCGTTTGGGCCGTGGAAAATCACAAAGTCGTCCTGGAAATTGAGTTCCAGATTTTTATGATTTCTAAAATTTTTTAAAGTTATGCTGTTTACTTTCATGCGCGCGCCCTGTTCCCCGGATTATTAAAACCAATGTGGTTTTTTTAAACTAACGTGGTTGCCAAGCCGTCCGGATAACTAAATTTTAATCGGCATTACCAAATACAAATAATCCTGCTGTTTTTCGCATTGTAAAACCGCCGGCGAATTATCGTTAATTAGTTTAAAAGTAACATCCTCGGTCCCGATTGCCGAAAGGCAATCTAAAATATATTTATGGTTGAAAATTGTCTTTCCTGATTGCCCGGAAACCTGGCATGGAATTGTGGCGCTACTTTCTCCGAGTTCTCCGGAAGACGAGCTTATTACCAAACTGTCTGGTTCTTTATATTCCATACTGACATTGTTTCCAACTTGTGTGAATATCCCGGCGGTTCTCATTGCTGCGCCCAGATCCGATACTTTAATTTTTATTTCAGTATTAAATTCTTTGGGGATTATTTGTTTATAATCAGGGTATTGTCCATCAATTAGCCGCGAGATTAGTTCTGTGTTTTCGGTTTTAAACATCGCTTGATTTTGGGAAATTAAGAATTTTACAGTTTCATTGTCAGGGGCTGCGCTTAAAATTTTATTAAGCTCTTGGGCTGCGCGGCTTGGTATGATTATATTTTTATTAATCCCTGCGGGATTTTGTATTTGAATGGTTTTTTCGGCCAGGCGATACCTGTCTGTTGCTACTATTTTCAGTGTGTTTTCTTTAATATCAAATAAAATTCCCGACATTTCTGGTTGTGTTTCGCTGTATGCCGCGGCAAAAGCCACTTGAGAAATGCCTTGTTTAAGCTCTTTTGTGGGTATTTCTATTGTGTTGGTTTCTTCTATTTGTGGGATTAACGGAAACTCGTCAGAACCCAGACCCTTTATTTTTGTTTTGTAGTTATCTGTCTGAATTATTAGTTGGTTGTTTTCGTCCAACACCAAACTGATTTTGTCTGTGGCCGGCAGGTTATTTATCAAATTAACAAAGGTTTTTGCTGGAACAGAAACCCCACCGCCTTCTTCGACCTTGCACCGAACGACCGTGTTAATTCCTATCTCAAGATTTGTTGAAGAAATTTTTAACATCCCTTCGTTTGTTTTTATTAATACATTATTAAGCACCGGCAAGGTGGAGCTTCCGCTTGAAACCCTTGATGCCACACCCAAACCCCTTTTTAAGTTTTCTTGCGTGCAAATTATTTTCATATTAAATAAATTAATTAATATATTCAGTTGAAATAGTAGTTGGTGTTCAAAAGTGGAAAAGCCCCGCCGGCCCTTATTTAATTGGTTTTTAATAAATTTTTAAAAACAAATCTTCGTTATTGTTTGTGTTTTGTCTGGTGATAAAAAAACCACAAACCCAACAAACAAATTTTTGTAAAAGTTATTAACTTGTTATGAACAACAAATTAATAACCACCCGCATATCATGTGTACAGCTTATTAACAATTAAATCAATTTCTTGCTTAATGGATTCTTTTTGGGAAACCAGGTTGGAAATTTTATCAACCGCATGCATAACGGTGGTGTGGTCCCTGCCGCCAAAATATTCTCCAATACTTGGAAAAGAATTTTCCAATTCCTCACGCATTAAAAACATGGCAATCTGTCTTGGTTTCACATATTCTTTCCGTCGCGATTGTCTTAAAAGGTCATTGACCGTAATATTATAAAAATCCGCCACCACTTCCATGAGTTTTTTGGCAGAAACAATGCGTTTTTTGGCCGAAGCCACACTGGCAAGCAGGGTTTTTGCCTGCTCAACCGTTGGCCTGGTGTTATTTAATTGGCAGTAAACCATGAGGCGGTTTAATGCGCCCTCAAGCTCTCTTATATTATTTTGAATGTTTTCTGTGATATAACTTAAAACCTCACTATCCACGTCGTAATTTTTTTCCGCGGCCTTGGCTTTTAAGATAGCAAGCCGGGTTTCCATATCAGGGATTTGAATATCCGCCACCATCCCCCATTCAAAGCGCGAAACAAGCCGCGCCTCTATTGAAGGGATGTCTTTTGGCAGGCGATCAGAAGACAAAACAATCTGTTTGTTGTTCTGGTGCAAAGTATTAAAGGTGTGAAAAAATTCTTCTTGGGTCTGTTCCTTGCCAGCCAAGAACTGGATATCATCAATCATAAGAAGGTCTGCGCTTCTGTATTGCTCCTTAAATTGACTGACCTTCCCCAAACTTATTGATTGAATAAATTCGTTTGTAAATTTTTCGCTGGTAACATAAATGACTTTGGCAGAGGGGTTTTTCGCCAACACTTCGTGGCCAATTGCCTGCATTAAATGGGTTTTTCCCAAACCAACCCCTCCATAAATAAAAAGAGGGTTGTATATTTGGCCTGGTTTGGTGGCAACCGCGTAACAAGCTGCATGGGCAAGCTCATTTCCTTTGCCGATGATAAACGAATCGAATTTGTATTTCGGATTAAGCCCGCTATTAAGCGTATTTTGTATAATTCTATTCCCGGCTGTGTTTGCAGATGAGTTGGATTTAACCTGTTGCTGTGGTTTTGGGGAATTTGTTCCTGAGAGCACTTGATACCTAACCTCTTTTATTTCAGGGGCAACCGCTGCCAGCGCCTTAAGGATTTCACTATTATATTTGCTTTTAAGCCAATCTCTGGTAAAAATATTCGGCGCGCTTACAATAATATAATCTTCGTTTTTTTCCAATATGGAAGTGCTTTTAAACCAAGTAATGAAGTTTGCTTTGCTTAAAGACACTTCTAAATTTCCAAGGACTGCCTGCCACAATTGTTGGTTGGTCATAAGATCCTGCCAAAAAAGAAAGTTAAAATTGCTTTTTCATATTAACAAGTAGTTATTAACATGTAAAATTGGTTAATATAAGCAAAAAAAATTATAAAAGATTAAAAATTGTTTATAGTTTGGGGGAAAGGTGGGGATAGTGGACAATGGGGGTTGGGGGTTGGTAGATGGTAGTTGGTAGATAGTAGATAGTAGTTAGTGGTTGGGTGGGGGTGGTTGTAAATCCTTACAATAAAATTTTGTTATCTAAATATTACAATTAAATTTTTTCTTGCAAAAAATATATAATTCCAGTATAATTTGAAAGAAAATAATTAATTTTTGAAAATGAAGCGCACATATCAACCAAAACGCAAACACAGAAAAAGACGCCACGGCTTTATGAAAAGAATGAATACAAAAAGCGGCAGAAAGGTTTTGTCGGCAAGAAGGACAAAAAAGAGGAAAAGGTTGTCTATCTAACTGATGCTAAAAAAAATCAACAGGATACGAAAAACCAGGGAAATGAACAAGGTTTATAAGTTAGGGAAAACAATCCACACCTCAACCCTGGTTATTAAATTTTTTGAGGATTCCAAGATCCGCATAGCCTTCGTTATTTCAAAAAAAATTTCAAAAAAAGCCGTTGATAGAAATAGGATCAAGCGGGTGTTGCGGGAATTTTTAAGATTAAACATGGAGAGATTGAAAACCGGCGACTATATGATAAACGCGAAAACAAGAATAGCCGCGCTTGATAACGCAAGTATTCGTTTGGAACTGGACCACGCCTTAAGAAAGGGATATTTATGGAAAGTATAATTATAAAAACAATTGAGCTGTATCAAAAAACGCTCTCACCTGACCATGGCTGGCTGAAAAACCGGCACCCCCAAGGATTTTGCAAGTATTATCCTTCTTGTTCCGAATATACCAAACAGAGTATAAAAAAATACGGAATTTTAGGCTTATTTAAGGGATTTTATAGAATTATTAGGTGCAACCCTTTCAGTAAGGGCGGCATTGATTTGGCATAGTAAATGGCAAATATTTTTGACATTATTCTGGTAAAACCAATCCTAAATGTATTGGTGATTTTTTATAATATTATTCCGGGGCACGATATAGGTGTGGTTATAATTTTATTGACCCTGCTTATCCGTGCGGCAATGATTCCTTCTTTTCATAAATCTTTGCATTCGCAAAAAAAGATGGCTGACCTCCAGCCGAAAATGAATGAAATTCGGGAAAAATATAAAAGCGACCAAGCAGAGCAAGCAAAAAAATTAATGGCTCTTTACAAAGAGCATAAGATAAGCCCGTTTTCATCCTGTTTGCCATTGCTTATTCAATTTCCTATTTTGATTGCTCTGTATCGCGTTTTGCTTATTGGCCTTGGCGGGCATGATATGGGAAGTTATTTGTATTCTTTTGTTCATAACCCCGGGGCGCTAAACCCTTATTTTATACATTGGATAAACTTGGCAAAGCCAAGTGTTTCGCTTGGCATTGCAGCGGGCTTAATTCAATTTGTCCAATCAAAAATGATGATGCCTTCAACGCCAAGCAATGACACCGCTACAAAAGCCATGTCAGCCCAAGCCCTTTATATTTTACCTGTAATAACAGTGCTGTTTTCATTGAAATTGCCTGCCGGCTTGCCTCTTTATTGGATTGTCATGACCTTGGTTGCCATTGTCCAGCAATTCTTTATAATGAGGAGTAATAAAGCCGAGATGGCATAAAGAAAACAGCATGGAAAACGAGCAAAAAGAACAAATAAGAGAAATCTTAGAAGAACTTTTATTGAAAATAGGCGCTGAAGAGTGCCGCATTGAAACCGATGAAGGCATGCGCGGAACTGTTTTTAATATATTATCCCGCGATTCCAATTTATTGATTGGCCAGCACGGCGCCAACCTTGCGGCTTTGCAGCAAATTGTGAATGGGATTGTTTTTAAAAAATTTAAAGGCACTGAACGTTTTATTTTGGATGTTGATGATTATCGCAGAAAACGCGAGTGGTATTTGCGGGAAACAGCAAAAAAAGCTATGGAACAAGTAAAAAGAACCCGCAGGCCAGTGGTTTTGGAACCCATGTCTGCCAGCGAGCGGCGGGTAATTCACGCTTTCTTGTCCGAAGATTTTAATTTCGAAACAGAAAGCATTGGCGAAGAGCCGAACCGAAGAATTGTTATTCGGCCCAAAAGCGGGATTTAGAAAATTGCGGCATCGGAAATTTAAGAAGCCGTGGAATTTAGCGCCACGAATCTAAAAAATAATTAAGAAGTGGTAAGCAGGGGCGCGGTTGCCAGAACAACCCAAAAAATTAAGGCCAAATCATTTTTTAGGTAAGGGGCATCTACAAGCCCGTGTATATAAATTGCAATTAGGAACAAAGCAACCCCAAGCCCATAAGGGTTTTTTTTGTCGGATTTTATGAAAAAATAAAATGAAATATATAAAAAAGAGAGCATCCCAAGCAAGCCGGTTTCCACCCAGAAATTCAAAAAAATATTATGCGGATAATTTAAAGATGCCAGGTTTGGGTCTGTATTGAACAAATTAAAATCACTTTTAAAGCCGTAAAGGCCCTTGCCCAGCACGGGAGAGCTTTTTATCATTTTGTCCGCTGTGTGCCAAAGTGAAAATCTGCTTACAGTGGATTTTTCTCCCACAAACGGAAGAAGCACCCTGTAGCGTAAATTAGGAATTATCAGAACCACAGCCGCGATTATAAAAATTCCAGCCAAAACCATGCGGGTTATATTTTTGTTTTTTTGAAAGAAAATAAACGCAAGCGCGGCAATAAACAAGCCGGCCCATCCGCCGCGGGACATTGACAAAATAAGCCCGGCAAGCCCAATCGCAAATGCGGATAATTTAAGAAGATTTTTTTTTGCAGAATCCGCGTTAAAAACAAACGGCAGCAAAAAAGCCAAGAGCGGCGCAAGATACAGGGCAAATGCGTTCGGGTATTCAAAAACACTTAAAGCGCGTTTGGGTTCGTTTGCATTTCCCCACCATTGGCTTGGAAGCCCGAGTAGCGTGAAGTATTGAAGGATCGCGTATATGGAAAAAACAGCGGCCAAAACCAAAAGTAAGCCAATAAACAATTTTTTATTTTTTTCATTTTGCAAAAAAATGTATTTTGCCGGGAAATATGTGAGTGCCGGTTCAAGAAAATAGGCGATGAAAAGCCCTGTTGCTCTGGTTTTATCAGGGGAAATAAGTGCGGAAATTGCGGCAGCGAGCAGAAACAGGAAAATTGCCCAATTCAAAGTTTTTGGCTGGCTTTTGGCAAAAGCGATAAAATTTTTGAATTCTTTGCGCGCCAAAATCCAGAAAAAAAATATAATCCAAAATGCCGCAACAGCTAATTCTAAAAGATCAAGGCGTCCAAATCTGGCGACGTAAGCCGGGGCTATTGCAAATAGAATCAAGAGCGAATAAATCATTGTATGTTCAATGTTATGCTTGTGTCTGCGGTATTGTTTTTATCGTCAACCGCATGGATTGCAAATACGTGTGCGCCCGGAGAGAGCGTGTTGTTGTAGGTGAATGTGTACGGCGCACTGCTGACACTTTGTATGAAGGTGCCGTCAACAAGAAGGTCTACTCGCGTAATTTGGTTTCCGGCATCAGGCACGGCGCTTGCCTGGATTGTAATGGGCATGCTGCTGACAGTAGAACCGTCTGTCGGCGAGAGAATTGATACTGTCGGAGGATTACCAACATTAATAGTTTGTCCGGGAGTTTCATTTGGGGTTCCACCCGAGGTTCCGCCGGTTGGGCTGTTGTTGGATGATGTCCCGGTGTTGTTTCCTGAATTGCTTCCAGGCCCGCCCGAACTTACGCTTGAACCCCCTTCGCCATTTTCCAGAACCGCTCCTGGAGGCGGGTATTGGTATCCATGTGCAATTGCCCAGGCTTCCACCGGACCTTCCCAGTTTGCGTTGTCAGGTTTGCGCGAATGGAAAACAGTATACATTTTTGTGACAATATCCGCCGGGTTGCTGAATTGGGTTGGCGGCAGGCCTGTTGTTTTATCAATCTTCACAACAACATGCACGTTATCGTATTGCGTGGGCACGCTATAGCTGGCAAAAACTTCTTGCTTGGTTGTTGGCGTATATGGATTTGGCAAGAGCCCGGAGACAGTATCAACAGTAACATTTTGTATTCCTTGGGGCACCGGGAATTGTTCATCAGGAGTGCCCTGCAGAGCTTGTTCCATAAAATTGTGCCAAATCGGGCCGGCAACAACAACGCCATCAGCTCCTTGCCTCAGTAAACTTCCGTCATTGTTCCCAACCCAAACGCCGGCAGCAAGAGATGGGGTAAAACCAAGGGTCCAGCCGTCACGGTAATTTTGCGTTGTCCCTGTTTTTGCCGCTGTCGTATGGTCTGGCAAATAAAGCGGTGAATGCGCTCCGAAAATAAATGCGCGCGCATTATTATCCGTCAAAATGCTTATTATTTCGTAGGCGGCTTGCGGATCCAAAACAGTTTGTGGGTGATCTTGGTATTGTTCCAGCACATTGCCGGTTGAATCCAGAATTTTTAAAATCCCGGTTTCCGGATGGTGCACGCCTTCGCTTGCAAGAGTGGCGTATCCGGAAACATGGTCAAGAAGCGTGACTTCGCATCCTCCCAATACAAGCGAAAGACCGCAATTTTGAAGAGGTGCGGTAATGCCAAAATCATGCATTGTTTGCACTGCATTGTTAACTCCGACCAGATCAAGAAGCTTTACAGAAGGAATGTTAAGCGATCCTGCCAGGGCTTGGCGCAGAGAAACCGGCCCACGCTCCCTCATATCATAATCATGCGGAATGTAATCCTGACCTCCGAATTTTCCGAAATCAGTAACAACATCAAAAAATAAAGAAGCCGGCGAGAATCCAAATTGTTGTTTAAAAGCTGTTGCATAAACATACGGTTTTGCCGAAGACCCCGGTTGACGCAAAGAAGTAGCCACATTAACATCAGGTTCAAAAGTGCAGTTTACGCCCGGCTTGCATCCTGTTGGTGTTGGATTGGCAAAATAATCTTTTGACCCAACCATTGCTAAAATTTGCCCGGTTTTAGGGTCAATGGCAACTAAGGCCGCGTTATTGCCGTTGTATATTTTTGCGTTTCTTTCAGCCCCGTCTTTTACGGCTTTTTCGGCAATGCTTTGCAGGCGCGGATCCAAAGTTGTATATACTTGCAATCCTCCGGTTTCCAGGGTTTGTTCGCCGTATTTGTTTGCCAGATAATCTTCAATATACATTACAAAATGCGGAGCTTTCAGAAGGTCGCTGGTTTTTTGGAAAACCACGTTTTCGGATTTTGCCTGGCTGTATTGCGCCTGGGTAATATATCCCTGGTTCAGCATTTGCTGGAGCACAATATTTTTTCTGTCATCCAGCTCCTGGCGGTGCAAACCATAATAGCTTGGCGCCTGCGGCAGAGCCGCAAGGTATGCTGCCTGCGCCAAATCCAAATCCTTGGCGTGGATCCCGAAATATGTCTGCGCAGCCGCCTCAATGCCATAGGCATTCCTGCCGTACGGGATTTCGTTGAGATACATTTTTAAAATGTCGTTTTTTGAAAATTTCTGGTTAATCTCAATCGACAAAATCACTTCTTTAATTTTTCTTGAAATTGATTTTGTGCGCGTTAAGATCGCGTTGCGCACGAATTCTTGCGTTATTGTGCTGCCGCCCTGCGAAAGATGCGCATGGAAAATATCAACAATTGCGGCGCGGAGCATGCCTTTGAGATCAATGCCGCCCTCGTTGTAAAAATTTTTGTCTTCAATCGCAATCGTGGCGTGCTTGATATTATCGTTCATATCCGAAAAAGGAATAAGCGTGCGCTTGTATTCGCCATGCACTTCGTAAAGCAAACTGCCGTCGCGGGCATAAATTTTTGTGGATTGCGGAATTTGAACGCTAAGGAGTTTGTTCGGATCCGGCAAATCTTTGGCATAATAAATAAAAAGAATAGCTAAAATAGCTATACCGACTGCAAAGATGCGCAGAACCCAGTTGAAAAGGCGGCGCCAGTTGAATTTTTTCTTTAGTTTCGGCGATTTGTTATTGAAATCGCGGATATATTTCATCCAACCCATTATAGCATTTTATGATATAATTAAGAAAGATTAGCGTACTCATTCAAGGTTTCTGCAACCCATGGTATTCTTTAGGAAAACAATGAAAATAAAAACGGACATTTCAAAGATAGAAGAAATACTGGCGAGGTCGGTGGATTCTGTTTATCCTTCAAAAAAAGTTGTCAAAGACGCCCTGCTTTCAGGCAAGCAGCTGAAAATTTACGTTGGCATTGATCCAACTGCTGATTACGTTCACCTGGGGCATTCTACAAACTATCTCCTTTTGGAGCGCCTGCATGAGCTTGGCCACAAAATAATCGTGCTTGTCGGCGATTTTACCGCCATGATAGGCGACCCGAGCGATAAGACCTCTGCGCGCGTGCGATTGACGCGCGAGGAGATTTTGAAAAATGTTAAGACCTTTAAAAAACAAATCGGCAAGATTTTGGATTTTGATAATCCTCAAAATCCAGTGGAATTTAAATTTAACAGCGAATGGCTTTCAAAATTGAATTTTGAACAGCTTGCGGACTTGGCGTCAAATTTCACTGTTCAGCAAATGATTGAAAGAGATATGTTTGAAAAAAGGATTGCCGAAGGCAAGCCCTTGTATGTCCATGAATTTTTTTATCCTTTAATGCAAGGGTATGATTCTGTGGCGCTTGGCGTGGATATGGAAATTGGCGGGACAGACCAGACATTCAACATGCTCGCAGGCAGGACATTGGTTCGTCGGTATCAGAATCGCGAAAAATATATTATTACCACAACCCTCTTGGTGAATCCTGTTACCGGGGAAAAGATGATGAGCAAAAGTTTTGGAACAGGAATTGGTTTGGACGAGCCGCCTAAGGATATGTTCGGGAAAACAATGGCCCTGCCTGATGCCGGCATAATTCAGGTGTTTGTGGATTGCACAAGATTGCCCATGGATGAAATTAAAAAGAAAAAAGCGCGGCTGGAAAAAGGCGAAAATCCCAGAAATTTGAAATTGGAATTGGCACAGGAGATTGTGCGCATGTATCACGGCGAGAAAGCGGCGCTTTCGGCTGAAAAGGAATTTTTAAGCGTGCATCGCGACAGAAACCTTCCTGAAGAAATGCGGGAATTTAAGGGCGCGGGCAAAAGTATTGTTAAGATTTTGGTGGAAAGCTCGCTGGCAAAAAGCGCAAGCGACGCCAGGCGCTTAATTGATCAAGGTGGAGTGAAAATAAACGGACAGGTTTTGGAAAAAGGAGATTATGGTAGGATCTCTTCCAAAGACGTGGTTTTGCAGGTCGGGAAAAGGAATTTCATCAAAATAAAATAAAATTTTGGCTTATTAAGCCAAAATTAAATTATTGGTGTTTTAATAAATACCTACAAGATAATTATATCCGTTAAGGCCGCCTGCGCAGTTCGGCCATTTTGTTTGTATGTTCGACAGTTGGGAATTGAAGTTTGACAGGTCTTGCGCTGAAGGGTTTTCAAGCTGCGCGGCTAAAATGTAATATAAACCCGAGGCCGGCCCGGGGGAATAATCCGGCGTTAACAAAAGATATTCTTTATTCCCCAGATACGAGGATGGATCTTTTGGCAATTGGGAAGCATATTTTGAGAACGCCGGGTTTGTGAGCGCAGTGCTTTCATATACAAAAGAGCCGCACGCAGGCCCCGGCCCGCCTGCAATAGGGTATGCGTTATTATTTGAAAAATACAATTCAAACGCGGTTGTGAGTTGCCTCAAATCGCCTATTCTTTTTGTGTTTCTGGCTTTTATTCGCGAATTATTGGTTGCTATTAAGACAATACTGGCAAGCAATCCTATTATTGCGATGACAATAAGCAGCTCAATTAATGTAAATGCTTTTTGTTTCATTTTTGTTTATTATAATCTGATCTATTTGGTTTGTACACAAAGCGCTATTGCCAAGGCATCCGCGGCATCGTCCGGTTTTGGTATTTTTTTTAATTTAAAGGTTTGTTTAACCATGTATTGCACTTGTTTCTTGTCCGCTTTCCCGTATCCACAAATCGCCGATTTCACCTGAAGCGGCGTGAACTCTTGCAGTGGGATTTTGTTTTTTTCCAGAGTTAAGAGCACCACTCCGCGCGCCTGCGAAACAGACATGGCTGTCTTGGCATTGGTTTCAAAATAAAGTTTTTCAACTCCCGCGCGCGCGGGCTTGAATTTTTTTATAATTTTCGCCAGGTCCAGCTGAAGCATTAAAAGCCGTTCGGAATCAGAGAGGGATTTTGGCGTTTGAATTGTGCCGAAATCCAAAATTTCGTATTCCTGCGTTTTAATGTGTTTTATAACGGCATAGCCGGTTGTGGCTGTGCCGGGGTCTATTCCTAAAATTATCATAAGTTTGCGGAGGTGTGTACCGCGACAACATCTTCATCGTCGGAGAGGGCGTCAAAAAGGCGCTGGACAGATTCTTTTTGGCTTTCCGGAACATCTGTTCCTTGCGAGGATTCTTTAATTACTTCTGCTTGCGCGATCTTCGCGCCTGAGTTTTCCAGCGCTTGCTTAATTTTTTCCACATCTTCCGGTTTTGTGTAGACCTCCAGGCCTTCGTTCGATTCCCGTACATCGTCTGCTCCCGCATCTATGGCAGCAAGTTGAATTGCGGATATATCGCCTGCGCGTTCAACCAAAATTTGCCCTTTTGTCTGGAACATCCAGGCAACAGACCCCGGCTGCCCGATATTGCCGCCGTTTTTTGTAAAAATAGTGCGGATGTTTTGAAAAGCTCGGTTTGGGTTGTCGCTTGCCGCCTCAACAAGGAACGCTGTGCCGGCAGGGCCGAATCCTTCATATTGCAATACCTGCATTGCCCCTGCTTCCGAACCGGACGCCTTTTTTATGGCGCGCTCTATATTTTCGTTGGGCATGGCGCTTTCGCGCGCTTTTTCAATGGCAAGCCGCAGCCGAAAATTCATTTCCGGGTTTGCGCCGTCTTTTGCCGCTATTGTAATTTGTTTCGAGAGTTTCGAAAAAAGGACGCCGCGTTTCACATCTGCCGCGCCTTTTGATCTTTTAATTTGCGCCCATTTGGAGTGTCCTGACATTTTTATTTGAAATTTATCAAAATCGTAAATTCCCCTTTTATTGCCGGCCGTTTTTTTAATTCGAGTTCAATTTTTTCGGCAGTGCCGCGCAAAAATTCTTCGTGGATTTTTGTAAGTTCGCGCGCGAGAGCCAAGTGCGCTTGGGGCCAGCATTTTTTTATGAAGCCGAGCGTTTTCAGTACGCGGTGCGGAGATTCGTAGAAAATCGCGGTTGCCTCCAGCTGTTCTATTTTTTCCAGCTCTTTATTTAATTTTATTTCGGTTTTTGGAAGGAATCCCAGAAAAACAAATTTGTCAGTCGGAAGCCCTGATGCGCAAAGCGCAGCTATGGCCGCGCTTGGCCCGGGAATCGGTATAACGTTGATGTTTTCCGCTATGGCCGCGCGCACAACGCGGAAACCCGGGTCGGAAATTCCCGGCGTTCCGGCATCGCTCATTAAAACCGCGTCGGACATTTTTAATATTTCCACAACTTTCGGGAGCGCCGAGTGTTCGTTGTGTTCCGCGAACTGTACAAATTTTTTCTCCCCGATTCCCAAGTGCTCCAAAATTTTCATTGAATGGACCGGGTTTTCCGCAATAATTATATCAGCATCTGCCAAAATCCGCCTTGCGCGTTCTGAAATATCGCCCAAGTTTCCTATCGGAGTTGCCAAAACATACAGCATTAATTTGCCCTTTTCGTTAATTCTTTTTCCAAAAGCCAACCCTCATATCCGTATTGTAAGATTAAAATATTATTAAAGCCAATTTTTTTCAGGACAGTTGCCGCATACCTTGTTGTTGGCCCGCTGGTTTGGCAATAAAGAATAAGGTTTTTGTTTTTGCACAGTTTTTTTGTTTTTTTGGAAATTTCATTGGGCGGGATATTTAAAGCGCCGGGAATGTGTCCGGAATTGAAATTTACCGATTCCCTTAGGTCAATAATTTTTGCTCCGGATTTCGCGCCTCTTTTCAGTTCCGCACAATTTATATATTTCATAAATCCAAACAATATTTTGCCATTTCGGTTTCACCGCATTTGTTTGTGCGGGCAGTGCAAATTTTTCGCCCAAACCAAATAAGCTGGTCGGAAAACTTAATCCAATTTTTTCGCGGCACGATTTTCATCAGATCCTGCTCGATTTTTTTAGGGTCAATGTTTTTTGTCAGGCCCAGGCGCCTGGCAACCCTTTTTACATGGGTGTCAACAACAATTCCCGACGGGATTTTATAAGCATGGCCAAGCACAACATTGGCGGTTTTGCGCGCCACGCCCGGCAAAACAAGGAGCTCTTCCATTTCTTTTGGCACTTTGCCCCTGAATTTCCCAAGTAAAATCCGCGAAGCCGCTTTCAACGATTTCGCCTTATTGCGGTAGAAAGTCACGGGATAGATATCTTTTTGTAATTGGAGCGGTTTTGCGTTTGCGAAATCCCCGGGTGTTTTGTATTTTTTGAAAAGCGTTTCCGTAATTCTATTTACAAGCGTATCAGTGCACTGGGCGGAAAGCATTGTCGCCACCAAAAGCTGGAACGGGTTTTTAAACCTTAGCGCCGTGGTCGCGTTTGGAAACATCTTATCCAAAATTTTTTGAATTTTGCGGACGCGGGCCCGGAGCTTTTGTGTGGATGGGGTTTTCATAAAGCAGGTAATATCAGTATACCAGATTAGAATTTGTGAAAATAAAGTTGACACAAAGAGCAGTCCGTGGAAAATTTTTAGTTAATTTGCCTCAAATTCAGGTGAATTGGCACATTTTTTGCTTGAGGAGGAAATTATGTTGAGATTAATCGGACCGACGGCAGAGGAGTTGGTGGGATACGGAAGCGCCAGCGTTCCTATACGCTGGTGTTTGGAGGAGCAAGATTTACAAAAGCTTCGCCAACATGGTGTGGATCCGGCCACTATATTTGTGGCAATAGTAGTAAAATACGACAATGGTTCAGAAGATCGTCAGTTGGTTCCTTTCAAAGATCAACCGATGACGTATGTTACTTTCCACAGGCCGGGTACGCATAAAATTTATGCGCGCTTGGTTTGGGAGAAAGTAAACAGAAAAGAAGTAATCCAACGGTTAAAAAATTATTTTTTGGAAAAACGTTCTTGGAGATCCTATGAATATGATGTTTTGAGAACGGGTGATGACGGAAAATTAAGATTGACGACTTTTTCATTGGAAGGAGAGTTAATTGAAGGCGCCGAGGCCTTGGCTTTTGAAATCCCTGAGCAGTACTTTGCCAAAGAGCGGCCCTTGTGGTTTTCTGAGCTCGTCAATTGGTGGTTTCTATATCCACCTGCTGACGAATGCGATTTTCGGGCGCGACTTTGGACACTGATACCAAAGATTCCGGTCCTCATTGTAGGGGGGTTAATTTTTGGTTTTTGGGTATATGTCTCGGGATTGACCCTGCTTGCCATCGCATTATTCTGTGGGTGGCGCGGAATAAGTTTAAAACCGTTTCTGCACCCTTTGATTACAATGAATAATGACGATATACCGATTCTTTTGCCTCTTTCCGAACAGGTAAAAGAAACAGGCACCTCAAGTTATTATTTGACTCGCGCAGATGGGAAAAGGCGCTCCTTGTGGTTCCTTTTATTGCATCCTCTAAGCTGGACCATTATTTTTTGGTGCTGGCAAAGAGGTATTCTAGAAGGAAAATGGAGCGCACAAATTATAATCAGTATATTAATTGCAACCCTATTGGGTTGGTACTGTGTGGGGAGGATAATAAGATGGGTGAAAGCCCGCCACAGCACCTTTGTAATAGATGAACAACTGGCGCGTGAGTTCGGTCGTCAGCGGGTGCAACGTTATAAACAGGCGTGCGAGGAGCAATTCCAAAAAATTGCCGCCTTTGCAACCTGCTCGGTAAATACTCAACCCGCGGTCTCGGCATTGCCGAGAGAATACAGGACATTCCGTCTGCGATTTTTGGAACTCAAGGCCAAGGTCTGCAGGCCGTTTGCCCAATGATTTTTTCGCGGTGGTTTTTAACCTCTCCCGTTGTTGCATGTGCTTCAACGGGAGAGTTTTTATTTTCCGCAATTAAAAAACCGCAAAGGGATTTTCTGGTGGGCATGCCAGGACTCGAACCTGGGACCAATTGTGTATAAGACAATCGCTCTACCAACTGAGCTACATGCCCGGAACTCCTGCCAATCATGGCTGGAGTATGTAAATTACAAAGTATTGTAAATTATATTAGATTATTGCGCTCGCGGCAACTTTATCGCCTTCATCCAGGCGCATCACGCGCACGCCCTGGGTTGCGCGCCCTAATGTAGAAATCTGTTCCAGCTTGATTTTCAATGCTTGCCCCATGCGCGAGGTTAGCACCAGCTCATGCTCTTCGTCACCGCGGATAATGTGCATGGAAACAATGCGCCCGGTTTTCTCCGTAACCTTAAGCGTTTTTATTCCCGATCCGCCCCTCTTTTGCACTTTATAGAAAGTAAGATCGGTTTTTTTGCCCAAGCCGTTTTCGGTAATCACCAGCACCTGCAGCGTTTTTGTTTCGCGGTCCTTCCCTATAATATCCATGCTCATGAGCATGTCTTTTCCTTTCAGGCGCATACCGCGCACGCCTGCTGCCACGCGCCCCATTGGCCGAATGTCTTTTTCTTTAAACCTTATGGCCTGGCCAAGTTCAGTGGAAAGTATTATCTCGTCATTGCCGTTGGAATTTTTAACCCATTTTAATTCATCGTCTGCTTTGAGTTTTATCACTATCATTCCGCTTTTGCGCACTTTCTCGAATTCGGAAACATCCACTTTTTTTACAAGGCCTTTTTTCGTTGCCATGATAATGTATTTTGCCGGCATTTTTTTGGAATGCGTCAATACGGCAGTGGCATATTCTCCTGCGCCAAGCTGGAGAAAATTCACCAGGGCCTGGCCTTTTGTGGTGCGCGAACCCTCTGGTAATTCATAAACTTTTGTCTGGAAAACGCGGCCTTTGTTGGTGAAAAACAGGATGTCATCGTGGGTGTTCGCGGAAATTACCTGGTCAACAAAATCCTCTTCTTTTGTGGCCATGCCGATAACGCCTTTGCCGCCGCGGCCCTGGGTCCTGTAAGTATCGGGAGCCAACCGCTTTACGTATCCTGATTTTGTAATTGTGATAATGGCTCCTTCTTCGGGAATCAGATCTTCCGCCCTGAATTCGCCTATGGCGCTTGGCACGATTTTTGTCCTGCGCTCGTCGCCGTATTTTTCTTTGAGCTCCAAAACTTCCTTTTTTATTATTCCCAGGATTTTTTTTGCAGATGCCAAAATGCTTTCCAATTCCGCGATTAATGCGAGTTTTTCCGCCAATTCGTCCTCGATTTTTTTGCGTTCAAGGCCGGCAAGCGTTTGCAGGCGCATTTCCAAAATCGCCCGCGCCTGAATTTCGCTGAGTTTGAATTTTTTAATAAGATTTACAAATGCTTCTTCTTTTGAGGGTGATTTTTTAATTACCGCGATCACCTCATCAATATGGTCAAGGGCTTTTTTAAGGCCTTCCAAGATATGCGCGCGCTCTTTGGCTTTTTTAAGCTCGTATTCTGTCCTGCGGCGCACCACAATCTGCCTGTGCTCCAAGTATTTTTGTAAAATTGTGTGCAGGTTCAGCGTTTGCGGCTCAATTCCATCAATCAAAGCCAGCATGTTTACATGAAAGGTTTCCTGCAGTTGCGAATAGTTGAAAAGCTGGTTTAAAACCTTGTTCGGCAAGGCCTCTTTTTTAAGATCAACCACAATGCGCACGCCTTCCTTGTCCGATTCGTCGCGCAAATCCTTTATGCCCTCAACTTTTTTGTCGCGGACAAGATCCGCGAATTTCTCAAGCAGCGAGGCCTTATTAACGCGGAAAGGTATTTCGTTGATTATAATTTGAAAAAGGCCTGCTTTGGTTTCAATGATTTCCGTTTTTGCGCGCATTACAATACTGCCTTTGCCGGTGGCATATGCCGACCTTATGGCATTTAGGTCATAAATGATTCCGCCTGTAGGGAAATCCGGGCCTTTGATGTGCTTAAGCAGGTCCTCGGTTGTTGTTTTCGGGTTTTCCGCAAGCTCCACAATAGCATCGCAAATTTCCGAGAGATTGTGCGGAGGAATGTCTGTTGCCATGCCCACGGCAATTCCCAAAACCCCGTTTAATAAAAGATTGGGCACTTTTGCAGGCAGCACGATCGGCTCTTTTTTGTTGGCATCAAAGTTGTCTTTGAAATCGACTGTTTCTTTTTCAAGATCAGCAAGCAATTCTTCGGCAAGGGCTGTCATGCGCGCTTCAGTATAGCGGTAAGCTGCCGGAGGGTCGCCATCCAAACTGCCGAAATTCCCCTGCCCCTGGACAAGCGGATAGCGCATGGAAAAATCTTGCGCCATATGGACCATGGAATCGTAAACCGCCGCGTCTCCGTGCGGATGGTAATTGGCAATAACGTCGCCGACCACTGATGCGGATTTCCTGTATTTTGCCGCGTGGGTAAGGCCTTGCTGGTACATGGAATATAAAATTCTCCTGTGTACCGGCTTAAGCCCGTCGCGCACATCCGGCAGGGCGCGGTCAACAATAACGCTCATTGCGTAATCAATGAAGCTTTCTTGCATCTCGTGCTCAATGTTTTTCGTTTTGAGCAGCCCAATATTCAAATTTTGCTTTTCCGAATCAGCCATAATTATTTGTGAAAATTAAATCCTTGCGCGTTTTTGATATTGTTTATTGCCGAGCCCAGTGAGTTTGAATTCCCCGCTGTTCCGTTTCCATAATGCGGGTTTCCTGCCACCATCCATAAAATTATCAGGAAGACAAGGAAAGCCAGCGCAATCGCATACATTAATTTCAATTTTTTTTCTTCGGGCCAGGATTGTATTTTTTTAAGCCAGGGCATTTTTAGTTTAGCGCATTGGTTCCAGAACCATTATTTTTACCGCTTCCTCTGTCAGATCTTTCTTCTTAATATTAAGTTTTTCCGCGTTTTCATGCTTGCCGCCCATTTCTTTAAGGAATTTTTCCAAGTTATCTGCCGGAATTTTTAAACCTCCTGTTTGATAATGGCTTGGAATTATTATTTTGGGCTCAATAAGATTGGCTGCTTTTGCGGCGGTCTCATAATCCATGACTTCGTTATTGCCAACCGGAACTATTAAAATATCAACTTCGCCCAGGTCTTCCAGCTCATCTTGCGTCAGCTCCAATTTTTTTATGTGCGTGAGATTAAGAATTTTAATCCCTTCTATTTCCATTAAATAAATCGTGATTAAGCGGCCGTCTTTTTTAATCGGGATTCCTGTTATGGCATGCTCTTTAACATCATATTCGCCCGGGCCGTCCACAATAAAAGGCGTGCCGGAAATGCTCTGCGTGTAGGAATAAAGCGGATTTTCTTTTTCGGCTAAAATAAGCAGGTCAGCGTTTCCGCGCGGCGGTGTCAGGCCGCTGGATTTATCAAAAGGGTCTGTGATTGACGTGTAATTTTTTGACGCCAATTTGAAGCTGGACAAGCCGAAATATGATATTTGCATGTAGGAATTTTACCAGAAAAACGCGTTTTTGGGAAGTTAAAATATCCTGTCCAAGCTCACATACATATCCTTGCAAAATTCTTATTTTTTGCTATACTGCCCATGCTTAATGATAAGCGCCTTATTTAAATTATTAACAATTCATTAGGCCTTGATAAAGGTGCTTTAAGAATTAATTAATTGAATATTAAGCTTTTGCTTGTATCTCAAGGTTAATTCTTGGGATTTTTTTGTAAATATGGCAGAAAATAATAAAAGCGCGCCACTTCAGACAATGAATGATCTTCTGCAGGGCGGAGCGGAAATAAAGGTGTTAAAAGCCGGCGATACCATTCCGGGCAAAGTTTTAAGCGTGGGCAAAAATGAGGTTTATGTTGATATTGAAGGATACGGCATTGGCGTTGTGCGCGGCCGTGAACTTTATGACGATGAAGCAACACTTTCTTCTTTAAAGCCGGGTGCAGAGGTTTTTGCCACAGTGGTGGACGTGGAAAATAAAGAAGGAAACATAGAGCTTTCTTTCAGACAAGCGGGACAGGAACGGGTTTGGCAATCGCTCAAAGAGAAATTGGAAAATAAAGAAGTCGTGCATACCAAAATATTGGAAGCTAACAAGGGCGGTTTGATGGTTGAGATCAATAATGTGGTTGGTTTTTTGCCGGTATCCCAACTTTCTACCGAGCATTATCCGCGCGTTGAAGACGGCGACAAAAACAAAATCTTGTCTGTTTTGAATTCTTATGTGGGGCAATTCTTTGATGTGCAGATAATTACAGCTGATCCGGAAGACGAAAAGCTTATTGTTTCCGAGAAATCTGTCTATGAAAAAGAGCTTCAGGACAAGATCAGCAAACTTAAGATCGGCGATATTATTACTGGAATGGTTTCAGGTATAGTTGATTTCGGGGTCTTCGTAAAATTCGGCGATTTGGAAGGCCTGGTGCATATCTCCGAGCTTGCCTGGCAGAGAATCGAACACCCGCGCGACATTGTTAGGGTTGGCCAGGAAGTGAAGTGCATGGTTATCGGCTTGGACAAGGGCCGAATTTCCCTTTCAATGAAGCAATTGGAAAAAGATCCCTGGCAGGACAGCGTTAAAAAATACCAGATTGGCCAAGTGGTTAAAGGCAAGGTTACCAAAATAATGCCGTTCGGGGTTTTTGTGGAACTGGATGATCAGATCCAAGGGCTCGCCCATTTAATGGAGCTTTCCCATGAAGAAGTAAAAAATCCGGAAGATGTTTTGAAAGCCGGAGACGTGCGGGATTTTAAAATAATTTCCATTGAACCGCAGGAGCATCGCTTGGGGTTGTCGATAAAGGCGTTGCAGGAAAAACCGGCAAAGGAAAAAATCGATGAAAAGGTAGTGGAAAAAACCGAGGGAAAACCGAAGATACAGCCGGAGATGCAGGATGAGGAAAAGCCAGGGGCCGAAATTCCCGTTGAGAGCGAAGGCAAAATAGCGGAATAATTCAGGTATTTTGATTTGCGCTTTTGAGCGCGTAATTCAGCGGATTTAAAAAACTAGGCGGTCCTTGCGGATCGCCTTTGTTGTTGAGGAGATGTTTTGCTTGGCTGCCTGTGTAATATCCGGCGCCAATGCTTAAATTCTAAACCGGCAAAATGATGCTTTCCAATGCCACGCGGCCATTATATTTTTCTACTGTAGCGCGCGCTTCTGCAGCCAATTCTTCCGCGGAAAATTCCGAATTATTATTTCCACTGACAGCGAAAACATAAAATGGATTTTCTTTGGAGAAACGTTTGCCGAAGCCGTGGTCTCCCAAGGCAATTTGGATGCAAAGGTCCAAATCATCCCCGCCAAAATATTTGCGAGAAACAACGAACCCTGGTGGCAATATTTTTAGCAGCGCGGGATTCATTTGGCCAGTGTCGTCATAATAAGCGCACACGGCATTATGCATTTCAACAGGCCTGGCCATTTGCTCGGCAGTAATATGGCCTTTGTAGGGCAAACCGCTTGCTTGCGCAAGCTTTTGCGCCCATTCGCGAGCCACTGTATCTGCTAAGGACGGATCAATGCCTGCTGTTTTGCAATAAGCAACCGCGGCGCCGCATCCTTCATGGCTGGTAATTCCATCTGCGTTTGCGGTTTTTAGGCGCGCAAGCGCATTTTCCAAGCCAAGCAAAATGCACGAACCGGCGCAGTGCAGGCCGCCGGGCGTTCCCTCGTCAACGCACCGGATGGTGCGGTCAGTAAGATTAAACGCCATTTTGAATTCAGGAGAATTTTGTATTTTCTCCCGGTTTGCAAGGAAATTTGTTAACACCTCCTGTTTCTCTTGCCATTCTTGTTGAACAAGTTCCTCAAGAACATGTTCTGTAGAAATCATCTCCTCTGGGCCCTCCGATTCCGAATTTTTGCGCGTTTCCGCACCCGTTGATGTTACCATGTTTAGTAATTAATGTTAAGGGCAGACACTTTCATAATTGTGCCGAAGTTGTCGTCTCTTGAAGTCCTGTTGAGTTTTTCTATCCCGCAAACAACGCATTTATGTATAATTTTGTATTCCCCGTTTTTTAATTCTATGCCCACCGGTTCCATAAGCCCTTTGCAGGCATCGGCGCGGTCGCCCGGATTAATATCCACGTGCACGCTCCATAAGCAGTTCGGGCAGTGGTTAGTGTAGCCGTTTCCGCTGATTTTCATTTTGCAATTAATGCAGATAAAATTTTCTTTTGTCCTTGTGAATTTTTTCATATATATGCGGGTATATGCCGAGTTTTTATAAAGTTTTTTGGTGCTTTTAAAAGGATTGGGTTGGAATAGAATTTCGTGTCCTCATCTAATTTTGAACCACTATAATTTGTAATTTGTTATCCAAATAATTCGGCCGGAACTCTCTCCCGATTCTCGCCAAAAATCTTTGTATCAAAATAGTAGACCTGCTTTGGAATAATTTTTACAAATAGCCAATTTCCCTTTGGACTCATATAATCGCCTGCCTTTACAGGATGATGATATTTAGTGTTTTTGAAATAGATGGAATAGGCACGTTTCTCTTCTTGCGTGCCGGAAATTATCTTGGCTCTTCCCTCGAATTGGATTCCAAACACATCTTTTCTTGGTTCTTGAGCGGAGCTATATATCGCAACCGCAATTTGTGGATTTTTGCGGATATTCTGCATATGCCTCGATGACAATTGTGAAATAAAATAAAGTTGGAACTTCTTGTTAAAAGCGAAATAGACCGGGCAGACCCAGGTTCCATTTTTTTCCACCGTCGCTAATGCTAAAAATTGTGTTGAGTTCAAGCAGGTGGTTATATGTTTCTTCCAGTTAATTTTTTTTATCTTTATTGGCATACGCAGATACAAATAGTTTATTTTGGATTGGTGCCCAGGGCGGGACTCGAACCCGCACGCCCGTAAGGAGCAAGAGATTTTAAGTCTCTCGTGTATACCATTCCACCACCTGGGCACGTTTTTGTTTCCTTGGAGGCCACGATGGGATTTGCACCCATGCATCGCGGTTTTGCAGACCGCTGCGTTACTGCTTCGCCACGTGGCCGCGGTGGTTAGGTATTATTAAGCCCTTCAATCTTATCGGAATTCGCGGGCTTTTACAAGGCAGAATGCCGCGGGCGCGATTGGCGGCACCGGCTTTTGGGCGGGTGTATGCGGGTGAGCGGCGGCTTATAAAATTTAAAAACCCCTTTCGGGGCCTTTAAATTTTTTTATCCATTTTGAGCGCTTGCGGTTTTCGGAAAAGGGGGAAATTTTTGTTCCAACTCGGTGAGCTCCCCGTAAATGCGGGAACTTGCCAAAAACCAGTTATAACTTCTTGGTTGGACGTATATGCCGTCCATTTGGCTTAAGCTCATGCCCGAGTATCTTTGGTTTAAAAGGTTTTGCATATCAACTATCCAATCCGGGATGGTCGCGTAAGTTTTTAATCCGTCCGGGCCGAAGATGCCGCTGCAGTTATTTGCATAACAATGCAGGCCCATATTGCTTTCGGAATTTGAAATAGCAATAATGGTTTTCCAGTCCGGCTGCGCCAAAAGGATTTCAGTGTAATTTGCAAGCGGAGAATTCTTTGCTTCAAGATAATTTCGTAAAAGCGCCACCCTTTCGTTTATAACCGCAATTTTTTGCTGTTGAATAATAAGCGCTGTCTGGTTTTCGGAATTTTTATTTTCTAATTCTGTAAAATCAGTTTTAGATTTGATTTCAAAAATTAGGCTTTTTTCTTCGTTGGTTGTCTTGGCTTGCGCCTTTCCTACTGCCGGGAAGTTCCAAGCAATAAGAGAGAAGAGAAAAATCAGGGCGATTATTCTTTCTTTTGAAGACAAACGAGCGCCAAAAGAAGCGTTCATTTAATGAATTCAAGTCCTTTCTCTCCGATTAATTATTTGATATGAAAAGTGCTAAAAACGTATGCAGACCAGCATACGTTAGTAAATGTTACCAAAAAAATGGCTTAAAGTCAACGGTTTTTTGTAGAAAAATAGCTAAAATAAGCCAAAATTTTTTTGAGAATGGCTTATTTATGGGCGAATTTGGGTTGGATTTATTGGTGGTTGTGGTTGGTTTGGTTTTGGATAAAGGGGCCCAAGGGTCTGGAAAAAAATCGCGCTTCATATTATAATGCCTAAGCATTTTCTTTTTATTTGATTTTTTGTTCCAAGACCTGCCCGGGTGGAGGAATTGGTAGACTCGCAGGCTTGAGGTGCCTGTGCCGTCAAAGGCGTGAGGGTTCGAGTCCCTCCTCGGGCACCATCGGGCGATTAGCTCAGCTGGTTAGAGCGTCTGCTTTACACGCAGAAGGCCAAAGGTTCGAGTCCTTTATCGCCCACCAGAAAAAGAAAATATGCCGCGGTAGCTCAGTGGTAGAGCGCAGCCCTGGGATGAAATCTTTGGGGCCGGAACAAGCAATTGTTCTTGAGAAAAATTGGGTGAATTCGGGGAAAACCGCAAAAGCGATAATCCCGAGCCAAGCCGAAAAGGGTTTTAGTTTTTCGGAAGGTGTAGAGACTAGCGGGTGAGTCCCAACAATAATCCTGCAATAGCGCCCAACTCCCTACGGGGATGATGATATAGTCCAAATTAGCCTTGGAAGAGGCTGGCGTCGTCAGTTCGATTCTGACCCGCGGCACCAGATCTTTTAAAAATTGAACTAGCGTGCCATCCTTTTAGTAATGAGATTAGATAGAGAAAAAGCGCTAAAACTTAGGCTTAATGGGAAGAGCTACAATGAGATTCATGTCGCACTTGGAATACCAAAGAGCACATTGGCAACGTGGTTTACGGGTTTGGAATTATCAAGTAAAGCCCGGGAGAGAATCCATAAAAGAGTGGGGGCCGGATCATTTAAAGCGTTATTAAAAAGGAACAAAAATCAAACTTCCTTGGCCATACAACGTTCGCGTGCTATAAGAAAGGCGGCCTCAACGGAAGTGACGCGTTTGTCACAAAGAGATTTATTTGTCAGTGGCGTCAATTTATATTGGGCAGAAGGTTATAAACGCCCAATTTTAAAAAACGGAATTGAGCGCACATATCATCCCGTAAGGTTTTCAAATTCCGATCCCGATTTGATTAAAATTTTTTTGAGATTTTTAAGAGAAATATGTAAGATCGATGAAAATAGAATTACTGCCGAAATACGAATATACCAACACCATAATCCTACGGTATTGATGGATTTTTGGATGAAAGTTACTGGAATTAAGCAAAAAAATTTCGGCAAAATTTATTATGGAGTCAGTAAATCAAGTCAGCACAAGAGGCCCTTTAATATACTGCCTTACGGAACTATTCAGATTAGCGTAAATGATACAAAGTTGTATCATAAAATTATGGGATGGATTGATGGTTTAAAAATTCACGCGGCTATGGTTCAGTGGTAGAATATCTCCTTGCCATGGAGAAGATACGGGTTCGATTCCCGTTAGCCGCTCCAGAAAAATTTTAATCCCCGGATGAGCCGGGGTTTTAAATTATCTCAAAATATATTTTAGCAAAGCCATCCTTATTAACAGTCCATAATTTTATGATACAAC
>JAJZOG010000017.1 GCA_021811585.1 bacterium
GATATGGAAGACGGCTTACGAATGGCTGGATTTTTACAACCACAAAAGAATCCATACAAAATTAAAAGGGCTGACTCCTTTTGAGAAGTTAGCCCAAAGTGTCACCCTTGACTGTTAACTCTACAATTGGTTCATCCCAACCCAAGGTCTGCATTGCCAAGTTATGGGCAATTTCCTGTACCTCGTTAAGTGTTAGGATTTTTAACTTCATTTACTCTTTTCCTAACCACTTTAAAACTTCGCCGTAATCCTTTATTGTTTTTTTTACGGCTTCCTTAATTCTAGTTTTATCGATCTCAGACATCTCTGACGACAAAAGATGTTCAAATTCTTCTCTACCAATCAAGAAAGAATTCCCTATTTTCTTAGCTTCAATTTGCCTATTTTTTATCTTTTTCAAGACCGTGACCTTACTCACACCTAAAAGGCCTGCCAATTCAGCAACAGTAAAAAAAGATTGTTCCGTCGTTTTCATAGGTAAATAATAGCAAATCGTTAACCCTGGGTCAATAGTTAACGATTGTAAACTATCAAATCGAGGTTAACGTTATTTAAAAATATAACATAAAAACCCCTTTCTGTTTCCAGTAAGAGGTTCAAATTCCAAGACGCGCATTGTTGCAAAAATCCAGCCAAACAATGATAGAAATGCTACGTCAAACCCTTTGAGGTGATTGGTTATTCAAGGAATGAACCAATATCGACCACTCCGCTTTGTGAGATTTAATGCAAGAACAAAGTTCTGCAAAAATCAGCGGAAATCTCCTTAGAAAGGAGGTGATCCATCGACAGCTTCCGCTACCGATGCCTTGTTACGACTTAACCCCAGTCATGAATCTTACCTTCAACCTCAAACGAGGTCTTCGGGTACTATCCACTCCCATGGTTTGACGGGCGGTGTGTACAAAACCCGAGAACGTATTCACCGTAGCGAGGCTGATCTACGGTTACTAGCGATTCCGGCTTCATGAGGGCGAGTTTCAGCCCTCAATCCGAACTGGGGACAGTTTTGATGGGATTTGCTCCGGGTTGCCCCTTGGCGTCCCTTTGTAACTGTCCATTGTAGCACGTGTGTAGCCCAAGGCGTAAGAGCCACGCTGATTTGACGTCATCCCCACCTTCCTCCAGGTTAAACCCTGGCAGTCTCGTTGGACACTTGTAACCAACAATAGGGGTTGCGCTCGTTCGCACACTTAAGTGCACATCTCACGACACGAGCTGACGACAACCGTGCAGCACCTGTGTACCACCCTCGAAGGCGCTCCTGTTTCCAGGAGATGCAGGTACATGTCAAGCCTTGGTAAGGTTCCTCGCTTACCGTCGAATTAAACCACATGCTCCACCGCTTGTGCGGGTCCCCGTCAATTCCTTTGAGTTTTAGCCTTGCGGCCGTACTCCCCAGGCGGCGCATTTAACGCGTTAGCTGCGGCACTGATGAGGGTCGATACTCTCCAGCGCCTAATGCGCATCGTTTACAGCGTGGACTAAAAGGGTATCTAATCCTTGTCGCTCCCCACGCTTTCGTCCTAGCAGTGTCAGGAGGCACCCAGAAGCCTGCCTTCGCTATTGGTGTTCCAAACGATATCAACGCATTTCACTACTACACCGTTTGTTCCAGCTTCCTCTTTGCCCCTCTAGTCCTGAAGTTTCAAAGGACAGTCACAAAGTTAAGCTTTGCGATTTCACCTCTGACTTTCAGAACCACCGATCGGTACGCTTTACGCCCAATAATTCCGGATAACGCTTGAGGTCTCTGTATTACCGCTGCTGCTGGCACAGAGTTAGCAACCTCTTATTCTGCAGGTACCATCAAAAATTTTTCCCTGCCAAAAGGACTTTACAACCCGAAGGCCGTCTTCGTCCACGCGGCGTCGCTGGATCAGGGTTTCCCCCATTGTCCAAAATTCCAAACTGCTGCCTCCCGTAGGAGTCTGGGCCGTGTCGCAGTCCCAGTGTGGCGGGTCATCCTCTCAGATCCGCTAACCGTCATTGCCTTGGTAAGCCATTACCTTGCCAACTAGCTGATGGTATGCAGGCCTCGCTTTAAGCGCCTTGCGGCTTTAACCTGATAAAACCCTTGCGGGCTAAATCCGGCCACATCGGGTATTGCACTTCCTTTCGGAAGGATATGCCCGACTTAAAAAAAGTTCCTGCATGTTACTCACCCGTTCGCCGTGGGTCTGAACCCACTCGACTTGCATGTCTTAAGCACGCCGCCAGCGTTCATCCTGAGCCAGGATCAAACTCTTCATTTAATGAAGATTTTCAATTCGCGCGCCACAAGGCGCTTGAATTAAAATCTGGCATAAATTGATTCACACCGTTTGTAAGCTCAATTTATAAAGCTTTGCAATATAAGCTCCTCGCCTCGAAAATATAAATATTTTACTCGGCTATGCAGCTTATAAAGCTGTGAAAATTGCTTGACGCAATTTCCGGAATTAAACTCATTGGATTTGTCAGACGCTTTCCCAATAAATTGGGATTCGTCTAATCCGCCCAATCCCAACCAAGCCCGTAAAGGCAAAATTGCGACCGGCGGAACGTAACATTTCTATCATTATTCAGTTGGTAATGTGCGCGCTACTTTTGCCGATTCCGATACAATCCAGCCATCAATTCGGCCATCAATTTTAAACCCCAAACCGTCCGAATTCAGCGTACAAAAAACACGCAAACTAACTTTGGTGTTTTAAGCTAATTTAGGACTAATTTAATGAATTTAGAAAGATGCGGCTGTTTTTCTTAAAGATTATTAAGTAGCATTTGAATTTTAATGCGCGGCAGGGATTTTGTCAAGCAACCAGGCGAATAAATATCAGGCATAAGACAGCGATGCGCAGATAGCTGGAAGGGCGCCGGACAACATTGCGCGGCGCACTGGCTGGCGCTAGTTTCCTACAATTATCTTGATATCTTCGGCCTGGCTTGGGTCTGCCTGCGAAAACGTTGCTTTTTGCAATTCCGCAAGCCGCTCCAAAATAGGCAAAAGCGCCTTATTTTTATAAAAAACAGTTATGCCGGATTGATTCTGCGCGGCATTTAAAGCGCTGCATGAACTTATTTTGTAATTTTCCAGGTAGCCGCAATATTTTTTTGCGAGGCCGGCGGTGTTTGTGGCGTTATAAACCGAAGCTGTTTGCGAGCTTAAATTCGCGCTCGGCAATATCGAAACCAAATAAAGGTTCATATCATCTGTGATGGAATCGCTGTTTTGTATCTGCGGTTTGATATTGTACTGCACAAGCCCGGCCAGTAATTTTTGCATCTGGTCCTGCGCCTGGGTTTTGAAAAATAAAGTATCCGTATTTTCAACCGGAAGCGAAATCAAATCAGATGGATGATCAATAACAACCTCGCCTGCCGACGCCTGCGCGGCAACCTGGGAAACAATCGCGCTGATATCCGAATTTGCGTTAACCACTACCAGTTTAAAAGATCCTTGGGCTTGCGTAGCGCTGGAAACCGTTGCGCCTTGTTGCGTTTTGGTCGCATGATGCTTGAACAGAATGAAACCGCCGTGGCCAAAAATTTGCTTGGAAGGATTCAAAACCAAAATAAACAATGCCGCTGCCGCTAAAATAATTATTATGGAGAGCGCATAAATAAAGCCGCGCCAAAAACGCGATTGCCTTGATTGCGATTTTGTGTGGATTTTCGGCTTAAGGCCAAAGGAAGAAGATGCCGGCGCCAAGAATGCCGCATCTTTTTCGGAAATCGGTTCTGGTTCAAAACCCCGGTCCGCGCTCGCTTGTCCGCTTGAATGCCCACGCGCATTCCCGTTTGAATGTCCGCGCTCGCTTGCATGCGCTTGATGCTCGCCTGGTTCGCGCCCGTGCTTTGCTTTGAGGACTTCGCTTGCGGCAATTGTTTGCTGTTCAGTTTTTGGTTCAGCTTTTTGCCCGACTTTTGGTTCGGCTTTTTGCCCGGTTGTTTGTTCGGCTTTTTGTTCGGCTTTTTCCTGCTGTTCATCCGCAGCGGCCGCAACAGGCGCCTTGCGCGCATTTTTTCTTTTTGGCTTGGCGGTTTGGCTTTTGCTTTCTTCCAATTGTTCCTGCTCTGCCGCATCGGGCGTAACGGCTTTTTTTCTTGGCATTTTATTTATCCTATTTAATTGGTTTCGAAATTATCTTATCGATCAAGCCGTATTTTTTGGCTTCTTCGGAAGTCATGAAATAATCGCGATCAGTATCCTGCTCAATTTTCTTAATGGTTTGCCCTGTGTGTTTGCTTAGAATTTCATTGACCTGATTATTCATGCGCGCCATTTCGCGGGCATGTATTTCAACGTCTTTTTGCTGGCCTTCAACGCCGCCCATTATATGCACCTGGTGAATCAGGACTCTTGCATTCGGCAAAGCATAACGTTTGCCTTTTGTGCCCGAAGCAAGCAAAACCGCTGCTGCCGAAGCCGCCTGGCCGATGCAGATGGTGGTGACATCGCATTTTATATACTGGATTGTGTCATATAATGCCAGCGCCGCGGTCACCGAGCCGCCCGGAGAATTAATATAAATTTTTATGTCTTCCTTCGCATTTTCCGCTTCTAAAAACAGCATCTGCGCGATTACCGTATTGGCAACGTGGTCGTCAATAGGTTCTCCTAAAAAAATAATACGGTCTTTCAAAAGGCGGGAATAAATATCAAACGCTCTTTCGCCCATTGCGGAACGTTCTATGACCATTGGAATTAAAGGCATGTGTTTATGAATTAATAGTTAGTTGTTGGTAGGTGGTAGTTGGTAGATGGTAGATAGTAGTTAGTAGATGGTAGGCGGTGGCTAAAATTGTGATACTTAAGAATTTTAGCTCCTAACTCCTAACTACCAACTACTAGCTCCTAACTACCAACTATTATTTTTAGCTTTTCACTTCTTCTGTTTCCTGGTTTGCGCCTTCTTCGGGCTGTTCGGCTTCACCTCTTTCTATGTGTTCTGCTTCGGAAAGGATATCGCTTTCGCCTTTTTCAACTTCGCCTTCGGGGCTGACTTTCTCGCCGTTAATATCTATTTTCCAGCCGGTAAGGCGCGCGGCGAGCCGGACATTTTGCCCGGATTTCCCGATTACCAATGAAAGCTGGTCTTCCAAAACTCCAACCTTTGCTGACCTTTCTTCCATATCCAACTGCACGTTTAAAATCTTTGCCGGCGAAAGGGCGTTGGCAATCAATTTAACAGGATCTTCGCTCCACTCTATAATATCAATTTTTTCTCCGCCAAGCTCGTTCATAACCGTTTGCACTCTGGTGCCGCGCTGGCCAACGCATGCGCCAATCGGATCAATTCCATCCTGATTGGACAAAACCGCTATTTTCGTGCGCGAACCGGCTTCGCGGGCAATGCCCTTTATTTCCACTGCGCCGCTATAAATTTCAGGCACTTCCAGTTCAAAAAGCTTGCGGACCATATCAGGATGGCTTCTTGAAAGCGTAATTTTTGGCCCTTTGTTTGCCGGTTCGACATGCAAAACCAAAACCTTTATTCTTTGGCCGGGCTGGTATTTTTCCCCGCGGATCTGCTCCGAAGGGAAAAGCACGCCCGTTGCCTTGCCCAGGTCAATCAAAACAGTATCGCCTTCCACGCGCTGGACAACACCGTTCTGCAGGGTGCGCTCTTTGGATTTGTATTCCGAAAAAACAATATTGCGCTCGGCTTCGCGCATGCGCTGAATTATAACCTGCTTGGCGGTTTGCGCGGCAATCCTTCCGAAATTCGTGCCTTCGGAAGGCGTAATTTCTGTTTTAATCTCATCGCCGGCCTTATATTTCGAACTTATTTCCTTGGCATCTTCCAAAGAGATTTCTTTTTGCGGATCAACAACCTCGGCCACAACCGTTTTAACGTCATAAATTTTTGTAGAGAGGTTTTGCGGATCAAACTCCACGACAACGTTTTGGTCCTTTGCGCCATAATCTTTTCTGAAAGCGGAGGCCAGGGCCGCCTCGATCATGGAAATAATTTCTTCCCTCGGAATTCCTTTTTCTTCCTCTATTTGCTCCAGGGCCTGTTCAAATGCATCGTTCATGTTATTCTTTCTATTTTTTAATTTAACTTGGATTGCGCCGATTTAACAAAAAAACTGAAGTTTAAACTTCAGCTTCATAAGTCAATCATAACATCTGAGTATATTTTAACCCTGATAAGTTTTTTGTCAACTGGCGGCTGGCAGCCATCCGAACCCTGGGGCAGCGCCGCATGCGGCATTGCCACGAAAACAAAATCAAAATGCGGCCGAAAATAATTGCATGCAGCATGCATTTTCAAATAATATGCGGAGATCTTCCGAAACCGCGCGAGCTTGGCGCGAGTTAAAATTTCCAAATCCTCTCCGAAAGCATCGGACGTGCGACACTTCACTTCCACAAACCTTATTTCGCGGCCCCTTGCCGCCACAATATCTATTTCACCCATGCGCTTGCCGGTTTTATTGCAAAAATTGCGCGCCAAAATCTTAAACCCGCGGCTTATGTAAATGCGCGCCGCCAGATCTTCCGCTTTTTTGCCGAACCGCAAATTTTGCCACTGGGAATGCATGCGAAAAGCCGCTGCGCAAACCGCGGTCCGCGTACGCGCGTTAATTTTCTGCCTGCCATTTATACTCGGCAGCCATTAAGAAAAAATTAAACAGAGATTAAAAAAGCGCGCATTCCGCGCGCTGGTTTTCAAACTTTATAAATACTTTTGCTTTATCTGCTGCTTTGCAAACTCTTCGCGTTTCCTTTTATATCCCGTGAAATAATACTTTACTAAAACGATTGCCCAAATTAATGCCGCTAAATAGACGACCGCAGCGACAATGTGCATTGAAAATAAGGCGATAAATTCATAGCGCGCCGCGAACCAAAGCATTCCCAAAATCCCAATTGTCCAAAACAAGGATGCCCATCTGTGCACAATATCCTTGTAAAGTTCATTTTTGGAAAAATGTTTTGATATTTCGCAGGCAATTGCAGCTGCCAATAATGCGACTGCCAAGACCGAAAAAATCCTGTCGGATTTTGAAAACTGCGCGGCCGGCGGGCCGAAAAGATAAGTAGCGGAAAATAAATGTGTGAACAAGGCGGATTTCATAATAAATTATTTAATAAACAGCAAGGAATAATGGAACGCGTCAGCAGGCATTTCGCTTTTAAATACAAAGCCCGATTCCGCAAAAAGCCGGGAAGCGTCTGCCGGGGCGATTCTGCTTTCCATGCTCGGCCCGAACGGCAACGGCTCTTTCTTCCATTCAATAACCACAACTTTGCCTCCGGTTTTTAAAACGCGGTAGGTTTCGCGCAAAATATTTTTTTGCAGTTTGGAAAGATGCAGTATGCCTGCCAGGATCACCGCGTCGCAGGAATTTTCTTTTATGGGCACTCCGGGATTTTCCAAATTATGCTTTAGGACGTAAATATTTTTTAAACCCTCGTGCTTTGCCGCGGAAATTGTGGCTTCAAGGGATTCGTTTTTTATGTCCACGGCATAGACCTGGCCGTTTTCTCCAGCCAGCTTTGCGGCGGCAACCGGATAAAAGCCGTTGCCACACCCGAAATCGGCTATAACCGCGCCCTTTTCCAATCCCGCATACGCCAAAATCTTGGAGGGATCCAAAAAACGAACTTGTGTATTAATTTCCATATTTTTTTGCCAAAGGTAATTTTCTGAATACCGCATTTGCGGCGCACTTTTTTGCCTCATCATCCCGGGCATTTCCGAAAGCTCCGGGTGCTCATGCTCTTTACTACAGTATATACTCTTTATATATTTTTTCCACTTTCAGGGCGCGGCCGTCCGCGCCTATTTCCGCATACAAAGCATTTACCATGATGGGATTGCTTTCTTCAACTTCAAAAGAAAATTTGCCGCCTAAAAAGATTTCCAAAGAATTTTGAATGGGCACGCCAAGTACGGAATTCAATGCGCCGCACATGCCAGCATCGGAAACAAATGCTTCGCCTTTCGGGAGGATTTGCCAATCAGCGGTGGCCACGTGCGTGTGCGTGCCGCAAACCATTGAGGCGCGGCCGTCGGCGTAAAACCCGAAAGCGCGCTTTTCCGAAGTGGCTTCGGAATGGAAATCAACAAAAACAATTTCACCGGCTTTTTTTTGCGCCGAAAAAATTTCATCAAACGCCTGGAACGGGCTGCTTATTTGCCCGGGAAATTGCTTTTCGAAAAAAACCGTGGCATTTAAATTCATCACCAAAAGGTTGTGGCCGTTTTTTTCTGCGCGCACAAAACCCTTGCCCGGAAAATCGCCAATATAATTTGCGGGCCGGATTAAATTCGGAGTAATTTCAAAAGCCCGTTTGGAAAACTCGGCTTTGTCAAAAGCGTGATTGCCGGAAGTATAAACGTCAATATCAAGCGAAGCGAGCTCGTTTAATGCATTTGCCGTCACGCCTTTGCCGTGCGCGATATTTTCGACATTGACAATGACAAAATCAGGATCATATTTTTCGCGCAGCTCAGGCACTGCTTTTAACAGAACCAGGCGCCCCGGCTTGCCAACGGTATCGCCAAAAAATAAAATTTTTGCCGGCATTGAATGATTATCGGGCATACTCGATTACTCTTGTTTCCCTGATTACGTTCACTTTTATTTCACCCGGATATTTAAGCTCGTTTTCAAAGCGGTTGGCTATTTCGCGCGCCAATTTTTGCGCCGCCAAATCGTCAATCTTTTCCGGCTTCACGAAAACGCGAATTTCACGGCCCGCCTGAATAGCATAGGTCTTCTCCACGCCCTCAAAAGAATTGGCGATATTTTCCAGATCCTCAAGCCGTTTGACATAGTTTTCATACGTATCTTTGCGCGCGCCGGGCCTTGAACCGGAAATATTATCAGCAGCATCAATAATGGCAGCTTCCACGCTGATATACTCGGTGTCTCCGTGATGGGAAGTGATGGCGTTCACAATCTTATCGCTAAGATTAAATTTTTCCGCGATGCGCTTGCCGATTTCCACATGCGTTCCCTCAATATCCTGGTCAAGCGCCTTGCCTATATCGTGCAAAAGCGCGCCCTGCTTTGCCAGCATCACATCCGCGCCAAGGTCTTGCGCCATTAAAGCCGAAAGTTTTGCCATTTCTATGGAGTGGCGCAAAATATTCTGCCCGTATGAAGTCCGAAATCGCAAGCGGCCGATAAGCTGGATTAATTTCGGAGGGAATGAAGTGATTCCAAGCTCATACACCGCCTCTTCGCCGGCTTGCTTTATCATTTCGCCCACTTCTTGCTTGGCTTTTTCATGCGCCTCTTCGATGCGCGCGGGATGAATCCTGCCGTCTGAAAGCAATTTCTCCAAAGTGAGTTTTGCGATTTGCCTGCGAATAGAATTAAATCCGGAAATAACAACAGTATCCGGCGAATCGTCAATCAAAATTTCAACACCCATTAGCTGTTCAAATGAACGGATGTTTCTGCCTTCTTTGCCGATAATCCTGCCTTTCATCTCCTCGCTTGGGATGTGCACGATTGTGGTTGTGGTCTCGGCCGTAACTTCTGATGCGCAGCGCTCTATGGCATGCGCGACAATTTCACGCGCCGCCTTATCCGCATCTTCGCGCGTGTTGCTTAAAATTTTCCTGTAAACCGACAGCATTTCTTCTTTTATAGTTTTCTCGGTATTGTCCAGCAAAACTTTTTGCGCCTCTTCGCGCGTCATTGCCGCAATTTTTTCCAGGTTTGCCAGTTGCTTTTGCTTCAGCTCCCGCAGCTCATCCTGGTATTTTCGCGTTTCCTCGTTCTTTTTTTCCAAATCCGCTTTCTGCGCATCCAAATTCCTTGTTTTATTGTCCAAATCCTGCTCGCGCCGCTCTATCCTTTGCTCAAATCTGATTATTTGCTGGCGAAAATCTTCTTCCTGCCTTTTCGCCGCCTCGGTAATTTCAAGCGCCTTTGATTTTGCTTCCAGGACAATTTCTTTTTCTTTTGATTTTGCCGATTCTAAAAGTTTTTCCGCGCGATCCTGCGCCGAACCCAAGGTCTTGGCAACCTGGACTTTGCGCCAGTAATAACCAATGCCAAGGCCTATTGCCACAGCCGCTAAAATTAATATATATGACATAAAATGCCTTACTTGCTGCAAGTAAAGTTTTTGCCGATTTATTTAAGGTATTTCAGAAATTAGGCAATTTTAAAGAGGAGATTTTTTCTCCCGCTTTCAAAACCTGTTGAAAAATTGGAAATTGAACAATAAAAGCCAAACATTTGAGCTAAAAATACCGGGCAAAAACTGCTGCAGCCGATTAAATTCTTAATGAATCTTTAATGCAATTGAAATTAAAAGATTATTAAATTTCAATTAAATACAATATATCCCAAGTTGCCGAATTTGTCAAAAAAACAGTTGACCAAAACCATGGAATTGTTTTAGCATAAATCTAAAAGCGGCGCATTAACCCAGCCGCAAAAAAGGAAAAAACATGTACGAAGCAAAAAAATTCGATTCCATACGCGGCCTTGATGGAATTTCGGAAAAAACCATGTCCGAGCATTACAAGCTCTATGAAGGGTATGTAAAAAAGGCGAACGAAATAATGGAAAAATTAAAAAGCGCCGATAAGGGCGCTGCCAACCAAACCTATTCGGAGCTGCGCGAATTAAAACTGGAATTTTCGTTTGCAATCGGCGGCGTGAAAAACCACGAAATTTATTTTGGCCACCTCGGCGGCGCGGGCGGCGAACCGAACGGCGCTCTGGCACAGCAGATAGAAAAGGACTTCGGGTCTTTTAAAGAATTCCAGCAAGACATGAAGCAAACCGGCATTGCCGCGCGCGGCTGGGTATGGCTTGCCTGGGATTGGGAAAAGCAATATCTTTTTAATTATCTCGGAGACGCACAAAACACTTTCCCTGTTTGGAACGCAACCCCGCTTGTTGCCTTGGATACTTATGAACACGCGTACTGGATGGATTACGGCACTAATCGCGGCTCATATATAGACGCATTCTTTAAAAATTTGAATTGGGCAGGCCCGGAAAACCAATTCGAAAGCATCGCGGCAATGATGAAAAAAATGAGAGAAGAAATGTAAAAAACAAAGTTGTAAATAATTAAAAATGCCCCGCGGAAGCGGGGTATTTTATAAACAAAAAAAGACCCTTCTACTCCTTCACGCGAAAGCGAAGTTTCAAAGGGTCTGGGGATTAGAAATTTAAAAGATCGGCGAGGACCTCGGGCCTCAAATCAGTGGGACAACACCCGACTACCGCCGTCGAATACATTCAAGCAGTTGACAGAAATGAACCAGCCGTTGCGCCAGCCACGGCTGTCCAAATACGCATGGTTATGCCAGCGCGCACTCACGGTCAAGATAACACCTATAGCATTGCGAACATAACAAATGTTCGTCCTGTTGTCGGTAAGCAGGGCGCCGCTGTCGAACTGTCCTTTACCTTGGCGTGAGAGAAGCTGCCAAAGTTCGGAAAGCGTAAACCGTCCAAATTTTTAAGTTCAATTAACTCACAATATTACACTAGGCCGCAAATCTTTGCAATCACAAAAAACCGCCAATTTCTGGCAGTTTTTCAAAATTCTTTAAAAAGCTTTATCACTGAGAAACTTTCTATTCTCTCGACTCTACTATTTTGCCTTCTTTGTCCTCGGCAAATTATCACGGCGAAGGCGCACATAATACAATTTCGCGCGCTTCACAGGCAATTTTTTTACTAATTCAACCTTGGCAATATTCGGGGAATGCAGGGGGTAAATACGCTCCACGCCGACTCCGCTTGAAATTTTCCGCACCGTAAATGTGGCGTTGACGCCTTTACCGCCTTTTTGCGCGATCACAAGGCCTTCAAAAATCTGGATTCTTTCTTTATCGCCTTCTTTAATTTTTTGATGAACCTTAACAATATTTCCGGTTTGTATTTCCGGGGAATCGCTTTTGTGCTGCGCGGGTGTGATATGTTTTACAATTGGCATTTCTAATTTCCTATGCGCCTTTGGCGCTTGAATTCCTTAAATTATTTAAGACCTTTTGCAAATCTTCAGGAAGGTCCGATTGCGCTTCTATCCATGTGCCGTCGGGAAGTTGCACTTCAATTTTGCTTGCATGCAAGAATTGCCTCTGAAGCAGAGGCGCGCGGCATTTGCCGTAAAGCGCGTCGCCTGCGAGCGGAAAACCCAAAGATGAAAAGTGTACCCTAATCTGATGGGTACGTCCTGTATGCAATTTTACACGAACAAGCGTATATTCGTCAATCGCTGCATTTTGCGCTTGCTGCCTTTGGGGCGCTTCCAAATATTCCAAAACATTATATTCGGTAATTGCCTGTTTTGGATTTTTGGGCAGATGCGCGGACATTTTACGAAAATCCTTTGGGTGCTTGCCAAGAGGTAAATTAATTATGTTATGTTTTGGGACAATGCGCCCGCATGCCAGGGCAAGATATTCTTTTTTTATTTTTCTTTCGGCAAAAGCGTCTTTTAAATGATTGAACATTTGTTGCGTTTTAGCAACAAGCATAACGCCGGAGGTGTCCTTGTCCAGGCGATGAACGATTCCGGGGCGGATTTCATCCTCGCCGACAGCGCTGAAATTTCCCGAAAAATCCGCGATGCCGTAACGCGCCAAAAGGCCTTCCGCAAGCGTAATTCCGCCATATCCAGGCGCCGGATGCACTACCATTCCGGCCGACTTGTCAATTATCAAAATATCGTCATTCTCAAAAAGAATTTTCAAATCCAGATGGCGGGCGGAAATCTTTGCAGCTTCTGTTTGCGGATCGTATTCGATTTCATCATCCAAGCGCACCACGAATTTGGATTCGTTTTGCACGGATCCGTTCACTTTTACGCGTCCGGCAACAATATCTTTCTGGATGCGGGCGCGCGAAAAATCCGCGTTCTCGGAAAGAAAGCGGTCAAGGCGCATCTTGGGCTGATTAACTTTTAACTTCATCTTGCAAATTTAACAAATCAGGCCTCCTCTTCTTAGTGCGCTTAATCGCTTCGCGCAAGCGCCAATCATTTATTTTTTTATGATTGCCGGAAAGCAAAACCTTTGGAACTTTCAGCTGCTTCCTACCTAATTTTAAAACCTCGGGCCGCGTGTATTGCGGATATTCCAATAAATATTTAAATTTAACTCCTGCTGCCGCGGGCGCGTCCGGAGGCGCACCGGCGTTTTCCGCAAAACTTTCATTTTGCGTGGATTCAAATTTCCCAACCACCCCTGGCACGAAGCGCGAAATTGCCTCAACCATTACCAAGGCCGGCAACTCTCCGCCCATCAAGATATAATCACCGACTGAAAATTCCTCATCAGCGAATTTTCTGGCGCGCTCATCAAAACCTTCATATCTGCCGCAGACAAAAACAATCCGACTATACTTTGCTGCCAAGCGGCGCGCGTCTTTCTGCATAAATTTTTTGCCTTGGGGAGAAAGCAAAATAACCCTGGAATTCTTTCGTTTTGCGCTGTTTTTCGCGCCTGAGATCCCGGCTATTGCTTTATATAAAATGTCGGGGCGCAGAACCATCCCAACACCGCCGCCATAAGGCCTGTCGTCAACGGTTTTGTGGGCATCTGCCGCAAAATCGCGCAAATCCACCGGCTGGATTCCTATAAGTTTCTTTTTTATGGCACGGGCTATTATGCTGATTTTGGAATAATCGGAAATAATTTGCGGAAAAATTGTTATAATATTGAACTGATACATAGGCCCATCAAATATTATTTTATAGAATCGCATTCATGCAGATATCACATTCACGGCTAAATAAAACCCCGCTTACAAGCGAGGTTTTAATTTTTTCTAAGCTTAGCGTTAGAGCTTAAATTCGTCGATTGCATCAGCACTTTCGTCGTGCGAAGAGTGCGCCATGGCTGGAGACCTAAACGAACCTTCCGGCTCATTTATCTTCAGATTAACGCGCGCCTTTCGTTTGGCTCCGACAACTCTCAGCAAAGTTCGAATTGCTTTCGCTGTCTGGCCCTGGCGACCGATGACCTGGCCCATATCCTGAGGATTCAAATGCAGAGTTATAAGCACTCCCATTTCGTCAACCGATCTTTCGGTTTTGACATCCTCCGGATGATCAACAAGGGCTTTTACAATATATTCGACAAACTCTTGATCTTTTTCCGGCATTTCTTTGATATCCGTGCTTTAATATGGCTTTCGACCATCTGTAAGAGATTAAGCCGCTATGCACTTTTGTGCACGAGGTGAGCATACTATTTATTAAATACTTAGTCAATACGCACAAAAAACCATGAAATTTTGTAAATTCCATGGTTTCTTTTTTGATTCTAACGCATTCAACCGAAACTTTTGGGTTCAACCGGGCCTTTGGATTCTGATGTAAAAATTTATTCCGCTTTGTTTTCCGAGGCAGCTTCCTCTGAATTTTCAGAAGGTGTTTCTATTTTTGTTTCCTCTGCTTTAGGCTCTTCTTCTGCCTTTGCCGCTGCTTCTTCTTTTGGCGCGGCTTCCGCAGAAGCTGCTGCATCGGCCTTGTTCTCCGCGGCCTCTGTTTTCTTGGGAACATTAAATGCCTTAACCTTGCCTGCCTTTAACAAACCCTTTTCCACCAACAAATTATGGACAGTCGGCGAAAATTCAACTTTTTGGCTTATCCAATACTGCAAACGTTCTCCGTTTTTCAGGGAAAATTCTTTTTTATGGGGATTATAACTGCCCAGGACTTCCAAAAACTTTTTTGAGACAGCCGCTGTTTTCTCTGCAACCACGACGCGAAAGTTTGCCTGATTCTTGCGCCCCGTCCTTTGTAATCTGATTGTTAACATTTTCTTTTTTAAAAATATAAATTAAGTGCCTGCTAATACTAACAAATGCGGGGGTTTTCGTCAACGATTTTTCAGATGCCTGTAAAGGAAATAAATAAAGCCCAGGATAATAAGGCCTGCCAAGACAATATTTATCTGGTGAAAATACGACTGGATAATTCCCCAATTTTCACCCAATTGCATGCCTATCCAAGCCAAAAAAAATGACCAGACAAATGATCCGAGAAAAGTGTAAAAAATAAACCGCTTTATTTCCACGCGGTAAATTCCCGCCGGCAGGGAAATGAAGCTGCGGACAATGGGCATAAGCCGGCCGATAAAATTCGAGAAATCTCCGTACTTTGCAAAAAACCTGTCGGATTTTTCAATATCGCTTCTGTTCATTAATAAATATTTCGCATTTTTTTCAATAAATGGCCGGCCGCCGTAATAGCCCGCGTAATACAATAGCAAAGAGCCAAAAACAGCTCCAATCGCGCTTGCCAAAGAAACGCCTAAAAGCGAAAATCTCCCGGTATGGATTAAGAATCCGGAAAACGGCAAAAACAATTCCGAAGGCAAGGGAATTGCCGCGCTGCTTATGGCCATCATGATGCCAACGCCCAGATAGCCCCAATTTGAAATTATGTGAAGCATTTGATTTTATTTTGCATATGCCTGCGCCTGGTCAATGCGCAATGAGAGTAGCTTGGAAACGCTGTCGTCGCCCATGGTTACACCGTACAATATGTTTGCCTCGCGCATGGTTTCCCGGTTATGGGTTACGGTGATGAATTGCGTGCCACTGGAAAGCGTGCCCAAAATTTGCGCGAAGCGGATGGTGTTGGCCTCGTCCAGGGCGGCATCAACTTCGTCGAGCATGACAAACGGCGAAGGGAAGCATGAGAGCAAAGCGCAAAGCAAAGCAATGGAGGTGAGCGACCTCTCTCCTCCGGAAAGCGCAGAGATGCTGGAAAGTTTCTTGCCCGGCGGCGTTGCCTTTATGTCTATGCCGATAATATCATCCGCGCCGTGTTCGTATTTTTTGATGATTTTTTCTTCGGGCCGCAATGCTTCGGCGCCGCCGCTTGCGCCGCCCGCGCTTTCGCCGTCCGCGGAATCCTCGTTTTCCTCCGCCGCAGTTTCCGAATTTTTTTCCGGCTGGGATTTTATAACATTTAAATAAGCGCGGCCGCCGTTAAACAAAATCCTGAAATAATTCTGAAACTTTTCATTAATGCCGTCAAAAGAGCGGTTGAATATTTTCTTTATCTGCGCGTCCAGTTCCTCTATCACTTTGCGCAAATCATCCATGGCCTTCTGCAAATCCTCAACCTGGCCGCTCAAATAGGAATAGCGGGTTTCTGTTTCCTGATATTCTTTGACCGTAAGCTCGTCTATGCCTCCGATTGTTTCCAATGTTTTTTGCAATTTTTGGATCCTGTCTTCCAAACCGCCTCGCGCGGAAAACGCGGGTGAGGATTTTAGCTGTGCCGCAACCTCGCGGCCCAAAAACCGCGCGGCTTCCGCGGATACTGTTTCCAATTGCGTCTCAATTTTTGCCTTTTCTACCTGAATTGCGGCTTCCCGGTCTTTGACTTTTGAAAGCATATCCTGCTTTTGGCGCAAATCGCGCTCGGTTTGCAAAAACCCCGCCTTGCGGCCCTGCTCTGCCGAATGATATTCGGAAATTTTATTTTCCAAGGTTGAGATTTCCGCTTGCAGATCAAGGATTTCCTTGTTCAAATTTTGCTCCCTGCCAAGCAAATCCCTGTGATATTCATCCACTGTCTTTGAAGACGTCCTGCGTAATTCCAAATTCACCTGCAAAAGCCGCGCCTCTGCTTTGGAAAATTCTTTTTCCAGATAATCCAGGTGCATGGATATTTTCGATTTCTGCAAATCCAAACGGTTGAGTTCTTGGGCAATTTCATCTTTCTTTATTAAGATTTCCTGCAGGGCTTTCCTTTGCTTGCCAAAATTCAACAAAGGGTTTTGCGCAAATTTAATTGTCTTTTGGCGGAAATTTCCAAGCTCATGCTTGAATTTTTCCGCGCGCACCGTTATTTGGAGCACATTTGCGGATTCTTTTATGCTTTCATAAAATTCGCCGAATTTGCGGTCCAATTCATTTACATCTTCCGCCAATTCGCCGAAATTAACGGCCTCCGGATTGTCCAAAAGAATTTGGATTTCCGAAAGCTTTGCCGATGCCTGCGAAAATAATTCCTTGTGCCGAGCGTGCCTGGCTTGCAAATCCTGCGCTTCATTTTTTGCCTTTGAAATTTCCGAGGACAGCCGCTCTTTGCCGGCTTCCAAATTATTTTTCTCCAATTCAAAATTCCCGCTGTCACCGCCCACAGGTGCCCCGGCCGCAAGCTTGCCGCGGATCAAGGAAATATCCTCGATTAATTTATTTTTCTTTTCATTCAATTTTTTTATTTCTTCCTGGATCTGCCGGTAGGCGCGGATTTCTTCCTGATTATCATTCTCGGTTTTATCTATTAAAGCGCGGCTCTTTTCTATTTCTTCCTGCAGGCCCTCGCGCTCGCTTGCAAATGCGCCAAGCTTGGCGTCTGCGTCGGAAAGCAAAAGCCCGAGCTGAAAATATTTTCCGGAATAAAATTCCTTTTGGCAATCCCCGAGCTCCTTCTCTATATTTTCACGCTCTTCCATTTTCTTTGCCTGCCTGCGCAAGCTTTTTAACCGCGGCTCTATTTCGGAAAGAAGGTCTTTTACGCGCATCAAATTTTGGGCGCTCTGTTCCAGGCGGCGCAATGTCCTTTCGCGGCGAATATAATATGTTTTCACGCCCGACGCCTCGTCAAGAAGATTTTTTATTTCCGCTGGGCCTGCCAAAATCATCTGATCTATGGTGCCTTGGCTAATCACCGTATAGCGCGAGGTGCCAATGTTTGATTTTAAAACCAAATCAACAATATCCAGCAGGCGCACTTTGTTGCCGTTGATCAAATATTCCGATTCGCCGCTGCGATCAATGCGGCGGGTTATGGAAACCTCCGAATAATCCAGGGGGATGCGCCTGTCTTCGTTGTCAAAAGTAACGGAAACCTCGGCAAACGACATTCTGGATTTTTTTTCGCTGCCGGCAAAAATAACATCTTCGCTTTTTTTCCCGCGAAGCTGTTTTAAACTTTGCTCTCCCAGAACCCACCTTATGGAATCGGCGATGTTGGATTTGCCCGAACCGTTGGGCCCCACAACCGCAGTAATCCCCTTGCCGAATTCCAATACTGTCCGCGAAGCAAAGGATTTAAACCCTTGAATTTCCAGTCGTTTTAAATACATTTAAAATCTAAAATTCGTTTTCCGCCAAAGCGTTTTCAGCCGCGGAAACCTCGGCTTCCTGCTTGGAAGGCCCGGAACCCTGGCCGACTTTTTTTGAACCCAAAAATACTCCGACCACGAAAACTTTATCATGGTCCGGGCCTGATTCCGAAAGCACGTCGTAAACAGGGGTTACGCCCCTCTTTTCCTGGACTATTTCCTGCAATTTGCTTTTCGGATCAAGATACGCGCCTTTATTAATTATGGACGGCAGCTCTATTATTATTTCTCTTAAAATAAATTCCTTGGCCGCTTCATATCCCTGATCAAGATAAATCGCGCCAATCACCGCCTCAATTGCATTGGCAAGAATTACCTGGCGCGCGCGGCCCGTGTCTTTTGCCTCGCCGCGGCTCATTTGCAGGAATTCTTCCAAGCCAAGGCGGCGCGCAATATCCGCTAAAATTTTATAATTTACCAAAGCAGAACGGAAATTCGTAAGCTCGCCTTCGGGGTGCGGATAATTTTCGTAAAGATACTCGGTGGAAACAAGCTCCAAAACAGCATCGCCCAAAAATTCAAGCCGCTCGTTATGCGACAGGCGAAAAGACCTGTTTTCGTTTAGATAAGAGCGGTGCGTAAGCGCAGACGCAAGCAAATCGGAATTTTTAAATTGGATTTTTAGTTTTTTTTCTGCTTCGCGAATTTCCATGAGAGTGGTAGTAAATTTCCTGGTGGGCGTGCCCCGAATCGAACGGGGGACCTCAAATACGTCAAATTTGCGCTCTAACCGACTGAGCTACACGCCCATAAATCATCATGCCGCCGGCTTTGTGCCTACCACCGGCGCGGCGCTTTCTTCTTCCGCGCGCTTGTCTTTAACAATCCTGAGAAACAGCAAAGCGAGCACTGAATTTGCATAAGCATTTAAAATCGCGGCTGCAAAAATGCTCACCGCCAAAAGAATAACCGACAACGCGGAAGAAACAAAATGGGAAACTCCCGCCGATATTGATTGTACCAAAATTATGCCCAGATAAGCAAGATTATTCAATACTCCGAAGATGCCCGCGGACGCTATAAAAAACAAAACATAGGCCGCTGCCAAAAAAGCCAGGACAACAAGGCATAAATCCCAAAACCTGCCCGCAAGATCAAAAGAATTTTTAAAAGCATCCAAATATTTTAAGTCGTAAACGACTATGAATCCGGCGGCAAAAAAGTTTACCAGAGAAAGCGTCGCAAAAATAGGCACAAAAATAATGGCCGCGAACATGGAAAGCATGGCACCTCGAAAAGCCAGGCCAGTAATAAAAAGGTAAATTACAGGCGTGAAAAGCCAAACCGCCACAACCAATAAAACCAGGTCCGCACTCAAGCTTATGCCAAAAGCCCTCCAAATGCAGGAACGCACTCTTTTAAAAATGCCGCTCAAAGGCATTTCCTGCTTTCTTTCTAAAAACAATATCTTTTGAATGATGGCGATTCTGCCGGCAACCGAAAGCAGCAGCGAGATTGCCAAAATAATTGCCACCCAGATTATGGTTTCAAAAATTCTCCCCGAATTCAGCAGGTGCGAAAAATTTTCTTTGCCGCGGCCGCGCAAGTGATATTCAAAAGCATAAAAATAATTAAATATCCCGGCTCCGAACATAAGCCCACCAAAAAACCATAATAACTTATGGTTTTTCGCATAGGCATATGCCTTAACAAGTATTTCGTGGATATTTGGCATCCAAATTCTTTAAGCCGCGGATTCTGCCGGCGATTTTAATTTTGGCCCTTTTTTGGAAATATTCTCAAGGCCCGGATCAGTGGGATGTTTTTTCTTGTTTTCGGGTATTAACTCCGCGACCAGGGATTCGTATTCTTCCTGTTCAAGCGTCTCTTTTTCTATGAGCTGTTTTGCTATAAGATCCAGCTTGTCGCGGTGCTTGCTTAAAATTTGATACGCCTGGTCATACCCTGCTTTCATAATCGCGGAGACCTCGGCATCAATTTTTGCCGCAACTTCTTCGGAATAATTCCTGTGCTCGGAAATTTCCCTGCCCAAAAAAACCATTTCATGCTGATCGCCAAACGTAATCGGCCCCAAATTCTCGCTCATCCCGTAAGCCGTGACCAAGCGCCTGGCCAAGTTGGTCGAGACCTTTAAATCATTGGAAGCGCCTGTTGTCAGCTCTCCAAAGACGAGTTTTTCCGCCGCATATCCGCCAAGGGAAACGGCAATATCATCCAAAAATTCCGCGCGGGTATGCAGGTGTTTGTCTTCTGACGGCACTTTCATGGTATAGCCGGCGGCGCGGCCGCGACTAATTACCGAAACCTTGTGCACAGGATCTGAATTTGGAAGAATTGTGGCAACCAAGGCATGCCCGCCTTCGTGATAAGCCGTAATTTCTTTTTCCTTTTTGGAAAGTATATGACTTTTGCGTTCCGGACCAAGCATTACCTTTTCAATGGCCTCGCGCAAATTAGAATCCGTAACCTGCTTCTGATTCAGTCGCGCCGCCAAAATTGCGGCTTCATTTATCAAATTAGCGAGATCCGCACCCGAAAAGCCCGCTGTCCGTTCGGCGATTTTGCGCAAATTAATATCCTCTGCCAAAGGTTTGCCTTTGGCATGAACCTTTAAAATTTGTTCTCTATCATTAATATCAGGAGGGTCAATGACAATTTGCCTGTCAAACCGGCCAGGCCTGAGCAAAGCCGGATCCAAGACATCCGGCCTGTTGGTTGCTGCGATAACAATAACATTTGTATCAGTATCAAACCCGTCCATCTCCACCAAAATTTGGTTTAAAGTTTGCTCGCGCTCGTCGTGCGAGCCTCCAAGGCCGGCGCCGCGCTGGCGCCCCACAGCATCAATTTCATCTATGAAGATAATGCAAGGAGCGTGGCGCTTTGCTTTTTTAAACAAATCGCGCACGCGGGATGCGCCCACGCCCACAAACATTTCCACGAATTCCGAACCTGACATGTGGAAGAACGGGACATTTGCTTCGCCCGCAACAGCGCGCGCAAGCAATGTTTTGCCCACGCCAGGCGACCCCAAAAGAAGCACGCCTTTCGGGATTCTTGCGCCAAGCTGCAAAAATTTCTGCGGGAATTTCAAAAACTCCACAACTTCCTTAAGCTCTTCTTTGGCCTCGCGGACTCCGGCAACATCATTAAAAGTGATTTTCTTCTTGCGCTCGTCCTGCATGCGCGCCTGGGATTGCCCGAAAGACATTGCCCTGTTGTTTGCGCCTTGGACATTCCTCATTAAAATCCAGATAAAGACGCTCACCAAAATAAACGGAATCAAGAACGGAAGCGCCTGGGAAACAATGGAACCCCAAACGCTTTGGCTCTGCGGCTTTATGGGCACCGCGTTTATTTTATCCTGCGGCACGCCGTAATTTTTTAAAGTATCGTTTACCGAAATGTCGCCCTCTTTGGAAGTGGTTTCCGTTGAGCCGTCCTTAAGGGAAACCGTCAAGTTCGTGTTCGTGGAATCCACCTGGATTTCTGAAACCTGCCCGCCTTCAACCTGGCTTGCCACAGTAGACAAATCCACCTGCTTTGGCTTGGAACCGCCGCCGAAACTCACCACTAAAGCCGCCAAAGCGACAAAAATTAAAATTATTACGACAGTGTTTTTAAAAAATTTGTTCATTATTGCATCTCCTTTTAAACATTTTCATTAAACCTCTCCAAAATTCATCAAAAAACGGAATATTAAGATTATAATCGCTGCTCCCGCCAAAATCAATAGCGCAATTTCCGCACGGCGGAATATTTTCAGCAAAAACTCGAACGAATGCCCAAACAAATACCCGATCGCCAAAGTCACTATTGTCCATACAACGGCGCCCACTAAATTTGATTTTGCAAAATTCTTCCAGTCCATGCCCAGGGCGCCAGCCAGGACCGCGCTGCTTATCCTGGTTCCAAAAATAAACCTGGAAATAAAAATGGTTTTGGAACCGTGGTTTTCAAAATATATCCTGGCTTTTTTTAATCTCCTGGCGGTTAAGAAAAAATATCTTCCGAATTTCTCGATAAACTGTTGGCCTGATTTCCTGCCCATCCAGAACCACAAATTGTCTCCGGCAATGGCTCCGCAAAAGCCGACAATCAAAGCCAGCCAAAAATTCATCAATCCCAAATACGCCAGGAAACCAGCTGCCAAAAGCACAAGTTCGCCTTCCAACAGAGTGCCTAAAAATAAAAAGCCATATCCGTATGCCTGCAAATAGCTTACAAACCTGGAATTATAATGTAAATGGAAAAGTTGAAAATAGGGATGGAGCACAATTGCCTTTTATGTTTCGGTGGTGCCGACGGAGAGATTTGAACTCTCAATCCCTTGCGGGAACATGGTCCTAAGCCATGCGCGTATGCCAATTCCGCCACGTCGGCTTGCTACAAAATTTTAACATTAAAAACCCTTTTAAACAAACAAAAAATGCGCTAATCGCGCACTAAATTTGCCAAAAAATGCCCCATTGGCACCACCTCCCAACTACCAACTATTAACTATTAACTACCGTCTACCAACTACCACCTACCACCTCCCAACAAATTCTATCCGCATCCAGCGGCAACCGTGCCGGTAAAAACGCACCCGAGCGTATGGTTCACCACCGAAACAATGGTATAAGAAAGAATAATTATAACCAGCCCGATAACCGCATTCATAATGACTTTTTTTGCCTGCTCATTCCGCTTGCTATCTCCGGCGGTAAGATAAAGGATGCCTCCAACTATAATCATTGTTACGGCAATCAGGAAAGCGATGCTAAGCAGCCAGGATAGAACCGCAATTATCAGATCGGAAATATTTGTGGGGCCGTGCGGAATTGGAGTTGAAGAAGCCGAGGGAAGGCAAATTCCGCCGACATTTTCCAAACCCGAAGCGCAAGTAGCGCCATACGAGCCGCTTGCGGCTGATACTCGCAGAGCGGAAAAAAGAGGTGAAAAGCCAATCAGAAGCAAGGCCACCGCAAAAATAATGTCAGTTGTTTTAATTTTCACTTTTCACCTCAATTATTTTATTAACCGCCGTTAACGCCGTTGCCAATGTTGCCAATCGTATTATTTACAACGCTTACTATTAAGTAAGACAAAATAATCACAACCAAGCCGATTAAGGAATCTATAATAAACTTTCTTCCTTTTTCAGTTCTTTTTTCGTTGCCGCCTGCTGTCATGTAGAAGAAGCCGCCAACAATGAGCATTACCACTGCAACCAAAAACGCAATTCCCAATGCCCAAGTAATAACATCCAAGATAACCCCGGTTATATTAGAAGGCCCGCCGACAGAGACACCCGAACCACCCAAAGCTCCTGCTGCGCCCGGATTCAACTCCGCAAAAGAAACCAATGGGAATAATGCCAGCACTATTGCCAATAGGGTCTCTCCCATTTTCCAAAAATTTGCTTTTTTTATTTGTTTCAACAATATTCTCACCCCCTTCCTTTCATTATTAATTATACACAAAATCCGCAAAAATTAAAATGCGCCGCCAGCAGAACCTTTTTGCCCGCCCCCGCTTGCGCTGGCTGGCTGGGTAATACTCATTTCATCATTCCCAGAACTGTTGCCAATCAAGTTTCCACCGGCATCATAATACGTAACAATAAAGTTGAATATCACCGGGTATGTGCCGCTTTGAGACGTAAAGAAATCCCCATATTTGCTTGGATCCACACTGCATGCCTGGCTATCCGTAAGAGAGCCGGAGCTGCAAGAAACGGTTTCCTGGTTGCCTGTACTGGTAGATATGGCCTCGGCTTGGATGGTATAACCCTGGCATTGGCTGAGATCACCCTCTATGGTTGGCGTAAAACTGAATGTTTGCCCTTGCGGCACAGATGAAGGCGAAAAGTTTATTGATACATTTGCGCCGCTTATTTGGCATGATGCTGAGGCAGAGGCGCCCGAAGAAACCGTAACAGTATCAGAACCGGAACTTTGGCCCATGACATTGCCACTATCAGGATCAGTATAAGTTGCTTGAATAGTATAGGTGCCGGCTGTGGAAAAATCAGAACCCCCGGTAGTAATTGTGCACGGCTGGCCATTTTGCCAACCTGAACCGCATGCCAAAGGTTGGGAAGAAAAATTGGATGATGAATATGTCACATTAATATTTGGGGCGCACGAACCCAAATCCGTTGATGTACTTGGAGTAATGCTAAATGTATCGCCAACAGATACTGTTGAAGGAGAAATAGCTACACTCACATCTATGCCGATTGGGCAAGTAGAACTAGACCCGCCTCCACCACCACCTCCACCACCACCACCTCCACCACCTCCACCACCTGCGTCGTTAACTGTAATTCCATACTCCCCATCAGGCGAAGAACTTATAAGATTGTTTTGGCTATCAAAATACTCTGCTGAAAGCGTATAATTCCCTGATGCGAAAAAAGTATTTTGGCTCGTATCAATAGTACAAGTTTGGTTATCTTGTAAAGTTTTGGGACATAGTGATTGGGAACTTGAGCCATCGGAAGAATTCTGCGCTGTTATTTGTATGGAATACCCCTGGCAGTTGCTTAAATCCGAACCTATTGATGGGGTTACGGAAAATGTTCCTCCTGTGGAAATGGTGGTTGGCGACACATTCAAGGACACATCCGAGGAGGGACAATTTGCGGAAGTACCTCCGCCACCGCCTCCACCACCACCACCGCTGCTGGCCGGAGTTTCCACCAAATTTATTACTATGGTGACAATGCTATATGCAAAAATCGCAATCGCCAAGCCCAAAACCGCATATTTTAGGGTTTCCCTTGCCCTTTTTGCCAAATCCTCATTGACGCCCGCGGCAACATATTGAAAACCGGCAATTATAATCATTAATAATGAAACAATTCCGATTAAGCCGAAAATTAAACTCACTATATATAAAATAAGGCCCGAGGCAGTGCAGTAATGCGGGAAAAAACTGGCGCTCCCGAAAGTGTTATTCAATTGTTTTATTGTGCTGTTTGAGCCAGAGCACCCACCCGAAGAACCCGCAGCCTGTGTAAGCAAAGGAATAACGCCTAGGAACAATGCTGCTGCCAAAATCTTAATTCTCATTGTTTTATTATTTTGTAATTAAATTTTCCAGGATGGTAATTATGCTGTATGAAAGTACGGCAATAACAAGCCCTATTACGGCCCACTTTATGGTTTCCTGCGCATTTTTAACAGCACTCTCGTTCCCGCGCGAAAGTACCATTCTAAACCCCGCGATAACTATCATAAGCACGGCCACAACGCCGATTAGGCCCATGGCAATTTGGACAAGGTGCGCTATTAATCCGGTAATATTATTCTGCTTAAGCGGGTTGCAAAGCTGTTCAGACGCGGAACTGTAATTGTTGTAAGTGCAATTGCTGGCAGCAAGCGCAACTTTGGTTTTTAAAGCAGTTAATAACTCAAAAATGTTAAACATATGTTAAAAAATTATTTAAACGGATTGGTGATCAGCGGAAACACAAAACTTGCTCCCAAAAGTTGGAAAAAAATGAAATTTACCACAACAAAAGAAATCATAACTATTAAAAAGCCCCATACAGCATTCCATAAACCCTGCTTTTCTTTGGCCGCTGATTCTGGAGTTGGGGAAAGCACAACGATCTTTGCGCCGCGATAAACAAACATTATAACCGCATAAACCCCTGCCAAATCTATTAATACATTTGTTACGCGGGCTATTAATTTGAATATGTCGCTGAGATGGCAAGTGCTTGAGTAGGTATCAAGGTTTACGGTTGGCGAAGCAATTTCATTGCCCCCGCAAACCGAAAGCGTGGCGCGGCTGACCGCTGGAATTGAAATAAAAAGAGCGGCAAAGAGTACGAAGGATAAAATCAGGATTTTTTGTTTCATTGGGGCAGTAAACTTAACAAAATTATACCACAAAAACCAAAAAATATAAAATCTCCACAGGACTACCGCAACAGGGCGTTAATCTGCTCAACAGCGTTGGTAAGCGCATCGTTAATACTTTTTCCGCGCGAGGTGACATCGTCAATCATATTTTTAATAATTCCGTCCACCTGGCTTTGGTCTTTTTTATAAAAACTTTTGGCAGTGAGATTTGATTCGGCGAAAACCCCAATTTCAGGATCTTCCAATTGGTCGGAGACCATGTCCCTGCGCGAAGCAGGCAATTTATCCAACGTATAATATTGCTGCAAAACCGTTTTGCTTGTTAAATATTTTACGAGCTTCCATGCAGTGGCACTATTTTGGCTTTGTTTAGAAACTCCATATCCCCAATAATTCGCGAAATTCACCAAATTCTGGTTTGCGTTCGGCTGAGGAACAGGCGCAACATCAAAATTCAGGTTTGGCGCCTTTTGCATAATTTGCGCGCGAGTTGAAGAATATCCGTACAAAAACGCGAGTTGGCCGTTTGCAAAAGCCTCTATGGAATTTTGTGAACGCTGGTTCCAAGTGTAATTGCTGCTCGATGGATTTGAAAATGAAGTATAAAAACTCAAGGCCTCTGCCGCGGGGAAATAGGTGCTGCCTGAAGCGGAAATCACGGATTGATCCAAAGTTGACGAGCTTAAGTCGCTTGAATATGGCACAGTGCCGTCTTGAAGCATCAAAAGATAGAGAATATCATCGGCATATGCGACATTTGAAGTCGTTCCCATGGCAATTCCAGATTTTGCAAAATTTCCGAAACCGTTCATTTTTGTAATCGCTCGCGTATCCACGCTCAGTTCCTGCCAAGTTGCCGGAGGTGTGGCAATGCCAGCACTGCCTAAAATATCTTTGTTGTAATACAATGCCAAACTATCCACGCTCATGGGTGCGGCATAAATTTTTCCGTCTGCAATAAAATCCGCGTTGGCAACATCCAAAAAATCATCATTATAGGTTTTGACGTCAAAAATGCTTGCCGGTGCCGGCAATAACTTATCTTCATATTTTGGAAGCCAATCATTATGAATCGCAAAAACATCAGGCCCTGTCCCAGAAGCCAGTGCGTTTAGAAGATCACTTTCATAAGTGGCAGGATCTTTTTTCGTATAAACTATTTGAACGCCAGGAGCGGATTTTCCGAATCCCGTGAAAAGCTGCCGCATTACATCAGAGGAATCGGATGTGCCCCAAACATTCAGCACAACCGCCTTTTTCGACCCCCCGCCGGTTGCGCCGCATCCTGTCACAACCGTAAAAATACCCAAACATAACAATAGAACTTTGATATTGAACGGTTTAAATGGAATTTTCATTTTGTTTCTTAATTTAAACGCCTGGAATTAAAACGTTTAGACACAAATATTTTAGCATTTTAAAGGAATTATTCAAAATTTGGGAAACGGTATTGCAATGCCTCGGCGCAATGTTCGGGCAGAACGTCCTCGGAAGGAGAAAGGTCTGCGATTGTCCTTGCTAATTTTAGAATTTTGAAATAACTCCGCGGCGAAAAACGCGCCTTTGCATCTGCTTCCAAAAGCAGTTTCTCTGATTGGCGGCTGACACGAAAAAGCCGTTTTATTTCCGCGGGCGAAGCGCTGCTGTTCATTCTTCCGGCAGTAATTCCCCGCGCAGAAAACCTTTCTTGCTGCACGGCCCTGGCGCTAATAACTCCCTTAAAAACCTCGGCAGAGGGCTCTGGGGTTGTGTTTTTAAACTGCAAAAAATTTATTCTTGGCACATTTATGTTTATGTCCAGACGGTCAATAATCGGGCCTGAAAGTTTACGCCTGTAGGCATTGATTTTCCCTGCGCCGCAAACGCATTCTTTGGAAAAATCGCCATAATATCCGCATGGGCACGGGTTGCGCGCTGTCACCAAAATGAAACGCGCCGGCAGGATATAATTATAATTTGCCCTGGAGACGGTTATAAAACCGGCTTCAAGCGGGCCGCGCAAACTTTCTATAATCTCCCTGGGAAATTCCGGAAACTCATCCAGAAATAAAACGCCGTTATGCGCCAAAGAAATCTCGCCCGGCCTAAGAACCGCTCCGCCGCCGGTAAAGGCGCGCGGAGAAACACTATGATGCGGATTGCGAAAAGGGATTCGCGGAAAATTTCCTTCCAGCAAACCGGCGATGCTGTAAATTTTTAGGATCTCCAGCCGCTCTTCCGGGCTCGGATCAGGCAAAATTGAAAGCATTGCTTTGGCAAGCATTGTTTTACCAACCCCGGGAGACCCTATAAAACTGATGTTATGCCCCCCTGCAGCCGCAATTTCCAAGCCCCGCTTTGCAAAAGCGTGCCCGTAAATTTCCGAGAAATCAAAAGGAGAATTTTGCGGATCCAAAACCACATTCGCCGCCGCGTGCTTAATGGTTGTTGGCGGTGGAATTCGCAAAGGCGCGCGGCCGCATAAAAATTCAATAAGTTTAAAAATATTTTCAACCGGCAAAATTCTGATGCCCGGAACCAGCGATGCTTCTGCCGCGTTTTCCGCCGGCACAAAAACATCCTTAAATCCTTGGCTTGCCGCGGCAACAAGCATTGGGAAAATGCCTTTGCAGCCGCGAACCCTGCCGTCCAAAGCCAATTCGCCGAAAAAAAGGCGCTTTTCGCGGCTTTCTCCCAACTTCAATTGCCCGGATGCTTTCAAAATCCCCAGGGCAATGCCCAAATCAAAATGAGTGCCATACTTATAAATATGAGCAGGCGCCAAATTAATTGAAATCCTGTTGCGCGGATAAGAAAAATGCGAATTTTTGATGCAAGACCGCACGCGCTCCTTTGATTCCCTAATTGAAGCATCCGCAAGGCCGACAATGGTGGTTGCCGGCATTCCGTTTGAAATATCCACCTCTATCTCAATAATTTTTGCATCCAAGCCCCAATGGGTTGCGGAAAATATTTTTGCCAACACAAACAGATGTTTAAAAAATAAAAAAGCGCTTGTATTTTTTATACCCCAAGCGCATTAAATAAAAATTAAACTTAATTTTTAAGCGAAAAACAAAATTAAAATAATCCCAGCCGTAATATAAATATCGGCGAAATTTAAAATATTGCCCCAAAAAATATAAATGAAATCGCGGACATATCCCAAAAGAAACCGATCCAGGAGGTTTGAAATCGCTCCTGCGGCAACCAAAACAAAAGCAACTTCCAAAACACGGCTTCTTTTTTTGAGTTTTATGAACCACCAGATTGCCGCAACGGCGATTAGCGCATAAACCGAGTATGCCCATGCCGCGGGCACGGCAATTCCAAAAGCAAAATGATAATTCGGGCTGATTCCTTTCCCTAAAAACGGTTTTGCGTAATTTAAAAAACCCCCAAAATTGCCGTGATAGGCGAAATATTTGGAGGCCTGGTCAGCGGCTATTAGCGCCGCACCCAATCCGAGATAAATTATTTTGCGCAAATTATTTTCCTTCGTGCTCGGCGCATGCCTCTGCCCAAGGAATTGCCTCCAGCCGCGCCTCGCTTATTTCTTCTCCGCCAACAGCGCATTTGCCGTAGGTGCCTGCTTCTATCCGCGCCAAAGCGTCATCTATTTTTTTTATATCTGCTTTTAGTTGCAAAATAATATCGCGGTTGACTTCGTCTGCGTCAAATTCCTGCGCCATATCCTCGCGATCAACATCAAGATTGGCGTGCTCCGCGGTTTCGGAAAGCTCCTCAGTAAGCTTTTCCTTTTCATCCAACAGCTGGTCTTTCATCCTTTCCATAAATTCTTTAGACAACATGGTAGTATTTAAAATTATTAATAACCATACTTATGCTTTAACTATTATATCAAGAGCTGGCAATCTTGCAATATAAAATTAAATCTCCTGAAATGAAAAAACGCCCGTTTACGGGCCGATATTAAATATTTGCCCTTACGGGCGTTTAAAGCCGGTTTCGGCGGCTTTTCACCGCCCTTGATGCAGGGCTTAAACTTTTTAAGCCCTAAACCAAAGGCGGTGGAAAACACTTGCATAGAAACCAACTTAACAACGCTTGCAATTAAGTCGGATTTACAAGCTACAAACCTTGCACTTCCCTTATGGTCAAAGACCTACAAACCTTTTTTGTTTTGTTTTTGTTTAAAACTATTTTTGCCTGATTGGCTCAGGAAAGCCTAGTTTTTGTTTTTGTTTTCAAACAGCCCGCGACTTAATCGGGCTATAACGAGAAGTAACAAGAGAACTGCCCCCAAACCTTTTGGGAGCAAATCCCTGTTTATAGCTTGAAATTTATTGAGGTTTTAAAGAACTAAGTTTGCTTGCGCTGTGGAAATCTCTTACATAAACATATTAACACGCAATACGCATAAATGTCAATAATTGCTTGTATTTTTGGCTTAAGAAAGAGTAAAATCCATGCTTTGTTGTACAATTTTGGTCTGGAAAACTCTGTTGATAAGCTATGCATATCCACAGGATAAATGGCTTTAGCTTTTAATTTCAACAAAAGATAAAGATGCAAGGTAATCCAAAAAATATTGGCCATAATCCTTGCGTATTTTTGGGTCTGTTATATAAATCTTCTCTAAATCGTGTCCGTAGAAAAAACGGATCAGGGTATGAAAATTATATAAAGCCCGGGGTATGTTAAATTCTATAAATTGGTTCTTATATTTTTGCGCCTGTGCCGCGAAAAGCGGGTGGGTGAATTGGTCAAAGGGCAAGCGCGTAATAACCAAGCTTTTTACTTTTAAATTTTTATGGATTTGCCTGGCAATAAACCTGTCGGTTGCGAGCAACAAGCTGTTCTCATGTATGGAAAAATTATCAAGCATTTTCGTGGGCCCTCCTGAAAACCCCTGGGCAAAAACTTTGAATTTTTTTTGCAAAGTTTTAAAATTCGCTTCGTAAAATTCCCTGATGAAATTCGAGCTCGGCATAATCACAGCCGCAGGGCAACCGATCTCCTCGGCCAAATCCAAAATCTTGGCCGGTTCCTGGCCGATATCGGTTCTGATATGGACTTCCAGTTTTTTTCTCAATTCTTGCTGGCCGATATTTTTAACTGAGAAATTTTTTAAAGCCAGCCGCGCGATAAAATATTGCACCAGCGCGTTGGAACCGAGCGAAGCCGTAAACAAAATATTTTCCCGGCTGCCCAGCGTTTGGTCCGCAAGCTTTGCCAGATCCAGCGGGCTGCTGTGAAAAACCAAGCGGGCTTCGTAAATTTCCACCCACTTGATTTGGTTTTCCCGGGGAACAAAAAAATTTAGGAGCTCGCTGTTAAGCCGGTTAATCCCTTCGGATCCAAGCCGCGCATTGAACTTCGCCATTTTTTCAATGAAATTGCCTGAGAGCCGTTCAATATTTTTATAAGCATCCGAATTGGCCGCAGAAGCATCCAGTAGAATATGCGCGGCCTCGGGATTCATTTTTTTAAAGTTCATGCTCGCCAAGCCGAAGAACAAATCAATCTCCGCAAGCGCCTGCGAGGATGTTTCGCGCAGCGCCACAGAACCCGTACCCAAAACAGGATCGCAAATCTGCTTGACCGCGTAAATATAATCGTTCCAGGAAATCTTTTTGCTGGCAATGTATGTGAGGGCGTTTTCAAAATTATTTATATCCAAAATAATTATCTTTCTTGAACCGTATTCTTCGCGCCACTGCGGGGAAATGAAAAGCGAATACTCCATGGCCACGATTTTTTCTTTCTTGGGAAAAGGCCAGGCGCCATTGTCTCCCTCGCAGCTTACAAGCGCTCTGTATTGATTGCCGAAAAAAGAAAAATTCAAATCCAAAAGCGTCTGCGTTTGCCAGTTTAAATGCCTCCAAACCATTATTTTAGCCAAAAAAATTGAAATTTCCGGGGGAAATTGCGCCCTTTTTTTCAAAAGTTTTTCAAAACGTTCGGGGCTAAAAACATCAACATCCTCGAAAACCGGGCTTACAAGCTTGTACTGCCATAGCCGGCATAAGATTTTTTTGTTTGGAACCACAAGCAATGTTTTTTCTTTCAATTTCGAAAGCCCGCCGTAAACATAATTTTGATAATCAAAGCCCAGCGGAAAAGTTATGATTTGCCCGGATTCTTGCAAGGCCTGCGTTATTTCCGCGCTTTGCGATATTTCCAAAGGCGCGGCCCGATCTTCCGCAACATGCGGCGGCATTTCTTCCTTGAGCAATTCCAAAAAAACAGGATCAGTGGATTCGAAAAGCGCGCGGATTTCTTTTCGCAATTCCTCCGGCAAAGAACAATTGATGCCCAAGAGCTTTTCCAAAATCTGCAGGGAGGCCTTGCTGTCCGCCAGCGCCCTGTGCGCCGACCTATGTTCAACCCGAAAAAAATTCACTACCGCTTCCAAATTATAAGAAGCAAATGTCGGCAAAAATATTTGGGCCAAATCCAGGGTATCGATTTTTTTCCCGGAAAATTTTATTCCATATGCCTCTAAAAATCTGATATCAAAAGAAATATTATGCCCGACAATAATGCAATCCCGCACCAAATTTTGGATATCATCGGATTTATCTCGAAACGCAGGGGCGTTTTCCATCTCTTCAGCCGTGATTCCCGTAAGCGCCAATATCCTTGCTGGCACTTCTTTTGCGGGCTTAAAAACAGAATCCCATTCCTGAATAATGCGGGTTTTGCCGCCGCTGATTTCAAAAATTACAATGCCAACCTCGAGAATATCTCCTTCAGCAGCATCAAAATTCGATGTTTCTATATCCAAACTGCAATATTTGGTTTGATTCTTTTCCGCTCTCAAATAAATCAATATAAATAATAAATACAAAAGGGCAAATTAATTGCCCTTATAGAAATTATAACACATGTCTACCTGAAATATTAGTCCTCGCCTGAAATTTCCGCAGGCACTTCTCCGTTCCTGAACCTTTCCCTTATATTTTTATCAATTTCCGCAAGCACCGGCTCGTTTTGTTTGAGAAAGGCCTTGGCGTTTTCCCTGCCAATACCGAGCTTTGTATCGCCGAAAGAAAACGTGTTGCCGGTTTTGGAAACCACCCCATAAGCCGTGCCGGCATCCAACACATCCCCTGACCTGGAAATGCCTTCGTTATACATGATATCAAATTCTGCTGTCCGGAATGGGGCAGCCACCTTGTTTTTTACAACTTTTACTTTTACGCGCGAGCCCATAATTTTATCGCCCTGCTTTATTTGTGCGGTTTTCCGCACTTCCAGGCGCACGGAGGCATAAAACTTCAGGGCATTCCCGCCTGTTGTTGTTTCTGGATTCCCAAACATTACCCCGATTTTCATGCGAATCTGGTTAATAAATATGACTGTTGATTTGGATTTGGAAATTATCCCGGTAAGCTTGCGCAATGCCTGTGACATAAGCCGCGCCTGCAAGCCCATGTGGCTATCTCCCATTTCACCTTCAATTTCAGCGCGCGGTGTCAAAGCTGCCACAGAATCAATAACAATAATATCAACAGCATTGCTGCGCACCAAGGTTTCCGTAATATCCAGGGCTTGTTCGCCGGTATCTGGCTGCGAAATTAAAAGATCATTAAGTTTAACACCAATTTTCCCGGCATATTCCGGGTCCATGGCATGTTCCGCATCAATAAATGCCGCCACCCCGCCTCTTTTTTGAATTTCCGCAATCATATGCAGTGCCAATGTGGTTTTGCCCGAGGATTCTGGCCCGTAAATCTCAATAATTCTGCCTCTCGGAATACCTCCGACGCCAAGCGCCAAATCCAAAGATATTGAACCTGTTGGTATTGATTCAACATTTAATGTCTTATTGTCTTCCAGGGTCATTATTGCGCCTTCGCCGAATTTGTCTTTAATTTGCGCCAGCGCGGCTGCCACTGCTTTTAATCTGCCGTCATTTGCTTCTTTATGTTTTGCCATAAAATTGGTAATTAGTAATTAAACGTTTCCAAACTATTAACTATCACCTATCATCTACCATCTACCAACTATCAACTATCACCTACCATCTATCAACTACAAACTATCAACTATCATCTACCGCCTACTAACTACTATACATTACCGTAAAATAATATTCAAAAAATTAAGTTATTTTTAATCTTAATGCGCCTGGTTCAAACTATCCAACGTAAACGGCACATTTTGGAGCACTTCGCCATCGCGCCCAAGCTTGCCCAAATCCTTTCCATTCATTTGCACATAAGTGCTTCCCGCATCCCCCGTACTAATAAGAACCTGTTTTTGGGCCGTGTATGTCTTGCTTTCTCCGGCAGCAATATTTACGTTATCAGACGGCTGGTTATCAACCTGGACAATAAGCCAAGTTGGCCTGGGGTGCACGGAAATTGTCAAACTTATTGAAGCCGCGCTGCTTGCCGCGTTCGCCGAAGAGAGCGTGGCATTTTGCTGCGGAACTTCGGCAATCACAAACATTTGTTTCTTGTTGGTTTTGCCGAAATTGCTTTGCGCGGAAAAATCCAATTCCTGCCTGCCTGGGCTCAAACTTATCAGCTGCTTAAAATTGCCCGCAGTATCCACTGCCACGGATTGGCCGTTAATGCTTAAATTCACTCCTGGATCTGTTTTCCCCTGCACCACAACCGAAGAGGACTGTATTATTTGGCCGTCTTTTGGCTGAGCAACATCTATAAGCGGTGGCCTGTTTATGGAATGAATCTGATAAAACAGATAGCCGAGTATAAAAATGATGAAAAAGGCCATTAACGCAAAAGCAATTGTTTTCGGGGTGATAATAAATTTATGCGGGGCATATTCCTTATAAACATTGCGCCGCTTATTAATATTATCGTGTATTTCACGCTCTTTTTTATACTGCCGGATCAAGGCCTCGTAATCAACCATGTAAAGCTCGGCAAGCTTCTTTAGAAATCCGCGCACATAAACATCCGCGGGCAGCTTGTGATAATGACCCTGCTCAAGCGCTTCGATAAACTTCTCCGATATGTTCGTTATTTTTGCAACCTGTTTTATATCGTATGAAAAGCTGCCCCTTGCATGGCTCAAATATTCGGGCAAGGTTTCCATATTTATTTTTTTGGTTTCGAAAATCCCGTCCATGCGCACCGCCTTTTCGTAAAAATTATTCCTCAAAATCGCTGTTATCGGTTTCTTCTATTGTCTGATAATCTTCATCTGCAATCGAAACCATTTCGCCGCCGCTGGCATACACTTCTCTTGGCTTGGCTCCGTCTCCAGGGCCGATAATGCCGCGCTCCTCAAGGAGATCCAGCAACCGCGCCGCGCGCGCATAACCGACGCGCAACCGCCTTTGCAGTAAAGAAGCGGATGCCTTGCCTGCCTGGCGGACAACATTTTCCGCTTCCTGCAGCAGTTCATCCCCGCCGTCATCAGAAGCGCCAAAACCCGGGAGAGATGCGCCTGTTTTCGGCTTTTCCAAAATCTCTTCATTATATATGACGGCGCCTGTCTGGATTTTGAAAAAGTCCACGACGCGTTTCACCTCTTTTTCGCCGACATAATTTCCTTGAATGCGCTTCGGCTTTTGAATTTCAGCGGTAACAAAAAGCATATCTCCGTTTCCCAAAAGTTTTTCAGCTCCGGAAGAATCCAAAATCGTGCGGCTATCAACTTGCGATGCCACGGCAAAAGCAATCCTGGAAGTAATGTTTGCCTTAATAAGGCCTGTTATGATCTCAACAGAAGGCCTTTGGGTTGCCAACACAAGATGAATGCCAACAGCGCGCGCCATTTGCGAGAGCCGCACAATGGCAGCTTCCACATCATTCTGTGCGACTGCCATAAGATCCGCCAGCTCATCAACAATAATTATAATGTAATGCATTTGGGCAGGCGCGGATTCGTTGTATTCCCCTATGTTTCGCTTGTTCGCCTCTGACAAAAGCTTGTATCTCCTGTCCATTTCCGCGACAGCCCATTTCAAGGCATTTACGGCTTTGTCGTGGTCAATAACAACAGGCGTGAGCAAATGCGGTATGCCGTTATACAAATTCAATTCCACGCGCTTGGGATCTATAACTATAAATTTAACATCCTGCGGCGTATTCCTGTATAAAAGGGATATGAAAAGGGAATTGATGCAAACGCTTTTTCCGGTGCCGGTCGCCCCGGCAATAAGCAAATGCGGCATACGCGCCAAATCAGAAACCATGGGATGCCCGGCAACGTCGCGGCCCAAAGCAAAAGCCAGCTTTGATGCGTGCTTAACAAAATTTTCCGTCTGTAAAACTTCGCGCAGGCGCACGATAGTACTGGATTTGTTCGGGATTTCAATGCCAACCAGCGCCTTGCCGGGAATAGGCAGTTCCATGCGCAGCGAATGCGCTGAAAGCGCCAAGGCCAAATCATTCTGCAAGGCCGCAATTTGCGAAAGCTTCACGCCGACTGCCGGACGCAAAGTGTATTGCGTGACCGTGGGGCCCACATTTACTTCTCCCATCTCAACTTCAATCCCAAAATCAGCCAGCGCTTTCTGAATAATAGAAACATTCATCTCTATATTCCCGCTGTCAACGGGATTTTTTGCGTCTTCAAGCAAATCAAACGAGGGCAATTTCCAATCTTTGCGGTCGTCCAAAACCATTGCCGGCAAAGAAATTTGCGCTGATTCCGGCTCGATTATTTTAAGCGGTGCCAGCTTCTGCGGTTCTCTTTTTTCGGCCTTGCCGGCGTCAACGGCCTTGTTATTTTCCGAAACCTTTTCGGAAATAAATCCCGCCTTGCCCATTTCATTTATTTTAATAGGCCCGACTTCATAATTTACTTTTATATTTTCCCTTGCCGGCTTTTCGTTTTCCGCTGGGAACTTAGGCATTAAATCTCTTATGGAAATATCAAAGGTAATTAAAAGCGCTATGAATGCCAGCGCCAAGAGGATTATCGCGCCGGCCCAGAATCCTACAAGCGAAAAAAACGGGTATGCAAACAAGGCGCCAAGATAACCGCCGCCTTTGTGCGCTGAAACCAAATCCAAGGCAGAAGCGCCTCCTTTCATATAAACAAGGTGGATTAAGCCGGCTACAGCGCCTGCCAGCAGAAACGCTCCTATATATGTGCGGACATAAAACGATTGGTGCTTTTTTTCGGCATCAATTTTCTGCCTGTACAAAGCCAAGCCAATTATTAAAAATACAAACGGGATAAAATAGGCAATAAATCCAAACCCGAATCTTAAAGCAGAATCTATATACGCACCGGTTACTCCTGCAAGGTTAAAGAGCGAGAACAGGGCAATAAAAAAAAGGGCAATAAAAATGATAACAGCAATGCCCTTTTTGGTTTCAGCGCTTAAATGCAAGGACGGCTTTGGAATAAGATGTTCGGATTTTTTTAGTTTCTTTGGCATGTAGGCATTTTAATATAAAAGCGGGAAAATTAAAACCGCCGTATTCCCATGCGGCGGCTTTTTGAACGATTCGGAAGGCCTTTAGCCCTTAACCCTTATTTTCTTTGTCTTTGCTTTTGCTGCTTTGGGCAAAATAATGGTAAGGATGCCGTCTTTCAAATCCGCATCCACGCCTTCGCTGTCTATATCAACCGGCAAAATAACGCTCCTGGAAAATCCGCCCCAATAGCATTCCTGATAAAAATAATCTTCCTGGGCAATTTTTTCTTCGCGCTTGCGTTCGCCTTTTATGGTGACCATATCATTGGCAATGGTAATGTCCAAATCCTCCGGCGTCACGCCGGCAATGGTGGATTTAATGATAACATTATCCTTGGTCTGGTAAACGTCTATGTTCAACTGGCCTTCATAATCAGAAAGCCATTCTTCGTTTTCATTGCTCTCGCTTGTTTCATTGGCAACAGATGTTTCATCTGGAGCGCTCACTTCTTCGGCATATTCCTCGGCTTGGGGCGCTTGCGCATATTGCGGCTGCTCCATGGAAACATTTACCGGCTGGGGCGCTTCTTCGCCGCCCATAAGTTTTCCAAAAAAAGATTTCTTTTCTTTAGGCATTTATTTCAATACGTTATTATTTGTCTTCATACTACTTATTATCAAAGATATTGTCAAACAAGTTTCACAATTTTGCAAAGGCGTCCTTTATTACGGATTCATCCTTAAAAATTTCCGCCAGAGCGGGATTGTTTCCCAGCTGATTTCTGAATTTTTTGGACTCCAGTTCGCCTTTAATTTCCACGGAAATATCAGGCACAAGCGGCATGACCAAGTTTTTGCTTAACAAATACTTGTAATTTAGCTTTTCCTGCCCAGGCATGCAGGCATTAATTTGCATGGGCAGGCGAAACCTCAAACATTCTGCCACAGTAAGCCCGCCGGGCTTGCCAACCAAAATATCGGCGACAGCATAAAGCTCTTCCATATTATTATAATAGCCGAACACAGCGACATCCGCGCTGCCGGAATAATATTCCCGCATATTTTCAAAAAGCTTTTTGTTTTTCCCGCAGACAATTATGATTTTAATATTTTTGCCGCGAAGTTTCTCTATTTCGGCTTTTTTGAGATAAACGCCCAAGCTCCCGCCGGAAAAAAGCACAACCATATCCTCCTCCCCTATTTTTAATTTTTCTTTAATCTGCGGCAGCGAAAACTTTTGTTTTGGCTTTAGGGTAATTCCGCAAACCGCGATTTTTGATTCCGGTATTCCCATGCCCTGCATCTCTTCTTTTTGCTCTTTTATGTTTGCCAAAAAAAGATCTGCATTTTTGAAAACCCAATAAGGGTGCAAATGATAATCAGAAAAGGCAATCACGAATTTCCCCATGAAAAGTTTTTTCTTTTTAAGATAAGAGACAATTGCGGAAGGATTTACCTGGGTAGTCAAGACAATATCATATTTTTTTTGGCGGATTAAATTCAAGGCCTTTTTGGATCTTAGGCCCGCAACCGACACGCGCAACGGCAATGTTAATTTCAAAAATAATTTGTTGTTATAAAAAAAATCCCACAGCCACGGTGCGCGATTTAAAATCCACAAATAAAGGCCTGCCCCTTTATCCACAAGTTTTCCTTTTTCCAGATGCAAGGTATCAACCAAATCCACTTCATAATCTGCAGATAAAACAGCCCCGATATTCTCAGCAATCTTCTTGTGCCCTTCGCCTACCGAAGTATATAAAATTAAAATTTTCTTCATGCCGATTTAATTTGTGCGAAAAAGAAGAGCATTGTGAGGGAGAAATTATTGGCTGCCCTCGCTTTCGTCGCCGCTGAATTTCGCATTTTGCGTTGCAAATGCACTGAAAACTTTATATCAGCTCTGCCCTATATGGGTGCGTTAAGGATTCTGATCTTAGGTGATTTATTTCAAAATGATTTTTCATAATAAATCTGTTTATAAATTTATAAATCTATTTTATTGCGCTTTGCGCCGAGGCAACCACTTTCAATTTCGCTGAATGTAAAATATGGCGGAAGAGGTGGGATTCGAACCCACGGTACCCTTGCGGATACACCGCATTTCGAGTGCGGCCCATTCGACCACTCTGGCACTCTTCCGTGCTTAACATATTTAATTTGGTTAATTTAATTTGAATTGCAGGTCGAAATTCTTCAAAAAACTTTTGCGATGATGGCTTGTGATGCCGTGCGTTAAAATCGCGTCGCGATGTTCTCTGGTGGCATATCCTTTGTGCCTGGCAAACCCGTATCCGGGAAGTTCGCGATCCATTTGCCGCAAAATCGCATCGCGGTGTTCTTTGGCAATTATTGATGCCGCTGAAACCGAAAGGATTTTTGCATCAGCATCTATAATTGCCTTTTGAAACAAGTCAAAATTCTCACTCTGCAAATCTTTCAAAGTAAATCTTCCGTCCAAGATTAAAAAAATCTTATTTTTAATCTCCTGCGCTTTATTCTTAATCCCCTGCGTTTCGCATGCTAAAGGCAATAATTCCTCAAGTTTCCGCACAAGATCTTCAAACGCAGCCCTCATGGCAAGCAAGGCCGCATTATGGATATTAAGCACATCAATCTGCTGCGGAGATGCCGAACCAATCCCAAAAGCAAGGCAATGGCTCATTATTTCGGGCAATAATTTGATCCGTTCTTTACTATCCGTTGTTTTAGAATCGCGCACCCTATAATACCATTTACTCTTACCTCTTTTAACCCCTATTGAGGAGCTATCCAAAATGCAGGCCGCCGCAACAACCGGCCCTGCAAGCGGCGCCATGCCGACTTCGTCGCAACCAGCCACAAAATGATACCCTTTCGCGTACAATTCCCGCTCTGTTTTAAAATTCGGAAAAATCATGGAATTGGTCGGGATACCCGGACTCGAACCGGGAACCTCTCGCACCCGAAGCGAGCGCTCTAGCCAATTGAGCCATATCCCGTTAATTAATTCCTCATGTAAGCGCCTACTCTCTAGAAAATGGTGGACTACCTCCGTTGTGAACTGCACAACTACGAGTATTCTAAGGGGTTTTGATGGTTTTGAAAAGATGCGATTTTTGACCCTTCTCAGTCATCTCAAAAAGTGACAAAAGTGACATGGTTTGAGGGTTTTTGCACTGTCACTTTTTAGCCACTACTTTACATAACTTTACAGTGCTTTGGGATTTGCTGGTCTGTAAAGTAATTGGTATTTTTAGACATTATTAGACAATACATTGAGGGTATTTTTAGGTGTCTAAAAATGGCACAAATGGAACACTACTTAAAGTCATAAATAGGAGAAGTGGGACAAAATGAGACACTAAAACGAGTGTTTCAAAAAAGTGTCTCATTTATAGCTTTAAGCAATAGAATCAAGGGATTTTGAGTGGGACAGTGAGAAATTCAGGTGTCTTTTTTGCTTTTTGTGTCTCATTATGCCCTGATATGGTTTTTTGCTCTGGACTAGTTAGTTGGTCTGCGTCATCAATTGGTTTAGTAGCATCCTTGCGGTAAGGCTACTGACAATAAAGCAAAACAGTAGATAGACGGCTGTAAGAACAACCTTTCCTAAACCTAATACGGTAGGACTACCTGAGGGCATGGAAGCAAAAACCACAAAGTAATCCGCAAGGTGCTACGAACCATAGATAATTAACAACTCTCAAATAATGGAAACAGACAATCTCAAGCAAGTTTTAATGCCACAATCAGCAGCAGTGTCAACATCTACTATTAGATATTGCCTTTATGCTAGGAAGTCGACTGAGCAGGAAGAAAAGCAAATCCTAAGTATAGATTCGCAAATCAAGGAGATGCTGCAAATAGCGCAAAGGGAAAATTTGCAGGTAGTGGAAATCCGTAGAGAAAGCCATAGCGCTAAAGCATCAGGCCAAAGGCCAGTTTACAATCAGCTAATTGCTGATATTAAAGCAGGGATTTTTAATGGGATAATAACCTGGGCGCCAGATCGTTTGAGCCGCAACGCTGGAGACTTGGGAGCCGTAATAGATTTAATGGATCAAAAGCTACTCCTTGAAATTAGGACTTACAGCCAAAAGTTTGCTGACTCCCCTAATGAGAAATTCCTACTAATGATTTTAGGAAGCCAAGCTAAGCTTGAAAATGACAACAGGAGTATAAATATTAAGCGTGGAATGCGAACCAGGGTTGAAATGGGATATTGGCCCTGCGTTGCTCCAACTGGATATATTAATGAGAATTTAAGAGATAAACCAGGAAGCGTTATCCTTGATCCAATTAGGGCGCCAATAATTAAACAAATGTTTGAGAAAATAGCAGATAGCGGCTGGAGCGGCAGAAAAGTATATGTTTGGCTAAAACATGATTTAAAGTTTGTAACCAGGCATGGCAAATTCATATCCCTTGGTAATATCTATATTATCCTCAGAAACAGCTTTTACTATGGTATAGTTGAATATCCTCAAGGAAGCAAGAATTGGTATCACGGCAAACACCAGCCAATTATCACTAAAGAGCTATTTGATCAGGTTCAAAAAAGGTTAAAGCAGAAGTCGGATATTAAACAAAGCTATGGCAAGGAGTTTGCTTTTACTAAACTTATTAAGTGCGGATTATGTGGTTCAAGTATTACTGCTGATGAAAAATTCAAGGAGCTTAAAAATGGCACCATTGGCAGATACGTTTATTACGGCTGCAACAGGAGCAAGGATCAGGCTTGCAAATCAGGATATATTAAAGAAGATCATCTCCTTGATCAGTTGCTAAAAATTATTGACCAGGTTGATCTTGACCAATTAGGCATAAAAGAAAAGATCCAGCGGGAACTGGAGCGATTTAATAAGTTTAGATATGGGGTGCTTGGATTGTTCAAGGAAGAGCAGCTTAAGCAAACTGAAATTGATTGCAGAAATTATGCCAGATATATTCTGAATGAAGGATCTATACCTGAGAAACGAGAATTGTTAGGGTGCATTAGGAGCGGATTGGTGTTTAGAGGGAAAGAGATTTGTTTGGTAAGTTAGATGTACTATGGCTTTTTATCGAGTGATTATTATTTTTTCTTTTTCTGAATTCGTTTATTTTTTGTGGCTTAAACCAATCCAATAGAAACACCGCCAATTAAAATCACCCACCAAAACCAATTACCCTCAGTCTTATGTAAGAACCAAAACCAAATAAAACTAAGTCCGCAACCAATAATACTAATTATTAAGGCCTGCGAAAAATTACCTTTAGAGACAAAAGTAAAAATTAAAACTGCTACACCATATATAACTGCGCAAAGTGCCGCGCTGTTTGAAATCTTGAGCAATTTAACCAGCCCCAATAGAATAAGAATTTTTATCAACATTCAGTGTGATCTTCAATTATTGGTTACTTTTTATATTGCTTAGAATAAAATCAACTTCGCTTTTATTTAAGTTGGTTAGCCCTATAGTATATTTACTATCGGTATTCGTATAAATTTCCATCGTTCTTATTTTATTGGTAGGGCCGCCAAATATAAACCCATGTATGGACGGAGTAACAAAATTATATATTGGTAAGGCTGTTATAATTGTTTGTTTCCAAGACAATAAAGCAGAGATCAATGATTTATTATTATTTGAGGTCTGTGACAAATATGTAGGTGTCAGGTTATATACGAAATTGGCAAAGTTATAATTATTATCAGCATATTTGCCAAATATCTGTTGCATTTGTGGTAATGTAAACTTAAGTTGAGTCATGGCAGAATTTAATATTTCTTCGTCCTGCGGATCTTTTATTATTAAAAATTTTTCTCCAGCTTGATTCTGAATGCTCATAGCAAGATCAGACTGTTTATTTATGGTTGCATCACTCCATGGTAAAGAAAACTGTAAGCTATCAAACTGAAAAGATTTTGTATTGTTATAGACCCCTGGGTTTAAATCAATTTGAACGGTGGTAGCATTCGCAATATCCGAATCTGATGGTGCAGAACTCGTAGAATTTGTGTTTGTTGTATTATTAAACTGAGGTTGCGAATTTTGTTGAGTTTGGAAATCCTGCGTATTAGTATTTTGCGCAGGGGTTTGATGTACAGTTTTATTGACTGAGTTGCATCCAGCCGCTAGCAAAAGAATCACTGGCAAAGCAAAAAGTAATTTTTTCATTTTGATTTTATAGTTACCAAATTTAGCTTAAATATAACATTAATTCCAGGACTTTACCAAAAATTTAGAACGTGTCTGTCGTCTCTGTAGGATATCCTTCTAGGTAGACCTCAGAAACACTGACTGGTTGGTGGACCTAGGCGGAATCGAACCGCCGTCTGAGCAATGCGAATGCCCTGTTCTGCCACTGAACCATAGGCCCGAAATAAAAATAAGTGCGTTAAATTTGCCCTGTAATTATACTAGTTTTTAGCAATAGAAACAACTTGTTTCGGGTGGAACATGGTTAACTAGGGGTTTTTGAATTGTTTTGAAATATGTTTCACGTGGTAGAATTAAAAAGAATCAAATGGATTGGTTTCATATGCAACAAACAAAATTACTTGTAAAATAGCCAGTAATATATTGTAATATAAAAAATACTGGAATAATTGACTACCAAATAGATTTATGTTTTAAAACATGCAGCAAGCAAGGTTTAAGGCCAAATTTCGGCTGTCTTTACTCCTTGATCTTGAACATGTAAAATAGGTGAGTATGGGGCGGCATTTGCCCCCGTAGCTCAGTGGATTAGAGCGATTCCGTCCTAAGGAAGCGGCCGTAGGTTCGATTCCTACCGGGGGCACCAAAAAAATGACAGAAATAGACCAGCAAAAATTGGAAAAAATCGCAAAGGACTTGGATATTATTGCGTATTCTTCGACCGTGCATTCCCGAACCTTGGCAAAATATTTTGTGTTCGGAATTTTTTACGGCCTTGGAGCCACTGTTGGATTGGCAATTGTCCTTGCTGTTTTGGGGCTGATTTTAAAGATGTTTGGGGCATTGCCGCTAATTGTAAATTTTGTTTCCGGCTTTGCGACGTATTTGCATCATTAATACAGTTTATGTTTGGATGCATGGGCCATTAGCTCATTTGGTAGAGCGCTTCCATGGCATGGAAGAGGCGACCGGTTCGAATCCGGTATGGTCCACCACTTAGTGCACCTCGTCAACCCGACCGAGGTGCTTTATGTTTGTCCAAGAAAAAACATCCCGAACAAAATCGAAGGATGTTTTAATTTTACGCTACTTTTTACCTGATTACAAACTTACAGTTATTTGCTTGTCTTTTAGCACCAATTTGCTTTTCAGGCAGGCCATGAGTTCTCGCTTTTCAAGCAGACTGCCATTGGTTAAGATATATTTTGTGTAATTTTTTAAGTCCAAATTTTTCTGTTTTAGCTGATCCTGCTCGCTCTGACCCAAGACCAAATTCCTGAATTTATTATAGCTTTCCAGCTTTTGCTCTATCTGCTGCTTGATGCCAAGCTTGTCCAAATCCACTTCTTCTATAACTTTGAGCAATTCCTTTACCAATAAATCTTCTTTAATATAGTTGCCCGGGCAAGCCCGATCTTTGCTTTTGTTACAGCAGTAGTAAATGTATTTTGTTATTGAGCCGTCTTTAAGGTTTTTAAATTTTTCATTGGCGCTGATGCTGGATCCGCAGATGCCGCAGGTTATTAATCTGGTGAAGGCGAATTCCTTACCTAATATTCGAGGTTTTAATTCAGCATCTAAAGTTGATTGAGCTTTGTCGAAAAGTTCCTTGCTGATAATGGGCTCGTGCTTCCCTTGATAATATTTTTTGCTTCGTCTTGGATATTCAATAATTCCGCAGTAAAAGGAGTTCCGCAGCAGCAAGTACAGGTTGCTTAAATGGAATGGCTTGCCATTTTTGGTTACAAACCTTACCTCGTCCCGCAACCATAAGTATACGCGTCTGCCACTCATACCATCACTTACTTTTTCAAAGATCTGTTTGACTACCGGCGCTCGAATGGAATCGGGTATCACCGAACAGGGCCGATCTTTATGATATTCGTTAAGATAACCAGTTGGTGCCATTCCCGGCCATAGCCCCATTTCTATTCTAGTCCTTAAGCCCCTTTTCACATTTAGACTTCGCTGGTCGTTTTCAAGCTTGGCCTGGCTCCCTAAGATCATCAGCATAAACTTTTCATTGGGAGAATTTGTAAATTTTTGATTAAAAGTTCTTACCTCGTGTAAAAGTTTTTGGTCCATTAAATCCACCAAGCTTCCTAAGTCCCCGGCATTTCTGCTCAGGCGATCAGGAGCCCAAGTTAGGATGCCGGTAAACTTTCCAGTCTTAATATCAGCGATTAGTTGGTTATATACCGCCCGCTGGCCGGAAGCCTTAGCCGAGTGTGATTCTCGTCGAATTTCCGCTACTGTTAAATTTTCTTGTTGAGCCACCAACAGCATTTCTTTAATTTGACTGTCTATGCTTAACGCTTGCCGCTCGTCCTCTTCCGTGGATTTACGGGCATTGTAGAGTTAACAGTCAAGGGTGACACTTTGGGCTAACTTCTCAAAAGGAGTCAGCCCTTTTAATTTTGTATGGATTCTTTTGTGGTTGTAAAAATCCAGCCATTCGTAAGCCGTCTTCCATATC